>NZ_JACSLW010000001.1:0-963094 GCF_018618345.1 Exiguobacterium sp. s36
CCATAAAAAGGAGAAGAGGCCACCTGGCGCGAACGAGTCGCGCCAGGTGGCCTCTTTCTTATAAATCTACTGAGTTATGTCCCAGCCTCGTCACCGTTTAAAGATCCATCTTTTTTGGACATAATAACTGACGACGAACAAAAGGCTGTCGACAAACACTTTAATCCACACTTCCCCGTCCCGAAACAACAGGAACAATACATAGACGAGACCAGCCGACAACGCCATCTGCAAGCCGACGAGACCGAAGTATTTCGGCATCGCCCGTCTCGCTTTCGAGTCGAATACGACTTTTCGATTCACCACGTAATTGAATAAGGACGAGATGATGCGGGCCAATACCGTCGCAATCAAGACATGGGTCGTCTCAAACCACGGATTCAATAAAAAAATGAACAAGGCATAGGCGCCGATATCTAATAAAAATGAGGCGACCGAGGATAACGAATAGGCTAAAAACATGCGATAAATCAGAATCGAGTCGATGACCGGGCGAAAATGGGACGAAGCGTTCTCGGCCACATACACGGTTTGAATCGGAATCTGTTGAATCGGGACTTGCCAACGTTTCGTGAACGTCAACATGTTCATCTCGAACTCATAGCGGTTCCCGGGCACGTCGAGCAACTGTTCCGCATAGCGCAACGGAACGGCCCGCAGACCGGTCTGGGTGTCTTTCAGTCGAAGCCCGCTGCCGACGAACATGACACCACGTGTCATCTGGTTCCCGAATCGGCTTCGGAACGGAATATGCGCACCAGAAAAATCACGACAGCCCATGACCAGATGGTGCGGCCGTTGAACCCCTGCTTCATACAAGCTTTTTACATCCTCCGGCAGATGTTGTCCGTCCGCATCGACGGTGATGACACCATGCGTACCGGGGAATCGTTCGACGACGTGACGAATCCCCGTCTTCAACGCCGCACCCTTGCCTTGATTCCGTTCATGGACGAGAACAGTCGTCACCCACTTCCCGACCTCATCGAAGACAGTTTGGGATGTCTCGACACTCCCATCGTTCACGACGATGACATGGACAAATCCCGTCTCTTTCAGCTCGCGGACAAGTGTGACGAGCGCTTGATCCGGATTATAGGCTGGGATTAAAACGACATACTCATCTAAACGTTCTACGGAATGCATTTGCATCGCCACCCCTCCTTCCCTCCTTCTATACCCAAGACGATGAAAAGTGATTCCTCGGACCGCGGTAAACAAAAAAACACGGTGTCTCGGAGGACACCGTGCCAGATTAACCGATGAAGATGAAGTAAGACGAAGCGAAGTAGACGAGCACGACAAGCGCCGATGGCAAGATGTAACGCAGTTTCGACGTCACATCTTTGCGAAGAAGCGTATACATGACCAACACCGACAAAATCGTGATTCCGATGGCCGTCACCAAGTGAGACGCAGCTACGTCGGCCAAAATCGAGCCGTTTCGGTAAAACACGTCTGACATGGCGATAATGAGCATGTTGAAGACGTTACTTCCTAAAATCGAACCGAACGCCAAGTTGACGTTACGGAGTTTCAAGGCGACAAATACCGATACCGCCTCTGGAAGCGAAGTCGTCGCGGCAATCAAGAAACTGCCGACAAAGCTTGAACCGAGGCCGGTGACGACGGCGATTTGATCACCTAACACAGATAGCGCCGTCCCTGCCGCCATGATGACGAGTGCGGCGATGATGAAACCGACGATCGCACGTTTGACCGTGATCGAACTCGTCGCACTGGCACCGACTTCTTGAACCGCCTCGTGGGCAGCTTCCCGCTCAACGGCAGGTTGTTGCGGGCGTTTTCCGATATAGTAAATCCCGATCCCATACAATACCGCGATCAACAAGGCGTCAATTCCGATGCCGAGAATCGTGAAATCGATGCGCACGATGAGAGCAATCATCGTGACGAGCGTCAACATGAGCCCGAGACCGGCCGTATAGAGATGATCTCGGCTCGCTTCATTGAACAAGCGTTTCTGACGATAGAAGAGATCGAACATCGCCAAGATGAAAATGTTGAACAAGTTCGATCCGAGCATGTTCCCGATGGCGATATCCGGGTTGTTGATCATGACGGCCGAGACGCTCGTCGTCACTTCCGGCAGCGATGTCGCACCGGCCAGCAATACCGTCCCGACGAGCATCCCGCTCATCGTCGACTTCTCACTGATGACGTCAGCGTAAGTCGAGAGTTTCATGGCAGCGTAAACGGTGATGGCTGCGGCCAAGATGAAATAAATAAATACCATTTGAATAAGTCTCCCCTTTTTCATGAATTCAAAAAGACCTCTTTATGGACGCCAAAAAAGCATCCATAAAAAGGTCTTGCGGACTTGGTAAGAAGCTCGGTGGACCGAGTGCATTGCACCGTAATGACGACCCACCGACCACGGTTGTGGTCGCTACTCCCCTTCTTATGTTCACGACGAATATATCACGTTGAAGGTCATTTGACAATCAATTGAACCTTAAATGGGCGACGACGTCATCGACTGGCATCGCCGTCCTGTAGGACAGTTCATCAATCGCTTGGAGCATCGGGAGCGGTAAACGTTCCCATAGTCCTGCTTCTTTCAATTGTGCGGACAAGCCATCAAGCTCCGGTTGATTGACGTCCGTGCCTTGTCGATAGCCTTCGCGCATCGTCTCATTCAACTCATAGGCGGTCTGACAGAGCGTCGACGTCTCTTGGAGCCAGTCCTCTTCATGGAAGCCATGCTGAATGACATTGAACAATTTCCAGAGCTTGTCGGACCGTTCGTCGGCGATCCCATAAAACAACAAATTCAGCTCGGTCTCGAACGACTCGATGAGCGTCGTCGTCTGACTGAACGGTTTGAACGCTTGGAGCAACTCGTGATAGTACCACGACTGGTCGCGGAGTGGGCGTCTGAAGCGATCCCATACTTGTTTACCGGCAGACTCAACGTCGAGTCGAATCGAACGAAGATTATGTATCTTGTCCGCCGCCAAGAGCGCCACTTCATCGTACTGCATCGTCTGCACGTGCTGAATCGTCATCCGTTTCCGTTCTTCCCATGAAAGGTGCTTCCCGGGTTCGGACACCGCTTCAACGAGTCGTCTCACTTCACTACCGAACCGTTCTTCGATCTCTTCGGGGGTCGTCAACGTGTCTTCAAGCAAATCATGGAGCAAGCCGGCGGCCACGACCGGGACCGGTTGTCGGTCTTCGACGAGCAGCATCGACACGGCGACGGGGTGGGTCAAGTAGGGAATATTCGTTCCTTTTCGAAACTGTCCGTCGTGTTGGACGGCCGCGAATCGGAGTGCCTCTTCAATCAACTGGTGCACGGCGATTCCTCCTTAAATGGGTTCATAATACATCCCCATCCTTTACCCACGACTAGTCCCATCCACTCATATCCTGTATTAAAACATAGGGTAATGGTCCTGTTTCTTCCGATTACGGCTCGTAAATCATCTTTTTCGTCATTCCGCCGTCGACGACGAGGTTATGCCCGTTGACGAAATCGTTCTGTTCATCAATTAAATAAGCGACCGCACGGACGATATCATCCGGTTTTCCGACCCGGCCCGACGGATGTTGCGCATGGTCGATGTCACGGAGTGCCTCATCCGACGTATGAATCCAACCGGGACTAATCGCATTCACCGTAATCGGGCGCTCCGCGAGCGATACCGCCATCGATTGGGTCAATGACACGATGCCACCTTTGGACGCGCCGTACGCTTCCCAATCGGGCTCGTTTTGAAGTGAGCGCGTCGAGGCCAGGTTGATGATGCGGCCATATCCCGCTCCCTCGTTCAACGATAAGAACGCTTTGGCACAAGCGAACGTCCCGACAAGGTTGACGTCAATCACTTGCTTGAACGTCTCAACGTCAAGTTCGGCCATCGGTTTGACGAGCGACGAGACGCCGCCGTTATTGATGAGCACGTGAGCGACACCGACTTGGCGCTGAATGTCGTCGAACACGCGAGAAATCGCTTCGTGGTCTTCCAAATCCAGCTCGTAAAACGTCACTCCGTCCAGTTGCGGATCATCGCCTTTATCGAGTCCGATGACGTGATACGTGTCGCGGAAATGACGTGCCAATTCATAGCCAATCCCTTGGCTGACACCTGTGATAATCATAACTTGTTTCATATACATCCCTCCTGCACACTCACATACCCGGATTCGATGAATTTGAGTCCTATTCGTTCGTCCAAAGCCGTTGGTCGGACGTCGTCACGACCGTCGCACCGGCCTCGAGGGCGGCCTCGACTTCCTCGGTCGACGAAATCAGTCCGCCGGCAAAGACCGGGATTCCGGTTTCCGCCTTCACGGCCCGGATATATTTCGGAACGAGACCCGGTAACACTTCAATATAGTCCGGTTGCGTCCGCTTGATGAGGCGATAGCTTCGTTCGAGCGAGCTCGAATCGATTAAAAACAAACGTTGGACCGTTTTAACCTGTTTTTGCTTCGCTTTTAAAATGACGCTTCCTTTCGTCGAGATGATGCCGTACGGACGATACGTCTGGCAAATATACTCGGTCGCATACTCATCTGCCTTCAATCCTTGAATCAGGTCGAGATGGACGAAGACGTGTTTATCGTGGGCCGCCAATAATTGAAACACGGCATCGAGCCGGGCGACGTGCACTTCGAGCAGGACACCGATGTTAAACGGACCTTTTACAAATTTTTCGAGGTCACGCATATCACGCAGGGCGGGTAAAATCGTTTGACCATCTATCATCTGAACACGTCCTTTTTTTCATATCCTGGTTTCATTATTTGAATAACGCGGACCGGAAATCAAGGTTTACCGATTCAATATAGCGGGAAAATAATTTCAACTTATGCACAGAGAGGAAGTAGCGATATGGTCAATGAAGTGGAAGTACGAATCGAGACACCGACACCGGAGGAACATCAGCGCCTTCGCGTCATCGCCGGGATGCCGAAACGTTCCGACTCGGGGACGGTGAAAGGACTGGCCAACACGTTATATGGCGTCTGTCTATATAAAGATGATCACATGGTCGGGATGGGCCGCGTCGTCGGCGACGGCGGAATGGTGTTCCACCTTGTCGATATCGTCGTCGACCCGGATTGTCAGGGGCTCGGGCTCGGAAAATTGATCGTGGAGCAGTTAATGGACTGGATTTTACAGGAAGCCGACGAGACGGCCATCATCAGCCTGATTGCGGATATCCCGGCCGACGGACTGTACCGTCAATTCGGCTTTGACTATTCGCGCCCGGAATCGGTCGGGATGGAATACCAATGGAACCGAGACTGATTTGTTACCCGGTAATCCTGTCTGATATCTGGGGTGTCATATGGAACTGAATATGATCGTCTTACTCGGTTTAGCGTTAGCCGTCATTTCCGTGCTCAGTCTCATCATCGAGCGGTTATTCTTTCCGAGTATTCTTGCCTTTATCGCCATCGGCGTCGCCGTCGGCTTCTTCTGGGACGGAAATGAGGTCTTTAAAATCGCCGGCGAAATCGGGATTATCCTGTTATTCTTTTTACTCGGTTTGAAGTTTCCGCTCGGCGAGTTGATGAAGCGCCTAAAACGGGTATGGAAGGCAGGCGTCTTAGACATCGTGCTCGCCTTTGGCGTCACGATCGGGATTGCCATGCTGTTCGGACTCGATTTTTCACAATCTTTTTTAATCGGTGCCGTTTTATTTGCGACGAGCTCGTCGATTTCCGCGCGCCTGCTTGAATGGCATGCCGATAAACATGAAGATGTGAAAGAGTTCGTCTTGGCGCTCCTCATCTTTGAAGATATCTTCGCCCCGCTCATCTTGACAGTCGCCCCGTTCATCATTCAAGATGAGCCGATTGAAGTGTCCGATATCGGGAAAGTCTTCGCCGGTTTTCTCATCTTTGGCGTCTTACTCTTTATTGGATCGAGCTTCGTCAAAAAACAGCCGAAAATCGCCAAACATCTGTTGCGACAAGATGATGCGAGCATCGGCTTGATTGGCTTGATTCTCTTTTTCGCCGGAATCGGGATGGTGTTCGGACTGTCCGAGATTCTCGGTGCGTTCATTGCCGGGATCATGCTTGCTGGCATCCACGACGTGCGTCCGTTGAAACGGTTGACCGTCCCCGTTCGCGATTTGTTTTTACCGATTTTCTTCATCTCGTTCGGAATTTCAATCAACCTGGAACAAGGCGTCATCGTCAACACGCTCTTCTTCGTCTTAATCGTCTGGGGGGTGTTATCGAAATGGATTGTCGGCCGCGTCGGGGGCCGTCTGTATGGCCTGACACGGGTCCAAGCCAACGAGGCGGGTTTCTCGCTCGCTCCGCGCGGGGAGTTCTCGATTCTTTTCACGGCCCTATCGAACGGGGCAATCAACCTGTTCGTCGGACTATATATTTTCGTCTCGGCTATCATCGGAATCGTCTTGTTCCGCTTCTCTGAGATTTTAGCCGCCAAAACGGAAGAAAAACTTGAAAGAGTCTTGCCTGACGAGAACAAGGATGATTCGAACAAATGAAACGTGATATAAAGGACCGATCTTCTCGAGAAGATTGGTCCTTGTCGTTTAGAAAGAAGAGGCCCGTTTGTCCTGCTTCTTCTTCCGTTTTTTTCGCCAAACGAAAAAAACGATCACCCCGATTGCCAAAAGTCCGTAAATGGCGTACGAGTATACATCCAAATAGCTTAAAATCGATTCCCAATTCTCACCGACGCGAATGCCGATATAGATGAGAATTGTATTCCAAATCACCGTCCCCGCCGTACTGAGCAATAAAAATTTCAAGAACGGCATATTCGACATACCGGCCGGGATTGAAATCAAACTCCTCACGACCGGCATCAAGCGGCCAAAGAACACCATCCATCCTCCGTATTTGTCGAACCAGGCGTCGGCCCGATGCACGTCGGCAATGTCGAGCCGAATCCATTTGCCGTACCGTTTCGTCCACTTCTCGATTTGTTCGACATCCAAATAAAGTCCGATACCATACAGCAGGACCGCTCCTAGGATGGCGCCTGCCGTCGCTGCGAAGATGACGAGCGGGACGATCAAATCGGTCTTCACGGCGAAAAATCCGCCGAACAAGAGCACGACTTCCGAAGGAATCGGCGGGAACACGTTCTCAATAAAGATCATGAACGCGATACCGAAGTAACCGAACTGTTCAATGACTTGGATCATCCAGTCTCTCATGTGCTTCACCCTCCAATAGTTCCTACTATACCCGTCACGCCCGGTCAAAAACCGAAACAGCATGTTAAAATGAAGTACTTGAAGGAAAGCGAGGACATGACATGACTGAAGTAACACGTTGCCCATGGTGCGGCACCGACCCGTTGTACGTTCGTTATCACGATGAGGAATGGGGCAAACCCGTCCATGATGATCATAAGCACTTCGAATGTTTGACGCTCGAGAGCGCCCAGGCCGGTCTCAGCTGGATCACCATCTTACGGAAACGCGAGCATTACCGGGACGCCTATGCCGGGTTTGACGTCGCGACCGTCGCGACGTTCGACGAAGCGGACGTGGAACGGTTGCTGACCAATCCAGGTCTGGTCCGAAACCGTCGTAAAATCGAGGCGTCCATCAATAACGCTAAGCGATTTCTCGAGATTCAACGAGAGTTCGAGACGTTCGATGCCTACATTTGGTCATTCGTTGACAACACAGTGATTCGCAACGAGTGGGAATCGACCGACGACATCCCTGCCACGACCGAATTGTCCCATCAAGTGAGCAAAGACTTGAAACGTCGCGGATTCAAATTTTTAGGACCGACGACGGTCTATGCCCACCTGCAGGCGACGGGCCTCGTCAACGACCATCTCACATCTTGCTTCGCCAAATAATTTGATTATTTGGTCAATCGTCAAACAAAATCGTGCACTTCATTCATTTTTGTGACAAAATTTTGTCATGGTGCAATCCATCATGTTTGAAAGCGTTTTCATTTTGAATGAGGGGGATGTTGTATGAACGGTGTATTGATTTCGATTACAGTGTATATGGCGCTCATGGTGTTACTCGGTGTCATCGCCTATCGGCGGACTGAGAGCATCGGCGACTATATGCTCGGAGGACGCGGCCTTGGTCCGGCCGTAGCGGCTTTGTCGGCCGGTGCTTCCGATATGAGTGGTTGGCTATTGATGGGCTTGCCGGGGGCGATGTTCGCGACCGGACTCTCGAGCGGATGGATCGTCATCGGGTTGACGATCGGTGCTTACTTGAACTGGTTGCTCGTCGCACCTCGTTTACGGACTTATTCTTATTTGTCAGAGGATGCCATTACGATACCAGATTTCTTTGAGAAACGTTTTAAGGATTCGCGAGGGACGCTGCGGACATTCTCCGCGGCAGTCACACTCGTCTTCTTCACGCTCTACGCCACGAGCGGGTTCGTGGCCGGCGGTCGCTTGTTTGAAGCGGTCTTTGATATCAATTTTGGGACCGGTGTCTTGATTTTGGCTTCGATTATCATTTTGTATACGTTCATTGGCGGCTTCTTGGCTGTCAGTTGGACCGACTTTGTCCAAGGACTCATCATGTTGTTCGCTCTCATCCTAGTACCGGCCATCGCCATCACGGCAACCGACGGGGTGAGTGCCGCGTTCCAGACGATTGGTGATATCGATAAGGCGCTACTTGATCCATTGACAGGACAGTCGCTTATCGGCATCGTCTCGCTCTTCGCTTGGGGTCTCGGTTATTTCGGGCAACCACACATCATCGTCCGTTTTATGGCCATCGAGAAGTTGCAAGACATCAAGAAGGCACGACGCATCGGCATCTCGTGGATGTTGTTCACCGTCGTCGGGGCCATGGCAACAGGATTGTTCGGACTCGCCTACTATACTCAGCGCGGGCTAGAAATCGACAACCCAGAAAATATATTCATCAATCTATCTGATTTGTTGTTCGTCGACCTCATCACCGGTGTGTTGCTCGCAGCCTTGCTTGCAGCTATCATGTCGACGATTTCGTCACAGCTCCTCGTCTCATCGAGTGCGGCGACGACCGATTTCTATCAGAAGTTCTTCCGCAAAGATGCCGGCGACCGCGAACTCGTCATGGTCGGCCGAATTACCGTCATCCTCGTCTCGCTCATTTCGATTTGGCTCGCGTTCGGGGCGGATGACACGATTTTGAACTTGGTCGGATATGCCTGGGCCGGATTCGGCTCATCGTTCGGTCCACTCATCCTGTTCAGCCTGTTCTGGAAACGGACGACGCGTCAAGGCGCGCTGGCCGGGATGTTGACCGGTGCGTTCGTCGTCATCGTCTGGAAAAACGTTGCTGCCGATTGGTTCGGGACCTTCGGCGAGCTATATGAGATGCTTCCAGCGTTCTTCTTGTCGAGCCTCGCCATTTATGTCGTCAGTTTGTTAACACCGCCACCTAGCACGACGATCACGAACGAGTTTGAGGAGATGGAACACATCTTGAAGACAGAACGGATTTAACACTTGGAGTGCCATGCTACTATAGCCTGGCACTTTTTTCTTGTGCCCTGACAAGGACATTCTTCTTCCATGGCGAATGACTTGAGTAGACCAGTTTGGATCACACGAAAGGAAGTGACTCGTCCGTTGAAACGAGTAATCCCGTATAAACAAGCCATGTTGACCTTGCCCCTCCTCTTTCTGTTCGGCTGTGCGACCGCTGACGTCGAGACGTCTACAGAGCAAACGGAGACCCCGGCACCAGAGACCGAGGCGGAAGCCCCGGCCCCTGTTCCTGAAGAGCCAGAGCCCGTCGTGACGACGACGTCGCTCTATGCCATTGGCGATATCTTGTTGCACGAAAGCGTGTATAATGCCGCCAAACGCGGCGACGGCTATGATTTCACCGCCGCCTTCGAACCGATCGCTCCGATTTTGACCGAGGCCGACATCGCCATCGCTAACCAAGAGAGTATGATTGGGGGCAGTGAGATCGGTTTATCGAGTTATCCCGCCTTCAACAGTCCGTATGAGGTCGGCGATGCGCTTCAAGACGCTGGCGTCGACTTGGTGACGACGGCAAACAACCATACGCTCGACCGGGGTGTCACGGCCATCGAGAATTCAATCGCGCACTGGAACGAGATTGGCATGCCGTACACCGGTTCGTTCTTATCGGAGGCGGACAAGTCTGAGCTTCGGACGCTGACCGAGAATGACATCTCATTTGCCTTTCTCGCCTATACGTACGGGACGAATGGAGTCGTTCCGAAACAACCGTATCACGTCAATTACATCGATCTCGAGGCGATGACCCCTGAAATCGAAGCGGCCGAGCAAGGGGCCGATATCACTGTTGTCTCGCTTCATTTCGGGAACGAATACGAGACGGTCCCGAACGAGGCGCAACAGACGCTCGTCCAACAACTGTCCGACCTCGGGGTCGATCTCATCATCGGCCACCATCCCCACGTCCTCCAACCGGTCGCCTGGGTGGACGGCGCCGAAGGCAATCGGACATTCGTCGCCTACTCGCTCGGCAACTTCCTGTCCGGACAACAAGGGGACGACCGGAATACAGGTGGCATCGTCGGCATCGATGTCGTCAAGACGGTCGAGGCGGATGAGACGACGTTCGAACTCGCCAACCCGATGTTCTATCCGACGTTCACCCGCCGCACAAGTGCCGACGGTCCGTTCGAGGTCGTCCCGTTACAGTCGGCCAAGCCGGAGCTGTTCGAGGCCACGAGCCAACATATGTCGCAGTGGATGCCAGAGCTCGAAATCGTCCAATGAAGGATCACTTTCACAAGTGATTCTTTTTTTTTCGCAAAAAAGGTTGCTTTGCGGCGAAGCATACGTTAGAGTAATTCGTATATTTATAAATACAGATGAATAATTATGTATAAGGGGTGTAAGGAAATGAAACAAAAACTCGTATTAGCTTATTCAGGTGGGCTTGATACATCGGTCGCAATCAAATGGTTGGATGAACAAGGGTATGACGTCATCGCCTGCTGTTTGAACGTCGGCGAAGGAAAAGACTTGGAACGCATTCAACAGAAGGCACTCAAAGTCGGGGCCGTCAAATCGGTCGTCATCGATGCGGTCGATGAATTCGTCAACGATTTCGCCCGTTACTCGATGCAGGCACATACGATGTATGAAGGCGTCTATCCGCTCGTCTCTGCCCTATCGCGCCCGCTCATCTCGAAGAAGCTAGTCGAGGTCGCACAAGCCGAAGGCGCCATCGCCGTCGCTCACGGATGCACGGGGAAAGGGAACGACCAAGTCCGGTTCGAAGTGTCAATCCATGCGCTCGACCCGTCGCTTGAAATTATCGCCCCGGTGCGGGAGTGGAAATGGTCACGGGAAGAAGAAATCGCCTATGCGGCCGAGCACGGTATCCCGATTCCAATCGTCCAAGAAGAACCGTTCTCGATCGACCAAAACATTTGGGGCCGGGCCGTCGAATGCGGCATCCTCGAGGACCCTTGGGCCGCTCCACCAGCGAGTGCCTACGAATTGACGGCGCAACTCGAAGACACACCGAACGAACCGACGTATGTCGAAATCGAATTCAACGCCGGTGTACCGGTCGCCATCAATGGACAAGCGGCGACGTTCACAGCCATTCTTGAGCAGTTGAACATCGTCGCTGGGGCCCACGGCATCGGGAAAATCGACCATATTGAGAACCGGGTCGTCGGCATCAAATCGCGGGAAGTGTACGAGGCACCGGGTGCGATGACGCTCATCACCGCACACCAGGCGCTCGAGGCACTCACACTCGTCCGGGAAGTCGCCCATTTTAAACCGATCGTCGAACAGAAGTTGACAGAGACGATTTATAATGGCTTATGGTACTCACCATTGACGAAAGCACTCCTCGCCTTCATCGATGAGACGCAACAGACGGTGACAGGTACGGTCCGGATGAAACTATTCAAAGGACAGGCCATCGTCGACGGACGGAAATCACCGATTTCGCTCTATGACGAACACCTCGCGACATACACGTCAGCCGACACGTTCGACCAGCAAGCGGCCGTCGGCTTCATCAAACTTTGGGGGCTGCCGACGAAAGTGCAAGCGGAAGTGCTCGCCGAGAAAGGAACGATGGTGCATGAGTAAATTATGGGGCGGCCGGTTCGAACAGACGGCCAGTGAATGGGTCGACGAGTTCGGGGCCTCGATTCATTTCGACGCCCAGCTCGTGTTAGAAGATATCGAAGGGAGCATCGCCCACGTGACGATGCTCGGGGAGCAACATATTTTGACAGCAGATGAAGTCGCGCAAATCGTCGCTGGTCTGAAGACGCTAGCCAAGAAGGCACAAGCGAGCGAATTGACGTTCAACGTCTTCCATGAAGATATTCATATGAACCTCGAGGCGTTGTTGCATGAAGAGATCGGGCCCGTCGCTGGAAAGATGCACACGGCCCGTAGCCGGAACGACCAGGTCGCGACCGATATGCACCTCTATTTGAAGCGCCGCGTCCTCGAGACAATCGAAGGGATTGAAGCCGTGCAGACGGCACTCTATGACCACGCCGCTCAAAACGTTGAGTCGATCATGCCGGGCTATACGCACTTGCAACGGGCCCAGCCGGTGTCGCTCGCCCATCACTTACTCGCTTACTTCTGGATGCTCGAGCGCGACAAGGAGCGTTTCAGTGACAGCTTGAAACGGATTGACATGAGCCCGCTCGGTGCCGGGGCTCTCGCCGGGACGACGTTCCCGATCGATCGCCACCGTTCGGCCGAGTTGCTCGGCTTCGCCAACGTGTATCCGAACAGCCTGGACGCCGTCAGCGACCGTGATTTCATCTTGGAATTTTTATCGAACGCGTCGCTCCTCATGATGCACTTGTCACGGTTCTGCGAGGAGTTGATTCTTTGGAGCAGTGAAGAGTATCGGTTCATCACGATCTCTGACGTGTTCTCGACGGGATCGAGCATGATGCCTCAGAAGAAGAACCCGGACATGGCCGAACTCGTCCGCGGGAAGTCGGGACGGGTCGTCGGCAATCTGATGGGGCTGCTGACCATCATGAAAGGCTTGCCGCTCGCCTATAACAAAGACCTGCAAGAAGACAAGGAAGGCATGTTTGACACCGTCAAGACGCTCCAAGGAAGCCTCAGCATCATGGCCGGCATGATTCAAGACATGACGTTCCACACGGACATGATGAAACAAGCGACCGAGCGCGATTTTTCGAACGCAACCGAGCTCGCCGACTATTTGACGGCGAAAGGCATGCCTTTCCGGGAGGCGCATGAAGTGACGGGGACACTCGTCCGCTACTGTATCGATCATCGTCTGTATTTGGCGGAGCTGCCGATTGAGACGTATCATGCCCACTCTGGATTGATAGAACAGGACGTGTACGAGGCACTCTCTCCGGTGACGGCCGTCAAACGTCGCAACAGCTACGGCGGAACAGGGTTCGACTCCGTCCGTACGCAATTGAGCGAAGCAAAAGCCAAGTTACCGACCAACGTGTAACGAATAAATCAAAACAAGCGTCCGTTCCGCGAGGAATGGACGCTTGTTCATGTTGATGACTCCATTGATTACAATTGTTCACCATTCGATGCAATCACTTGCTTGTACCAATCAAATGACTTTTTCTTCTTTCGCTCGAGCGTGCCGTTGCCATAGTCGTCTTGATCGACATAGATAAAGCCGTAACGTTTTGACATCTCCGACGTACTTGCGCTGATGAGATCGATGCATCCCCAGCTCGTATACCCGATCAAGTCGACACCTTCTTCAATCGCTTGTCCCATTTGCTCGATATGGGCCCGCAAATATTCGATCCGGTAGTCATCGTTGATTGTACCGTCTGCTTCGACGACATCGTATGCGCCCAATCCATTCTCGACGATGAACAACGGCATCTGATAACGGTCATACATCTTCTTCAAGGTGATGCGTAACCCTTTCGGATCAATCTGCCATCCCCAATCGGACGCCTCCAAATAAGGATTCTTGATGCCACTGAAGAAGTTTCCTTTTTGTTTCGCCTTCTCAGGGGCACCGCTGGCGACCATCGACATATAATAGCTGAAGGAGATGAAGTCGACGGTGTGCTGTGACAAAATCTCTTCATCTCCTGGCAGCACTTCAATCGAGATATCATGTTTGTCGAAATAGCTTAACATGAAGCTCGGATAATATCCGCGCGCTTGCACGTCGGTAAAGAACAAGTTCTTTTGATCTTCTTCGAGCGCAGCTAACACATCGTCTGGATTACTCGTTTCCGGGTACACTTCCATTCGGGCGAGCATACAGCCGATTTGAGAATTTGGAATGATCTCATGACATGCGCGTACGGCACGAGCACTCGCCACGAATTGATGATGAAGCGCTTGGTACACAGTCGCCTCCACATTCTCAACGCGATCGACTAAAATCCCACTCCCGATGTATGGTGACATCGTCGAGACGTTAATCTCATTGAACGTCAGCCAATACTTTACTTTATCCTTGTAACGAGTGAAGACGGTCTCTGCGTAATGGACAAACAAGTCAACGAGCCGACGGTCCGCCCAGCCGTTATATTTTTTGACGAGTGTGAGCGGCAATTCATAATGCGACAATGTCACAAGCGGCTCGATCCCGTACTTGAGCAGTTCATCAAAGACACGATCATAAAACGCTAGCCCTTCTGCGTTTGGTTCGAGCTCATCCCCGTTCGGGAAAATCCGAGGCCATGAAATCGACATCCGGAACGTCTTAAAACCCATCTCGGCGAAGAGAGCGATGTCTTCTTCATAGCGATGATAAAAATCGATTCCGCGACGTTTTGGGAAATTCGCCCCATCGTCAGCCGCTAACAGTCGCTCGA
The DNA here is from genome assembly GCF_018618345.1 of Exiguobacterium sp. s36. Lineage (NCBI taxonomy): Bacteria > Bacillati > Bacillota > Bacilli > Caryophanales > Exiguobacterium > Exiguobacterium sp. s36. Next base: position 14,779 of record NZ_JACSLW010000001.1, read on the forward strand.
GTTCGGCTTCACTCTTCACGTCCATCTCGATTTCAGCCGTACGCGCTTCTTTAGGGACGAATGTCACCATATCGAAAATGGATAGACCTTTCCCTCCTTCTTTGTAAGCTCCTTCTAATTGATTGGCCGCCGTTGCGCCACCCCATAAAAAGCCTTCTGGAAATCGATGTGTACGCATATGTAATACTCCTCTCTTCATTGAACACTTTTTTTGATACGGTCTAGCAGTCGAGGTTCGGATCTGTAATCGTTTGCATTTCTGCTTGTTTGTAGTGTACTCATTCCCATTCAGCTTTTTTGTATTTATTTATCATTTTTAGTAAATTTGTAATACAATTTGCAGATACATCTAATCGATAGGAGAGATGATTTGATGGATGTGAATCAGAGAGACACGAATCAGGATTACACGTATTGGTGCCGGTTGTTGCATCAGACTACCCATCTGTCCGTGTTATTTTACAATGACCGATTATCGTTACAGATGGCGTATCCAGAAACATCATTCATTCCCCCTTCTTTACGTCAACTTCTGGAGCGGATAACTCTCTTAAATGAGCCTTCTAACATACCGGTTTGGCGTCGTCTCAATTCGAACGAACAGGTCGTGACGTTGGTCATCACCGACAACGAGCAGCCGATTGGCCTTTTCATTCTCGGTCCGTGTCTGGATTCGGCAGAAGTGGAACCGAACAGTTTTACGAATGGCTTGCCTGTTTTTTCGCGACAAGACCTACTGCATGTAGCCGTGCTCGCGACCTCGATTTTGACCACGAGACGACTCTCTACGTCCGATGTCGTCCTAGATGAGGATTCGTCCAAGCGTCGCACGACAACCGAGGATACGAAAACCTATGAACGAGAGCTGTTCAAAAACAGGCAAGACATTTCATTCCACGCGACGTATCAATCTGAGCGGATGACGTTACGGTGTGTCAAGGAAGGCCAAAAGGAAGAATTACTTCAGCGACTGGCATCACCCGATCGCGATGGACGAATCGGAGTGCTCTCAAAACAGAGCACTTTACGAAATGAAAAAAACCTTCATATTTCTACTATCACGTTAGCGACACGTTATGCGATCGAAGGAGGGCTTCATCCGGAAACGGCATATACGATGAGCGATCACTATATCCAAGGGGCCGAAGAACTTCGAACGATTGAAGCTGTACAACGTTACACCAAAGAGGCGTTATGCGAATTCACGGATCAAGTAAACAAATCAAAACAGCTTCGACATAGCGCCCCGATCATCAAATGCCAGTCGTACGTCTTTAAACATCTGTATGACGCCATCTCCTTACAAGACGTCGCTCGATTCGTGAATCTTCATCCCAACTATTTGTCGTCCCTGTTTAAGAAAGAAGTCGGGCTTTCGTTCACAGAGTATGTGTTGCGAGAAAAGATAGCGGAAGCCAAAAAACTGTTAAAGTACACCGATTCCTCTCTTTCTGAAATTTATACATGGCTTAATTTCCACGACCAGAGCCATTTCACAAAAGTCTTTAAAACCTACACGGGCACGACTCCCAAACAATTCAAGCAACACGAGCACATGCCAACGATGTGAATTTGAATCTCCAACATATGGAGTTAGTTTCACGCTCAACGTTAAAAGTGTCCGTAGGCGTAAAAACATCCTCAATACGCCGTGGTTTGGAGTGTCTGCCTAAAGCTGAATTTGTAGGCTCAAGCTGTATACGACCAGGTACTTAGTTTAGTACTTGCCAACTTCTTACGATGATGTTAACCTAACTTTAGTCAACGTTAACAGAAAAGGGGTTTACATAGTGAAAATTCATGATATGACACAAATTGCTATCGCTGCCGCGCTGCTCGCGAGCATCGGTTCGATTGCCATCCCAATCGGTCCGGTCCCAATTACGCTGCAAATGCTCGGTATCATGACGGTCGCTTCCGTCCTCGGTGCCAAAAAAGGCGGGCTCGCCGTCATCGTCTATCTCTTGCTGGGCTTAATCGGCCTTCCAGTACTCAGCGGTTCGGGCGGACTTGCCCCGTTCGTCGGTCCGACGGTCGGATACTTGCTCGCCTTCCCAATCGCGGCCTTTTTGATTGGCTGGTCATCGGAACGGCATCGTTCGTTCCCTGCCCTCATCGGCTACAACGTCTTATTTGGACTCGGTCTTGTCTATTTGCTCGGCAGTCTTGGGTTGCAAGCCGTGTTTGGCATGACGTTCATCGATGCGCTCAAAGTGAACATTCCGTTTATCATCGGCGACTTAATCAAAGCAGTGTTGGCGGCAGCTATCGCTTATAAAGTGTCCACCAACCCTCAAATGCGCAAAACCCTCGCCTCTTGAAGGTTCAAACGTTTCAGCGGAAAGTATAGGTGGAACGTATATAGTATGGAAGGGGGTGTCCTTATGAGCGATTCGACGTTTAAAAAACGTTTGGCTAAAGCGACCCATCGCTTTCCGAAAGGACAACGACGCGGGAAAGACGAGACGCGGCACGAGAAGCGCGATATCGAGGCGTTCGAACGACGTCTGCTGGAAGCGAAAAGTAAAGTCGGAGAGATTCAAGAAAACATTGACCATATTGCCAGACGTTAAAACCTCGTCCTCGGACGGGGTTTTTTACTGTGCTGAACTGGTTAAGAATGCTTGGTACGTCTCGTCGATTTGAATACCAATGGAATGGTTCCCACAAACAAACCCCCGTCCGTAGACGAGGGTTTAGGATTACTTCGAACGCGGTCGGATGAACAGCGCGACGATGAACGAGAGTGCGAGCACGACGAGCAGTCCGAGCGAGAGATCGTTATAACCGAGCAAATTGAGGGCGACACTGATGGCGACGGCGACATAGAAGCCACCGAGCGCCTTTTTGACGAGTTGCGAACTGAACCGCTGCAACTGTTTCGCCCCGATTGGTGAACCAATCATCGCACCGGCGATGAGCGCCAAGCCGTGCCAATAGTTCGCATCGGCTCCGGCGACGGCATAGTTGATCACGCCCGAGACGACGATGAGGAACGCCGCGGCGATACTCGTCCCAACGGCCCGTTTCATCTCGGTGTTGAGTAACTTGACTTGAAGTGGCGTCAATACGAACCCACCGCTGACACCCATAAGTGACGAGATGAATCCGCCGAACAACCCGATGAACCCGAGGCGTGGGACCGACTCCGAACCGACGCTACCCTCTTCGTGCTGTTTCGACCGGAAGAACGAGACGGCGAAATACGTCAACAGCGCGATATAGGCGAGCGAGATGACCGGCTTCGCGCCGTCGAGTGTCTCTAGATAAAATACGAGCGGCGTCGCCACCCACGTCCCGACGACCCCGAACGCGCCAATTAAGAGGGCGTGTTTCGGATTGACGTTCTTTAATTTGATATGGGAGATCGTACCGGCCGTCGTTGACCCGAGCGTGAGCATGAGACTGAGGGCGATGGCCGCGCTCGCCTCGTATCCGAAGACGAGCAAGAGCGGCGTGAGTAAAATCCCGCCCCCGATGCCGAAGAATCCGCTCAAAATTCCGATGAGCGTTCCGAGCAAAAGAAACGATAGTAATGCTGTGACGTCCATGAACAAACCTTCTTTCTTTCCTTTTCATAACTAATCATAACAAAAAAGGAGCGCATGTTGCGCCCCTCACTTACAACACACGCTCTAAAAATTCGAATACCGTCCGGCGATATTCGGTTTGGAACGATCGATGCGACTGCACGTGCCCATCATTCTCGGTCACCCACAGTTCGACATCCTCGCCGGCTTTGGCCAATTGCTCGCTCTCGCTTACGGGAATGGCATCGTCACCTTGACTATGAATCAATAACACCGGTGCCTCGATTTGAGCCATATCGTCAATCGGTTTGACCACATCCGCGTCGAGCCCCGTAAACCAAGGCGTTACCGTCATGATGACCGGTGTGAACGGGAAGTTCGGTAAATCGCTCCATACCGGCAGATTCGTCTCGAGATAGCCGCGGAGGTCACTGAACGGGCTATCAGCGATGACGGCGGCGACATCGGTCTCGTCAGCCGTCGCGAGTGCCGTCGCGGCACCCATCGAAACCCCATATAAGACGATGGGCCCGTCCGAGCGCTCTTTCGCGTACGCGATGGCGGCAGCAAGGTCAGATTGCTCCTTTGCCCCGACCGTCACGCGATCCCCTTCTGAAATTCCGGAGCCGCGAAAGTCGAACGTCAAAAACTGATACCCTTGCTCATGGAATTCTGGAATCAATTCTTTGAGCGGCAAATCGGATTGTTCACGGTTCTTCCCGTAGCCATGCGCGAAGACAATCGTCGCACGCGGCGTCGGGTGCGGGATCCACCAGCCGTATAATTCCTGTTGATCCTCTGATTCGATCGTGATGTTCTCATACTTGACGCCTAGCGTCTTAGGGGTGAACGTCAACGTCTCCCGTTCAGGTGACGTCAATTGATCCCCGATGTGGGCCGAGATGCCCACGACGGCAAGAAACGCGACGAGAACCAATACGCCGACGGCGATTCCCATATATTTGACCCAACGATTCATCGCAGTGCCCCTCTCCTAAGTATAGTTCGCATCAGCCGTCTCACCGGAGCCAGCTCCGTAAGGCGACGAGCGCATGTTGTACCGGCTCCCACGTCTCAGACGGGATGACGTAACATGTCGCCTCGTGAATCGTGAACGTCTTGACGTCCGCCCGTTTGACGATATTCTCTCCAATGGCACCGAACGGGTCACTGTTGACGTCGGTATGCTCGAACGTCTTCCACACCCGTTGACCGTTCTCCATTAACGCACATTCGAACGGCTTCACCGGACCCTCAATTCCGTATTCGGCATAATGCCATAACGTTGTCGCATCGAGCGGCGAACCGAGATGTAATATTTTCGCATCGCGCTCAATCATCCGTTCGAGCGGCGATCCTGGCCCGAAGCCGACGTCGAGCGTATGTCCGGCCACGATGTGTTCGGCGTCCCGTCCCCACGCGGCGACCGACCACATCGGGTGATCGCTCCGGAACACTTCCGGATACGAGCGGAACAGCTCTGGGACACGACCCATCCCTCGGGTCGCTGTTTTCGCCGGGTCATACGCTGGCATCTCATCACGGATGGTCTGCCACCATTCGACTGGGACCGGTGGGGCTTCCCATTCAGCGGGATTTGAATTATCCCCGCTCTGGGTCGCCATCATGATGAGCCCGTCCGGTCCGACCGTTTCTTGGAGCGCCTCGATGACCGTCTGGGGCCCGCCGCACACCCAGCCAAGTTTTGATAGCGACGTGTGGACGAACAGTGCGTCCCCTCGTCGAATGCCCGCCTCTTGCAGGTGGGCCACTAACGTTGTTTTCGTTTCCATATGTTTCATCGGTCTCACTCCACGATGAGCTGGATCGTTGACCCGCTCCTTGATTTCTTGACTTCAATCCGGGCATCGACCCGGTCTTTCAATTCTTGGACGTGGCTGATGACCCCGACGAGCCGGCCGCTCGATTGCAGCGACATGAGCAATTCAATCGCTTGATCGAGCGATTCGGCGTCGAGCGTCCCGAAGCCCTCATCGATCAGCATCGTCTCGAGACTGACCCCGCCACTCAACTGTTGGACGACCTCGGCCAATCCAAGGGCGAGCGAGAGCGATGCCTTGAACCCTTCGCCGCCCGATAAGTTTTGGACCCGGCGTGACTGACCGGTATAGGCGTCAAAGACTAATAATTCGAGACCCGACTTGGCATTTCCTTTCGCCGTCTCGATTTTCCGCTCCAATTGGAACTGTCCGCTCGTCATTTGATCGAGATGGACGTTGGCCGCATGGAGAATTTGATCGAAGAACGCCGTCTGCACGTACGTCTCGAACGTCAATTTTTGCGGATTCAGGCCACGTCCGGTGTCGGCGATCAATTTGACCGTCTCCAGATTCCGTTGATCCTCATCCGTCTTCTCCCGTAACGCGTTCCATTCGGCGACGATGTGACGATGGCGTTTCAATTGCCCGTCCGCCGTCACGAGTTGTTCGGACAGCGTTTCGAACGAACGGCCCTCTTCGTGCAACTTCTCCTGGAGGCGTTCAAGGTCTGGTCGCGGACGGTCCCCGATTTTCTCGTTCAGCGCCTTGACGGCGTGTTCGAGCCGGACACCTTCCTCAAGCTCAGTCGCTTGGCGCTCGCGTAGTTCGGGCAGTTGCTCGACGCGCAAGCGATACTCCTTGAACACAGCTTCAGTCAACTCAATTCTCTCGAAAGCGGCCTCCAGTTCAGCCGTCGCTTCGGAAAGACGAGCATGTTCGAACTCGAGTTGTTCGCCAAGGAGACGGAGTCGTTCCGCTTCCCCCCACTTCAATCGATTCAATTCTTCAAGCCGACGTTCATACGTCTCCACATTTCGTTCGATGTGAGCGAGTCGCGTCGCGAGCTGATTCCGCTCGGTCTGCAACATCTCTAACGTCGTCCCATCCGGTTGACGCATCGACTGAAGCTTCTCTTGGACGGTTTGGAGCTGTTCGAACAACTTCTGTCGTTCTTCAGCCTGCACACGCTTCGCCGTCTCGAGTTGCTTCAATTCGGTTGTGGTCGACCGCAGGAGACGCTCCATCCGTTGTCGTTCTTCGGCTTCTTGACGCAACTGACGGATGCGGGCGTCTTGGTGTTGCATCGCAGTGTCAGCTGCACCATCTAGCTTCAACTCAAGTCGAGCGAGATCGCGTTCACGGATCAGTTCATCGAGTTGGCGTTTGAGCGCCCGATAATCCGCCCGAGCTTCATGGAGGTCGGCCTCAATCCGTTTCAGTGTCTCAACGGCTGAGCGATGACCAGCTTGGTCGATGGACGTCCCCGTTCGCTCGACGTGTCCGTGGGTCAATGAACCGCAGACCGGACAAGGTTCCCCCGCTTCGAGATGCTCGCGTAGCGTGTCGGCCATGAGCGCATGCTCGGCCTCGACGAATTGGTCGACCTGTTTCGTCTGGGCGGTGAATTGTCGTTGGACTTCCTTCCCGTTGCGTTCACAGGCACCGAGTCGTTCCGTGACCTCTGCCACTTTCGACTCGAGTCGAACCTGATGTTGGAGCTGACTATACAGTCGTTCGGCCTCGACGAGTTGGTCTGGGGCCGGTGCGTGTTCCAGTTTAGCCGCAAGTTCACCTTCGGTCGCTCGGAGCTCCTGGAGACGCGCTTCTTCTGAGAACAGACTGAGCGGCTCCAACCGGCGTTTCAAGTCATCCCGACGTCTAGTGGCCCGGTGCCATTCATCGACATAGGGCAACATCTCGTCAATCGCATTGATGCGACTTGTGGCTTGGTCTGCCTCCTGGCGCATGGTCGTGATGGCCTCTGCTTCTGCCTTCAACTCCTCCAACTGTCTCGTGTAGCCTTCGTCTCGTTGACGGGATACATCGCGTTCACGGGTCAACCGTTCGATATCATGACGCACCGTTTCAGTACGTTGATAGAGCGGGCTGACGCTCGCCACTTGTTCAAGTCGCAAGATGAGCGCCTGGCGTTCTTCGCGTGCTTGTGCCGCTTGGCGGAATGCTTGGAGCGCGGTCGCGCGCACGTCCCGCTCTTCCATCAACTCGGCGAGCGCGGTCGCCTGATTCACTTCTCGGCGCAGCGTCTCGAGTCGTTCCTCACCAGTCCGGCGCTGTGCCTGTAGCGTGTCCCGCACCGCCAAGAGTCGCTCCTCCCGGGCGTCGAGCCACGTTACGATTTCAGGCAAGTTGCGGGTCGACATGTCCTCGACGGCCTCATCTTCGAGTTCCAACAGTTTTAAACGCGTCGTCTCGACCGCCCATTCGACTCGTTTGCGATACTTACCGTAACGTTCGATCCAATCCTCCTGAAAGGCGCGGTACGCCTCCGTCTTGAAGATTGATTGCAGAATCTGTTGCTTCTTCGTCGAATCCGAATCGAGGAGCTGACGGAACTGGTTCTGCGGCAACAGCAAGATTTGACTGAACTGCTCATAGCTCAGCTGCAACAACGATTCAATCGTCTGCTCGACGTCGTTCACTTTCGTCGCCAACGGTTTCCATGTTTCTTTCCATTCATAGAGCACCGCCTCGTGCGGAATCGGTGTCTTGTTTTTCGGGTGCGGCTGTTGTGGTTGGCGGACGATCCGATACCGTTCGTCGCGAATCGTGAACGTGAAGTCGATTTCAGTCTTCCGTTCCGGGTCCGCATATTGGCTTCGGAAATCGCTGGCGTTCCGGAGCGCCCCGCTGGCCCGGCCATAGAGTGCGAACGTCATCGCGTCAAAAATGGTCGTCTTTCCGGCACCGGTCCGGCCGCTGATGACGAACATCGAACGTCCTTCAAGCTGCGTAAAGTCGATTTGTTCCGTCTCGGCGTAAGGACCAAAGGCGGTGATGGTCAATTGTTCCGGTCTCAAATCGATTCCTCCCCTTCTAAGAAGCGTTGCACCGTCGCATCGGCATCGCGGCCGTGGACGGCTTTAAAGAAGTCCATATATACATCCTCGACCGATTGCCGTTCGAGCTTCTCACGTTCGAAGCGGGACGTCTGGTCTTGGCGACGCAACAACTCGAGTTCGAGGTGTAAGATGTTCGGATAGACGGTCCGCAACTTCGCCATCGGGTCGAATAACGCACGTTCATCGGTCAAGACGATTTTCAAATAGTCGTCGACGGCCTCATCTTGATAAAACGACGGGTCGAGTAGCTCGTTCAGTGTCCCGGTCAAAATGCGCAAATCTCGTCGCGCTTTTAGCGGGCGCCGACGGCGTGTCCATGTCCCGTCCCATTCGATGACGTCGACCGATTTCACATGGGACGCTTCGGAGAACGAATATTTCATGAGCGAGCCGCTGTACGCGACCCGATCGTCGCGGATGGCGTCACGGTTATGCAAGTGTCCGAGTGCCGTATAGCCGAACGGCGCGTATAGTCCTTTGGCGACTTGCCCTGCCGTCCCGACGGACAGCTGCCGTTCGGAATCGGTCTCGAGTCCACCGGCGACGAAACTGTGGCCGACGGCGACCGCGCGTGCATCAATCAACCCGTATGAGTCGATGACTGCGGCGAGTGCGTCATGATGGGTCCGAATCGCCTCGTCGCCGAACGCATAACGGATGCGCGCCGGCTCAAGGAACGGCATCAAATAAAATGGGATGTCGTTCACGACAATCGGCCCTGTGCCCGGGTCAACCTTCCCGACGATATGGAGACCGACTTTCGTCAACAGTTTGGAGCTGTATTGGAGCCGCTCGGCCGAATCATGATTGCCGGCGATGGCGAGCACGGGGATGCCCCGCTCGAGGACGAGCGCGCGCCACATCTCATCGAGCAGATCGACGGCCTCAACGGGCGGCACGGCCCGATCATATAAATCACCGGCGACGACGATGGCGTCAGGCTTCTCCTCGTCGACGATGTGTAAGAAAGACTCAAATAAAATGATTTGTTGTTCTTCTGTCATATGGCGGCCGTGGACGATTTTACCTAAATGCCAATCGGCCGTATGTATCCATTTCATGCGACTTCACCTCTGATTCCATTCTAGCATTATTCCGGTGTACGATTCGACGTCTTGACACTTGTTTTCGAAACAGCGAAAGTTAATAGGAAAGGGGGACGTATCATGGAGTCCACATCTACATGGCAAGCGTTTCTGCGCTTGTTCCGTGTTGCTCAACCACCGAAAGGTCTGTTTATCGGTGCCGTATTGATTTCATTGCTTCAAGCGATGGCTTCACTCGCCATTCCGCTCATCTTGCAACGCGTCGTCGACAATTGGAGCGAGGCCGCGCTCGACGCCCGCCTCGTCGCCATCTTCGTGACGGCGTTTCTCATCCAAGTCGTCTCGAGTGCGATTTCGATTTATTGGCTACATATCGTCGGACAACGGGTCGTCGCCAATTTGCGGACGACGTTATGGGAGCATCTCGTCGCCCTCCCAATCCCGTTCTATGACGGCGTCAAATCAGGGGATCTCGTCTCACGGTTAAATAACGACACGACGACGTTGCAGCAGCTCTTGTCCGAACAGAGCGTCCGTCTCTTGACGTCGTTCGTCTCGGTCATCGGCGCCGTTGGTATCTTGTTCACGCTCGATTGGCAGATGACGCTCGTCATCTTGTTCTCCGTGCCGACGACACTTCTTATCGTCATCCCGCTCGGGCGTAAACTTCGGAAAATCGCCAAGGCGACGCAACATGAGCTCGGTGACTTGTCTGGGTTTTTCGCTGAACTGCTCGGAGAAATCCGGCTCGTCAAATCACAGGCGACCGAATCCGTCGAGGTCGCAGAAGGAAAACGACGCATTGAGCGTCTCTTCGGCCTCGGTGTGCGCGAGGGACGGATTCAAGCGATTTTGATTCCGCTCCTGAACGTCACGTTGACGGCGATGCTGATCGCCATTCTCGGCTTCGGGGCTTATCGCGTCTCGACCGGTGCCTTATCGACCGGTTCGTTGCTCGCGTTCATGCTGTACTTGTTCCAAATCATCACGCCGCTCATCACGATGACGGAGTTTATCACTCGGCTCCAAAAAGCACGCGGGGCCACCGAACGAATCTCGGAACTGCTCGCCATCGAGCCGGAACCGTACACGGATGAGCCGTCGACGATTCGACAGTCGTCGCTCTCGTTCGAGGGCCTGACGTTCCGCTATGGCGACCAACCTGTCATTGACGACGTGACGCTCACTGTCCCGTTCGGTGCCACGACGGCCATCGTCGGACGCAGCGGTGCCGGCAAGACGACACTGTTCGCCCTCGTCGAGCAGTTCTACCTTCCGTCGAGCGGACACATCCATTACGGGGACCGGGACATCTCAACCTACGGCCGCAACGAATGGCGGCAAGTCATCGGCTACGTCGCACAAGATTCGCCCGTCTTATCCGGGACGGTGCGGCAAAATATCTTATACGGCTTGACCCGGACCGCGACCGAGGACGAGATTCGTCACGCCTGTGATATGGCCAACGCCTGGTCGTTCATCGAGGCGATGCCGGACGGGCTCGACACGGAAATCGGCGAGCGCGGCGTCCGGCTATCTGGTGGACAGCGCCAACGGCTCGCCATCGCTCGGGCGCTGTTACGTGACCCGCAAATCTTATTGCTCGACGAGGCGACATCAAGCCTTGACTCGGAATCCGAGCGTGTCGTCCAAGAAGCGCTCGACCGGCTCATGACAGGACGGACGACACTCGTCATCGCCCATCGGCTCTCGACCGTCCAACATGCCGATCAAATCGTCGTGCTCGAGGACGGCGGCATCAGCGGGCTTGGGACACATCAAGAGTTGCTTCGGGAAAACGTGCTCTATGAACGACTCGTGAAACAACAACTTTTAGGAGGCAATCAACTATGAAGATAGTCGGATTTATCGGACTCGGTGTGATGGGTCAATCGATGGTCAGAAACTTAATGAAGGCGGGATTCGAAGTCCAAGCGTATACGCGGACGAAAGAGAAGGCGGCTGATTTATTGGCGGAAGGTGTCCGTTGGTGTGATTCGGTCGAAGCCGTCTGTCAAAACGCCGATGCCGTCATCACCATCGTCGGCTATCCGTCTGACGTCGAGAGTCTTTATTTCGGGGACGGTATGATTTTGCAATCGGCTGAGCCAGGAACGCTCGTCATTGATATGACGACGTCTTCGCCACTCCTGGCCGAACGGATCGCTGATGCCGCAATCGATCGCAGCTTGCTCCCGCTCGACGCACCGGTCACGGGCGGTGACGTCGGTGCCAAGAACGGCACGTTGTCGATTCTCGTCGGCGGCGGCGAATACGCCTTCACGAAGGCGCGACCGCTGTTCGAGGCGATGGGCCAATCGATTGAACGGATGGGGTATGCCGGCAGCGGCCAATATGGGAAACTCGCCAATCAGATCGCCATCGCCGGCATCATGATGGGCAACGCCGAAATGCTCGCCTTCACGAAACGGGCCGGGCTCAATCCCGATCAATTGCGCCAGACGATTCGGGGCGGTGCCGCGGGCAGCTGGACGCTCGAGAACCTTGTTCCCCGGATGATTGTCGAGGACTATGCTCCTGGTTTCTTCATCAAGCATTTCCTGAAGGACATGAAACTCGCCCTCGAGAGCGCCGAACAGTTGAACATCAAACTGCCGAGCCTCGAGTTGGCGTATAAACTGTACTCCATCCTCGAAGAGAACGGCTACGGCGAGAACGGGACGCAGGCGCTCATCGAATACTACATGCATCAGGACGTTTGAATCGTCCCGCTCGTGGAATTAGTAGTACAGAAGGGAGCGATTACAGATGCCATGGAATATGAAAGACTATCCGGAATCACTGAAAAACTTCGACCCGCTCGTCAAAAAGAAAGCCATCGATATCGCCAACGCCTTGCTCGCCCAAGGTTACTCCGATCAAAAGGCGATTCCAATCGCCACGGAACAAGCGAAGAAATGGCACGAACATGCCTCAAAAGAAGAAAAATCTGAGTTTCGTGACGCTCCTGACCCACAAAAGTCGGATCGGCACGGAACATAAAAACAACCGGTCGGCTCATGAGCCGACCGGTTGTTCGTTTGCGTCTGTCGCTGCCTTGATTTCAACATATAACCCGGCGAGCGCCGTGTTGATATAAGGCTGTACGAAGATATAGGCCAATCCGCCCGTGAACAAGACGAGGACATACCAGCCGATGAAACTCGCATACAAGCGCAGCATCGTCCGTTTATGGCCGCGCATGAGACGCCGGCTTTCTCGCATTGCCTGAAACGCAGACAGTTCCGGTTGGTCTCGTAGCACGAACGGGACAATCCGATACGTCAAATAAAACCAGACGCCCGGGACGATCAAGAACAACATGAGCACGTTCAACCCGAGATAAAAGACGGCATAATACGTGACCGCCCGGACGTAATCTTTGAGCGAACCGAATGCATCGAACAAGAGCCCGAATGAAGGTTTCTCGGTTTTGGCGATATCGAGGAACACCCAGTTGCGGCCAAGTTCGAGCGGGGCGAGTAAGACGGTCGCACCGTACAGCAGACAGATTGACACGAACAGGACGCTCGGGTCGGTCGATTCCAAATCGAGCTGCGTCGTGATGACCGCCTGAACGAGCATCGTCGCCACGACCGCAAGCAGCGAGATGCCCCAGTTGCCGGACAACATCCGAAGAGCAAATTGTTTATAGACTGATGATTGCATGACTTCACCTACAGTATCGTTTTCTTCATTATAGCAAAAAAACAGTCAGCCGACTGTTTTTAGCGTGCCATCTGTTGTTTGATTGCCTTGAACTTGTGCTCATCCAAGCGGCCCTCGGTCCGTACCCCGCTTCCGACATGGACGAAATCAACGCCGAGCCGGTCAATCAGCTGCGCCACATTGTCGGCCGTGATGCCGGCACCCGGGAGGATGTTCATCTCCGCCACCTCATGCATCGCACTTAATCGGTCTATGCCTTCAAGTGCCGTCGCTTGCCCGCCGGACGTCAGGACGTGGTCGACTTCCGGAAAGTCGTTCAACACCGTGATCGCGTCCATCAAATCGGCCGCGTCGTCGATGGCGCGATGGAACGTGAGCACCATCTCGCCCTTATGTTTAATCACTTCTCCGACCAGCGCCTCATCGATGCGACCCTCGCTCGTCAACGCCCCGAAGACGATGCCATCGGCCCCGAGCTCACGGCAAAGACCGACGTCTGCCAAAATCGTCTCCGCATCTTCCTCGTTATAGACGAATGAGTCCGCATGAGGGCGAATCATGACATGAACGGGAATCGTCGCCTGTTCGAGCACGTTCCGAATCGTCCCGAAACTCGGGGTCGTCCCGCCGGCCGGAATGTCGGCAATCAATTCGAGCCGATCTGCCCCGAACCGTTCAGCCGTCTTGGCTTCGGTCAACGTTGTCACAATCACTTCAATCATGAAATCCCTCCTCGTTATGGTGCGAAGCGCCACTCGACCTCATGTTCCGCCAAGGCGCGCTTCCAATCCGTCGGTTCCGGAAAATCAGAGATGATGGTCGTCACCTTTGAAAAGTCGGAGACCCGATAGCGTTTTTGTTGATTGAACTGGGTGTGGTCGGCGAGCAAGTAACATTGACGCGATTGATCGAGGACAGCCTGCGTCACGGTCGAGAGACCATGGGCATCACACGTCAAGCCGAGCGAGGCATCGACGCCCTCGACAGACAGGATGGCCATATCGAACACGTACGCCTTCAGTTGCTGCAGGACGTGCTCGCCGACGGTGACGAGATGTTTCGGATCAATCGTCCCACCGAGTAATTGGATATCGCCAGTAAACACGCCCTTGGCCCGTTGTTCAAAGAGCGCCTTGGCGACCATGAGCGACGGAGTGACGACGGTCAAATTTCGTCCACGAAGTCTGGCCGCAACTTGCTCTGGGGCGACGCCGTGTCCGATATACAGCAACATATCATCCTCGACGAGCTGAAACGCCGTATAGGCGATGCGACGAATCCCGTCCATGTTCGAGATCATCATCGGTTGGAATGAGACGCTCTGATGGAGCACCGCCCCGCCATACACCCGCTTGATTCGATGCTCTTTCTCAAGCTCTTCTAAGTAGCGGCGAATTGACTCCCCCGAGACGTTCAACCGTTCAATCAACTCGCTCGTCTTCACTTTGCCTTCCCGTTCAATCCATTCAACAATCTTTTGTTTACGTTCTTCTCCAATTAAAGACACTTCCCTGCCTCCTCCGCAAATATCGCTTCCTTTTTCAGTGTAGCGAACGGATGTAAATTTAACGTAAACAGAAAGTAAAGAACGGGCAAATCCAACAGTTTTTTCGAACTTTTCGGCAAAAATCAACGGAAATCCACAAAAAGACAGCCTCATCAAAATGGTTGAGGTTTCACCTTCTCGTTATTTAATGAAAAAACGACCATCCCTTCTCTGTATATCGAGCAGGATGGTCATCGATTGTTACTTTCGCTTTTGAAACAGCGGCACTTTAGGCTCTGTGCCCGCACGGATTCGTTGCCAGTTCGAGCGGTGCTTGATGATGATGAACAAGGCGAGCGGGACAATGACGATGAGCGGCAACCAGTCTTTGGCGATGATGCCATAGGCGACGACGGTCACGATGCCAACAACAGAAGCTGCCATCGATGAGAGCGACACCATCTTTGAAATTAGCAACGTCACGATGAACGTGCCGACGACGACGACGAAAAACCATGGGAACGCAGCAAGCAGGATACCCGCGCTCGTCGCCACCGATTTTCCGCCCTTAAATTTGGCGAAGATAGGGTAAGAGTGGCCGATGATGGCCGGAATCCCAGCGAGGAGCAGACTCATTTCGCTTCCGAATAGAAGCGGCAATAATGCCGCGAGCAAGCCTTTCCCCATATCCCCTAATAGGACGATCGTACCCGCTTTCTTCCCAAGCACGCGAAACGTGTTCGTCGTGCCCAAGTTCCCGCTCCCGTGCTCGCGGACATCGACTTTATAGCCGAGCTTACCGACGAGGAGGGCGAACGGGATTGAACCGAGTAGATAGCTGATGATGATAATGATGATTTCTGTCAAATAAGGCATCGCGATTCCCCTTAATTCATGGATTGCTCGAGGTAGCGTTCAAACGGGACGTTCGTCTTATGAACGTTTGTCGCATGCTCCACCCCGATGTAGCGTAAGTGCCACGGTTCAAACATATAACCCGTCTCCGCCTCATAGGCGCGTTGGTAGCGGACGATGAACCCATACTTATGGGCGTTGTCGGCCAACCACTTGCCTTCTTTCGTCTGCTCAAGGCTCTGTGTCAATTGATACCCGACCGAGGCGCTCGAGACGTCGATGGCGAGTCCCGTCTGATGTTCTGAATGACCCGGCGGTGCCGAATATTTCATCGCTTGTTCTTTTCCGTCTTTGGCGACATAGGCGTTGAACAATTGCACTTGATAGTCGTATGAACGGAACGCGCTCGTCCCTTTCAAATCGATTCCGGCCGTTTTCGCACCGGTCATCAATTTTTCGATTGCCTGTGCCGCTTCTTTACGGAGCATCCTCCGCTCCCCGGACGCCGTGTCGACAAAGTCGATGTTCGCCGTCACGAGGTCGTTCGGTTTGTAACCGGCCGGCAAGGCGATTTGTTTATTGACGAGGATAAGCGTATCGAGTTTCACGTTCGCCATCCCGTTTTGTTCAAGCGGCTGGCTCGGCGTTTGGACCGGTTCTTCTACAGGCGGTGCTTCCACAACAGGTGCTTCTTCGGCCTCAGGTTCGTCTGCTGCCGGTTCTTCCGCAGGCTCGTCTTCTGCAGGGGGCTCGGCTTCAGTCGCCGGAGCTTCTTCAACCACTTCGTCTTTTGTATCCTTCGGCGTATCGGCCGGAGTTTCTGATTGTTGTTCGGTTTCGGCCGGTTTGTTCTCGGCTTCTTCCGTTTTGCTTTGGTCGCTTGTGGTACAGCCCACCAATGTGAGTGTCAAGGCGCAGCATACCATCAACAGAGATGGTTTTCGCATGCGATCTTCCCCTTTCTTTGTACAAAAAATACCGTCAAGATATGATACCATACTGACGGTACAAAAGAACCACTGTTATGTGACGGGACTCATGACACGCATATACATGTCATGCCACTCTGGAAACTCGCGGTCGAGACGGACCGGCTTGAAGTCGCCCTGTTTGACGACGACGTGGGTCGTCTTCGCCGAACCGACGAGATGTCCGTCTTGATCGGTCAACTCATAGCCATAGACGGTCCGAATCTTGGAATAGCTGTCGACCCATACTCGGACGTGGACCGTATCGCCGAACGTGACGCTCTTCTTATAGTCGACCGAGACGTTCGTCACCGGAGAGACGAAGCCCGCCTGTTCCATGTCTTTATATTCGACCCCGAGCTCGCGCAATAATTCAGTACGAGCGATTTCGAGATACACTAAATAGTTCGCATGATAGACGATGCCCATCATGTCGGTCTCTTGGTAGCGGACCGGAATCTGAATCGTATGCATTAAATCGTCCTCGCTTTCAAGGTCATTATATTATAACTTGGTCTTAATATCTACTACTAAAATCTGATTCAAGTCGTCAGTTTCAGCCTGTCTTTCAATCAAACGGTATGACTGTCTCGCGATGGCTTCATCAATCAACGACAGTGCCGTCCGCGCGTTCGGCCGGTCGATACCAGACAGTCGCTCTTTAAGCGCTTGCTCCACCGTATCGTCATACGTATAGCCAAATTTCGCGGCATACGTCTTAGCAATCTCGACGAGTTGGTCGGTCGAATAATCCTCGAACTGGATGGTTCGCTTAATCCGACTACTCAGTCCAGGATTGGACTCGATCAATCGCCGCATCGGCGCCTCGTATCCCGCCATGACGACGACGAGGTTGTCCCCGTGCTTCGGCATCTCGTCGACGAGCGTATCGATTGCTTCACGACCGTAATCGTTCGGTCCGCCGTTCAAACTATAAGCCTCGTCAATCAACAACACACCGCCGAGCGCATCGCGGATGGCAGCCTTCGTCTTCTGTGCCGTCTGACCGACATAACCGCTGACAAGATCGGCTCTGCTGACGACTTTCAAGTGTCCGCGTTTCAAGTAACCGGTCTTCTTCAACAATTGGGCATAAAGGTGGGCGAACGTCGTCTTCCCTGTCCCGCTGTTGCCGACGAGTGCAGCATGAAGTTGGACAGGTGCCGTCTTCAATCCAAGTTCGCGGCGCCGTTTTTGAATCGTGACGAGCGCCTCGATTTCACGCAGTTGCCGTTTCGCCTCTTCCATCCCGACCAAGTCGTCGAGCGTCGGGGCTGACGTGTCCTCGGTCGCATCCATCTCAAAATCGACTTCCGTCAACAAGGCCATCTCGTCGAGCGGGGCATCGGCACCGAAGCGAGATCCTTTTTTGAACATGGCGTCGAGTAAAATGTTATGCACCGTGCGCGCGTTCCCGAACGTGGCGTCGACCCGTTCCCGGTCAATCCGCGCAATCAAGGCGCGCTTCGCCTCGACCGTCAGGACGTAATTGTTCTCCGCTGCCACTTTCTCGCCGATGGCGACGAGCTCGTCATCACTGTAGTTCGGCAACTCGTAATGGTTCGATTCCGGGAAACGCGAACGTAGTCCCGGATTGGCCAATAGAAAGTGACGCATCTCTTCCGGATAACCGGCGAGGATGACAACGAATTTCCCAGCGTACTCACCACTCGTCATCGCGGCGACGAGCGTATCGATGGCTGCCTGTCCATAGTCACTCCCGCTCGCATCCTGACGTTTAAGCGCGTACGCCTCGTCGATGAACAGGACTCCGCCCTCGGCTTCTTTCACTTTGTTCATGACTTGCTCTTCCGTCTGTCCGACGAACGCGCCGACGAGACTCGACCGATCCGCCTCGACGACGTCGGGACGAGCGAGCAAACCGAGCTCAAAATAAATCTCGGCCATGAGGCGCGCGAGCGTCGTCTTACCGGTGCCTGGGTTTCCCGTGAACACGAGATGGAGCGAAGGTTGGTGTTTGGACGAGAAGCCTGCCTTCTCCCGTTCTTTTTGAAACAAGAGGAAGCGGTACCACGCTTTGACACGTTGCTTCACGTCCGTGAGCCCGATCATCGCCTCGAGTGATTCAATCGCGCTCGACCGAACTTGTTCCGTCTGTTCCGGCAAATGTTCGACGATCGTGGCCAGTCGCTGTTTGACGAGCCCGACCCGCTCACCGAAACGGTGGAACGCCTCACGGCTGAAGTAATTGCCTTGCATCGATGCCAAGAGCGAGGCCGTGTCATCTTCGAGTGCGGCCACTTCTTGCATCGCCTCGATGACGACAAGGAATAACCGCTCGAGCTGTCCTTTGAATTCCGAGTCCCGAAGGTCGGATTTGGCACGGTCAATCTCGTCGTGAAGCTGTTCAAGTTGCTCGAGCAGTTCCGACGTCTTCGCTTCGTATTCGGTTAAAATTTGGACTTTCATCGACGCGTAATCCGCCTCACGTAATTTCGGCCATTCGACGTGCAAATGTTGTTTATGACGTCGCAACACTTCGTATAATTGACTGACGCGGAGAGCTGGCGGTAATGCGTTGAGCGACTCCAATTCCTTGACCCAACGATGTAATAACGGGTCGATAGTCTGGCGCGCTTCGAACCGTCTCGTTGCGAGGAGCGTCAAGGTGCGAATCAACTCTTGACGGTGACCGGTCGCGCGCGACCAATGGGCGTAAGACAATAGCGCCGCTTCCTCGATGCGTCCACCCGCTTCCCACGCCGTCAAGTCCGATTGCACTTGATCCAAGGTGATCTGTTTCATAGTATTCTCCTTTTTAGACGACAAAGGAGCCGACGTTTTAGTCTGCTCCTCGCCGGATTATCGTGATTCAAAAGAAGTCATCCGAATCGAATGGAACAACTTCCCGTTGTTTCGTGATTCGGCAGCGAGCAAGATTCGCTCGTTCGCGTCGACGTAATACGTGACCGCTTCTTCATTGTCGTCTTCACTGAATATCGATGGGTACTTTTCGACCCATTCTGCCGGGACAGCTTCAGGTGACTCTTTCTTGACGAACGCTTGCGCGGTCCGTCCGATGATATCGACGTCACCTTCGCTCGAACCGAGCGTCCCATCGTCGAGCCATTTACGAATCTGTTCATTCGTCGCGCGCGACAAGAATGGGTGCGGAGCCACGGCACCGGAGCTCGTCTCTTGACTGTTTGTCTCCTCGCCGTCCGGGTTGAACTCACGATAAACGGTTCCGTCCCACTCGGCCCGGGCACCAACGTTAGGGCCCTCCACGACCTCGGACACGAAGTGACCGTCATCATCGTATGTCACTTCATATTCACGAACTTCCAACGTCTCGCCGTTTTCAGGCAATTTTTTCTCTTCATAGCCGATTACGACGGATGTATAAAACGGTTCGGCCCGGTTGACACGGCCCTCGTCGTCATTCAAGTTCATGATCGAGTAAAAGTTATAGGCGAGCAGGGCGCCGACAATGAGGATTCCCGCAAAAATAACCCAACTCAATCGCTTTTTAACATGTTGTTTCATAGAATGCCCTCCCAATCTTCTTCACTTACTATCCTACACTAGCGAGAGGGTCCTGCAAAACATTTACAACCAAAAAAGGGCCTCGACCGAGACCCTTTCCTTTTATCCGAGCTTATCTTCTTCTTCCTGCTTATACGCTTCAATATACTTGTCCCGTTCGTCCGGTTCGTCAGACAAATCTTTGAACAAGGCGACAATCATCAAAATTAACACGAAGATGAACGGGAAAGCGACCAGGATGGCGACCGCTTGTAGCGCTCCGAGTCCACCGACGTATAAGAGCACAGCGGCAATCGATGACTGAATGAGACCCCAGATGAGCTTGATCCGCATCGGCGGCACAAGTTTTCCGTTCGTCGACAACATGCCGAGCACGTATGTCGCCGAGTCCGCTGACGTAATGAAGAAGACAGAGACCAAGAAGATGGCGACGACACTAAGGATTGTCCCAAACCCACCAAACGTCTCGAACAAGGCGAACAGGCCGACTTCAGTGCCGATTTCGTTGACCGTGGCAATCAAGTTGGCCCCACCGTTCAAATCAGCCCAGATGGCCGCACCGCCGAAGACGGAGAACCAGAGCAAACCGAACGAGGTCGGAACGAGCAAGATGCCAATAATGAATTCACGAATCGTACGTCCTTTCGAGACACGGGCGATAAACGTCCCGACGAACGGTGACCATGAAATCCACCAAGCCCAATAGAAAATCGTCCATCCGTTGATCCATTCGCGTTCCGCCGGCTCAAACGCTGCCGTCCGGAAACTCATCGACGGTAATTGTTGCAAATACGTCCCGATCGTCTGGGTGAACAGATCGAGGATGAACGCACTCGGTCCGGCAATCAGTGTCGCGACTAGCAGTACGATAGCGAGAAAGATATTCGTATTACTCAAGATTCGAATCCCTTTCTCGATTCCCGTCGAGGCACTGATCATATAGAGCACCGTTACGACGGCGATGATAATCAATTGGGTCGAGAAGGCGTTCGGCACGTTCGGAATCAAGAAGTGAATCCCGCCGGCAATTTGCTGGGCCCCGAAGCCGAGCGAAGTCGCCACACCGAACGCGGTCGCGATGATGGCCAACACATCGACCGTCTGCTTGACCGGTCGTTCAAAGCGGTCATTGACGAGAGATCCGATCGTCTCCCCGATCGTCGCCGGACGCCCTTTCCGGAATGTCGAGTAAGCAATTGCTAGCGCAATCATTGCGTAAATCGCCCATGGGTGTAGTCCCCAATGGAAGAACGAGTAACGCATTGCAGTGCGCGCATCGCCTTCAGGTGTACCCGACTCGAATGGCGGCGCGTGAAAATGTGATAGCGGTTCGGCTGCTCCCCAGAAAACAAGTCCGATACCCATCCCGGCGCTGAAGAGCATGGCGAACCATGACAAATAGCCGAACTCTGGGCGATCCGTGTCTTTACCTAGTCGAATTGACCCGAACCTCGAGAAGATTAAAAAGATGGCTACGATGAGAATCCCGGTCGCACTGAGTAAATAGAACCAACCAAAGCCGTTCGAGAGCCAGCCCTGCAGTTTCGTCGTCACATTTAAGAGACTAGCGTTACCGAGGACGCTCTCTGGGATGACACCCCAGATCGTGAATAAGACCGTAATGATGGCTGAAACGAGAAAAACGGTCGTCACTTTGCTTTTCCTTTCCATAATCTCACTCCTATTCAATTTTCTTATTTTCATATACGTTTTCCACCGTAACATAGTTTGTAAACCAGACTCAACCCCGCGACGTGTTCGGACGACCATGTCAAAAAAAGTGACGATGGCGTGTCGTCACTCTGGCGGTTTCGGTTCCAAGGACACGATTAATGTCTCGTCAACGACGTAATAGGGCCGTTTCGGCAGTACTTTCAAGTAGCCGCCTTCACGTAATCGAGTCAAATCCAATTGCAGTGTCTGTTGAAATTTTCGAAACGGTATTTTTTTTTCTTGTTCAAAGTATAAATCGAGCGCCCGTTGCACTTGATCCATCTCATAGACCAATTCCCGCTCGTCCTCAGGGACGATATGAAACGTCTCTTTTGACATATAGAACCGCTGTCTCGGTTTACCGGGCAAGTGTTTTTTCAGTCGAGCCAAATCGATTTCTTGCGTCTCGTCGAGCAAGACCGTGCGATTGACGCCTTTCGGCAACGTCTGCTCATATTCATGGATGGCTTCGCGCAACTGCGGAAGCGTGAGGTCGATTTCTTCCTCCGGCACTTCCTCTTTTTGCGTCAGCCGTTGCCACCAGTTTTTACCTGATTTCGTCTGTCGTTCCATACACTCCCCCCTCTCCCCATTCTCTTCCCGATATGAGTCATCCTCTCACCTTTTATTCGCACATTCACAAAAAAAACCTTCCTTTTTGCAAAGGAAGGCTATGTTGCTTATTTCAATTTGTTACGGAGAACCATCTGCAAGATGCCACCGTGACGGTAATAATCGATCTCGACTTCTGAATCGAAGCGCGCGACGACTTTAAACTCGGTCACTGTGCCGTTCTCATGTGTTGCTTTGACGTTCAGGATATCACGTGGGCGGACTGACTCGTCGACTTGGATGTCGATCGCTTCTTCGCCTGTGAGTCCGAGTGAGTCAGCTGACTCCCCGTCCATGAACTGGAGTGGCAATACGCCCATCATGACGAGGTTCGAGCGGTGAATCCGTTCGAAGCTTTGCGCGATGACGGCACGAATTCCGAGCAAGTTCGTTCCTTTGGCTGCCCAGTCACGTGACGAGCCCATACCGTAGTCGTTTCCAGCGAAGACGACAAGGCCTGTGCCTTGCTCTTTGTACTTCATGGCCGCATCGTACATCGGCATGATTTCGCCCGTCGGCCAGTACGTCGTGAAGCCGCCTTCAGTGCCTGGTGCGACTTGGTTACGGATACGGATATTCGCGAACGTACCGCGCATCATGACTTCGTGATTTCCGCGGCGTGAACCATACGAGTTAAAGTCGAGCGGTGCGACACCTTTCGATTGAAGGTATTGGCCGGCTGGTGTCGTTTTCGAGAATGCTCCAGCTGGTGAGATGTGATCGGTCGTGACCGAATCAGCAAACTTCCCGATGACGCGGAGTCCGTTCAACGCATGAACTTCTCCCGCTTCCGGCTCGAGGTTTTCGAAGAATGGCGGGTTTTGGATATACGTTGAATCGTCCGAGAAGTCATACAAGTTGCCTTCAGGCACGTCGAGGGCGTTCCAACGCTCGTTTCCTGTGAACACCGTGTCGTACTCTTTACGGAACGCTTCCGGTGAGACGACGTCTTGAACGACCATCTTGATTTCATCGTTTGATGGCCAGATGTCTTTGAAGAAGACCTCGTTGCCATCTTTGTCCGTTCCGAACGACTCGTTCATGATGTCGAAGTTGACCGATCCGGCGAGCGCGTACGCGACGACGAGTGGCGGTGACGCCAAGAAGTTCGCTTTCACGAGCGGGTGGACACGGCCTTCGAAGTTACGGTTCCCCGAGAGGACCGACGAGACGAGCAGATCGTTCGATGTGATCGCTTCTTCGACTTCGCGGTCGAGTGGACCCGAGTTTCCGATACACGTCGTACATCCGTAACCGACGGTGTTGAAACCGAGTTGGTCGAGATACGGCGTGAGACCGGCTTTATCGAGGTAATCGGTAACGACTTTCGAGCCTGGTGCGAGCGACGTCTTCACGAATTTCGGAACCGTGAGACCACGTTCGACGGCTTTCTTCGCGACAAGTCCTGCTCCGACCATAACGTATGGGTTCGACGTGTTCGTACAACTTGTGATCGCTGCGATTGCCACGTCACCTGTACGCATGTCGACAGCGCCGTCCGTGTAGTTGACAGCTGCCGTCTTCTCAAGCTCGGCTTTTTCAAGACCGAAACCGCTGTGTCCGGCTGGTGCTGTCACGCTATCGACGAACGCCGTCTGAAGGTCTGACAAGTTGATCCGGTCTTGTGGACGTTTAGGTCCAGCGAGCGACGGCTCTACTTTCGACAAGTCGAGCGTGAGCGTTTTCGTGAACGACGGGTCGGCCTGGTCTGGCGTATAGAACAAGTCGTTCGCTTTCGAGTAGGCTTCGACGAGGTCGATCAATTCTTCTGGGCGACCTGTCGTGCGCATGTAGTTGAGCGTCTCTGTATCGACTGGGAAGAAGCCACATGTCGCACCATATTCAGGTGCCATGTTGGCGATTGTCGCCCGGTCCGAGAGCGGCATCGTGTGAAGCGACGGTCCGAAGAACTCGACGAACTTGCCGACGACTTTCTCGTTACGGAGCATCTCTGTGACGACGAGCGCGACGTCAGTCGCTGTGACACCCGGGTTGACTTCACCGACGATTTTGACGCCGACGACGTCTGGTACCGGGAAGTAAGACGGTTGTCCGAGCATGCTCGCCTCGGCTTCGATTCCACCGACACCCCAACCGAGGACGCCGAGACCGTTGATCATCGTCGTGTGCGAGTCTGTTCCGACGAGCGAGTCTGGATAGGCGACGTTGCCCGTTCCGTCATTCTTCTCGAGGACGACCGATGCCAAGTACTCCAAGTTGACTTGGTGAACGATCCCTGTCGCAGGTGGGACGGCACGATAGTTGTCGAACGCCGTCTGGGCCCAACGCAAGAATTTGTAACGCTCTTCGTTACGCTCGAACTCGATGTCCATGTTTTTCATGAGTGCGCCGGCAAAACCATACGCATCGACTTGGACTGAGTGGTCGACGACGAGGTCAACCGGGATTTCAGGATTGATTTTGTTCGGGTCTCCACCAAGGTCAGCCATCGCCTTACGAAGTGAAGCGAGGTCAACGACCGTCGGCACACCCGTAAAGTCTTGAAGAACGACACGAGCCGGTTTGAACGGAACATCGATATCTTTCGAAACTTCGGCAGTACCCCATTTAGCCAAGTTCTCGACATGTTCTTTCGTGATGGCGCGGCCATCCTGTTGGCGAAGCACAGATTCGAGCAATACGCGAATCGAGTACGGAAGTCGACTAAGTTCCGTCACCCCTTCTTCTTCAAGCTTTTTGAGCCGGTAAAAATCGTACGCTTGTCCATTGACCTCGAACTGTGTCCGAGACTTGAAAGCGTCTAATACGTTCGTCTGTTCCATACGATATCCCCCTTTTTGAAAGCGGCGATGCCGGCACGTGCCGTAATCGCTTACTTATCACATGTTTATCATAATACAACTATAGCGTGACGTAAAATACATTCCGTCACAAATTAGTCATAAGTAAAACTTATCAATAGTGTCAGATTCACTGAAACAAGAAAAGACGGCCCTTGGACTAGAGCCGTCTTTAATCATTATTCTGCGCCAATCTCGACGTTGACGTCGAGGGCGTCGACGAGCGTGAGCTCATCTTCATACCGTTCTTTGAAGCGATCGAATGTGAACTCGTTGGCGAACAAGAACACGGGACGCTCCCAACGATCCGTCACGAGCATGTTGCGTGAGTCCTGGAACGGCTTGAGCGCCTTCAACTCCTTGTCCTTCACCCAACGCGCAACGCTGTACGAGACTGGCTCCATACGGATGTCGACGCCGTATTCGTTGTTCAAGCGATACTCGAACACTTCGAATTGGAGTTGACCGACCGCACCGAGATAAATCTCGTTATATTCGTTGCGATACACTTGAATCGCTCCCTCTTGGGCGAGCTGCTCCACACCTTTGTGGAAATGTTTCGACTTGAGCGAGTTGATTGGCGAGACGCGCATGAACAGTTCAGGCGGGAACGTCGGCAACGCCTCGAACGCGATTTTCTGTTTCGACGTCGTGATTGTATCGCCGATTTGGTACGTCCCCGAATCGTAAATCCCGATCACGTCTCCAGCGAACGCCTGATCGACCGTTTCGCGGTCGTTGGCCATGAGCTGCGTCGATTGACTCAATTTAATTTTCTTCCCTGTCCGCGTGAGTGTGACGTCCATGCCGCGCTCGAACACGCCCGAACAGATGCGGACGAAGGCGATGCGGTCACGGTGGGCCGGGTTCATGTTCGCTTGAATCTTGAAGACGAAGCCGCTGAACTCTTCTGACGTCGGGTCGATTGGACCGACATTCGACTTACGGGCCTCAGGGGCCGGTGACATGGCGAGATAGTGGTTCAAGAACGATGTCACACCGAAGTCGACGAGGGCCGTCCCGAAAAAGACCGGAGTCAATTTCCCGTGCTGAATCGCATCGACTTCGATTTCATTGCCGGCACCGTCAAGAAGATCGATTTCGTCTCGAAGGTTCGTCAAGTTCTCTTCCGTCAAATAGTCGGCGAGAATCGGGTCATTGACGCCGTCCTCGTTTAACGTGAGCGTCGATTTTTCACCGCGGAACAAGTGAACTTCGTTCTTCAGACGGTCGTACACGCCTTCGAACTGCATCCCGCTCCCGATCGGCCACGTGACGGCGACCGAAGGCATGCCGAGCACTTCTTCGAGCTCTTCCATGAGTTCAAGTGGGTCTCTCGCTTGGCGGTCCAATTTGTTCATGAACGTGAAGATTGGAATTCCCCGCATCCGACAGACTTGGAATAATTTCTTCGTCTGCGTCTCAATCCCTTTGGCCGCATCGATGACCATGACGGCACTATCGACCGACGTCAACACACGATACGTGTCTTCCCCGAAATCGTTGTGTCCGGGCGTGTCCATAATTGAGACGACCTTATCTTGATAGACGAACTGCATGACCGACGAGGTGACCGAGATCCCACGTTGTTTCTCGATTTCCATCCAGTCCGACTTGGCATGCTTGGAATTTTTGCGGGCTTTGACCGTCCCCGCCTCACGGATGGCACCCCCGTGAAGGAGCAACTTCTCCGTCAGCGTCGTCTTACCGGCATCTGGGTGCGAGATGATGCCGAAAATACGACGCTTCTCAACTTCTTGTTTTAATTGATTCATGTATGGCTCTTTCCTTTCTGGACAATACGATTTATACGATGTCTTGCTCACTGCAACGCTATCTATTCTAACGAAACCGGCCCGTTTCGTCCATCTTTATAGTAGGGAATGAATAGCTGTAGCTTTTGTATCGCGCCCCTTTTTTGTATACTTAGCTTGAATGATCGTGAAATGACAGAACGGGGGAAAAACGATGCCAGAAAACTTGATGATGTATTTCATTGTCTTCTGGGGATTCGTGATGATCGGGTTAATGTCGATCGGCGGTTACTTTATGTTCCGTAAATTTTTGAAACGAATGCCAAAAGAAGATGGACGCTCACTACTCGACATCGAGGATGACTACATCGACAAGACGCGCCACTTATGGACGCCGGAGACGCGAACGTTGCTCGACCGCCTCGTCACGCCGGTACCAGAGCTGTTCCGCGACGTCGCCATCCGCAAGATCGCCGGTAAGATCGGACAATTCGCCCTCGAGACCCGGGCCCGTGAAATGACAACCGAGCTCGTCGTCAAAGGCTATATCGCCGCAACACCAAAACGGGATCATAAGTTCTTAAAGAAGGCACTTGAAGAAGAGCAAATCGACTGGAAAGTGTATCAACATTACTTCCAACAATAAGACGAGACGTCAGGACATGTGCCTGGCGTCTTTTTGTTCACTCTTGATGTCGACTCATCGTAGCCGACTGATTATGTCTCCTGCTTACGAAATTGTGCCATACGACTAATAGGTCAAAAGTACCCTTTTCACGAGTGGTAACTATCTAAAGATAATGTTCATAATATAGACAATATTGGAAACGCTTACATTAAAGTGGTATGACCAATATTAGTATAACAATTTCGTTTTCCGCAATAAAAAATGGATAGCTTTTCCTTTATTTACATTTCTATAATGTACGTATCTTGATGCCGAAGGAGGTTTTTATATGCATGATGTCACACATGTCACGCAAACCGACAGTACCCGCTCCGCCGAAGCGATTGTCGAGAGCCAGACGTTTCACAAACTGATGCGAGAAAAGAATCGGTTCATTGTTCCATCCATCATCTTCTCCCTTATCTTCTACTTCACGTTGCCAATCTCGACAAGTTACTTCACCTTTTTGAATATCCCGGTCGCCGGAGACATCACATGGGCCTGGGTGCTCGCCTTCGCCCAATTCTTTATGACCTGGATGTTCTGTGTGATGTACAGCCGCCGGGCCCGTCGGTTTGACGAACTCGTCACCGCCATCAAACAAGAGGAGGACGACCGATGAACTGGACCGCTATTTTATTATTCCTCGCGATTGTCGGGCTCACGCTCGTCATCACGTTCTTCGCCGCTCGTAAAACGAAGACCGCGAGCGACTTTTATACGGCCGATGGAGGGTTGACCGGTTTCCAAAATGGGCTCGCCATCGCCGGGGACTATATGTCGGCAGCTTCTTTCCTCGGGATTGCCGGGATGATTGCCCTCGCCGGATTTGACGGTTTCTTCTATTCAATCGGCTTCTTGGTGGCTTATCTCGTCGTGCTCTACCTCGTGGCCGAGCCGCTCCGTAACCTTGGCAAGTATACGATGGCCGATATGATTGCGGCTCGATTCAACAAACCGCGCGTGCGCGGTGTCGCCGCCATGAACGCCATCGTCATCTCGATTTTCTATATGATCGCCCAGCTCGTCGGGGCCGGCGCGCTCATCGAGTTATTGCTCGGCATCCCATACACGACGAGTGTCGTCGTCGTCGGGATTTTGATGACGGTGTACGTCGTCTTCGGAGGGATGACCGCGACGTCATGGGTACAGATCACGAAAGCTGTGCTATTGATGATCGGGACCGCCATCATCTCGTTTCTCGTGTTCGCTCGCTTTGACTTCTCTGTCTTCACCATGTTCTCCGAAGTGAGCAAGGCGACGCCGCTCGGCGACAGTTTCTTGAACCCAGGCAACAAGTTCAAGCTCCCGCTCGACACGATCTCGCTCAACTTGGCACTCGTCCTCGGGACGGCGGGGCTGCCCCACATCCTTATCCGTTTCTTCACGGTCAAAGATGCACCGACAGCACGCCAATCGGTCGTCTATGCGACATGGATCATCGGTGCGTTCTACATATTGACAATCTTCCTCGGATTCGGGGCTGCCGCATTCGTCGGCTCGGATGCCATTATCGCCGCCAACCCGGCCGGCAATATGGCCGCACCGCTCCTGGCCCAAGTGCTCGGCGGCGACTTGTTGTTCGCCTTTGTCGCGGCAATCGCATTTGCCACGATCCTTGCCGTCGTCGCCGGCCTCGTCCTTTCGGCCGCCTCGGCATTCGCCCACGACTTCTATGGACATATCGTCCGTAAGGGAGAAGCGACTGAGAAAGAACAAGTCACGGCTGCCCGCATCGCTTCGATCGCTGTCGCCCTCGTCTCGATGGGACTCGCGTTTTTCGCACAGTCGATGAACGTCGCTTTCCTCGTCTCGCTCGCTTTCGCCGTGGCCGCCAGTGCGAACTTGCCGGTCATCTTGTTCACGATTTACTGGAGACGGTTCAACACCGGAGGAGCCGTGTTCGGCATGATTGTCGGCTTGTTCTCGTCACTCTTCCTCGTCGCCATCAGCCCGAACGTATGGGCGCCGGACGGTTCCGCCATCTTTATCGGTGAGGCTCTGTTCCCGCTCACGAATCCGGGCATCGTGTCGATCCCGCTCGGTTTCCTCGCCGCTATCGTCGGGACGTACGTGACGAAGTCAGATGAAGTCGCCGGAAACTTCGAACGGATTCTCGTCAAGGCCAACACCGGAATCGATGCCGAGACCGAAGCAGCCATGACCAAAAAATCTTCTTAATCGACAAAACGGCGTCCCTCGCAAGGGACGCCGTTTATGATGCTACGATTTGTTTGTACTTTTGATACATGGCGATGCGCCACGGGACAATCATGCCCCAGGCGATCAAATAGAACAGGCCGCCCGTCGCGAATATGTTTACCTCGTCCCCGAGAAACGCCTTCATGACCGTCCGGATGGCCAATAAGATAAACACGACGATAAAGAACGCTTTCGAACGGGATAGATAAACTTCCCCGTCACGTTTCTCGAAATTCGACGTCTTGATGAGGAACACGCTGAAAATCAATCCGACGATCAGCGCCTCTCCGACCTCGAGCCAAGTCAGCCGAAACGCCGGGACGAGAAATTGTAACATGCCCGTCGACATCGCCAGCGGCGGAATCAAAATCTTTTTCGCATTCGTCGGACGTGCTGACGCTTTGACGCGAACGAAGCTCGCAATCAAGCCCATCATCAGTGCGACGAGGGTCGATCCCCAAAATATCGACATTCGGTCAACCCCTTTAAAATCCGGTGAATCCTACTAATTCGCTCATCCAAGCAGCGAAGCGGTTCATTCCATCAAAATATAATACGACACCGAAAGCCATCATCAAATAGCCTCCGAATCTTGCTACCTTGGCGCTATTGCGTGCCAAGTACTTGATTTTGCCGACAAAACCGGCCATAACGAGGAATGGGATGGCAAAGCCGATGACGTACGCCAACATATAGCCCATTCCCTGACTCGGGTTCGACGCCGCGAGGGCGATGACGCCAGCAAGAATCGGTCCGGTACAAGGTGTCCACCCTGCTGCGAATCCGATTCCGATGAGTGCCGTCCCAAAATAGCCGCTCTTGCGCTCTCCTAATGCGAGTTTTTTCTCGCGCATCATGAAGCGTGGTTGCCAGAGACCTGCCAAGAAGACACCGAATACGAAGATAAGGATGGCACCGAACATGCGCAAGCTATCTTTGTATTGAATGAATACGTCGGCGATCAACGAGGTCGACAAACCAAGCACGAGAAAGACGATGGAGAAACCGAAGAGGAATGAGAACGTATGAAACCATGCCGTGCGCTGCCGCAGTCCCTCACTCTTTAAGTCAGAGACAGAGACTCCTGTAATATACGATAAAAAGACTGGATACAACGGTAGCGTGCACGGAGACAAAAATGACAAGACGCCCGCCCCAAATGCGAGCCAAAGGGTAACTTCCATGCGATCTTCCACCTTTCAGCCCCATTATAGCGAAAACCTTTTCAAAATGCTCGAATCTTTTTCTGCAACGATTTTTTGAGTGAAATTGTAATCTTTGAAATGGAAATGAAACTTGTAAACAGTAGTGTTAGATGCTAAGATTTGGATATTCCTAAGAAACAGTTTTGACTTTATAACGATGGGGGAAATACCGTGGCGGTCATCACAGCTGAAAACTTACATTATGCCATTGAACAGAAACGCGATGAACTGTACGAAATCGCTTCACAGCAAAGTTGGACGTCTCCTGAAGTGATTCACGTCAGCCAAGAGTTAGACAAGCTGATCACACGTCACGTCCTGGCTATATATGCTTCAGAACACCTAAACTTTTAAATGAACGGCTCTCCGCATCACATTTGTGGAGAGCCTTTTCATGGAAAAAAAGACGCCGG
This sequence comes from Exiguobacterium sp. s36, assembly GCF_018618345.1. Classification (NCBI taxonomy): domain Bacteria; kingdom Bacillati; phylum Bacillota; class Bacilli; order Caryophanales; genus Exiguobacterium; species Exiguobacterium sp. s36. The sequence goes on from NZ_JACSLW010000001.1 coordinate 46,068, forward strand.
TATTGGCGTCTTTTTTTGTAATTTATGACATCAGACGTTGGCCTGATTGAAGTTCATACATCTTTTTGTAGAGCCCGTCTTGTTTCAATAACGATTGATGATTACCTCGTTCGACGATTTCACCTCGATGGAGGACGAGAATCAAGTCGGCATCTTGAATTGTCGAGAGCCGGTGTGCGATGGCAATCGTCGTCCGACCACGTCTCATCCGCTCGAGGGCGAGCTGAACGCGCTCCTCGGTCTCGGTATCAATCGAACTCGTCGCCTCATCCAAAATCAAGATTTTCGGATCCCGGGCGACCGTCCGGGCGAACGCGAGCAATTGCCGTTCCCCGCTCGAGAACGTCGCCCCCCGTTCACCGACCGTATGCCCGTAGCCGGCCTCGAGTTTCTCGACGAACGTATGGGCTTGGACGAACTCAGCTGCTTCCCGGACTTTGTCCGAGTCAATCGTCGGGTTAAATAGTTTTAAGTTGTCCTCGATCGTCCCTGTGAACAAGAACGGGTCTTGGAGCACAAGGCCGACTTTGGCTCGAAGTTCGGCTTCCTCGAACTGCTCAATCGGATGCCCATCGATCGTGATTTGTCCTGATTGATACGGATAGAACCGAGTCAACAAGTTGATGATTGAACTCTTTCCGCTCCCGGTATGACCGACGAGCGCGACTGTCTCTCCCGGCTTGGCGACGAACGAGATGTGTTTCAATACGTCGACTTCTCCGTCATAGCTGAACGTGACGTTTTCGAAGCGTACTTCTCCGGAGCCAATTTCAGCCGTTCCCTCCAAGCTCTTTCCTGGGGCCGGTTCATCCGTGTCCAAGACTTTGAAAACTCGGTCCGCCGAAACGACCGCCTGTTGAAATTCGCTCAAGCGTTGCATGATATCGAGCACGGGACGGAAGATTCGTTCGATATAGCTGATAAAGGCGTAGACGACCCCGACTTGTACTTGCTCGGTCGTTGACAAGACGCCGTAATAGCCGAGCAACCCGATAATTGAGAAGGCGAGCAACAATTCGATGATCGGTCGCAATAACATACTGTCGAGCTTCAAGTTCCGATAACGTGCTTCTTGGTGGGCCTCGTTCGTCTCTTCGAATTGGCGGACAAGCCGCTCTTCTTGACGGAACTGTTGAACGATTCCCATCCCGTTAATCGACTCATTCAACTGTCCGTTCAATTGTGACAGCAGATCACGCACTTGGGCGAAATACTTCGTCGAGTAGCGACGATACACCCAGATGATGAGCCAGAACAATGGCACGAGCACAAGCCCCATCGTTGCGAGCGTCGGTTCGAGGATATAAAGGAACACGTATGTCCCGAGCAGCTGCACGGCCGATTGGACGAACGTGCTCATCACCCCGACGTAAAGCTCCTTGACCGCCTCGGTGTCGTTCGTAATCCGCGAGACGAGAACGCCTGCTGGCGTCCGGTCGAAATAGGCGAGACGCATGCCCATGACGTGACGGAAAATATCCATCCGAATGTTTTGAACGATTTTTAAGGCAATCTTTTGGAATGAAATCGACTGTAAATAGTCGAAGATGATCGCCGACACATGCAAGACTAAATAAACGACGAGCAGTGTGACGACCCAGTTCGTCGGATAGACGCCTGGCGTCACAAACTCATCAATAAAGACCTTGATTAAAAATGGTCCCGCGAGCTTCGCACCGGTGGCGAGCAACAAGAACACGAAAGCGAGGCTGAGTGGGCGTGAGTAACGATTCGTATATGCCAATAGACGTTTGATGACCGCCCATTCCTGAACGTCATGCTTCATGGTGGCCACCTCCTTCTACGATTGCTTCGAGCTGTTGACGATCATACGTATCTTTATACCATCCCGGTTCGCGAATCAAGTCCTGATGCCGGCCCCGTTGGATGATACGACCGTCTTCGAGAACGAGAATCTCGTCGGCGTGCTCGACTGCGGACAGTCGGTGCGCGACAATCAACCGAGATTGATCGGGATTCCCGGCCCGGAAATGCTCGATAATCGCTTCTTCCGTCTTTGCATCGACGGCGGAGAGGGCATCGTCTAGAATTAATACGTCCGCCTCAATCATGAGCGCACGCGCAATCGAGATACGTTGTTTCTGGCCACCCGATAACGTCACGCCCCGTTCGCCGACGAGTGTTGCGTATCCCTCCGGTAACCGCATGATGTCATCATGCACCTCAGCGATTTTAGCCGCCTCCATAATCTCGTCAAGTTTCGCTTCCGGTTTTCCGAACGCAATATTGTTTGCAATCGAGTCGCTGAACAAGAAATGGTCTTGCGGGACGACGGCGACTTTGTCGAGCAGGAGTGACTTTTTCACCTGTCGGATATTGATGCCCCCGATTTTAATCGTGCCGTCATGGACGTCATACTCCCGCGTCAACAATCGAACGATTGTCGTTTTACCGGAACCGGTCCGCCCGACGATACCGAGCGTGCGGCCGCGTTCGATTCGGAACGTGACGTCCTGCAGGACAGGCGTCTCATCATAGCGGAAGACATGAATGTCCGCCTCAATCTCCGAATGGGCAAGTTTCGTCGCCGCCATCGGGTCATCTTGAATCTCAGGTTTGACGGCGAGCATTCGCTCGATTCGGTCATAAGACGCACGACCGCGTTCGACGATATTGAACAGCCAGCCGAACGCGAGCATCGGCCAAGTGAGCAAACTGAGATACGCCGTGAAACTGACGATTTGACCGATTGTCAGCTCGCCTTGTTCAATCAAATAGGCACCATAGCCAATCGATAAGATATATGAGAGGCCGACGATTCCGAAGATGGTCGGGTCGTATAGGGCATCGATTTTGGCGACGCGGACGTTCTTCGCCATGACTTCGTCGGATAACTTCTCGAACGAGTCGACGTCGCGGCCGACTTCCCCGGCCGATTTCAATACCCGGACACCGCTGACGCTCTCTTGGACTTTATCATTCAGTTCGGAGAACGCCGCCTGAGCGACCCCGAACCGATTATGTAATAGTTTGCCGTATCGCGTCGTTAACGCGACCATGATCGGCAGCGGCAACAGCGCTACGACCGTCAACTTCCAACTAATCGTCGTCACCATGGTGATGATGACGAACGTCCCCATGGTAATGCTGTCGACGAGTGTCAAAATCCCCGCACCCGCCGTCGTCGATACGGCTTGGACATCGTTCGTCGCATGGGCCATCAAATCCCCGACCCGCGACTTCTTATAAAAGCGTTGATCTAAATCGGTGAAATGGCGATAGAGCTGACTACGCAACATCCGACCGAGCCGAATCGAAGCGCCAAAGATGAAGTACCGCCAGAAGAAGCGGGCCACATAGTTTCCGATGCCGACAGCCGCGAGCCCGCCGAGCAACATCCACAATAAATCTGTTTCGAGCAATTCTCGGTTGATCTCATCGACGATTCGGCCGATGATACGTGGCGGCACGAGTTCGAGCGCCGCCACGAACATGAGTAGGACGATACCGAGCGCATACGTCCGCCATTCGAGCTTGAAGAACCAAGCCAATTGTTTGAATACACGAATTTGAAACACCCCCTATGTTGTCTTGAATTCAGACTATTCTTTTAGATTAGCGAAAGTTTGTTCGATTGTCTAACAAAAATGGATTCAAAAAGCACTTTGCGGGCGCAAAGTGCTTCGGTCGATCAGGTTTATTTCTTTTCGTTCTTCATTTGAACGTTCATGGCGCGCATCACTTGGTTGACTTTCTTCTGTGACGGCTTTTGACCCATTTGCATCATCAATGTACGAATCATATCTTCGTTGATCGGTGGGTTCTGTTCGAGGTAGTTCATCATGTATTTACGAGCGATAAAGAAACCGATCGCAATACCCCCGATTAGTGCTGCCACGATCAGAAGAATCCAGAATAATGTACTCAAGGCTTAACCTCCTCTACCATATGAAACATCGTTTTTTACTATACACTATATTACGCTAATTCGCTAGTCGTCTGTAAAAAAAGTGGTGACCCAAAACTCCGGGCCACCACTGATAGTAAGCGATTAAAGTGATTTGACAGCAGCGACGACGTTGTCGACCGACATGCCATATTCTTTCATGAGGAGATCCCCAGGAGCAGAAGCACCGAACTTATCGATTCCGAGTACTTTACCGCCGAATCCGACGTATTTGTACCAGCCGAGTGTCGCGCCCGCTTCAAGCGAGACACGCTTCGTGATTGACGAAGGAAGGACCGACTCTTTGTATTCTGCTGACTGTGCTTCGAATAATTCCCACGAAGGCATCGAGACGACAGCCACGTTCACGCCGTCAGCCGCGAGTGCTTCGCGAGCTTCGACGAGGACGTGTACTTCAGAACCTGTACCGAGAAGGAGGACGTCCGCCTCGCTCGAGTTACCGGCGACGACGTAGCCACCTTTGGCCGCTTCTTCAATCGACGTGCCTTCGAGTTCTGGCAACGCTTGACGCGTCAAGACGAGAAGTGATGGTGACGATTTCGTCGTGATCGCTTGCTTCCAAGCCGCAATCGTCTCTTTTCCGTCAGCCGGACGGAGTACAGACAAGTTTGGCATCGCACGGAAGCTCATCAAGTGCTCGACCGGTTCGTGTGTCGGGCCGTCTTCGCCGACCGCGATCGAATCGTGCGTCAAGACGAACGTCGATGGGATTCCCATGAGGGCCGCGAGTCGTACCGCTGGACGCAAGTAGTCAGAGAAGACGAAGAATGTCGCACCGTAAGGAAGGACCCCACCATGGAGCGCCATACCGTTGACGGCAGCTGCCATTGCGAACTCACGGACACCGAACCAGATGTTACGGCCTGCTGGATCTTCATCGAAGTCCGCAGCACCTTTAATCATCGTGTTGTTCGAGCCTGCGAGGTCAGCCGAGCCACCGAAGAGTGTCGGCACCGCTTTAGCGATTGCGTTCAGTACTTCACCGCTCGTTTGACGTGTCGCTTTCTTCGAACCGATTTCGAACGTTGGCAACTCGCTGTCCCAACCTTCTGGGAGCTCGTTGTTCACTGCACGCTCGAACTGGGCACCGAGTTCAGGGTGTGACGACTTGTAAGCCGCGACGAGTTCGTTCCAGTCCGCTTCCGCTTTGGCACCTGGCTCAACGACTTTCTCGTTGAACAAGTCGTACACTTCGGTCGGTACGTAGAAGTTTTCGCCTTCCCACTTATAGAACTGCTTCGTGAGCTCGATTTCAGCTTCGCCGAGCGGCGCGCCGTGTGAGGCCGATTTCCCTGACTTGTTCGGTGAACCGAAACCGATGACCGTCTTCACTTCGATGAGGGTCGGTTTTGACGTTTCCGCCTTCGCTTCGTCGATTGCTTTCGCGATTGTATCGATGTCCGTGCCATCTTCAACGCGAATCACTTGCCAACCGTAAGCGTTGAAACGATCTTCGACGCTTTCTGAGAACGACTTGTGAAGGTCGCCATCGAGTGAGATGTCGTTTGAATCATAAAGGACGACGAGCTTTCCGAGTTTCAAGTGACCAGCGAGTGAGGCAGCTTCTGCCGACACGCCTTCCATCAAATCACCGTCTCCGCAAATCCCGTATGTGAAGTGGTCAACCACATTGAACTCATCACGGTTATATGTCGCTTCCAAATGCTTCTCAGCCATCGCCATACCGACTGCCATTGCAATCCCTTGGCCGAGCGGTCCAGTCGTCGCATCGACACCAGCTGTGTGACGGTACTCTGGGTGTCCAGGCGTCTTCGAATCCATTTGACGGAACGATTTGAGATCGTCGAGTGAAAGGTCGTAACCAGATAAGTGAAGAAGCGAGTACAAGAGCATCGAACCGTGTCCCGCTGAAAGAACGAACCGATCGCGGTTGAACCAGTTCGGGTTTTTCGGGTTGTGACGCATCTTATCCGTCCAAAGTGTGAACGCCATCGGAGCCGCACCCATCGGCATCCCCGGGTGACCAGAGTTCGCTTTTTGGACCGCATCAATCGAGAGCGTCCGAATCGAGTTAATCGCTAATAATTCTTTAGTAGTTGTTTCCACTAATTTCATCCTCTCTGTTGTTACAAAGTTTCTACCCGTCATATTTTAGCACACTCATTCGTGTGTCACAACTAATTAATTAGTATAACACATTGAATGGAATCGTTTACTTCCTTTCGTTCAAAATCAGTCCAATAAGTCCCCCTGATCCCCGTTCGCGTATAACAAACATGCACACCCTATATGAAATAGGATGTGCATTCGTGGTCACTCTGAGCGATGTCGTTTCTGCTCGTCTTTCAATTTTTCAGGCGTTACGTCGTTCCCGTCCGGATCGACGACCTTCATTCCCATCATCTGTGATTTGAATGATTGGCGGAACGCTTGCAAATATTGTTGACGCAGCGCTTGCTGCTCGTCCATCTCTTGTGGTGACAGTCCATCTGTCTTGGCTTTGTTGGCGAGAAAATTGATTCGCTCCAACTGTTCAGGTGCTAGCATCAGGCTCGCCCCCTCTCTACTGAATTTGTTCTTCTACTGTACAAAATCAGCGAGCAGGAATCAAGTTTCTGGTACTGACACGTGCTCCAAATAGCGGCGGTTCACCGTCGCCTTCGACACCTCGTAGCCAAAACCACGGAGCGTGGCGGCAATTTCAGCGAACGTTAACCCGCGCTCGCGCAGTTGGACGATTTCTTCAATCGGCACTTCGATTCGACTCCGGCCGCCCTGATCGTGATGTTGGATATTGCGATGCGGGTTGAACCCGTTCGCGACCGCCCGACGCATGCCGCGTGAGATTTTCGCGTTATGGATTTTACGCTGATACTCCTCGACGACGCTGACGATTTCAAGCACCATCTTCTCGGCATCCGAGACGACGTATTCATCGGACGATTGCATCGTCAACAAGCGGACGTTATGTTTCATGAGCGTATGCAAGATGGCGATTTTCGCGTTCCCTCGTCCGAGGCGGCTGTCATCGCTGACGAGCACAGCATCGAGATTAGACGTCGAGACGTGCTCCAACAAATCGAGCAACCCCGTCCGATTGACTTCATATCCGCTCTCTTGCTCACTGATCACGTCGATGATTTCGGCGTCAAGACGTTTCGCCATCCGCGTCAGTTCGTCTGCTTGGCGACCGAGTGACGTCTCTTGCGTGGACTTGTTCGTCGACACGCGACAATAAATGACGACTCGCATCCCGTCACTTCCTTTCTTTCCATTCGCCCTCTACGATACACAGGTTCGGGGGCTGTTCGCAATCAGAAAAGATTATTCAGCGGCGAACCACGTCGTCTTGTCGTCTTCTTTCTCAGCGCGTTCAGCGATAAGCTGTGCCTCGAGCGACTCGGCCTCCGTCAAAGCGACTTCTTCTTCGACGCTATGCTCGATCACCGGTTCGGTCGCGACGACATCGACGTCGTGGCGCATCTCCCCGACCATATAAAACGCGAACATTCCAAGTGCCAACATGCCGACTAAAATGATTCCATTGATTGTGTCTCTCATAACGATTACCTCCTGGGAATAAGAATACACGTTCTCGAGAACGTCTGTTCGTTTATCTGTTCTCATCATAAAACAAGAACTTCTGTTCGGTCAAGTAGAAAAAAACGAACGAATGTTTGTGCGCTCATGTGTTCTTGTGTTAAACTAAACCCATAAAGAATAGGATGCGTTCGCAGGATATTCGACATAATCGAGGTGAAATCCATTGAAAAAAATGTCAGCAAGACAACAACAGATTCTTGATTTTATAAAAGCCGAGGTTCGGGCGAAAGGGTATCCCCCTTCTGTTCGTGAAATCGGAGAGGCTGTCGGACTCGCATCGAGCTCGACCGTCCACGGACACTTGGACCGTCTAGAGAAACGTGGATTGATTCGACGTGACAAGACGAAGCCACGTGCCATCGAGATTTTAGATGAAGAGATGTCAGTCGTCGAAGACCACGATGCTGTCATGTACGTGCCGGTCATCGGGAAAGTCACGGCTGGTACGCCGATTACGGCAATCGAGAACGTGGAAGAACACTTCCCGCTCCCGGCCCACGTCGTCGGTTCCGACAACGTCTATATGCTCTCGGTCTCGGGAGACTCGATGATTAACGCCGGCATCTTGGATGGGGACCGTGTCCTCGTCCGCCAACAGAACACGGCCGACAATGGAGAGATTGTCGTTGCCATGACGGATGAAGGCGAAGCGACGGTGAAGCGGATTTATAAAGAAGCTTCGAAAGTGCGTCTCCAGCCGGAGAACGACGAACTCGAAGCGATGTATTTCGATAACGTGTCGATTTTAGGGAAGGTCATCGGTGTATACCGGACGATTCACTAATGGCGAGTGGCAAGACACATACCCGTACGAATCTCGTGGCAATCGGTGCTCTTGCGATTGCCACGCCTTTTATTGACATCGATGTTCCGACCGTGTTCCTATTCGGCGCCCTGATCGGGACGTTCTGGCTCTCCCCGGACCTCGACTTGAAGTCGGACGCCTATTATCGATGGGGACCGCTTCGGGGCTTTTGGCTCCCTTACGTGAAGCTTATGCCCCATCGGTCGTTATTCTCGCATTTGCCGCTCTTGAGCGATCTGATTCGGGTCATCTATCTCGGTTTCCCGCTCACGCTCGTGCTCACGTTCACGCCGTATGAGGAAGCTGCCAAATCGTGGCTCGACCTGAACGGGGCAGCCTGTTTCTTCGGACTCGTCTTCGCGACGACGCTACATACGACGCTCGACTATGCATCGACGTTCTTCAAACGTGCGTTTTAAGCAAATGCTTATGCCATACACCCAAAAGGGCAACCCGTCTATTAGACTGGGTTGCCCTTTTTCGAACCGTCGATTGTCTCTAAAACATTTATCAGTCGTCTCGTTTATGCAACACGAGTCGAGTTTCGGCAACTTCTCGTCCATTTACCAACAGGACGATTCGATGCGCACCCGGATAATGTCGACGCGTCGTCAAGTCTGACCAGTTGTGGACTCTGCTCGCTGCAAGTTTTGCTCCCCCAGCGACGGTTTTATTCGTAAAAAGAAACGCCTTACGACTCGCTTTCCCATTCGCTTTTATAAAGTCGATGGCGTATTCGACCCGAATATATGCAGCATCGCCTGGACGAATCGACACATCGTATTGAATCTCGCACGCCTCCCCAATACTGAGCATGTTCGGATGTATCGAAATCGATGCGTTGACGGTCAAATCCGTTTCTTGCGTATAACCGAACAGCGTTAAGGCGTCAGGATGTGCGGATTTGATCAATGTTCGGCACGCATGTCTGATGACCCAATCGGTATGAGGATGTTCGCCTTGCCATCGAAGCGAGACTTCGAGCACGGCTTCCGGGTGATCTTTCGAGATATCGTTGAGATTGTTGGCGACACTTTTCCTTACATATAATGATGGGTCTTCTTTCAATAACTCTAAAACCGCAAACACGGGAGCCGGATTTTCTCTGAACATCGGTAATGACTCCGCCCACGGAAGACGAGGACGACAGCCTTCACTTGCCAATCTTCGCACATGCTCATTCGGATGCTTGGCCCATGCCATCATGCGATCCATCACTCGCGTCGAATCACGAAGCAGAAAAGGTCGGATTGCGAATTCAGAAGACGATTTCTGCGTGAAGAGTTCGAGTGCTGACATCGAGCGTTCCCAATGTTCTTCCGCCTGTCCATGGACTGCGACAAAGTCTGGAAAAAATAAATATGGAAAGCCGACACAATCATCTACAATTTCAATCAAGACGTCTAAAGCTGACTCGTAGTTTTGAGGTAAGTACTCCCCGAGCTTTGTCGAGATACGGCGCATACGACCTTTCAGCGCTAACGCTTCCCATGACTCATCTACAATCGATGCGACAAATGCTTGTACATCAAACAATGGGTAGACGGATTGAATCCGTCGTCCAAATCCTAGCAAAAAATCCTCATGATATACCTCTTTCAACGGTGTGGCCACGTCTTCCATCTCCTTCAATTTCGTCTAGTCCGCTCATCCAGCCATACATTCTTCCTCATTATATAGAACGATAGAAAAAGAGTCCTGAAGGAGTTCTTCTTGCGAAGACTCCTTCAGGACTCTGATTGGTAGGGTTAACGTCCCCAGTTCATCTACTTAGTAGAGCGTCATGTACTGATCGCGTTCCCACTCTGTCACTTGCGTGCGGAACATATCCCACTCGATTTCTTTCAACTCGAGGAAGTGCTCACCGATATGCTCGCCAAGCGATTCCATGACGACTTTGTCAGTACGGAGTACTTCGAGCGCGTCGAAGAGCGTAGCCGGAAGATCGTCAATCCCGTTAGCAACACGTTCTGGCTTGTCCATGACGTAGATGTTGCTGTCGATTGGCTTCGGTGCTGTCATGTCTTTCTCAATTCCATCGAGACCTGCAGCCAATAGTGTGGCCAAAGCGAGGTACGGGTTTGCTGCCGGGTCGACCGAACGTACTTCGATTCGAGTCGAGAGACCACGGGCCGCTGGTACACGAACGAGTGGTGAACGGTTGCGCGCGCTCCATGCTACGTAGCAAGGTGCTTCATAACCAGGAACGAGACGCTTGTACGAGTTGACAGTCGGGTTACAAACAGCCGTGAATGCACGGGCATGCTCGAGAATCCCTGCCGTGAAGGCGCGAGCCGTGTCAGAGAGTTCCATTTCGCCGTTTGGATCGTAGAAGACGTTCGTGTCACCTTTGAAGAGCGACATGTTGGCGTGCATCCCTGAACCGTTGACACCGAAGAGTGGCTTCGGCATGAACGTCGCGTGAAGACCATATTTCGCTGCAATCGTCTTGACGACGAGTTTGAACGTTTGGATGTTATCAGCCGTCGTGACCGCATCTGCGTATTTGAAGTCAATCTCGTGCTGACCTGGTGCGACTTCGTGGTGTGATGCTTCGATTTCGAAGCCCATGTTTTCGAGCTCGATGACGATCTCTTTACGGCAGTTCTCGCCGAGGTCGACCGGTGCCAAGTCGAAGTAACCGCCTTGGTCGTTAAGTTCGAGTGTCGGTTGGCCGTTCAAGTCTTTCTTGAAGAGGAAGAACTCAGGCTCTGGTCCGACGTTGAATGCTGTGAAACCGAGCTTCTGCATGCGCTCGAGGTTACGCTTCAAATTGCCGCGCGGGTCACCGCTGAACGGTTTTCCGTCCGGAGTATAAATATCACAAATCAAGCGAGCGACTTTACCGCTGCCGTCTGTCCACGGGAAGACAACCCATGTGTCAAGGTCTGGATAGAGGTTCATGTCTGATTCCTCGATGCGTACGAACCCTTCGATTGAAGAACCATCGAACATCATCTTGTTATCAAGTGCTTTGTCCAATTGGCTGATCGGAACCTCGACGTTTTTAATCGTACCGAGGATATCCGTGAATTGAAGACGAATAAAGCGTACGTCCTCTTCTTGTGCGATGCGTTTGATGTCTTCTTTCGTGAACGTTTTTCTGGCCATGGTGAAATGTCCCCTCTCACATTGTGTAATGGTTAGTGTACTGGCGTCATCGATAAAAACGTGACAGCTCACCTTGAATGAGCGACGTCTTATTGAAACGGCCAGCTTCTTGAAGCTGTGTTTTCAATAATTTGTGTAACTCTTGTTCAGAGATCTTCGGTGCTTCATCGACCGGCGCCTTTAGTGATTCCGCGTCTTTAGCGTCGCTGTTATCGAGCATATGACGAATCGCCGCCAAGTTGAAGCCTTGATCGATAAAATCCTTGATCGTGAGTAGACGTTCGACATCATTAAAGGAATAGAGCCGTCGTTTCGATTCCGTCCGACTAGGCGAAATCAGACCCTGTTCTTCATAGTACCGAATCTGCCTACCTGTCAGCTGGGTCAAATCTTGAACGATTCCAATCGGAAACAACGGGTTGGAGCGACGAAATTGATCGGCCATCTCTTACCCCTCCTTTTCTGTCTCACACTGTGAGAATAATACATGACAACTTACCTGTCAATAGATGTTAAGAAAGTTAACATGACATTTCGGTTACAACTTTTGTGAGATATTGTCACGGTCAAATGTGACGAGCTCTTTTGTCCGCAATTGGCTCAAGGCAAGCATGAGCGCGACCTTGACGTGGGCGTAAGTTAATCCGCCTTGAACGTAGGCCGTGTAAGGCGCGCGGAGCGGACCGTCGGCCGACAATTCAATCGACGAGCCTTGAATGAACGTCCCAGCTGCCATGATAACGTCATCCTCATACCCCGGCATATAGGCCGGTACCGGTAACGCATGCGCATTGACCGGCGACGCCATCTGGATGCTCTGACAGAACGCAATCATCTTGTCGCGGTCGCGGAACGTCACCGATTGAATCAAATCGGTCCGGGGCGTCGTATAATGCGGATCGGTCTCGAAACCGAGCAATCCGAGCAGGCTCGCCGTCAAGTGCGCCCCTTTCAAGGCTTGGGCGACCGTGTGCGGCGCCATATAAAACCCTTGATACATCTCTTGGAGCGAATAGAGTGACGGCCCGGCCTCGCTGCCGATGCCAGGTGTCGTCATGCGGAACGAGCAGCGTTCGACGAGTTCTTTGGTCCCGGCGATATAGCCACCCGTCTTCGCCAAGCCGCCACCCGGGTTTTTGATGAGTGAGCCGGCCATGAGATCAGCCCCGACGTGGGTCGGTTCAATCGTCTCGACGAACTCACCGTAACAGTTGTCGACGAAAACGAAGACGTGCGGGTGTGCCGCTTTGATTTTCGCGATTGCCTCCCCGATTTCTTGGACCGGAATGCTGCGTCGGTTGGCGTAACCTTTCGAGCGCTGGATGCCAATGAGCTTCGTCTCAGGGCGAATCCGTGCGATGACGGTCTCGACATCGATCTGGTCGTCTTTCAACTCGACCGTGTCGTAGCCGACACCAAGTTCTTTGAGCGACCCACGGCCGTCTCCCCGAATCCCGACAATCTCTTCGAGCGTGTCGTACGGCTTGCCGGTAATATAAAGCAGTTCATCCCCTGGCAACAACACACCGAACAGGGCGATCCCGATGGCGTGCGTCCCAGAGATGATTTGCGGGCGGCACAGGGCGAGGTCCGCCCCGAACACGTCAGCATAAATCGATTCGAGCGTGTCGCGTCCGATATCGTCATAGCCGTACCCGGTCGTCGGATTGAAATGGAAATCCGACACTTTATGCTTCTTAAACGACTCGAGGACACGGTATTGGTTGAACTCCGCTGTCGCCTCAATCGTTTCAAAATATGGTTTTACCCGTGCTTCCGCCTCGGTCACGAACGGGGCCAATTCATCATAATACGCAATCTTTTCTTGCCACATCATTGTTTCACACCTCAAATTGTTTCAGCGTCGCATATAGACGCGTGTCTTCTCTCATATATCCGACGAGTTCGACCGAACCATCATCGAGGAACTTCTCCTCGAGACGATACATCGAATCTTTGGCCGGGTGGTAATGCTCGAACGAGCGGACCGGCAAGATGACGTGTACTTTCGTCAACACATCAGCAATCTTATCTTCGATCGCGCCGATGAGCGTCTCGATATCGTTCGAGTCGAGCGCCGAGATGACGAGCGGTCCGCCGACGAAGTCCTCGGTCAACCGGTCTTTCTTATTGTATACCTCGAGCTGCGGCAACTCACTCGCGCCGAGTTCCGACAATACCGAATTCGTCGTGTCGATTTGGTTCATGTAATGCGGGTTTGACGCGTCGATGACGTGCAAGACGAGGTCAGCCCCGAGCACTTCCTCGAGCGTCGAGCGGAACGCGGCGACGAGTTTCGTCGGCAAGTCGCGAATAAATCCGACCGTATCCGTGATGAGCACTTTTCCGCCGCGCGGCAATTCGAGCTCACGCGTGAGCGGATCGAGGGTCGCGAACAATTCGTCCTGTTCGTACGTATCGGCGTCCGTCAAGCGGTTGAAAATCGTTGATTTCCCGGCATTCGTATATCCAACGAGCGCGACTTGGAACACACGGTTCTCCTTCCGACGTTCGCGGTAACGGTCACGGTGCGCGACGGTGCCTTCGAGATTTTTCTTAATCTCGTCGATGCGGCGCTTGATGTGTCGGCGGTCCGACTCGAGTTTCGTTTCACCCGGTCCCCGTGTCCCGATTCCGCCACCGAGACGTGACAGTTGCGTGCCTTGTCCGATTAAACGCGGGAGCAGGTAGTTCATCTGGGCGAGCTCGACTTGGAGCTTCCCTTCTTTCGATTGGGCCCGTCCGGCAAAGATGTCTAGAATCAATTGCGTCCGGTCAATCAGTTTCATCTCGTCCGGGTCGTTCAGCGAGATGCGGATGTTCTTCGACTGGGCTGGCGACAGCTCGGCGTTGAAAATGACGATGTCCGGCTCAAACTGTTCGATGAGCACCGCGAGCTCCTCGACTTTCCCTTTCCCGATGAACGTGCGGCGGTCGACTTGTTGCCGTTTCTGGTCGAGACGGGCGACGACCTCACCTCGTGCCGTATCGACCAATTCGACGAGTTCCCCCATCGATTGTTCATATGTCCAATCGTCGACAGTCGGTAATTGACATCCGACGATAATGACTTTCTCTCGTTGCATAAAAATCCCTCATTCCTATAAGTCTCATCCTCCATCTTACCACGAAACGGCGAATGGAGAACGTCCGTTTGTGGTACGATATGAGGAGAAGGAGGAACGTCCATGACGAAACGTAGAAAAGAGTATCCATTGCCTGAATATATCGAGGCGTACTTGTTCCATCTCGGCGCGAGCGGCCGTCAACCGTCGACGCTGAAACGCTATCGATACGACTTGATCGATGTGCACAAATACTTTCATGACCATAACGTCGAGCTCGATGCCCCGGAGGCGTGGCTCGCCGTCCCGCTCGAATCGTGGAAGACGTTCGTCAACGACTTCCTCATCGAAGAGAAGCAATACCAACAAGCGACGGTCGCCCGAATCGTCACCGTCATCAATAGCCTGACCGTCTTCTTGAATCCGCTCCGGAAAAAGATGCTCGCCTATGCCCAACCGGCTCATACGCTCACCGTCGACCAGATTGCCTTGCCGACCGAGTTCAGCAAGCTCGTCCGGACGATCCGTTCGACAAGCGGGCTGAGTGAGAACCAGCTTCAGGCGCATCCGTATCTCGTCAATCGGAACGAGCTAATCGTCACGTTGTTCTATAAATATGGACTCCGGGTGCACCATATCATCCGTCTTCGGATGAACGACCTGCATCTCGCGAGCCATGAATTCGACGTCTATGACCGGCTCGGCAACCGGTTCACGTTGAAACTCAGTCAAGAGGACCAGACACTCCTTATGAACTATTTGGCTGACATCCCGACGCCGGTCCGTCCGCGTTGGTACTCGGACGATCCCGTCTTCGTCTCGTTCGACTTCTCCCGGATGACGTTCCGTTGGGTGTATGCGAAGAACCAGCCGAAACAGCTGACGATCGTCATGATTACGAAGATGATGCGCCAATTGAATGAACGCAGCGGTCTCAGGCGTTCGGTCACACCGTCGATGCTCCGGAACGCCCACGTCTTGAAGACGTATGCGATCGACATGACGTCACTTGAACGGATGAACGTTACATGTATGCATAAAGAGTCATCTCTCCGGCGCTATGAGCAGGCGTATGCCGAGTTCGGTAGCGAACTCTTCGGCGAACAAATCCCAAACGAAAACCCCGCCTTGTAAAGGACGGGGTTTTGTATGTTAATGGGCCCATTCATCTCGCAACAGCCCGTACACGACGTGGTCGACGTAGCGGTCATAAAGCCACTCCGCATTGCGGAGCACCCCTTCTTCGAGGAAGCCGAACCGTTCCGGCAAGGCCCGACTCTTCACGTTTCCGGTCGCGACCCGAATCTCAATTTTATCAAGTTTCAAGTCACGGAACCCGTAATCAATGACCGTCTCGAGCGCTTGACTCATAATGCCCTTCCCTTGAAAATCTTGGCCGAGCCAATAGCCGACCGTGCCGCACTTGATCCCTCGGTCGATATCGTTGAAGCCGATTGTCCCGGCGAGCTCACCCTGATACACAATCGCGAACGATTTCGGATAGCCGCCCGTCTCCATCAATCCTTTAATTCGCCCTTCGATGTTTTGTCGTGAATCCTCGACCGTCTCGGTGTAATCGAGCCAACCGAGCCACTCGCGAAGGTATGGCTTCGACGCCATCGTCAACTGGAACAACGCCTCCGCGTCATCGATGGTGAACATTCGTAGTTGAAGCTGGTCATTGATGTCATAGTGTAACATGTCGTTTCCCCCTCTTACTTTCCAATTATTGTGTTCTTCATCATTTTATCGTAAACTATTTGTAAATAATTTGAAAGCGGTGAAAGTATGTAAGTCGACATCGTGTCATCCACCCAAAATTGAATAGTTCTGGAGGAGAGTCATGATGAAGTCGTTTTACCTGCTGCTGGTCAGTCAATGGCTGGCCAATATCGGTGACGTGCTTTATATCGTCGCCTTAATCGCTTTGTTATATCAACAGACCGGTTCTGCTCTGGCCGCCGCCAGTTTCCCGATTGCCGTCACAATCGGCATGACCGTGAGCGGTCTGTTCTTTGCCCGCGTCTTGTCTCGGTTCACCCTCGGTCAGACGCTGCTCGTCACGCAACTGTTGAAGACGGTCTTGCTCGGCGCAGTCATCTGGTCGGAGTCGATTCTCGTCCTCGGCCTCGTCGTGCTCATCGCCTTCTTGGACGGGTTCGCTCGTCCAGTCCAAGCGTCGTTCATCCCACGGCTGACGACGAATCGTCAACAAGCAAACAGTCTCGTCCAAGGGTCGAACCAGTTCATCCAGCTGGCGATGTGGCCGCTCGGTACGATTCTTGTCGCTTCGTTTTCAAGCGCGATTGCCCTGATCATCGCGTTGATGACGTTCATACTTTCGACGCTCGTCACGTATCAATTCGTCCGTGCCCTTGAGCGCGACGTGACGATAGAAGATGGTGAATCAGACATTTCCCTAAGAGACAGCCTCGCCATTGTGCGAACAGCACCTCAGGCTCGATTAATTACAGTGTTCGTCACGTTCGAGTCTTTCGTCAGCACGCTCTGGATTTCTGCACTATTGCTCGTCTATCTGGAACGCCATCTCCACATCGATAGCGGATGGTGGGGCTCGATGAACGCAAGCTTCTTGATCAGCATGATTCTGGCCAGTGCGTATCTGTATCGCGCTCAACGAAGCAGTTCCCTTGGGATCAGCTCCCTGCTGTCAGTCGGGGCCGCCTTGTTGTTCGGCGTGACGTCTCATATCGTGTTTTCGCTCGTCGCGCTCGCGGTTCAAGGATACGCCACCCAGCTCCGCATCGTTCAGACGAACACGCTGCTCCAGGAAACGACAACGGCCACGCAGCTTCCGTACGTCTATAGCGTCCAACAGACGGCCTATACCCTCGCCTTCAGCATCGGCAGCCTGACGTTCGGAATGCTCGCGGACGGATTGCCGATCGCCATCGTCTATTTGATTGGTGCAGGTTTGACCGTCCCGCTCGTCTGGCTCGGTCGACAAATCGATTTAATGGACGATGTGATCCAATCCGCATAACAAGACGGCGCCTTCTCAGTCAGAGAGGGCGCCTGTTTGCTGATATGGGAGCTTGTTACGATTGCTCTGAGTAATGCGTCCCGCCAAAATAGATGGTCGGGCTGCCGCGACGGAAACATTTCAATCCGATCGCCGCCTCGACAATCGGGTCCGACATCGTGATGATCTCAAGTACGTTATCCATACCGTATATCCGATAGTGACACAATGTAGCATCATCCGGTTTAATGAACTCCCACAACTGAAAACGCGTCTCTTGGAGCTGCTCGAGATAACCTGATCTCATGTAACGAATAATTTGATGTCCTTCAAACTGGTCATGAGGCGTGATCACCACTCCATCGGCATACGATTCATCGATGACTTCCATGTAGATGATGTCTTCAAAGCGGAGCTTCACGTTCACCACCTCGCTTTGCGGATGGATCTCATCCGCCTCGAGCCGCTCACGGAAAGAGGCGTTCCGTTTCCTTTGGTGGTCGGAGAGCTGTAGATTGAACGTCAGAGTCTTAGGTCCGAGGTCATAATTGAAAGCAAACACATGCATCATCCCGTCATACAGGAACAAATCTTCAAATCTCATTGGAAACCACCTCTCCAGTATGTTCATATTGAAATACTCCAAATCCATATCCTTCTGTCAAATCGCCTCCAATGAACAATGTGACGGCTTCTGTCTCGGTCGGAATGAAGAATCGAATGCCTTCCCACTCTTCATCATGTTCCAGGAGTGACACAAGTTGATGAACAGCTTGTACTTGTTGTCGGGAGACATCACAGCTTACCTTATACGTCTTTGACCACGTCCATTTTCCACTAGATTCAATTCTATGATTGCTTCCGGTCCGCTTCGCCCAAGACTCAAAATGAGATAACAATTTATTTTTGGATAAGACGACTTGGAATGAAGTGACACCGAGTGCGAAGAATAAGTCCGCAATGAATGCCGCAGGGGCCGTCACTTTCGGGAACCCAAATTCCCTCCGTTGACTGTCCGGTGCCAAACCATAAACATCCTCCATTTTCAGAGAATACGAATCGTGATCATGAAACGTCTGGCTATGCACCATTATAAAATCGAGAAAAGAAACATCATGTCCCGCTAGCTCAACGGACACAACTGTATCTGTATGTAGCTTGCGATGATACGGGTCATACAAAAACATGAGCTGTTCATTCGAATAGATTACGAACGGTAACGTCAAATCAATCCATCGAAGCTGAATTAATTCTTGCTTCGTCATATGTAAGTTCAGCTCTGAATAATCTGTCACACGATAAGAATCATTCGGCAGACAATCAGACCAAATCGTTTTGAATTGAAACAAATCAATCGTATGGAACGTCTGAGAGTGCAGATGCCGAACATCCAAGGCATCGAAATCCAATTGGCATTCCCCTTTCCATGAACGGCGTGCTGAATCGATCACAAGTGATGTCGTATACTGAAAGAAACCTTGGAATGGAGTGATTGATGATGTCCACCCTTTCACACGAAGAAACAACCGAGTTGTTGAACACTCTCGAAGCGCGCTTTACCGACAACCCCGAACGACATCCAGATCTCACCTGGCCAGACATCTTGACGCGTCTTCAAGCGGACGACCGTAAACTCGCCGCTCTCGCCGAGATGGAGCGTACCGGCGGTGAACCTGATGTGATTCGACTCCCGAACGGCACATTAGCTTTTTGCGACTGCTCACCGGAAAGTCCGAGCGGTCGACGCAGCCTATGCTATGACGATGCGGCGTTAGCGGCACGAAAGAAAAACAAACCGGATGGGAGTGCCGTCGCGTTGGCTAAAGAGATGGGCATCGAGCTACTCGACGAAGCAACGTATCGCCATCTGCAGACGCTCGGTACGTTCGACTTGAAGACGTCGAGCTGGATTGCCACCCCAGAATCAATCCGTCAAAAAGGCGGCGCCTTGTTCTGCGACCGCCGCTACGAGCAGACCTTCGTCTATCATAACGGGGCCGATTCGTATTATGCAGCCCGTGGATTCCGCGGAATGTTCATCCTCTAAGCAGGGCTATGCGCCTTGCTTTTTTATGTAATTAGCCAGTTGAAGACAACGGGAACATATTTGATGAAAAAAAGGCTTACAAAGAAAATAAAGACGACTTTTACCGGCCACATGTACCAGTCATTATATTTTCGCGTAAGAAACAGAAGTGCTGCATATGTAATCGCATTTCCAGTGACATCTGGTTCCTCCATACTTTGAGCCAGCAATTCTTTCCATCCTGGAAATGGACCAGGCGCAAACGAGGCCGCAAAGTCCGGCGTGATATTGTATTTTACTCTCACATACCAGGCAAACACGTACATCGAAATGAAGAACAGCGACCATATTGTTACAACAGCATTGAACAATCGGCCTTTCCAGCTCTTGCTTCGGGAATAAATCACGACAATCAAAGCCACAGCACTGAAGATGACGTTTATAATGAACGGCGGTGAAATCGTCAAGATGGAGAATGTTTCCGCGGACAGGGTCACGCCCATCACTAAATGTGAGGCTTGCATCATCGTCGCGCTGCCCTTTCTTTTATATAATAAATTCGGTAGTTGAAATAATATAAACGTTAATCATTTGGTTTACCTTTTCAAATTTTAGAGTCATTCCACCTAAATGTCTACCAAAATTTTCAAACTAAAACAGCATACCTGAGTCAGGCATGCTGTTAGTCACTTATTAACGGGTAGAAGCTTTACTTGACCAATGCCTTCCACAATCAGCATCAGTTCCGACACGGCATCTCTTGACGTGAATGGCACTTGGAACACCAGATTTGTTTTTCCGGCACTGACCGTCCGGCTATAGCCGGATTCGATGTTGTACACATTCCCTTTCGCATCACGTAGCTTCACGTGGTCGATAAAATAGTTCTCATCGTAATCATCCCCGTTGACGGTAAGCTCGATTCGCATCGATGTCAGGTCGACAACCACATTCCCGACTTCAAGCGGGGAGACGGCGTCGTCAGCTTCATAACGGATCGCGGCTTGCATCGTCACCTGTTCAATCGGTAAACGCCAGTCACCGTTGATTGTATCGGTCTCCACGTCACGGAACAGCCGAACCGTCTCAATCTCAATCGTCGCTCCTTCCAGTGACGGAATGTCTTTGTCGCCCGCCTCGCTCAACACTTCATATACGAGTGATCCGCTCTCATCGACCATCACGTTCACTTGATGGCCACGCATTCCACCGTCCCCCTTCAACGGCAACGTATCCGATACCATCTCGTCGACATACGATCCGTCCGCACTACGAACACGATAGTCGAGACTCAGATCCGTGACGTCTTTCCATGGTATTTCCTCTTTTGTCAGGACGAAACGGAGCGCGAGTTGATGGCGGTCGGCGATGACCCGCTCTAACTTGATGTGAACGTCTTGATTGGTGATGGTCGCGACCGGTCGCTCTCCTCCGTTCGTCAACACGACTTGGTCGATGCCACGGTCTCCGAACTTAAATAAACGATCGATGGCGGCAAGCGCCGAACCGTCAAACGCCAGTATGAACACGAGCATCGCCGCGGCCGCCATCATGACCACCCCGCCGACACGGCGCCGGCGTCTCCGACGCGACCGGTTCGCCTGCTCTCTGATACTGGCATAGCTAGCATCGAACGCCTGGCGGGCCCCGCTCGAGAGTCTTGTATCGTTATGTAATTGTGTCAATCGTTTGTCGAATTCTTCATTCATACCGATTCACGCTCCTGTCGATAGTACGACTGCTTCAACTGTTGTCTCGCCCGCGATAACCTTGCTTTGATTGTTCCTTCCGGCGTGCCAAGCACGTCTGCAATCTCACGGGTCGTCAGTTCCATCACATAGCGCAACGTGACGACTTCGCGATACATCGGGGCAAGAGCGTGAATCGCCTCGTCGAGTTCAAGGTGATACGCATCGTTCACCGCCGTTTCTTTGATGGTGCCGTTCACGTTTGTCTCTCGCTCTCGCTTGCGGATGAGACGATGACATTCATTCAGCATGATTCGGTACAACCACGTATGCAGAAATTCAGCGTCACGCAACGTGTGCAGTTTCGTATAGGCGAGGAGCACCGTCTCTTGCATCACGTCGGCGACATCTGCCTCATGGCGCAACATGCGTAGTGCGCCGCCATAGAGCGTCGACTCATAGTGTTGCATCAAGGTGATGAACGCTTCTTCATCGCCCTTTTGCGCCCGCTTGACGAGGCGTCTTCGTTGCTCCATCCGGTCGACCTCCTTTTTCTTTGTCATACATTAGAGTCGACAGCCTCGCGTTTCGTTGCATGAAAAAACTGCAGACGATTCGTCTGCAGTTCAATCTTACGCGTGGAGCGTGACGTTCAATTCCTCTGCGACCGCCTTGAAGGCAGCGAGCGCACGTTCGAGGTCGTCACGGGTATGTTCCGCCGTCACGATCGTCCGAATACGAGCCTTGCCTTTCTCGACCGTCGGGAAAGCGATGCTCTGTGCGAACACGCCGTGGTCTTTCAGCTTATCCGAGAATGTGTGCGCAAGCGTCTCTTCGCCGAGCATGACCGGTGTGATCGGCGTCGTCGCATGGCCGATGTCGAAGCCGAGGTCACGCAGTCCTGATTTGAAGAACTCGGTGTTCGCCCACAACTTGTCGAACAGTTCTTCTTCTTCCTTCATGACACGGATCGCCTCACGGTTCGCCGCGACGACCGCAGGCGGGTGTGACGTCGAGAACAAGAACGGACGTCCCTTTTGAATCAAGAAGTCGCGAATGTCGTTCGAGCAGGCGACGTAGCCGCCGAGGACACCAATCGCTTTCGAGAGCGTCCCGACTTGTAGCGCGACCCGTCCGTCGAGTCCGAAGTGGTTGACCGTGCCGCGACCGTTCTGTCCGAGCACGCCCGAGGCGTGGGCGTCGTCGACCATGACCGCCGCGTCATACTTCTCGGCAAGCTCGACGATTTCTGGGAGCGGCGCGATATTGCCGTCCATCGAGAAGACGCCGTCCGTGACGATGAGGCGCGTCCGGTAGTCTTGTGTCTCTTTCAACGCCGCCTCTAAATCGGCGAGGTCGACGTGCTTGTAAATGCGGCGAGCCGCTTTCGTCAACCGGATGCCGTCGATAATCGAGGCGTGGTTGAGCGCGTCACTGATGACGACGTCTTCCGGACCGAGGAGGGCCGACAAGACACCGAGGTTCGTCGCGAAGCCCGACTGGAACACGAGCGCCGCTTCCGTATGTTTGAACTCGGCGAGCTCGCGTTCGAACGCCTCGTGCATCTCGAACGTCCCGGCGATCGTCCGGACCGATCCTGTGCCGGCACCGAACTGTTCGACCGCTTCTATCGCCGCTTGTTTCAAGCGCGGATGGTTGGCGAGTCCGAGATAGTTGTTCGAAGACAACTGGACGAGCGATTTGCCGTCGATCGTGACTTCGTTCGCTTGCGCCGACTCGAGCGGCACGAGCGAGCGGAACGTGCCCGCTTGTTTCATTTCATTGACTGCTTCTGTAATATGTTCAAATGCCATATTGATTCCCCCTGTTTATGGTAATAAGACCACTTTACCGCACTTCCCGGCCCGCATGAGCTCGAAACCTTGCTCGAACTCCTCGAGCTTGAACACGTGCGTGATAATCGGTTCCACGTTCAATTGACCTGTCGCGAGTAGCGTCGACACTTGCCCCCACGTCTCATACATCTTGCGTCCGGTGATGCCCTGAACACGCACCCCTTTGAAGACGACGTCACGCGTCAAGTCGATTGCGACCGGCTTGGCTGGGAGTGACAACACATTGACTTCCCCGCCGGCCGTGACCATCTTGAACGCTTGGTCGATGGCGACCGGATGCCCGCTCATCTCACAGACGACATCGATGCCGTCCCCATCGGTCTGACCCATAATCAGCTCGAGCGGATTTTGTTCGAGGCTATTGATGACGACGTCCGCCCCCATGTCCTCGGCGAGCTTCAACCGATACGGGTTGACGTCAATCGCATAGACGCGGCTCGCGCCAGCTGCTTTGGCGACGCCGACGGCCATGAGCCCGATTGGTCCACAACCGACGATGGCGACCGACTTGGCCGAAACGTCACTCGCGAGCACTGTATGGACGGCGTTTCCGAGCGGCTCTTGAATCGAGGCGAGCTTGGCCGGCATCGACTCTGGGTTGACCCACAAGTTCTCTTCGGGCATGACGACGTATTCAGCGAAACAGCCTTGCGTGTCGACACCAATGATTTTCGTGTTCTTACAGATGTGATACTGCCCGCGCAAACACTGTTTACATTGGTGACAGACGATATGCGTCTCGGCTGACACGGTCTGTCCGATTTGGATGCGTTTCGTTCCTTCCCCGAGCGCCACGACTTCCCCCGCGAACTCGTGACCGAACACGTATGGCGGCTTGACCCGGCTCTTCGCCCAGTCGTCCCACTCATAAATGTGGACATCGGTCCCGCAAATCGATGTCGCTTTCACTTTGATTAACACTTCCCCGGTTCCTGGTGTCGGGATTGGCACTTCGACCAATTGGGCCCCGAATCCGGCCGTATGTTTTTGAATCGCTTTCATCACAGGTGTCGTTGCTTCCTTCTCTGTCGTAGACACGAGCTGTTCCATTGAAAACGTCCCCCTCTTCATCTCTTAATCGAACTTCACGTTCCCTTTCATCTTGTCATAAAATGACGAACCTGAGAAGATAGTACGTTGATTTTCCAAACAAAAAAGAGAAGCCATCCGCGCCGATGGCTTCTCTTACAAGAATAGGACCTATGTCCCGACCGCAAGCTCATCGTGGTTCGATGATGAGCTTGATTGCCGTTCGTTCTTCTCCGTCAATCATAATATCGGTGAACGCAGGGATGCAAATCAAATCCAGCCCGCTCGGCGCGACGAAACCACGCGCGATCGCGACCGCTTTGATGGATTGATTGAGCGCCCCTGCGCCGATTGCTTGAATCTCACACGTTCCTTTTTCACGAAGTACGCCAGCGAGTGCACCCGCCACGGAGTTAGGATTCGATTTTGCCGAAACTTTGAGTACGTCCATTCTTGTTTCCCCCTCGGGTAGGTTGTTCAATCAAACCATACGGTCTGATCATCTAGGTGTATGCGTTCGATTTTCGTGGCTCGTTTCGATTGGTCATCGATTGTGATTAAAACTCCATTTAGTTGTTCCCGTCCCTCGGCAACTTCAAACCGGACCGGGAGCTGGGTGATGAATTTTCTTAAGACGACCTCGGCATCCATGCCGAGTACCCCGTCGAGCGGACCCGTCATCCCGACGTCGGTGATGTACGCCGTGCCGTTTTGTAGGATGCGGTTGTCAGCCGTCTGGACGTGCGTATGGGTACCGACGACGGCTTGGACGCGTCCGTCAAGATGATACCCCATCGCAATCTTCTCACTCGTCGCCTCGGCGTGCATGTCGACGAAAATCGCATCGACCTCGCCGCGAATCTCTTCAACGAGCGCGTCGACGGTGCGGAACGGGCAATCGAGCGACGGTAAGAACACCGTCCCCATCGCGTTGATGACGGCGAGCTTCTTCCCGCCTTGTTTCAACACCATCATCCCGACACCGGGCGTACCGGCAGGATAGTTGGCCGGGCGGACGATGCGGTCGGCATCATCAATCCAGTCAAAGATGTCACGGTTGTCCCAAGTATGATTCCCCATCGTCACGCCATGGAATCCAAGCTCGAGAAATTGTTGATAGATTTTTTTTGTGATACCGCGTCCGTTGGCTGCGTTTTCACCGTTGACGAGCATAAACGTCGGGCTATACTTGCTTTTTAAGCGTCCGATTTGGGCGCTCAAGATGTCGCGACCTGGTTTTCCGACCACGTCGCCGATAAATAAGATTTTCATAGTCTTGTCCTCCTCCAATAGAAAAAGCGGAGAATGTCTCCGCTCTTGTTACTTCGCATAATCGACGGCACGCGTTTCGCGAATGACCGTCACTTTGATTTGGCCTGGATAGTCAAGCTCATCTTCGATCCGTTTACAGATGTCGCGGGCCATCTTGTTCGCCACGACGTCATCGACGACGTCTGGGCGGACGATGATCCGGACTTCACGTCCCGCTTGGATGGCATATGACTTCTCGACTCCTTCGAACGACTCACAAATCGCTTCGAGGCGCTCAAGGCGTCGGATATAGCTTTCGAGCGTCTCTTGACGGGCTCCTGGACGCGCCGCTGACAAGGCGTCAGCCGCTGCGACGAGAACCGCAATCGTCGATGTCGCTTCGACGTCCCCATGGTGCGAGGCGATCGAGTTGATGACGACCGGATGCTCTTTGTACTTCGTGGCGAGCTCGACACCAATCTCGACGTGGCTGCCTTCGACTTCATGGTCGATGGCTTTCCCGATATCGTGGAGGAGACCCGCTCGCTTGGCGAGCGTGACGTCTTCCCCGAGCTCGGCAGCCATCATGCCGGCGAGGTGAGCCACTTCGACCGAGTGGGCGAGTACGTTTTGACCGTAACTCGTCCGGTAACGCATTCGACCGAGCGTCTTGACGAGGTCCGGGTGGACGCCGTGGATGCCGGCTGAGAATGTCGCTTCTTCCCCGTATTCGCGGATGCGTTCATCGACTTCACGACGTGATTTCTCGACCATCTCTTCAATGCGGGCCGGATGGATCCGACCGTCTTGAACGAGTTTTTCGAGCGTCATCTTGGCGATTTCACGACGGACCGGGTCGAATCCAGACAAGATGACCGCTTCTGGCGTGTCATCGATGATGAGGTCGATGCCGGTGAGTGTCTCGAGCGTGCGGATGTTACGTCCTTCACGTCCGATAATCCGCCCTTTCATCTCATCACTCGGCAAGTTGACGACTGATACGGTCGTCTCGGCGACGTGTTCGGCCGCATAACGTTGCATCGTGAGAGACAAGAGGTGTTTCGCTTTTTTATCAGCTTCTAATTTTGCTTTTTGCTCGATTTCTTTTTGAAGGAGAGCAGCATCGTGAAGCGCTTCCTGCTTCGCTTCGTCCATGATGATGGTCCGTGCTTCTTCTTTCGATAAGGCTGCCACGCGTACTAGTTCTTGGCGTGCCTCCTCATATAATTCCTCCACTTTGCTCTCGAGCGTTTCCGCTTCACGCTTCCGTTTCGCGAGTGCAGCCTCACGTTCATCCAAAGCGTCTTCTTTCCGTTCAAGCATGTCTGCTTTCCGGTCGAGAAGCTCTTCCTTTTGGACGAAACGATTTTCTTTCACTTTCTGCTCTTCACGTCGTTCGCGCAATTCTTGTTCGGTTTCATTGCGAAGTTGAATCATCTCTTCTTTTACTTCAAGCCGTGCTTCTTTTTGCATCGCTTCCGATTGTTGTCGCGCTTGCTCTACAATCTTGGTCGCTTCCGTCTCGGCACCTTGAATCTTCGCTTCGGCGATCGATTTACGCACAAAAAAACCTGCAACAAAAGCTATCGGCAAAAGGAGGATCAGAATAAGCTCTAATAGCCATTCCATCATGTTCACCTCCCTTTCGCAAGGTTATTTTATTTTTTCATGAATGAAAACGCGAGCGAGCCCGCGTATAGCTTTATTGTACTTATTTACCTGTTAGAATGCAATGCACGGACAGGATAGAACTACCAATTCATCAAAAAAATTATACTAAAAAAATCTCGCCTGAACCATGTCAGGCGAGAAACGTTACTTACTCTTCGTCTAAAAGTGAGAGGACGTCATCGTTGTCAGCTTCGACTGTGACCGTCTTTTCACCGTTGAGACCGTAGTGGTCGCGAATCCGTTCTTCGACCGATGCGGCCACCGACGGGTTCTCTTTCATATACTGCTTCGCGTTCTCACGGCCTTGACCGAGACGCTCTTCGTTGTACGAGTACCACGCGCCGCTCTTTTGAACAATATCGAGGTCGGCCCCGATGTCGATGAGCTCGCCTTCACGTGAGATGCCTTCGCCGTACATGATATCGACTTCTGCCGTCTTGAACGGTGGCGCGATCTTGTTTTTGACGACTTTGATTTTCGTCCGGTTCCCGACCATGTCTTGGCCTTGTTTGAGCGTTTCAGCACGACGGACCTCGAGACGGACCGACGAGTAGAACTTGAGGGCACGACCACCAGGTGTCGTTTCCGGGTTACCGAACATGATTCCGATTTTCTCACGGATTTGGTTGATGAAGATGACGATTGTCTTCGACTTGTTCGTCGCACCAGACAATTTACGGAGCGCTTGGCTCATGAGGCGGGCTTGAAGACCGACGTGTGAGTCTCCCATCTCCCCTTCAATCTCGGCTTTCGGAACGAGTGCCGCAACCGAGTCGACGACGAGGATATCGACCGCACCAGAGCGGACGAGGGCTTCCGCGATTTCAAGGGCTTGTTCCCCTGTATCCGGTTGTGATAAGAGCAACTCATCGATGTTGACGCCCAAGTTTTGTGCGTATTTCGGGTCGAGCGCGTGCTCGGCGTCGACGAAGGCAGCTTGTCCGCCGCGCTTTTGAACTTCAGCGATGGCATGAAGCGCCACCGTCGTCTTACCTGACGATTCAGGTCCGTACACTTCGATGACACGACCACGTGGATAACCACCTGCACCGAGGGCGATGTCGAGGGCGATTGAGCCTGACGGGGTCACCGAAACTTGCTGATCTGTATTTTCACCGAGGCGCATGATTGAGCCTTTACCGAATTGTTTCTCAATTTGGCGTAATGCCATTTCTAACGCTTGTTTACGATCACTCATAGATTAATGAGCCTCCTTTGATTGATACTTTCATTATAAGCGAAGCGAAGGCGATACACAAGTTTTTTGCGAACGTTTATTCGCCTTTTTTCATTTGTTGCAGGAGCGCCCACATTCCGTCTTTCGTAGCCCGGGCTTGAATGACATGCCGCTCTTGATGCGGGTAATCACGTTCAATCACGTCAATCCCGTCCGGTGACCGGATGCCGATGAACACTTTTCCGACCGGCTGACCCGAATTTGACGTCGGACCGGCCTCGCCGGTGAACGCCAGCCCATAATCCGTTCCGGTCTGACGCGTCAGACCGAGGATCATTTCAAAGGCGACTTCTTTTGAGACGACCGAGTGTGAATCAATTGTATCAAGGGACACCCCTAAAAACCTATTTTTTAGCTCGTCGGAGTACGTGACGACCCCGCCCTTGAACACCGAGGATGCTCCTGGAACGGCCGTGAGCATCGCTTGGGCTTGACCGCCCGTGAGCGATTCGGCAATCGACAGCGTCGCCTGACGCGCTTGTAACTCGTGAATCAGCCGTGCGGCGAGCGTATCGTCGTCCGAACCGAAGTAAAAGTGACCGACCCGCGCCAAAATATCCTGTTTGACCCGTTCAATCATCTCCCGCGCCACGGTCTCAGTATCGGCGCGGGCGCTGATGCGCAGTCGTGCCTCGCCCGACTCGGCGTACGGGGCGACCGTTGGGTTCGACCCGTTCATCAAATCGACGACGGCCGCGTCGAGCGCCGACTCGCCGATTTCATAAAAGCGCAACGATTCAGAGACGATGGTCATCCCGCCGAATTTTTCTGGGAACGTGGCGTCGACGATCGCTTTCATCTCCCACGGGACACCCGGTAACAACAGCCATGTCGGTTCGTCCTCGATCCACATCCCGGGCGCGAGACCGACCGGGTTGGTGAGCACTTCGGCCCCGGTTAAGACGTCTGCTTGCCGCGCGTCCCCTTCGTTCGGCTCGCGTCCGCGCGAGGCGACGAAACGATGGATCGTCTCGAGCGATGCCTCGTCACGGATGAGTGGACGACCGAGCACCTCGGCGAGTGTCGTCTTCGTGATATCATCCGCCGTCGGCCCAAGGCCGCCAGTGACGATGACGAATTCACTTCGTGATCGCGCTTGTTCGAATGTCGCTCGCAAACGTTCCTGATTATCTCCGACGACTACATGATACAGCACGGACAACCCATATTTCGACAGCTGTTCTGATAAGTAACGGGCGTTCGTGTTCGTGATTTCCCCTAAGAGCAGTTCAGAGCCTACCGCAATGATTTCGGTGCGTTTCATCCAAATTCCTCCTCCCAATAAAAAAACGAGCTGTTCGGCCAAGCTGAACAACTCGTCTATGCCGATGGTTACATCGACTTTACAATGATCTTATAGTTTTGTGCGAAATATTCGGCCCCTGAGTAAATCGTCAAGACGAGCGCGAGCCACATGGCCCATTCGCCGAAGGGGATGCCGACATAGCTGAAAATCGGGTTGCCGAACAGCAGGAAGATGATGGCAAAGAGTTGGACCCATGTCTTCGCTTTGCCCGACTTCCCAGCCGCGACGACGATTCCTTCATCGGCCGCCACGAGACGAAGTCCCGTCACCGCGAACTCACGCGAGAGAATGACGACGACGACCCATGCCGCGACGAGATCCATCTCGACGAGCAGGACAAGTGCCGCCGTGACGAGTAGTTTGTCAGCGAGCGGATCCATGAATTTCCCAAAGTTGGTGACCAAGTTGTGCTTCCGGGCGAGATGCCCGTCAAGCCAGTCAGTGATAGCGGCAATCGTAAAGATGACCGCGGCGATGAATTGATGGAGCGGTACGTCCGCCCCGAGGAAAGCGATGTCTCCCCAATCAAAATCTACGGCGAGTAAGACGACGAACACGGGGATGAGCAACACCCGTAACATCGTCAAACGGTTAGGTAGGTTCATCGAGAACTCCTCCTCTAGAAGGAGAGTCAACTTATTCTGCGTCGACTCTCTTTACAAATATATTTTGTGTGACCGGCGAGTCGGCTAATTCAAGCTCCCGGCCATTGACAACAATTTTCTCGACCCCACCGATCAAGCCGATTCGGATGCGAAGCGTATCCGTCTCCGCGTCCTCGATGACAATCGGGTTTTGTTTCGATTGGTTCGGATATTCCGGAGCGAGGAACGCTCCCTCGAGTGAGGTGTCCCGAACACCGACATATGTCGCCGGCGACTCTTTCACATGAATCTCCGTCGTCAGTTTATCGGCCGTCGCGATCTCATATGTGAGGTCTGCCCCGTTCGTCGACGCGACCGCAATCGGTCCCGTCTCTTCTGCCGGTTCTTCTTCGACCGGTTCTTCAGCCGGCGGTTCTTCTTCGACCGGCTCTTCTTCCGGCACGTCCTTGTTTTGATCAATGATTACACCCGAGTTCGTCTGTTCAGTCGGTGACGCGTTTTGGTCGCCGAAATCAAGGTTTCGGACGACGTAATAGACGGCCGTCATCAACAGGAACGCGACGAGCACGAGCATGACTTTCGGTACCCAACGCGAGACACGGCTCGACGTCTCGGACGCTTTCGAATAGGTTTGCTTTCGCGATAATTGAACGGTCGGTTGCGGCTCGATTTTCGGCAAGTCTTTCGCATACGTCTCGTACAGTTCATCGACATCAAGTCCTAACGATTCCGCATACGTTTTAATGAACGCCCGTGCATAGAACGAGCCAGGGAGATTTTTGTAATCACCTTCCTCGATCGCGATGATATAGCGTTTTTGAATCTTCGTCGTCTGCTGGATTTGGTCGAGCGTCAAACCGCTCGCCTCACGCCTTTGTTTCAAAAAAGTCCCTAGTTCTGTCACAGGGGTCCACACCTTCCATTCAAGTAGTTATTCAAACCATTCTGCCTCACGATGTGTCTCTTGAGGAATGATAATCTCCTCATCTTGTGAGTTCCTCAGTTCGATGATGTAATCAAAGTCTTCGAACACGCAATCGGTGTTGCGCACGTATAGGTCCGGATGCTCGATGACTTTCACGGACGGCAACCGCATGACTTCTCGAATCAATTGACGATGGCGTTCATCCATCGTCCGCGTCGAGACGGCACCGTCGATGATATAGACGTGGTCCCCTTCGCGTTCTTCTTCGAACAGCGAGGTCCGCACCGTTTGCTTCATGAGCGTCGATGACAGGAACAGCCAGCGCTTGTTCGCACAGACGCTCGCCGCAACAATCGACTCGGTCTTCCCGACACGCGGATTGCCGCGCACCCCGATCAACAAGTGCCGTTCTTCTTTCATCAGTTCGGCGACGAAGTCGACGAGGACACCTAAGTCCTCGCGGACGAATTTGAACGTCTTCTTGTCGTCATTGTCGTGCTCGATGTAGCGCCCATGTCGAATCGCGATTCGGTCGCGAAGCTTCGGTCGCCGGAGCTTGATGACGACGATGGCTTCCATCTTGCGCAAAATATGTTCCAGACGATGGACGTGATCCGCGGCCGGGGCCTTTAACAGCATGCCGCGGCGTTGGAGATCGACGCCGTTAATCGTCACGATTGAGATTTGAAGCATCCCCATCAGTGAAGCGATATCCCCCAGGATACCGGGTCGATTCTGGCAAAGTTCATATTCGAGATACCATTCTTCGAACTTATGATCCATCTCGTCCACCCTTTCTGATGTGTGCTCGCTACCTTGTTCATTCTAAATTATTTTAGAAGAATTGAAAAGAACTCGTTTCAGTCGTGGCGACAAAGTTTTATACCCAACCACCATCGATCCGGAGCACGGCACCGGTCATGTAGGCGGCGGCTGGGGAACAGAGGAAACGAATCGTCTCCGCCACTTCCTCAGGTCCACCTAATCGGCCGAGCGGAATCTCCTCACGGGCCGTTTGTTTCGTCTCTTCTACCGTATCATTCATCGGGGTGTCAATCCACCCCGGTGTGACCGCATTGATGCGGACGTGAAATGGTCCCGCCTCACGAGCGAACGCCTTGACGAACCCGAGTTGGGCGGCCTTGACGGTCGAATAGAGGACTTCCCCGGCTGCACCGACCTCACCCCAGACGCTCGAGACGACGACGATATCGAGGGGGCGGTCGTAGGCTTTCTGCCCGACGACGTGTTGCACGAGCCGGATCATCGAGCGAACATGAATCCGATATAACCGATCGAGTTCGAGGAGCGACTGATCGACGAGCAACCCGTAGGCATGATTGCCGGCGACGTGGATGATGCGGTCGACCGGTCCGAGTGTGTCGAGCCAAGCCTCTAGTCCGGCCTCGTCATCGAGGTCACACGTGACGACCTCGGCCGACAGTCCTTCGTTCGCGACGAACGCGCGGAGCGACTCCGCCTGTGTATGGGCCTGCAAGATGAGGTCATCGTCTCGGAACGACAGGGCGACGGCACGGCCGATCGACCCGCTCGCTCCCGTGATGAGCGTCGTCACGGTTTCTTAACGATGCAGACGGTCCGGTGATCGGCTTGGAATAGACGGTCATACGCGGCGTACAGATCGTCGAGTGAAATCGCATCGAGCAAATCAGGGATATCGAACATGTTGCCGCCGCTGAGCGCGTAGCGTGAGAACTGGTTGGCGATGAACTCCGGTGAGTTGAGCGCCTTCAAAAACTGTCCTTTCATCATGCGCTTCTTGCGATTGAGTGTCTCAGCACCGAGTTCGAGCGGACGCTCGAGGGCGGACGTGATGCGGTCGACGAACGTGTCGACGTGCGGCGTCTCCATCGACAAGACAGCGAAGGCGAACGTCTCTTCTGACGTATAGTCGAACGAGAACGCGTCATCGATCAACCCTTCGGCATACAATTCCGCATAGAGCGGTGCCGTCGTGTCGAACAAGGCGTGCATAAGGAGTTCGACGATAAGCTCTTGCTTCATACCATCCTTGCCGGCAAGCGGCGTATCCTTATACCCGATCATCACTTTCGGGACGGAGACATCCATCTCGATGATGCGTTCGGCCAGATGCACCGTCTCCGGCTCCACGATTTCTTCGCGCGCTGTCAACAGCGGCTGCGGGAACGTCTTCGCCGCCTGGTTGGCGGTGATTTCAGCGAGTATCGCGTCCGGGTCGATATTCCCGACGACGAACAGCACCATGTTGCTCGGATGATAAAACGCTTGGTGGCAACGATACAAATCGTCCGCCGTGATGGCACTGATCGAGTCGATCGTCCCGGCGATATCGATTTTGACCGGGTGTTCGGCGTACATCGCCTCAATCAAACCGAAGTAGAGCCTCCAACCTGGATTGTCTTGATACATCTGAATCTCTTGACCGATGATGCCTTTCTCTTTTTCGACCGATGCTTCTGTAAAGTACGGCGCTTGGACGAAGTCGATTAACGTCTTCAAGTTCTCACTGACGTTCGACGTCGCACCGAACAAATATGCCGTCCGGGTGAACGACGTGAACGCGTTCGCCGACGCACCGAGGCGTCCGAATTGTTGGAACACGTCGCCGTCCTCTTTCTCGAACATCTTATGCTCGAGGAAATGGGCGATCCCGTCCGGTACGTCGACCCAGTCCTCTAGCTTGAACCGACGATCAATCGACCCGTATTTGGTCGTGAACGTGGCGTACGTTTTCTCATAGCCGGTCTTTTTCAATAAGTAAACCGTCAATCCGTTCTCGAGGACGGTATGATTAAGCGTCTCTCCGACGTTTGGAAAATCGAGTTTCATGCGGTTCCCCCCTTTAAACAATAGACGGCCTGTAGCGTCAATCGGTTCGCGAGCGCGGCCACGTCTTGACGCGACGTCCGTTCGATAATCGCCATCTCTTCGTCGAGCGAGAACGGACGGATGTCCGAACCGCTCATCCAAGCGATCAATTGGCGCGGATTGTCGCCGAGTTGACGACGCTGATGGAATAACATCGCTTTCGTCTGTTCGAGCGTCTCATCCTCGAACGTGCCGGCTTGAAGGTCGGCTAGCTGGTCGGCGATAATCGCCTCGGTCTTGGCCTGGTTCGAGGCATCGATTCCGGCGTAGACGAACAACATCCGGCTGAGCGAGCTATACTGCGAGGCCGCGTAATAGGCCAAGCTCTCTTTTTCACGGACATTCATGAACAGTTTCGAGTGCGGGAAGCCGCCGAATAAGCCGTTGACGACTTGCATCCGGACGGCGTCCTCACTTCTCGGGTCGATGTCGACTTGATAGGCGAGGTGCAACTTGCTCTGATTGATGGCTTGATGTTCCTCGAGCCGTTGAAACTCACGGTCGACCGGCTGGGGATACTCCCGAACGAGACGTTCTCCGAGCCCTTCGAGCGGGGCGAACGCGTCCGTCACTTGTTCACGACTGACGTCCCCAACGACATAGACGTCGACGCGGTCGTGACGGATCATCGCTTCATACGCCTCGAACAACGTCCGAGGTGTCACGTGCTCCAACTGGTCAAGTGTCCCAAGCGATGGGATGGCGAGTTCTTCGCCGAGCAGCTCTTGTAGACGTTGTTGGGCAAAGCGCATCTTGTCATCGTATACCGATTCGATCCGTTGACGCTGTAGACGAGCCTCTTGCTCGACGATGAGCGGTTGGAACGCCCCGTCATAGGCGTTCGGACGAAGTAGCACTTCCTCGAGCAGTTTGATGGCTTGAGCGAGCACCGGTTCGCCGACGAGTTCATCGTTCACGACTTCAAGCTGGAACTGGATGATATGCTCTTTGCCGACTTTTGAGGCCCCGGCGTACAGGCTTGCGTCATACAGTTGTTCGAGCGGTGTATGGAACAGTTCGATCGACGGATAGGCTTCCGTCGCCTTCTCCATCACATACGGCAACAAGGCGCGGGCTGCAATCGTCTCAGGCGACAATGGCGCCGCGAACGAGACGAGACATGTCGTCGTCTTGAATTTTTGGGTCGGGTAGACCGAATAGTGCAATCGCTGTTGAAATTGTTCGATTCCTTTCATAACTGGATCTACTCCTTCTTCTTTTTCGTTTTAAAGACATCGGCACCGCGGACGTACTCTTGATCAGGCACACCGGCCACGACGTTGGCGTAACGGGCCGCAGTAAATAAGTAATCACTCAATCGATTGTAGTACGGGAGTTGACGGACGGCTGCCTCGACATTGACAAGTTCTCGTTCGACACGGCGACAGACGGTGCGCGCCACATGCAGGCTTGCCGCTCCGACACTGCCTCCCGGCAAAATGAACCGGACGAGCTCAGGACATTTGGCCTCAAGCTCGTCAATCCACGTCTCAAGCTCCGTGACGATTACTAAATCGACTTGTTGCGGCGGATCTTGTTTATACATCAGCTCCGAGCCGAGATCGAACAAGTCGTGCTGGATTCGTGTCAATTGGGTCCGGAGCGTCTCGTCCGTCTGATGGGCGAGCGCGAGACCGATCTGACTGTTCAACTCATCTAACAGTCCCATCGCCTGGATGTGGGGATGGACTTTCAAGACGCGTCCACCGATGAGCGACGTCTCGCCCTTGTCCCCGCCTCGTGTGTACAGTTTCATGTCATTTCCTCCTTTATGCCACAAATGGTGACCCATAGGAGTCACCATTGTCGTTATGCCTGCGGTTGCGTGTACGGGAGACGGATTGTGAACGTCGTCCCTTCGTCGAGCGCGCTTGAGACGTCGACCGTGCCGTGATGGGCATCGATGACGTTCTTGACGATGGCGAGACCGATTCCGGTACCTGCCTTGCCGCCGCTCGTCCGTGCTTTATCCGCTTTGTAGAACCGTTCGAACACGAACGGTAAATCTTCTTTCGGGATGCCGCTGCCCGTGTCGGACAGACGGATCATGAAGCCGGTCTCTTCTGCGCTCGCTTCGAGTCGAATCGAACCGGACTCGGTATGTGCGATGGCATTGCCGATTAAATTCGTGAACACTTGTTCCAATCGGTCCCCGTCCGCCTCAATCGTGTGACGCGGAGCCTCAGTCGAGAGGGTGATCCCTTTCTCGTTCGCCATCTGGTTGAACTTGCGCATGACGCGCGGTAAAAACTCACCGAGGTCGAACGTTGCGAATTGCATCGTCTCTTTGCCTGATTCAATCCGTGCCAAGTCGAGTAAATCGTTGACGAGACGGGCGAGCCGGAGTGACTCATCATAGATGATGGAAGCGAATTCTTTCGTCGCATCATCACTCTCGGTCATGCCGTCGATAATCGCCTCGGAATACCCTTGGAGCGTCACGAGCGGGGTCCGGAGTTCATGGCTGACGTTGGCGACGAAATCGGTCCGCATCTTGTCGAGGCGATGGCTCTCTGTCGTGTCACGGATGACGACGACGGCCCCTTCGAAATCGTCCTCGCCAAGAAGCGGTGTCACGGTCAACGTGTAATAATGGTCGTGCTGTTTCACTTCAATCGTCTTCTCCGGAGCCCCGGCGACGACGTCCTCATAGAGCGACAACACGACTTCGTGCGGTTGCTCGTCAATGAGGAGCGGTTGGGCTTGAGGATTCGTCACGATGACGTTCGCATGGCGGTCGAGGGTGATGACCCCATCGGCCATCGACCGTAAAATCGAGGCCAATTGTAGCCGTTCCCGATCGAGCGCGTTCACATACGTCGACAGCTGGCTGCTCATCGCGTTGAACGAGCCGGCCAGTTCGCCGATCTCATCGTTCGACTTTTGAACGAGGCGCAGGTCGAACTGCCCTTCCCCTGTCTTGTTGACGGCGTCGCGCATCTCCCGGAGCGGTGCCGTGATGCGCGTCGATAAGAAGAACGCGAACACGGTCGTGACGATGATGGCCGAGGCGACCGTCCAAAAGATGATCGTCCGGGCCCCTTCGTTCGCACTCGAGATCGCATCAAGCGGTTCAATCAAATAAAGCGTATACTCGCCCGTCTCGAGTGAGAACGTCGTCCGGTATGCGAGCGCGGCCTGGTCGTCAAACGACGAGAAGTTCCCGATCGACGTCTCTCCGACGGCTTGATACGCTTCCCAGTCTTGACGTCCGAGTTCGGTCATGAGCCCATCGACTTCGGTCCCGAAATTCGAGCGGACCGTCCCGTTCTCCAATATATAGTTGGCGCCGTACACTTCGATGATTTGATCAACCGTCCGCGATGCGTCCCCTTCTTGGAGCAGTACGGATTGAACTTGTCCCCCGAGTTTGGCCAAATGGCCTCGTTCCTGATCAATATGAAACGAGTTGAAAAACTCGAGCATCAGAACGGAGACGATGAACAAGATAAGACTGACCAACACGAGAATCGTCAACCACAGCTTTGTGACGATGCTATTGCGGCGAATCATCACTCACTGACGACTTCGAACTTGTAACCGACACCCCATACCGTCGTAATCATGTGCGCGGCTTCTGGAGAGACCCGGTTCAACTTTTCCCGGAGTCGCTTCACGTGTGTGTCGACCGTTCGAAGGTCTCCAAAGAATTCATAGTTCCAGACCTCTTTTAATAGCTGTTCCCGTGAGAACACTTTGTCAACTTGCTTGGCCAAGAAGAACAACAATTCATATTCTTTCGGCGTGAGCGCAATCTCTTCTCCGTCGACCGTGACACGGTGCGCGTCGTTATCGATCGTCAAATGCGGGAAGACGATTAAGTCTTTTGATTTTTCAGCCGTACGTAAATATTTGGTCGATCCTGAACGGCGGAGGAGCGCCTTGACGCGTAGGACGACCTCACGCGGGCTGAACGGTTTGACGATATAATCGTCGGCCCCGACCTCGAACCCTTGGACACGGTCGACTTCTTCCCCTTTCGCCGTCAACATGATGACCGGCGTCGCTTTCGATTTGCGAAGTTCGGTACACACCTCGACACCGTCCATTTTCGGCATCATCAAATCGAGCAAGATGACATCGAAATTATGCTCGAGGGCGAGCTGTAACGCCTCTTCCCCGTTCGTCGCTTCGACAATCACGTACTGTTCCCGTTCCAAATACATTTTTAATAGGCGGCGAATTCTTTCCTCGTCGTCGACCACTAAAATTTTTGTTTTATTAGCCATCCACTAAACCTCCTAATCGAACCATTACAAGATGTAGCGATTGTTGCACAATTGTGAACATTTCGCTCTCTTTCATAACTATACCACTCTATTATTTGGCTTCACAACGGTCAGTTGATAGCGCCATGAAAAAAGAAGCCACCGGAGTGACTTCTTTGTTTACGCATATGAATGCAAACCAGCGATGACAAGGTTGACGAAGACGAGGTTGAACATGATGACGGCGAATCCACCGACACAGAGCCAAGCCGCTTTCGTTCCCGTCCAGCCACGCTGGATCCGCATATGCAAGTAATAGATATAGATGAGCATCGTGATGAGCGCCCACACTTCTTTCGGGTCCCAGCCCCAGAAACGGTTCCAGGCGATTTGGGCCCAAATCATGGCGAAGATGAGGCCCCCGAGAATGAACACCGGCAAGCCGATGGCGATTGAACGGTAACTGATCTCGTCAGCGAGGTCGAGGTCGACCTTTTTCGCGAGCGGCTGTAACGCCTCGGCGACGCGCTTGCGTAAGATGACGAAACGGAGCAACACATAAATCACGACGCCGGCGATGACCGACCAGATGAGTGTGTTCAATTTCAACGTGTTGATGAACGTCGGCAACTCGAGTGACAAGCCGCTGGCACCAGAGACAAGTTGCGCCCCTTCCGGTACTAACAGCATCGGCATGAAGTACTCATACGACTCTTGCGTTCCGCGATCGTTCGTGAACTCGACGACGCCACCGGCGCCAATCGCCTTGAAGAGCATCGAGACGAGAATGAAGCCGAGCGTACACATGAGTACGAACATCGTGACTTCGAGCCACGTCCGAGACTTCGACTGCTCGCGCATCGATGTCTCGTTTAGCAAGAAGATGAGGCCTGATGCAAAGCTGATGGCCAGAATCCCTTGTCCGAGCGCTGCGGTCGTGACGTGAATCTTCAACCAGACACTGTTCAAGGCTGGGATGAGCGGTGCCACTTCGCTCGAGAACATCGAGGCGAACGCGATGACGAGCAGTGCCACTGGCATGGCGAACAACCCGAGCACATCATTTTTATAAATGCCATACACGACGAGGAAGCCAAGCACCATCATCATTCCGAAGAACGTCGTGTATTCGTATAGGTTCGATACCGGCGCATAGCCGACCCCGACCCACCGTAAAATAAAATATCCCATTTGGGCGATAAAGCCGATGACCGCCAGCATGAACGCATACTTTCCATAGGCGATACGGTTGACGTTGCGGTCTTTGCGCATCCCGCTGACCGCGATTGTGAACAACACGGTCGCGACGGCGTACAGGATGAACGCGATGAAGAGCAAACGACTGCTCCACTGAATCCACTCCATTATGATTCCCCTCTTTCATTGGTTGAGTTGTCGTCTGTCTTTTTTTCAAACCGTGCCTGATCTTCCCAGATCGGCAGGCCATGTTTCTCTAGGAGCGGTGTGATTTCGCGGTTAAGTGAAGATGGGTTCTTGTTCGTGAAACCGGCGACAAGCACGTCCGTCTCGCCGTGACGACGAATCCAGATGCGACGGTGCGGCCAATACATACCCATCACGATCCCGACCATGAAGATGATTCCCCCGACGATTAACACTGGATACGTCGAGTCACTCTTGACGCGAAGACCGCTCGTGCTCGCCATCTCCGTCCCGGCGAATTGGACCGCATAGCGATTCTCCTCGTCGGCAACGTTCAAGCGAATCC
Organism: Exiguobacterium sp. s36; assembly: GCF_018618345.1. Taxonomy (NCBI): domain Bacteria; kingdom Bacillati; phylum Bacillota; class Bacilli; order Caryophanales; genus Exiguobacterium; species Exiguobacterium sp. s36. Next base: position 85,926 of record NZ_JACSLW010000001.1, read on the forward strand.
CGATCAAGTTCGATTCGGTCGTGCCGTCCGGTGTGTCAATCGCCATGAAGAAGGCCGGGTTGAGCGCCCGTGGCGATTTCGTGTTCGGCTGGCCGTCCTTGACTTCAAAGTCCGGGTATAAGTCGTTCAGTTTGACCGTGACGTCACCGAGGTCGTATGTCGTCTCCGGATTTGTCAAATCGACCGTGAACGGTCCATACACGTCGCCTGTCTCTTTATCAGCGACGTTGAATGACATCGACAAGAACTCTGGCCGACTCGAATACTGTTCTTGATACACTTCATATTTTTCAAACTTGAACGGATGGTTCACTTTCGTCGAACCGGTATCGACTTCCTCGAGTTGCGGCGATCCGTCCTCGTTCGTTCCGGTCTTCTTGAACAGCGTCAATTCCGTCTCATAGTTTTTTGGGACTGCACCCGCTTTTTCGATTGCCTCGGCAAACTTCGCATCTTCGGCGTTGTTTTCCGGATCATACATCTCTAAAATGAATTGATCGTTGCGGAGATAATATTCATCATCCGTCGCCTCGAGCGGAACCGTATCGCCTTCGCGCACCCATTCGAGCGTGTCCGTATGGAATGCCGGAAAGACGCGTAGCATCGCCCCGATGAAGAAGATGACGAGCCCGATGTGGTTGACGTATGGGCCCCAACGGCCAAAACGGTATTTTTCGGCGAGTAAGGCGTCGCCGTCACGCTTCACTTGATAGCGCTTCGCTTTTAAGGCGTCGCCGAACGCATCGATTTGTTCGTCCGAGCCTTTGCCTTCCCCAATCAGACGTTGTCCGCGCATGAAGCGATCGGTACGTCGGACCGGCTGGTTTTTCAACGCTTTATATAGCGGGAAAAATCGGTCGATTGACACGACGATAAGCGATAACGTCAGCATGACGATCAACGTGATGTACCACCACGATGTATAGAGGTTATGGAATCCTAACGTGTAATAAATCGTTCCCGGTGTCCCGTACTCGTCCGTATAATACTGGCTCGCCGGCAACTGTTGCGGAATATACATCTCTTGCGGAAAAATCGTTCCGATCGCCGATCCGACGATGATGAGCCCGATGAGCCATAGACCGACCTTGACCGATGCAAAAAAGCTCCACACCCGGTCAATCCATGACCGTGGACGACGCTTCGATCGTAAATCGGCGCCGTCGTATTTCATATCTAGCATATGTGCGCCCCCCGTTCGCTTACAATGACTTCTCGGCCAACTCCATCAGTTTCTCTTTCGTGAGTTCACCTTCGTACTTTTCAATCACTTTGCCATCGGCATCGATGACGAACGTGACCGGCAAGTTATAAATCCCGTACGCCTTCTCGACTTCGCTGCGCGTGTCCATCAAAATCGGATAGTCGAGCTTGACGCCGAGGTCGTTCACAAAGTTATCGACTCGGAGCGGTGTCTCACCGACATTGACCGCCCAAAAATCGACGCCCATGTCTTGAAGGGCCGCATAGTTGTCCTGGACGACCGGCATCTCTTTCTCACACGGTTCACAGAACGTGCCCCAGAAGTTCACGAGCAGCCCTTTGCCGTCGTATGTCTCGCGCTCGACCATCGTCGTCCCGTCTAAACTGACGAGCTTGAAGTTCGGCGCATCGTCACCGGCCTCGACCCGTCCGTCGTTACCGGCTTGTTCAATCAATTGCATGATGACGACCGCTCCTGCGAACAGGACCATCGTCATGATCATGAGCCGCCAAAATGACCGTTTTTTCTTATGGGCCATCGCCTGATTCATGCGATCACCCGACTTTGTTTCTTTCGTCATGAGTTCACACCATCCTTCAGTTGTTATTGTACTGAAAAAACACCAAAAACGCACATTAACAGACTTTTTTCATCTTTTTGTCACACAATCTCCACAAACTAAAAAATCATCCTATCTCAGGACGATTTTTTAGTTGTTATTTTTTCTTTTTCTTGCCTCGTTGTACAGGGGGTACGGTCGGGTTGGCAAGTTCACGCAACTTGGATACTTCTTTGCGTGACAGTTCACGCCATTCGCCCGTCGTGAGACCGTCGAGCGTCAAGAAACCGAACTGTTCGCGCTTCAATTTGATGACTTCCGAACCGACTGCTTCGAGCATGCGGCGGATTTGACGGTTATGGCCTTCCGAGATGACGATTTCTAGAATGGCCGAGTTTTTCTTATGGTCGACCGTCTTCATCTTCACTTGGGCACTGCCCGTCTTATATCCGTCATCGAGCTCGACGCCCGACTCGAGTTGTTTCATCGCGATATACGAAGGAATGTTCTTCACTTTCGCCACATAGCGTTTCGGGATTTTGAACTTCGGATGGGTCATCATGTTCGAGAACTCTCCATCGTTCGTCAAGATGATGAGTCCCGTCGTGTTATAGTCCAGACGTCCGACCGGGAAGACACGTGATCCGGGTGGGACGAGGTCGGTGATGACTTTACGACCTTTATCGTCTTCGACCGTCGAGACGTAACCGCTCGGCTTGTAGAGGACATAGTAGACATGCTCTTCTTGTTCGATTTTCACACCGTCGACTTCGACTTCAGACTTCGGTCCGACTTTCGTCCCGAGTTCGCGCACGACTTTCCCGTTGACGCGGACCCGTCCATCTAAAATCATTTCTTCGGCTTTGCGCCGTGAGGCGACACCTGCTTGGGCAATCACTTTTTGTAAACGTTCCATTTATTCATTCTCCAATCTATCTTGCATAATCGCAGACGGCTGGCCGAAGAACAAATCGCCTTCGTCCGAGAGCTCGTCTTCAAACGTTAATGGGGGCAATTCATCAAGTGAATTAAACCCGAAATGGTCCAGGAAATGCTCGGTCGTGCGGTACAACTTGGCCCGTCCGATCGTCTTGGCACGGCCTGCCGACTCAATCAACCCTTTTGATAACAGCGTATGAATGACGCGTTCGACTTTGACGCCCCGAACTTCTTCGATATCGGCCCGGGTGACCGGTTGCTTGTACGCGATGATGACGAGCGTCTCCATCGCAGCCCGAGACAACGCTTGTTCGGCCATCGTGCCGACGTAACGCTGAATATACTCGGATACCTCGGGGACCGTCACGAGCTTGTACACGCCCGCCGATTCAATCAATTGGAACGGGCGACCGGAGTCTTTAAACGATACTTCTAGCTTACTCAACTGTTCGCGGGCGGCGGCTTCCGAAATGTCGAGCGTATCCGCGAGGGCACGCACTTCCATCCCTTCTTCGCCGACGACGAACAGTAGACTCTCAATAATCGTTTCATAAGACAGCAACGGCTTCATTCCTTTCCTTTGATGATTCGACGAACGAGATTTGAATGTCCCGTTCTTCTTGTTTGGTCGTGACGACACGCAACTTGATTAGCTCAAGCAACGCCATGAACGTGACGACGAGGTCGGAGACATCGGGCCGCTCTTCAAAAAACGAAAAGAACGAGGTCGTCCCTTCTGCCGAGACATGCTCATGCAACCGCGTCATCTGCTCCTCCAGCGTCCGTTCTTCGCGTTTGATTGTCTTCTTGCGGCGTTCTTTCCACCGCTTGCGCTCGACCATCTTCGAATAGGCGTGCAACAAGTCCGAGAAGTTGAGCGGTCCGTCGTACGGTTGGACGAGGTCGGACATATAGCGCGTCAAATCTTCGCCCGGACGGCTGTACAGTTCGAGCCGAGACTCTTCCTGCTCGCGCATGAACACGACCGCTTCTTTATAGGCCTTATATTCAATCAACTGTCGAATCAACCCTTCGCGGGTCGGTTCTTCGCCGAAGTCAGGAATGTCATCCTCTTCGACCGGTACCGGTGGCAACAGCTGCTTGCTCTTCAATTGGAGCAACGTCGCCGCCATGACCAAATACTCACTGGCCACATCGAGCTCAAATTTTTGCATCGTCCGGATAAAGGCGACATACTGGTCCGTGACCTCGGAGACAGAGATGTCCGCGATGTCGAGCTCCATCTTGCCGATCAAGTGGAGCAGCAAGTCGAGCGGACCTTCGAACGTATCGATTTTGACGTTGTACGCTTCCATAGAGACACCTGCCATTTACATTTTTGCGCTTTAGTATAACATGTTTTGTAGTACCGTGACCACGAAAGGAGAAATTTGATGTCAACGCCTTTAATCCAGTATACGCTCTTGTTTGAATGCCATGCCGATTATTTCGAATGCCACGAAGTGCTCGAGGAAGCATGGCAAGACGGAGGCCGTCAAGATTTAGGTTACGCCGCCTTGATTCAGTACGCCGTCGCCCATTACCATGCCCGCCGCGGCAATACGGCCGGGGCGAAAAAGAGCATCGCGGCGTTACAACAGAAACTTGGGCTGGCCGCGACCGAGCTCGAGGGGCACGGCATCGATGTGGAAACGTTCGCCGAGGATTTGGAGTGTTGGCCGCTCCCCGAGACGCTGCCGCTCGACAAATCGACGCGCCGACAAATCGAGCGCTTGAAACCGACATTCGAACCGACCGCGCTCACGTTTGACGAGCTCGTCCATAAACATATGTATCGAGACCGGACACCGGTCGTCACCGAGCGGCTCCGGGCGCTCGAGGCACGCAAAAAAGCTAGGCGCTGAGCCTAGCTTTTTTAGATGACGACTTGATTCCATTTATCGAGCAAGTCCCCGGTCTTGCCTTGACCGACGAGCTTCAAGTCGAGCGGCAATAAGTTCCGGGTCTCATCGAGCAGTTCATAAGAACGTTTCTCGCCACGGAACGACGGAGACAGCGCAATATGATGAATGAACATCGTCGTCTCTTGTTGCTCCATCCCGATGATCCCGACGAAGTCTTCCCCGACTCTCCAGAGATAAAGGAATTTGGCAGGGTCTTCTTCGTAGGACCGGACGAGTTCGAGCAAGGCGAGCGGAGATTTGTCGCTACATGAGAACGCGAGCAAGCCCATCGCCGTCTTTTCGTACGATTGTTTATATTTCACCAGCATCGCTGGTTTCACCACCTTTAGTCATTCATGTTTCACTAAGTGAACACGTGAGAGACATGGCTCATTGTGTCATAACATTCAGGCAGAAATCAATTCTCGTCCCAAACTTTGACTTCGGCCATCTTCGTGCCTTGACGAAGTTTGACCGCGTGCTCGAGGCCAGACGTCACTTTTCCGAAGACCGTGTGGACGCCATCAAGGTGCGGTTGTGGCTCATGGACGATAAAGAACTGTGACGAGCCCGTGTTGCGTCCAGCGTGCGCCATTGAGAGCGAACCGGCTTCATGCTTGTACGGGAATGACGTCGACGTCTCACATGGGATCGTGTAGCCTGCGCCGCCCATGCCTGTGCCTTCTGGGCAGCCGCCTTGGCTGACGAAGCCTGGGATGACCCGGTGGAATGTCAAACCGTTATAGAAACCGCTGTTCGCGAGCTTCTCGAAGTTTTCAACCGTGATCGGTGCCGCATCGTGGAACAAATCGAATTCGATCATTTCGCCGTTCTCTAATTTCATTGATCCTTTTTTCATATCAAGTTACCCCTTTATGTTCATATTGTCTTTCTCACTCACACATTGCCCATTCTATCAAAAAAAACCGTCTGTCTCCACTATTTTGTGGAAACAGACGTTCTGACTTGCTGCTTACTGGATGACAGCGTGGACGAGTGGACGGGCCGTCGGCTCTGTCGCACCGATCGTATACGCGTGGTCCATCCGCTCGAGCGCAGACGTCATATCTTCTTTGTTCGAACGGAGCACGGCGATAACTTCACCGGCTTCGACCTTGTCACCGACTTTCTTCTCGAGCGTGATACCGGCCGCAAAGTCGAGCTGATCATCTTTTGTCGCCCGACCTGCGCCGAGGAGCATCGCTGCCACACCGACTTCGTCAGCGATAATCGACTCGACGTAACCCGCTTGTTTCGCGACGAACGTCGTCTCATACTTCGCTTGCGGAAGTTTCGACAAGTCATCGACGAGCGACGCGTCGCCACCTTGTGCCGCTACGAACTGACGGAACACTTCGAGGGCATGACCATCCGCCATCCGTTTCTCGAGGTCAGCGTACGCCTCGTCGAACGTCGGATAGAACTCGCCAAGTACAGCCATATGGCCGGCGATCGTGAGGGCAATCGTCTTCAAGTCGTTCACGTCTTTGCCCGATAGGACTTCGATCGCTTCTTTCACTTCATTCGCGTTCCCGATTTCGAAACCGAGCGGCTGGTCCATGTCCGTGATGACGGCGACCGTTTGACGGCCGACGTTCTTCCCGATGGCGACCATCTCTTCAGCGAGCGCTTTTGCATCATCGAACGACTTCATGAACGCGCCTGAACCCGTCTTGACGTCGAGGACGATGCTGTCGGCACCGGCCGCGATTTTCTTCGACATGATCGAGCTCGCGATGAGCGGGATTGAATCGACCGTCGCCGTCACGTCACGGAGTGCGTAAAGACGTTTGTCGGCAGGCGTCAAGTTACCCGTCTGACCGATGATTGACATCTTGATATCGTTTACTTGCTTCGTGAACTGTTCTTCCGTCAACTCGACGTTGAAGCCAGGGAACGATTCGAGCTTATCGATTGTCCCGCCCGTGTGGCCGAGACCGCGCCCGCTCATCTTCGCGACTGGAATGCCGATTGACGCGACGAGCGGAGCGACGATTAAGCTGATTTTGTCACCGACACCGCCGGTCGAGTGTTTATCGACTTTTTTACCTTGGATGTTCGAAAGATCGATGACGTCACCAGACTTGACCATCTCCATCGTCAAGGCTGCCGTCTCTTTCTCTGTCATGCCGTTAAAGTAAATCGCCATTGAAAGGGCCGACATCTGATAATCAGGAATCGTCTCGTTCGTGAAGCCTTCGATGATGAAGCGAATCTCCTCTTCGTTTAATTCGCCACCGTTACGTTTTTTCAAAATCAAATCGACCATGCGCATAAGTTTCGTCCTCCTAATTGGGTAGTGGTTACATGCTTTGAATCGTGCCGCGTACGAGTGAAAGGAAGTCTTGACGGACGCGTTCTGTCGTCTCGATGACCTCTTCATGGTTGAGCGGTTGATCTAAAATCCCGGCTGCCATGTTCGACACGCACGAGATGCCGAGCACACGCATATCCGAATGACGGGCCACGATGACTTCAGGTACCGTCGACATGCCGACGACGTCGCCGCCGAGGAGGCGTGCCATCTTCACTTCAGCTGGTGTCTCGTATGTCGGACCTGTGTTTCCGAAATAGACGCCTTTTTGAATCGAGAGGCCGAGCTTCGCAGCGACACCTTCCGTCAACGTGACGAGCTCTTTATCGTACGCTTCTGACATATCTGGGAAACGTGTCCCGAAGTCGCTCGCGTTCTTGCCGATGAGCGGGCTCGTGCCGAAGAAGTTGATGTGATCCGTGATGATCATCAAATCGCCCGGGTTGAATGACTCATTGCAAGCACCAGCCGCGTTCGTGACGATAAGCGTCTCGACACCGATCAATTTGAGGACGCGGACCGGGAACGTGACTTGTTCCATCGAGTAACCTTCATAGAAATGGAATCGTCCTTGCATCGCGACGACGCGTTTTCCTTCGAGGTCACCGAAGACGAGTTGTCCAGCGTGTCCTTCGACGGTCGATACCGGGAAGTGCGGGATGTCCTCGTAAGGGATTTTGACCGCGTTTTCAATTTCATCAGCGAGGACGCCGAGTCCTGAGCCGAGGATGAGTCCGATTTCTGGTGTTCCGTTCATGCGTTCCTGTAAAAATGCCTTTGTTTCGTTCCAATTTACCATGAGTAGTGCCTCCTCAAATTTCGTTTAAGAAACTCTTTCCGTGTACTGGTGCATCGACATCGAAGTTATCCGCGACTGTGGCGCCGATGTCGGCGAACGTTCCTCGAATCCCGAGGTCGACTGCTGTCGCGCCGTGATGATGAACGATGAGCGGCACGTATTCACGCGTATGGTCCGTGCCTGGTGCCGTCGGATCGTTCCCGTGGTCGGCCGTGATGATGAGCAAGTCGTCTTCACGCAACTTCTCCATCACTTCTGGTAGACGGGCGTCATACTCTTCAAGCGCGATCGCATAGCCTTCTGGGTCACGGCGGTGACCGAAGAGTGCGTCAAAGTCAACGAGGTTCAAGAAGCAGAGTCCTTCGAAGTCTTCATCGAGCGATTCGACAAGCTTGTCCATCCCGTCCATGTTCGACTTCGTCCGAATCGCTTTCGTGACGCCTTCGCCGTCGTAAATATCGCTGATTTTCCCGAGGGCGATCACGTCTTTCCCGGCCGTCTCGAGCGTGTTCATGACCGTCTTGCCGAACGGTTTGAGCGCATAGTCGTGGCGGTTCGACGTACGGACCCAAGCGCCAGGTGTTCCGAGGAACGGGCGGGCGATGATGCGACCGAGCATGTACGGGTCTTCGCGCGTGATTTCACGGGCGTATTCGCAGATGCGATACAACTCGTCGAGCGGGACGACTTCTTCATGCGCCGCGATTTGAAGCACAGAGTCAGCCGACGTGTAGACGATCAAGGCGCCCGTGTTGACGTGTTCTTCACCGAGCTCATCCAAAATCTCTGTGCCTGATGCCGGCTTGTTGCCAATGATGTCACGACCGCTGAACTCTTTGAGACGATTGATCAAGTCATCCGGGAACTCTTCGAAGACGCGAAACGGCGTATCGATATGAAGGCCCATGATCTCCCAATGGCCGGTCATCGTGTCTTTACCTGCTGAAATCTCTTCCATGCGTCCGTAGGCGCTAGGCGTCTCCGATGATTCGATTCCTTCAATCGGCTTAATGTTCGACAAGCCGAGACGGCCCATATGCGGCATGTTTAAACCACCATGCTCACGGGCGATATGTCCGAGCGTGTCCGAACCGACGTCGCCGAACTGGTCTGCATCCGGGGACTCCCCGATTCCGACCGAGTCCATGACGACCAAGAAAATACGTTTAAATTTCTTCACAAAAAGTTCCTCCTTTGGTGTCGTTACGCACGCGGGTGATGTTTTCGATAGACATCATGAAGTCGTGCCTTATTGACATGTGTGTAAATTTGAGTCGTGGAGAGGTCTGCATGCCCGAGCATCTGTTGGATGGCCCGAAGGTCGGCGCCGTTCTCAAGCAAGTGTGTCGCGAACGAATGCCGGAGCACGTGCGGCGTGATCTCTTTTTGAATGCCAGCCTCTTTGGCCCGTCGTTTAATCATCTTCCAGAATCCTTGACGACTGAGCCGGCCGCCACGTCCGTTCAAGAACAACGTCTCGGTCTCCCGACCACCGAGCCCGTTACGCGCCTGCTGGATATAGCGTTCGACAAAACTTTGGGCGACCGATGACACCGGGATAATCCGGGCACTCTCGCCTTTGCCTTCACACTGTAGATACCCCAATTCGAACTGTAAATCATCCAAATCGAGCCCAAGAAGTTCACTGACGCGCATGCCCGTGCCGTAGAGCAGTTCGAGCATGGCCCGATCGCGCAGCGCAAGCGGGTCTGACGTCGGAACGCTGTCGAGTAACCGCTCGACTTCGTCTTGCGACCACGTGTCCGGCAGATGGCGCTCTGCTTTCGGCGTCTCTAAATAGAGCGCCGGGTCAGTCGTTGCCCCACCCGTCATCTTTAAATGATGATGGAACGTCCGAATCGAACTGACGGCCCTCCGCAATGATGAGGCGGCCCGACCGGCTTGCGACAACTCTTCCATATGCTTGACGATATGTGCCCGCGAGACTTCATTCCATTCGGTCACCCCGAGTTGGGTCAACGTCGATAAGTACTGGGTCAAATCGCTCGCATAGGCTTGTCTCGTGTTCGTTGACATTCGTTTTTCTACCGTCATGTACTGCAAAAATGACTCGACTTGCGAACGCATGACATCCCCCTCCTTTCTCGTTACACCTGAATACGCTTACATCATATCACTTATGTAAACCGTTGTGAAGACGTCTGACCTCATTTTTTTAAAAGCTTTTTTGTGACAGATTTGGGTGAGGTTTTCATCCATATATTTCGATTGAGGGCTTACAAATCTCATCATGATTTGTTACACTCAAGTCGACTTATTAAAATGATTTAAAAAGTTTGGGAGGAGTCGTCCATGGAACAGACCACTACTAATCTGACGGTCGCCGTCAGACGTCAACTCGTCTTATCCGGTCATTCGACCATCGCCGCCATCTCGGAGGCGACCCGGCTCAGCTTTCCGACCGTCAAGAAGCAGTTGGAGCAGTTGATGGAGGCCGGTGAAGTGTTCGAACACGGTTTTGAGGATTCACGCGGTGGTCGCCCAGCCAAACGTTACATCTATAATGAGCGGTTCACGCACGGATTGACGCTATACGTCGAGAAGTCGGTCGTCCGCTATCGTCTCATCGATTGCAAGGGCGCAACGATTAACGACGGGACGCAGGAGATTCTAAACGGGGACCACCTCGGTGCGCTCGGCTCGGTGCTCGACCGACAGTTGGACCGAACCCCCGACGTGAGCGCGATCTCCATCGGTGTCGCGGCGGCTGTCGCGGACGGGACGGTCATCTTCGCCCCGGACTATACGACGTTCGCACACCTCGACTTGAAACATTGGGTCGAGTCACGCACCGCTCGCCCTGCCGTCATCGAGAACGACATGAACGCGGCTGTCTATGGATACGGACACACGCACGAACTCACTGGCGACCAGTCAATCGTCTACATCTATCTGGGAAAAAACGGACCCGGTGCCGGGATTCTCATCAACGGACAGCTCATCCGTGGAAAGACCGGGTTCAGCGGAGAGATCTCGTTTCTACCGCTCTATGACGACTCGACGTTTCATGACCGGATAGCGAGTGAGCGGTCGGCCCCGGCCCCATTGTCGGACGCCGCGCTCGATGCGCTCGGTCGGCTCGTCGCGACCTTCACCGCGACACTCAATCCGCACGCCATCATTTTTTCGGACGTCGATCTCGTCGATACCGAGTTGGAGGGGATTCGGCACGCCTGCCAGCGTCATATTCCGGCGGCTCACACCCCAGATTTATTGATCGGCATATGGGAGGAAGATTATTTCGCAGGCTTAGCTCGACGTTGCGTCGGGTTGATCCTTGAATCGATTTGAAGAGGTGAACTATGACAGGATTTTTATTATTGACCGTGATTTACATTGCCTTTATCAGTCTTGGCCTGCCCGACGCCTTGCTCGGTGTCAGTTGGCCGTTGATGCACGTCGAGTTCAACGCCCCGATCTCGATGGCCGGATGGATTTTTATGACCATTGCTGCAGGCACGATTTTATCGAGCCTACTCAGCGGTAGGTTGCTCGAACGTTTCGATACGAAGCAAGTCACGTTCGGCTCCGGACTCGTGACGGCAATGTGCCTGCTCGGCTTTTACGCGGCCCCGTCCTTGATTTGGCTGTTCGTCCTATCGATTCCACTCGGACTTGGTGCCGGGGCGGTCGATGCCGCGCTCAACCATTACGTCGCAGAAAACTATCAGGCGCACCATATGAACTGGCTCCATTGTTTCTGGGGCGTCGGAGCGACGGGCGGACCGCTCGTCATGGCCGGTGTCTTGACGGAGAGCGGTTGGCGTGACGGCTATTTGATCGTCGCGTTGATTCAGTTCGCGCTCGCCTTCCTCCTGCTCCTGTCGTTCCCGCTTTGGAAGCGCGAAATTAAAACGGAGCCCTCCACGCTCGAACGACAAGAAACGGCTGTGACCGCGCTCGAACGAAAGATGCCGAAAGGCCTCTCGTATGCGCTGGCCACGTTCCTGCTCTATTGTGGGATTGAGGCGCTCATCGGCCTGTGGGCCAGCAGTTACCTCGTCCAGATGAAACAGTTCTCTGTCGCGACGGCCGCGACGTGGGTGTCAATCTATTACGGCAGCATCACGCTCGGTCGCTTCCTGAGCGGGTTCCTCTCGTTCCGCTTCACGAATCGACAAATGATTCGGCTCGGGCAAACCTTCGCTTTAATCGGTAGCCTCGTGTTTCTCATTCCGGCGACCGGAGCGATGTTGATCGGATTGATTTGTATCGGGCTAGGCTTGGCCCCGATTTACCCGAGCATGCTTCATGAGACGCCGCAGCGGTTCGGGAAGGAACGGGCAAAACGGTTGATGGGCTTCCAGATGGCGTTCGCCTACACGGGCAGCACGTTCCTGCCACCGCTATTCGGACTCATCGTGTCTCAGACGTCGCTCGGCCTATTCCCGCTCGTGACCGTCTTGATCATGCTCGGGATGCTCTTGAACACGGAACGCTTGAACTCGATCATGCACCAACCATCAAAGGAGGAACTCACATGAAAATCGAACACATCGCCATATGGGTGAACGACCTCGAACCGATGCGCCGCTTCTACGAGACGTACCTCGGGGCAACTGCGAACGACAAGTATACGAACGAACAAAAACAGTTCGAATCCTATTTTCTGACGTTCCCTGATTCGACATGCCGGCTCGAGTTGATGCGACGCCCGGACGTCCAAGGCACACCACGCGAAACGATCGGCTACGCGCATATCGCGTTCGCGCTCGGTAGCAAAGAGGCGGTCGATGCGTTGACACGACGACTCGAAGTCGACGGGTATCCGCTCATCGACGGACCGCGGACGACGGGAGACGGTTATTATGAAAGTGTCCTGCTCGACCCCGAACAAAATAAACTTGAATTGACGATTTAAGGAGATGAGACGATGATTCAGGCGATTTTACTCGACCTTGACGGAACGGTATTGACCGACCAGAAGATGATTTCACCGCGCACGAAACAGATATTGCTCGACCTCCAGGCGGAAGGCAAAAAAGTCGTACTCGCCTCCGGCCGGCCGAAACGGGGCATCGAACCGTTCGCCGAAGAGCTCAGACTGCATGAATACGGGGGACTCATCGTCTCCTCGAACGGGGCGTGCGTCACGGATGCTGCAACGAATGAAACATTGTTCGAACAGGCGATTCATCCGAACGACGCTCGTGCCATTTTGGATCATTTGACCGGCTTCGACGTCATTCCGATGATCAATGACGAGACGTATATGTATGTCAATGACGTCTTCAACGGCATGCTCGAGTTAAATGGTAAGCCGTTCAATATCATCGAATATGAGTCGCGCGGTGGACGATTCCAATTGCGGGAAGCACCCCGTCTCGCCGACGCCATCCATTTCCCCGTCTATAAGATTCTCGTCGCGGGACAACCTGACTATCTACAGGCCCATGCCGCGTCGCTCGCCGCACCGTTCACGGACCGCGTAACGGGCATGTTCACGGCCGCCATGTACTATGAGTTCACGGATCTCGGAATCGACAAGGCCCGGGCACTTAATCATGTGTTCCGGGAGATTGGGATTGACCGCGAGCATGTCATCGCGTTCGGTGACGGGCATAACGACCGGTCGATCATCGAGTATGCCGGCATCGGCGTCGCCATGGGCAACGCCGTCGAGGACATCTTGACCATTGCCACGGAAGTGACGACATCGAACAATGAAGACGGGATCGCCACCGTCTTGTCCCGTTACTTGACGACGTGACGACATACAAAAGACAGGCAGCCTTTGAGGGGCTGCCTGTCTTGCTTTATCCGTTGATGACTGCTTTATGACCCTCGAGCGTGACGCCTTTGGCTTGGCAAACTTTACAGATGCCGTGAAACGTCAAGCGATGATCTTTGATTAAAAATTCGTATTTGCTTTCGACTTTCTTCTCGACGTCGACGAGCAAGTCTTCCATGATCTCCTCGACCGAACCGCACTCGACACAGACGAGATGATGGTGCGAATGGTTCGCGCCTTCTGGTCTGAGGTCGAAACGGGCGACGCCGTCACCGAAGTTGACTTTGTCGACGACACCGAGCTCCGTCAATAGCTCCAGCGTCCGATAGACGGTCGCGAGCCCGATTTCCGGTGCGATGCTTTTGACGAGCATGAACACGTTCTCTGCGCTCAAATGGTCCGTCTCATTCTCAAGTAGAATCCGGACAGTTGATTCTCGTTGCGGTGTCAATTTATATCCTTTGGCGCTCAATTGCTGTTTGATCCGTTCAATTCGCGTTTCCATAAGGCGCCCCCTCTTAGCATAATTCACTATTCAAAGCATACCGAAGTTCGTCCGGTTTTTCAAATTAAAATGATTCCTATGTAAGTGTAACATAACTCACTCTAGTTTAGAATCATTTCAATTTAGATAATTGCCACCACTGAATCGCCATAATCGTCTTCGCGTCAGTGATGCGTCCACTCGCCAGCAAGTCGACCGCCTCGTCGAACGTGAAGCGTTGGACTTGTAAAAACTCGTCCTCATCAAGGTTCATCGTACCGGCCGTCAAGCCGTGGGCGACATAGACATCGACCCGTTCACTACAAAAACCGGGTGCCCCGTAAAATGAGAAGATTTTTTTTAGCGTCTCGGCCGTATAACCGGTCTCTTCTTCGAGTTCGCGCTTCGCGCTCGCGAGCGGTTCCTCACCGACTTCTAATTTACCGGCCGGAATCTCGAGTGACATCGATTCAAACGCTTTCCGGTACTGCTCGACGAGGACGATGCGATCGTCTTCATCGACGACGAGGACGGCGACGGCCCCGTTATGGTAGACGAGTTCACGGACCGAGGTCCCTCCGTTCGGGAGCGAGACGACGTGTTTCTCAACGTTAAAGATCTTTCCTTCGTAAATGACTTCCCGTTCAATCGTTTTCTCTTCCATTTGTATGTACCCCTCACTTTTCCTATATACTGTGATTATGATTCATATCGTCAGACGGAACAAGGAGGAATTATCAATGGCAGAGTTAGGATTAGGAACCATGTCGATTTTAAAACACGGGGAAGCAGAAGGTCGTCGGATTCTAGAGGCCGCCTACGACGCTGGGATTCGGCATTTCGATACGGCCGACGTCTACGATCACTTCAAGGTGGAACGTCTAGTCGGTTCGACGTTTGCCGGACGCCGGGACGAACTGTTCTTGACGAGCAAGGGCGGGAACGTGCGAACGGAGGATGGGATGCGCTGGGATCCGAGCGCCGCGTATTTGGAGCAGGCGCTCGCCGATTCGCTCGAACGTCTCCAGACTGACTATTTGGATTTATATTACGTCCATGGCGGTACGATCGAGGACGACCTCGATGAGACAATCGCCTTCATGCGCCGGCAAAAACAAGCCGGGGTCGTCCGACAAATCGGACTGTCCTCGATTCGTCCGAACGTCATTCACTATTGGCTCGAGCACGGTGAACTCGACGTCTTGATGACACCATATTCGTTGCTCGATCGTCGCGTCGAATCACTCGACCTCGACATCCCGATTGTCGGGCGCGGACCGCTCGCCAAAGGACTATTGACCGCCGAGTGGTCCGAGCGCTTGACGGACAAAGGCTTCGAAGCATGGACTGCATCAGAGTTACGCGACGTGTTGCCGACGATCCCGACGCCGATTCAAGCTTACGCCCTTGCCGCCGCGAAACGAACGTGTGCCGTCGTCCTGCCGGGTGCCTCTTCGGTCGATCAATTGAACGAATTGATTGCCGCCAATCAAGCCGACGTCGATTCGGACAAACTTGATGAGCTGTTGGCACGGCTGCCTATTCACCCCTACACAAAACATGCGACCTGAACGTCAGGTCGCATCGGTGTCACGTTGTTTCATTTGTTCGATGGCCCAATCGGCCCAACCGGCGTAGTTTTCCATCATCCGAATCGCATACTCGCTCGTCAGTAAATAGCCGAGCGTATCGGCCTCGGACTGATGGGCCGCTTGAAACGCCCGGATTTGATGGGCGACTTGCTCGTGATGCGCTTTCGTCTCTTCGACGTAGCGAATCGCCTCGTCGAGCGGGAGCAACTGCAACAGGCTGACCCGGAGCAAGTTCTCGTCTTTCATTTTCGGTTGGTACGAGGTCGGTTGCCGCAACCAGTCGATCAACTCTTGACGTCCCGTGTCGGTGATCGAGTAAATCTTTTTGTCCGGTAAATCATGTTGGGCCACATGCTCAGAGGAGACGAGTGCTTCGTCTTCCATTTTTAACAGTTCACGGTAAATCTGTGTATGATGGGCGTGCCAAAAATGAATCATTTGCGCTTTGAACGTCGCGTTCAAGGCATAGCCGGTAGCGGGTTGATGGGTCAATAACCCGAGTAGTGCATGACGTAACGCCATAACCATCACCTATCCCTTGCGGTTCTATTTTTATTAGTGTATCACATATTGCAGCGCGACCGAGAATGCCAATCGGTTGACGCCCATTGCGATTACACAGACAATATACGTGAAGGGAGAGATTTTTTATGAAACCGATTCAATCCGATCAGCAATTCCAAGAAGCCATTCAAGATAAAGGCATGGTCGTCTTCACGACGTCATGGTGCCCTGACTGCCGTCGACTCGACATGTACGTCGACGAGCTCGTCAAAGACTACCCACAGTTCAACTGGTACGTCGTCGACCGCGACGAATTGCCGGAACTGTCGGACGCGCAAGAAGTACGGGGCATTCCCTCGCTTCTCTTCTATAAAGAAGGCGTCAAACAAGAGCATCTCCACTCGGCGAACGCCAAGACAGAGATGCAAATCCGCTCGTTCCTCGATACGTTGAACGACTAAACAAAAAGACGACCGTCATGGTCGTCTTTTTTCGTTCTTTCAAGTAAATCGTTCGACGTAGCGTCGGTCGATTGTCCGTTTCAACCAAAACGGTAACCGCCCGTGCCACGTCAACTTCCCGTACGTCAAGAGTGCTTGTCCCGGAGTCGTCAGCAAGATGTTGAGCGATGTCCGTGATTTGAACGGCCGCTTTGTGCCCAGCAGCAGACGTGCGACGTGTCGGCCCGAGCGGACGGCATCGACGCCGCCGTTCAATCGGGCTGCCATATCGCCCGTAACAAAGATATCGCGATAGACCGGGTGCCGTAAATCGTCTTCGGTCTCGATGAACGCCGCTTCTTCCGCCAGTCCGGCCGCTGACCACCAGTCGTCGGCGACGACACCGGTCGCATCCAAGACGAGTCCGTCCCCTTGTCCGGGTTGGAACGGGGCCAGGATGATCGTCACGCCGCTCCGGACGAGACGACGTGCCATACGCTGAGCGACGCGCCGTGGGAGTTCAGGCAACAGGCGACGCGCATACAATGTCACGCGTCGCTTTTGTCGGATGCATGCGAAGGCGAGCTCGACCCCGGCCTTGCCACCGCCGACGACGGTGACCGCCTCACTGTTGACAATGTCGTCCAACACATATGACGTCATCGGTTTGAGGCCCGTCCCGAGTCCACGACTTTTCGCACCGGTCGCGAGCACGAGGAGATCATATCCGACTTGCCCGTGTTCGGTCTCGACGATTCGGGCATCCGGATCGAGCCCGATGAGGCGATTGGCGACCGGCGTGACATCAGGGCGCAACCGTGTCGTCGCCGATTCCATCTCCCCGGCGATCACTTGCGGGAACGCGCCCGTGTATATCGTTTCGCGTCCCCCGATATACTGGACGTCATACCGTTCATGGAGCGCGTCGAGCCGAGCGAGAATCTCAAGTTGCCCGTGACCGAGTCCGACGAGGACGAGACGCGGCTTCATCGTAAAATCCGCCGCGCTTCTAACAACCGCTGTAAAATGGTCGACACTTCAAGGACGAGGAAAATCGTCGCGATGACGCCAATCCATGTCGGGAATAAAATCATGAGCGTGAACAAGATGAAGCATTCCGTCCGTTCTAAAATACCAGGTTGGTAATAAAACGACTTCTCCGACCGACGGGAGCTGCTCGCCCCAACGGCGAGGAACAATGTCATCGCCACGACGAACGACCCGAGCAACAGCAGAAAGACCGGCATATGCTCCGGATGGCGTAAGGCGAGCGCGATGACGACGGCAATCTCGACGATGCGGTCGAACACGAGATCGAGTACCGTCCCGAAGCTAGTTTTTTGCGAGCGACGCGCCATCGTCCCATCGAGGACGTCGAACAGACCGGACACCCATAATAGCAAGACGGCCGTCCACAGCATGTCGTTGTAAATGAAGAGACCGACCGAAACGCCGATGATGCCCCCGAAGACGGTCACCTCATTCGGGGTGAACTTCCATTTCAAGAGCCGATCGGCCCCACGTTCGATGACGGGACGAACGAACCGGCTACCGTATGTGTCTAACATCATATTCCTCCTTGTCTCTTACGTAAATAATACGTCTCACCGTCTCGGAACGATTCATCCCGTGGCAAGATGACGTAGTCCCCCTGGCCGCGGCGATATTCGCCGAGACGATGCCCGAATCGCGTGAACGACCGGATCAGCACGACCGTCTCGTCCGTCGGGGAGTCCGTCACCTCGATATGAAGCGAGGGATACAGACTGCCACCCAGTTCGATAAAGTCGCCGAACGTCGATTCCGTCTCGGATAACGCTTGTGGGGTGCCGCTCGCGCGGACGAGCCCCGCTTCGAGCAGGGTCACCCGGTCAGCGACGAGCATCGCTTCTTCCCGGTCATGCGTCACGAGGAGCGCCGTCAATCCAAGTTCACGAACGAGGTCGCGAATCAAACGTTGCAACTCGTATTTGAGCTCGGGATCGAGGTTCGTGAACGGCTCATCGAGCAGAATGAGCCGCGGTGAAGCCGCGAGTGCCCGGGAAAAGCTCACGCGTTGTTGTTCTCCGCCGGAAAGCTCGTGAATCTCAGCGTCATAGCGACCAGGCAGCCGGACGCGGGCGAGCCATGTCTCTGCTTCTTGGCGCGATCGGTTCGGTGTGGCGAGTGTCACGTTCTCCCCGACCGTCAAATGTGGGAACAAGAGCGGGGATTGCGACAACATCGTGATCCGGCGCAAGTGAGGTGGCACTCCGTCAAGCGGCGTCTCCTCCCACGTCACTGTCCCGGAGTCGTGTGTCTCTAATCCTGCGATGATGCGGAGCAACGTCGACTTCCCGGACCCGCTCACGCCGACGAGAGCATGAATCTCGCCGTTCGGAATTTCTAAATCAATGCCGCGTAACACGTCACGGTCTTTAAAGCGTTTATGAACGCCTGATAATACTAAGCTCATTGCAACCGTCCTTTCACCAATCTAATCCAGATGCCGAACAGTCCGCCGAGCCCAAGATAGAGGAGGACCGGCACGAGGATGAGCACCCATGTATTCTGTAACGCCAGCGAGACGTCATTGCCTGCATAGGACTGATAAAGCCGCGTTGTGACCGTCGGGACGAGCCCCGCTCCGATCAATTGAACGAGCACGAATTGACTCAAGACGATAACCGTCGAGAACAAGACAATCGTTCGAATCGTCTCTTTCAAGAGCGGGAATAGCACGAGACCGAACCGGGTCCACGGGGCGAGCATCAACGTCTGTTCAAGAAGCGTTCGGCCAATCACATACATGGCGTTATATGCCAGCCGGATGGAATACGGCAACGTCGTGACGAGCAGGACGAGGCCAACTCCAATGTGCGTGCCAACAAGGCCGAGTTGCGCCAAAGCGATATACATGCCGAACATGCTGGCCATGACCGGGATGAACAGTGGAAGGAACGTGAACCATTCGACTGAAGTTTTCCATCTCGACTCGGTGAACATAAGCCACCAAGCCGTACCGATACCGAGCCATACGTTGATGAAGCCGAGGATGATGACATAGATGACCGTGTTTCCGAACGCCTCATCCCAACTGAACGCGGCCGGGAACGCCAAAAACAGCCCGATGAATGGGAACAGGATCAAGCCAGCGGTGAGAATCCGACTCATCGTCTCACCCCCCGTTCGATACGTCGTCGTCGTTTCGCCGTCACCGCATAGGAGCTAATGACACCAATAAAGATGAATAGCGTCCAGATGAGGGCGACCGCATACGACTCGTACGCATTTAAAAACAACCCGGTCGTTAATCGTTCGTAGGCGAGTACCCCGAGCAGTTCAGGGAAGGTGACCCCTAACAAGGCCGGCACTTCATAGGCAAACGAGATAAAAGCGACGAGCACCCAAAACGAATCGAGGAGCGGTTTAACGAGGAATGGCCATTCCGCCACTTTAAATTGTTTAAACGGCGTGAGTTGAAGTGTTTTCGCCATATCCAAATAACCCCGATTCAATTGGGCATACGTCCCAATCACCATCAAAAACACGAACGGCACTTCTTTCCAAACATACGTGAAGATGACGACGAGATGGTGGCGTTCATTCGCCTCAATCAATCCATAGAATGGGAAGCCGCCTGAGAACAACAGATAAAATAAATACGCGGCTGCGACGTGCGGTATGAACATCGGCCATCTGAGAAGTGACGCGAGCCACGTCGACCGATGTCGATACACCGAACGGGCGAGCCACGTCCCGATGACAAGTGAGAGGACCGTCGAAACGACTGTCACATACAGCGTCACGGCGAGACTGGCACGCCACGCCGCGTCGTTCAACTCAGACCAGTCGAACCCTATGGTCTCGTAAATCAGAAAGGCAACACCGGTGAACGGTAATGCCAGAACGAACAGACTAAGCCATAGACTACTTCGCGACACGGTCCCACTCCTCACGAATCGCATCGATTACGGCTGGACCATAGTCAGGGATTGAGCGTTCGGCGAGACGTTCCGGGTCAGGATAAGTGACACCTTCATCGAGCTTTAAGAATGCGTCACGGTCTGCCGTATCGAGTTTGGTCAAATCGAGCGATGTCCCGTCTCCCCAGTACGTCGAGTCTTGTTTGGCGAGCTGGGCTTCGGGCGACAACAACTCATTGATGACCACGAGCGCACCGTTCGGATTTTTGGCGTTAAATGGAACGGCGAGAAAATGCGTCGAGGCAATCGAATGTTCGAGCACGAGTGCCCGTGTACCACTAGGAAACACGCCATTTTCACGTTCGGCCTCGGCGCGTCGTTCATTGAAGCCCATCGTCATCCAGACGTCACCCGCGGCATACAACTGGTCGAGCTGGGCCAGCGATTTCGGATACGTCGTCCCTTGTTTCCATAGGGTCGGCGACCACGCCGCAAGCTTCTCCCAGAACTCGTCTGGAATCTCACCGTCACCGGCCGCAGTCCCATACTCGGCGTAGAGCAGATGGCGGACGAACGCGTTTCCTGTGAAGTCTGTCACTTCAGGATACGTGAAACGGCCAGGATTTTCTTCGGTCCAACGATGTAATTCGTCGAACGTCGTCGGCGGATTTTTGACTTTGTCCGCATCATAGTGCATGACGAACTGCACGTTCCCCCAAGCGACTTCGAGCCCGTTCGTCGGAGTTCCCGCATCGGTCGCTTGCGCTTCCTCGTTCAATAACTTGGCGTTCGGGATTTTGCCGAGCAGGTCACCCTGCAACAATTCCGCCTCGGCAGCGTTACGGAAATTGTCTCCATTGATCCACATGAGGTCGATCGTTCCTTCTTCTCGATTCGCCCGCTTGTCGAGCGACAATTGACGCACAAACTCGGCCGTGTCCATCGGGACGCGGTTCAACTCCACGTTATACGTCTCTTTCAGGCGGGGCGCGACATACTCATCGATATAGCGATTGATGCCATCATCGCCTCCCCACATATAAAAATTGACCGTCGACTGTTTCGCTTCTTCGGCCGCCTGTTCGAACGTCGGTGCGATTTCGGCGCGCGTCGTCCCGCAGGCAGCGAGGAAGATGAGTGACAGCATCAAGCCAAACTGTTTCAATCGGCGCATCGTGTCTCCCCCTTTTTTTCTCTATGTTGACGCATTTACTTTTTGTCAAATCCCCGTTTTGCGAGCCGTTCGAACATGACCGGGCACATTGCGTACAGTTTCGCGCCAAGTTCCATCCACCACGGGGCGTTCACTTCACGTTTCGACGCCTCACATGCCGCGACGACGCGTTTCGCGAGACGATCGGGATCGAGCATAATCGATTTCACACTCGCTTCGTAACGTCCACTCTTGTCGGCCCGGAGAAAAAACGGCGTCGCAATCGGTCCCGGGTTGACGGTCAATACATGAATCCCAGCCGGCTTCAGTTCCAACCGGAGCGCGTTCGAGAACTGGAGCAGCGCCGCTTTCGATCCGGCATAGACGGCCGATTTTGGGGTCGGGACTTTTGCCGCTTGCGAGCAGACGTTGATGATCGTACTGCCACGGCGCATCGTTCGCGCACAATCACGCGCGAGCAACATCGGTGCGGTCGCGTTCAAGCACATCGTCTCCTCGATGACGTCGGTCGTTTGATCGACGACCCGGTCGAACTCGCCGATTCCGGCATTGTTCACCCAGACGTCGATTGCTCCATATGTACGTTCGACTTGGGCCACGAGCGTGTCATAGTCGGTACAGACGTCGGCCACCATCCAATCGGCCGATAACTTCTGTCCGAGTTCGCGCAACCGCTCCTCGTTCCGTGCAATCAACGTCAATCGGGCACCCGACTCATAAAAAGAATGCGCCAGCGCGGCCCCAAAGCCGCTCGACGCACCCGTGATGACAATATGTCTCATTCTACGATGTCCTCCACTCTCACATAAATCCATTTTCCATCCGTCAACTGTTTGACGACGCGCCCACGTTCCTCGAGTAACGTCAACCGGGCGAACACCTCACTGAAGACGAGCGGCATCGCCCGCCGCATCTTGCGTCCATACAGGCGCATCGACCAATCGAACACGCTCAAGCCGTCCACCCAGTCGTTCAGGAGCAGTTCACTTCGCTCATAGCGCTGACTGATGCGGGCCTCAATCAATGGACGAGGTTTGTGAATCGGTTCCCCATGCCCGCTCACGACGAGCTTCAAGTCGACCGACTGCAATTTCCGCAGTGAATCGAGATACAGGACGACCGGCGAAGCGAACCCTTCCTCTTCGTACGGCTGCTCGATGAGCGGGTTCGGTTCGACCGCATCGATTAAATGGTCGCCCGCGATTAACACGCCACCCGGACCGAGCAGTCCGAGCTGGTCACTCGCATGCCCAGGCAGATGGATCGTCTTCCACGCCCCGTCGCTCGTCACGTCCTGCCCGTCCTCGAACGTCATCGTGACGGTCGTCGGACCAATCCAGCGCAACGCCTCCCGATAATCGGGCAATTTGTTCACAATCGCCTCTGGTGTCCCGAACCAGTGCGCCAAGTCGTGTAAGAACTGATTGCCCCGTTTGATGAAGTTCGGGGTCTGTTCCAAGTAGCGAACGAGCTTCTCATGTCCGTAGACGGGAATCGAGGCGTCACGCAGACGCCACGCCTGACCCGCATGGTCGGCATGATGGTGCGTCAAAAATAAAAAATCAATATCCGCGAGCGTCAACTCGAGCTCGGCCAGTTGTGTCGTCAATGAGGCCCACGCCTCTTCCGTATCCGGTCCGCAATCGACCATAAAGAAACGGTTCATGTGTTCGACGACATAAACGTTTACGTTGCCGACCTCGAACGGCGTCGGTATATCGAGTCTTGCCAGTTGGCTTGAAATCCAGTTCGCCACGTCCCCACAACCCCTTCCACCTATCTTCACTCATTATACCTGTCGATAAGAATGGATTTCAATCACACAAAAAAAGGAGAGGATTTCTCCTCTCCGATGTCTTATAGGTTGATGACTGTGACTTTATCTCGTGTCATCGTCTCGAGGCTGCGTCCAATCCCTTGAACACCGAGGCCTGACTGTTTCACGCCGATGAACGGGAAGTGGTCTGGGCCACGTTCCGTGCGGCCGTTCACTTGGACCGTACCGACGTCGAGCTTGTCGGCGACCGTGAAGGCGCTGTTCACGTTTTGCGTGAACACACTCGCTTGAAGACCGAACTCAGACTCGTTCGTGAGTTCAATCATCTCGTCGAGCGAGTTGACGCGGATGATCGGCAAGACTGGTCCGAACGGCTCTTCCCAAGCGACACGCATTTCACGTGTGACGTGGTCGAGGAGCGTCGGGTGCAAGAGGTTGCCGTCGCGCTCGTTTCCGTGGACGACTGTCGCTTGCTTGTTGACGGCATCGTCAATCAAGCCTTGGACGTAATCCGCCGACTTCTTGTCAATGAGTGGGACGATGAAGCTGTTATCGACCGGTGACCCGACCGTGAGCTTCTCGACGCGCTCTTTCAACATGCCGACGAGTTCGTCTGCTTGGTGCTCGAGCACGAATACGCGCTTAATCGCCGTACAGCGTTGTCCTGAATACGAGAACGCCCCGCTGACGATTTGATCAGCCGCGAGCGTGAGGTCTGCGTCTTCGAGGACGAGCGCCGGATCTTTCCCGCCAAGTTCGAGCACGACAGGTACCATCGATGCTTGTTGAGACAAGTGTTGACCTGTCCCGGTACCGCCCGTGAACGTGATCATGTCGATGCCAGGGTGTGACGTCAAGTAGTCACCGATGACCGACCCGCGCCCTGTGACGAGGTTCAAGAGACCGCTTGGAAGACCTGCATCTTGGAGTGCCTCGATCATCTTCACACCACTGATGGCACCTTGTGTCGCCGGTTTGAAGACGACCGCGTTACCTGTGATGAGCGCCGGTGCGATTTTGGCTGCTGCCAAGTTGACCGGGTAGTTGAATGGTGAAATCGCGAGGACGACACCGAGAGCTTCTTTCTTGATGATTGCCATCTTGTTCTTCGAACCGCCAGGGAATGAGTCCCCTTGCATGAACCCGCCCGTGAAGCGAAGACCTTCTTCGGCCGTATAGCGGATGATTTCCGCCGTCCGGACGACTTCTTTCTTCGCGTCGCTCAAGTTCTTCCCGACTTCGCGCATGATGATTTGACCGATCTCATCAACGCGTTCTTCGAGTTTGTCCGCCCAAGCGTACAACAGTTCGGCACGCTTGTTGACCGGAAGCGCCGCCCATTCCTGTTGTGCGCTTTTCGCGCCGTGAATCGCCTCGTCGACTTCGTCGCGAGACATCGCCTGGACGTGCCCGACGACTTCATCTGTATAAGGTGAAACGAGTTCGATTGTTTCGTTCGTTGTCGATTCCTGCCATTGTCCATTAATTAAATATGGATACGTGTTCATACTCATAATCTCTATCTGCCTCCTGAGTAAGCTTTGATATCTCGTTGCCACCCCCATTGTATGCAAAATCAAATCGGTTGAACAACTATAAAGATTCAGTTTATGTAATGTAAACGGTTACTCGTCAATTTTTTGTCAATTCCGCCTCGACTTTGCCACTTTCAACTGAAGATGTTCATCAAATCGACCGATAGAAGAGATGAGAGTACGTGAACTAGGAGGGACCACCAGTGAGCATGGATCATAATATTTTACTTGAGGCAGGCACGAACGAATTAGAGATCGTTATTTTCCAGTCAGGCCCGTTCATTTTCGGGATTAACGTCATGAAGGTACGTGAGATCATCACGATGCTTCCCCTCACTCCGCTCCCGGGCACTCCGGAAGCAATCATGGGATTGATTGAGCTCCGTGGTGAGGTCATGACGGTCATCGATTTACCGATGGTCATCGGACATCCGCGTGACGTCGGAGACAACGATCGCTTGATCGTCTGTGAGTTTAACGGAGAGAAATCGGTGCTCCGCGTCGATCAAGTGACAGAGATTAAGCGTATCTCTTGGGAACAGATCGACACGCCGTCTGATCTCGCACGCGGCATGCAAGGAATCACGAACGGGGTCGTCAAGACAGGCGACCAGATGATTATCCTTCTTGACTACGAGCGCATCGCCCTCGAACTGTCCCGTAAAGACATCATGGCCCGTGAATCGGTCAAACGACTCGGTGCCCGGGAGCGCTCGAACAAACACGTCTGGATCGCGGAAGACTCGGAGATGTTGCGGACGCTCATCATCGATACGCTCGATGACGCCGGCTATTTCAACACGACGATTTTCAATAACGGGAAGGAAGCGCTCGATGCGTTCGAACAGAGCGACGTCCATTGTGACTTGCTGATCACCGATATCGAGATGCCGCAAATGGACGGCTTGCATTTGACGAAACGACTCCGTGAGATGGATCGTTTCGCCGACCTGCCGATTATCATCTTCTCTTCGCTCATCTCGGACGACTTGAAACATAAAGGCGACGCGGTCGGGGCGAACGCCCAAATCACGAAGCCAGAGATTGGCATGTTGATTGCCACACTCGACGAATTTTTAGCCTAATCCGAAAAACGGGACTTCGCCTTGCGGCGAAATCCCGTTTTATTTATGATAATGCATTCAAGCGCGCTTCCCATTCTTGGTCGAAGCGGCGCATATCGGCTTCGATGTCGTCGAGAATCGGTTCAAGGTTCTCGGTCTCGTTCGTCTCTCCAGCCACTTCGAGCTGATGGAACCGGGCGGCCGTCTCGTCGAGGCCGACAGAATAGGAGGCCCCTTTCAACAAGTGGGCGAGCTGTTCGATTTGTTCATGGTTTCGTTCCAGCACCATGCGTCTCAATTCCGGGAATTTCGCCTCAAATTGGCGGATATATGTCTCGGCAATCTTTTTTAAGAAATCTTTATTTCCGCTAGCGATTTGATGGAGCTCCGCCAACTTTTCTTCGTTAAACAGAGCATTATGGGGCGTTTGTGACAACTCCATCCCTCCTTTGCTTCAATCCTACTAACATTCCTACCCACTGTAGCATGTTTTCGAGAAAAAACAAAAAAACTCCTCCTTTTCCGATTGCACTCTCCCATTCGCCTACCTATAATTAGGTTGAGCTAAGGTAGGAGGAACATTATGCTAACGATTTACCGTACCGACGCATCTGGGCGTGTCGACGAAATCGAAGACTTTGACAAAGGGAGCTGGATTCAACTCGTCAATCCGACGAAAGATGAGGCCGATCAAGTCATCGCCGCCTCCGGCATTCCTGAAGATTTCGTCTACGACCCGCTTGATATTGAAGAAAAACCACGATTTGAAAAAGATGATGAGGGCCTCCTCATGATCATTGACGTCCCATATGTGGAAGAAGACGACACAGGACGCGCCTATAATACGATTCCACTTGGGATTATCGTCACGGGACGACACTTCATCACCGTCTGTTCGCGTGACCTCGACGTGCTCAATTTGTTCGCCAACGGAAAAGCCCGTTTGTTCCGGACGAACTACCGGAGCCGGTTCGTCTTTCAGATTTTGCACCGAGTCAGCATGACGTACTTGCGCTTCCTTCGCCAAATCGATCGGCGCATGGACGAGCTCGAGCAAGAGTTGCAACGTTCGATGCGAAATCAGGAAATCTTTCAATTGATGAACTTACAGAAGTCGCTCGTCTACTTCATGACGTCGCTCAAAGCGAACGACAGCGTCCTCGACCGCATCGTCAAGACACCGAGTCTCGAGAAGCACGAGGAAGACGAGGAGTTGCTCGAAGACGTGTTCGTCGAGCACCGTCAGGCGATGGAGATGGCGTCGATTTATAACGATATCATCAGCATCAAGATGGACGCCTTCGGTTCGATTATCTCGAACAACGTCAACTTCGTCATGAAGTTCTTGGCCTCGATCACGATCGTACTTAGTATTCCGACGATGATCTCTGGAATATTCGGGATGAACGTCCAAGTGCCGTGGGAAGGACAACCAATCGGCTTTGTGTTCGCCATTACGATGATGATCGGTTTCTCAAGCCTCGCCTTTTACATTTTGTGGCGCAAGCGATATTTCTAAAAAAAGATGGTGTTGCCCGTTGCGGCGACACCATCTTTTTACATCAATTTGACTGTGACGAGACACAAGTCATCGTCGATCTCGATTTTAGGGACGAGTTGTTCGGCGACGTGACGCGCGTAGTCAAGCCCGTATGACGCGACGTCCTTCTCGAGCCAGCGGATGCCGTCGTCGATGTCTTTGCTGTAACATTCCATCAATCCATCTGTATACATATGCATCGTCATCCCCGGATCGATGTCGATGACCTTCGATTCAAAATTCGGTTCCTCGAACATGCCGACCGGGACACCGGTCGTCTCGAGACGGGTCACACCCGAGTCCGACGTCACGATGACCGGCGGATGACCGGCGTTGACGTACTCGATTTGACGCTTCGTCGTGTCGATATAACAATAGACGGCCGTGAAATAGCTCTGCATGTCCTCTCCCGAGAACAAGAACGTCATCTGACGGTTCAACTCACTCATCACATCGACCGGGTATTGTACGTTGCTGACGAGACCGGGCAAAATCGACCGAATCCCCATCGTAATCAACGCCGACGAGACACCATGCCCCATCACGTCGAAGATGATGACCCCATAGCGATCCGGTGCGACCTGGAACCAGGCATACATATCCCCGGCCAGTTTTTTAGACGGCAAGTAGAGGGCCCGGACGTCAATCTCATCGTTGCTGATGGGCGGGGTCAACGCGCTCTGTTGAATCTTTTGTGCGAGATCGAGGTCATATTGGAGCCGCGCCTCATATTTTTTGCGTTCATCGACGGCCGCTTTGTAACGGAGTGCGGAGCGGATGCGCGCGAGCAGTTCCGTGATTTTAATCGGTTTCGTCGTATAGTCGGACGCTTCAGCGTCGAGACCTTCTGCGATTTGCTTTTCCTCGGTGCGACCCGAGACCATAATGACGGGAAGTTCCTCATAGCCGCTCATCTGTCGAATCCGTTTGCACGTCTCGATTCCAGAGATTCCTGGCATCTCGACATCAAGCAGGACAAGGTCGTATAGCGACGGGGCTTGCGGGTCCATCAGGAGCGCGAGCGCATCTTCACCACTCGAGACTGAAATCGTCTCATAATCATGTTGATGCAATAATTGTTCGAGAACCATCGTATTGACCGGTTCGTCGTCCACAATCAAAATCGCCATAGTCATCCCTACTTTCTCTGTCAGTGTTCTTCTGCATATTATTGTATCATATCTAATCGCTTCATTAGGTATTTCAATGCTGTGACAGTTCGAAGTGGTTCAAAGATGGAGAATCTCGTTCGTTTTTGGCATACTGGAAGTACGAAAGCGAGGAATGCCGCATGGGATGGATATTCGCTGTGAGCGGTTTGATTATTTTGCTCGTCTTAATCGCGTCAATCGTTGTCATTCAAAAAGGATATGCCTATAAAGACAACAAGGACGACATCGTGCTCGATTACGATGAAATCAATCGCCGCATCACTGAAGAAGAACAGCAGAAAAAATAGAGCCATCGGCGGATGGCTCTATTTTTTATTTAAATTCGAATCGAAGTGCCCCTTTTTCAAGGTAGAGCGCGGCATCGAACGTCTTGTCCCCTTTTTTGAACGTGTGCACGTTCGATTGCCCGCCGTTAATCATCTGTTTCAGTTCATCTTTGGCAATTCCGACGCCGAGTACTTGTTTCGACATCGTAAACTTGCAACCTTCGCGAAAGCCGCTACAACCGATGAATTTCGCATGCTCGACGAGTCCCTTGCCACAGCTCGGGCAGACGCCGAACGATGCTTTCGGCCGCGCCGCCGACTTCTTCCCGAAACGTCGTGCTTCAATCGTATAGCCTTCCGGGTTCGCCGTCTCGACTCGCGCTTTCGCCTCTTCGACGAGATGAATCGACATCTTTTTCGCCTGGTCGATAAATTCGGCGGCCGAAGCCGATGCCTGCCCGATTTCGTTGAGACGTTTCTCCCATTTGGCCGTCATGGCCGGTGAAGCAAGGATACTGTCACCGAGCACGTCAATCAACAAGCGCCCTTTATCGGTCGGGACGAGCTCTTTCTTTTGTAGGTCGACATAGCCCCGCTTCTTCAATCCGTCGATAATATTGGCTCGTGTCGCCTCGGTTCCAAGCCCCTCGACTTCTTTCATGATATGAATCAGTTCTTCATCATCGAGCTGCTTACCGGCCACCTTCATCGCCATGATGAGCGCGCCT
The DNA here is from genome assembly GCF_018618345.1 of Exiguobacterium sp. s36. NCBI lineage: Bacteria > Bacillati > Bacillota > Bacilli > Caryophanales > Exiguobacterium > Exiguobacterium sp. s36. Next base: position 115,578 of record NZ_JACSLW010000001.1, read on the forward strand.
TCTGTATACCGTTTCGGTGGCTCCGTTTGTTTCGATAATACTTCGACTTTCTTTTCCGTCAACGGCTCCCCGAGTGTGAGCGCCGGGAGTTCGACGTCTTTGGACTTCATCTCGACGACTTGACGATAGCCGGCACTGACGACGACCGTCCCTTTTGCCCGGTACAGGTCGTCGCCGTCCATGAGGTCGACCGTCGTTTTCTCAAGCTTGGCCGGAGGGGCGAACGCCGCAAGAAAGCGACGGTTAATCAAATCGTATAGTTTTGCCTCATCCCCGCTAAGTCGGGCCACATCGCCACACGCCTCGGTCGGGATGATCGCATAGTGATCACTGACCTTTTTCGCGTTGACGTAGCGGCTGTTCCGGGACGGGTTCTCGGTCAACACGTCTTTCAACTCGGCATAGGCCGCCGACTTCAATAGCCTTGCTTTCGTCTGTGGGAACAACGTCGCCTCGTCCGGTGTGACGAAACTTGAGTCAGTCCGCGGATAACTGATCCATCCTTTCGTATATAGCTTTTGAGCGATGTCGAGCGTCTTCTTCGCCCCGAAGCCGAACCGCTTGCCGGCTTCGGCCTGCAAACCCGATAAACTGAACCAAAACGGCGGGTATTCCGTCTTGTCCTCTTTGTCAATCGAACGGACAATCGCCGTCCCGGTCGCCCGGTTGACGACCGCGTCGGCTTGTTCGCGAGTCTTTAGTTTCGTCGTCTTACCGAGCGTGTATTTCGCTTTGAACGTGCCGCGTCCTTTTTGAAGCGTCGCCTCGACCTCAAAATACGGCTCTGGGACGAACTGTTTAATCTCACGTTCGCGATTGACAATCAAAGCGAGCGTCGGAGTCTGGACACGGCCTAGCGAAAACACGTCCTCGATGCCGATCGTCTTCAACAGCGTTGTATACGCTCTTGATGCGTTCATGCCGACGAGCCAGTCGGCACAGGCGCGACTCATTGCTTCGTGATAGTACGGGACCGTCTGGTCGCCTGGTAGCAGTGCGGCGAAACCACGGTCGACCGCCTGCTCGGTCAAACTCGAGATCCATAGGCGCGACAAAGGTTTTTGATTGCCGGCGAGCCGTAAAATGAGACGGACGATTGCTTCTCCTTCCCGCTCGGCATCGGATGCGATGATGACGTCGGTGATGGACCGGTCGTGCAGCCATTTCTTAATCGTCTGGAACGGTTTCGACTTGCCTTTCGAGATGCGATAGTCGAATCGGTCCGGCACGATTGGGAGCGACTCATATTTCCAAGACTTCCATTCCGGCTTATAATGGGACGGTTCTTGCAGCTCGCATAAGTGACCGACCGCCCAGACGACGATGGCGCCTTCTGGGAACCGGGCACATGAAGCGATCTCAATCTCGTCTTTTTTCTTTTTTGATGGATACGGCGCAGCCAGTTTTTGGGCCTGCGACGGTTTCTCCGCAATAATTAATCTCATAGGATCCCTACTTTCACAGTCATCCGAAATCTCGTCGGAACGACACTTTCGAGAAAGAATGTATTTTCTTATCTATTCTATAATATCATTAGAAGAGTATGTACAACATAAAGGGGGATGTCTCTTGTCTTATCTTATCTTATTCGCCGCCGTCTTCTTTTTATCGACGAGCGTCTTGTTCGTCAAATGGACGTCCGCACCGGCCGAGACGGCCGCGTTTTACCGTATGCTGATCACGTGCCTGATGTTGTTGCCCTTCGTCGATTTCAAATCGCTCCTCGGGACACGACTCATGACGCGATATGCCTTGCTCCTCAGCGGGACGTTGCTCGCGTTCCATTTTTGGCTCTGGTTTTTATCGCTCGATTATACAACCGTCGCTAGCTCGACGCTGTTCGTCACTTCGAGCCCGATTTTTGTCTTAATCGGGAACGCCTTGATTTTTAAAAAGAATCCGACCCGGAAAGGGTTAGCCTTCTCGCTCATCGCTGTCTTCGGAGGTATGCTTGTCGCAGCAGGCGACATTCAACTCGGACGTGAAGCGCTGTTCGGGGACTTGCTCGCTTTAATCGCTGCTCTGCTCATCGCCGGCTATTGGCTCGTCGGCCAACACGTCCGGACCGAGATGAACACGAATACATACTCGTTCAGCGTCTATCTCGTCGCAGCGGTCGTCCTCTGTTTCATGCTTCTCGTCCGGGGGACGACGTTCACCGCGTTCGAATCGGTCAACTGGTGGTATTTCCTCGCCCTCGCCTTCTTCCCGACGATTTTAGGACATAACTTGTTCAACTATGCGCTCGCCCGTGTCAGTGCGACCGTTGTCAGCATCACCATCCTTGGCGAGGCATTGTGGGGCATGCTTTTCGGGTTCGTCTTCTTCGACGAGCGTCTCGGCGTGATGCAATGGGTCGGTGCGGCCGTCCTGCTCGGCGGAATTTACTTGTTCCTAAAAGAAGACGCCCGCTCCACAAGAACGGACGTCGCTTCATAAATTGGTTGCTTTCGCTTCGATTTCGTCTTCTGACGGGCGGAATAAGAGCTTGCGATCCCAAACAGCCATCCCGACCGCTGTCAGGAAGGTCATCGCATCAGCGATTGGGAACGCGAGCCAGACACCGAACACGCCGAAGAAGTTCGGCAGGATGAAGACGAGTGGAATCGTATAGAGCGTCTGCCGCGACAGCGACAAGAACATCGCGACCCGAGCCTTCCCGAGCGATTGATAGATGCCGTTGACGAGCATTTGGACGCTCGGGAGGAACGAGACGGCGAACAACACATGAATCGCCGTCACGCCGCCGGCAATCAAGTTGGCGTCGGTTGTGAACATGCGCATCAGTTGTTCCGGAATCAACTGGAGCGTCAACCAGATGATGACGGCGATGGCAATTCCAGCCCGCATTGCCGTCCAAATCGTTTCCCTCATCCGGTCGAATTGTTTGGCGCCGAAATTGTAACCGACAATCGGCTGCATGCCTTGGACAATGCCCATAATCGGCATCCCGACGAGCGCCATGAATTTATTGATAATCGCAAAGATGGCAAGTTCCTCGGTCCCGCCGTACGTTCCGAGCATGACGTTGACCCCGACGAATAAAATCGACTGGGAGACCATCATGATGAACGAAGATGAGCCGATCGCCATAATCTCCTTCAATTCGCCGAACCGTAATCGAAACTTCCGCCATTGGAAATCGAGCTCGGTGCGGCGATTTTTTGAGAAGAAGAAACGGAGCATGAGCACAGACCCGACGACTTGAGCGAGCGCCGTCGACCAAGCGGCCCCGTAAATGCCCCAGCCGAACGTGAAGATGAATAGCGGCGTCGTCACCAAGTTGACGACAACGGTCGTGAGCATCACTTTCATCTGATAAGGCGCCTGTCCTTCAGCCCGTACCATCGCGCTCGCCGCGAGTGTGAACATGAAGAACGGAGAGCTAATGAGCACGACCGATAAGTATTGTCGGCTCAGTTCCATGATGGCCGACGTCGCTCCGAACACTTTCAAGATGTCATCCAACATGAAAAAGGCGGAACTGACCGCAAAAGCGGCGAACACACCGACGAGGACGAGCACGTTCAAAAACGTGACGGCGGCACCGGCATCGTCGCCTTTGCCGAGTTTCCTTGAACTGATGGATGCCCCGCCCAAACCGACAGCGCTCGAGACGGCCATCAGAATCATTTGAATCGGAAAGGCGATCCCGATGGCAGCCACGGCAGTCGACCCGATGCCACGGGCGACGAAGATTGTATCAATGATGTTGTACAGTGCCGTCACCAGCATCCCGATCATTGCCGGTAGCGACAGTTTGAACAGCAGGCGTCCGATTGGATCGGTCCGGAGCTGCTCCGTATTCTGATTCATGCTTCCATCCCCTTTGTCGTCTATGTTAACAGGTTAGCAAGATTGGATGGAACGGTCGACTATGTTGTCTTGCCGGATGTGTCAGACCGGGCTCGGCACAGGTGTGTTCACGACGCCGGCTTTTCGCTTGCGCATGATGAAATCGGTCGCGACCGGTTGCTCGACCTTGACACGTACCGTCATCATCGCCTGGTTCGCCGTCTCGAGGCTTTCTCCCGACTCATCGTACAGCTCATCGATGCGCTGCGAGAAACGGACGAAGCCGGGACCGAAGAACTCGACTTCTTCCCCGCGCCGAAAATGGTTTCGTTGCTCGAGTGTCGCTATTTTTGTCGTCGGTTCATACGCGATGACGCGTGCCGCGAATGCATATTGCGGGATGGCGCGCGGCTTACCGAATAGTTGCTCGTTCTCGGTCGGGACGCCGTAATAGAATCCGGTCGCGAGTTCTCGTTGTGCCGCTTTCCAGATTTCTTCTTCCCACGCCGGATTAAACTCGAAGCCCTCGGGGTCATTACAGTACGCGTCGATGACTTGACGATAGACGTTACAAACGGTCGCCACATAGTGAATCGATTTCATCCGTCCCTCAATTTTCAAGCTGTCGACGCCAGCGTCGACCAAGTCCGGAATGTGACGTACCATCGCCAAGTCGACCGAGCTCATCGAGAACGGTTCCTCGTCGCGTGCTGCCATCTCGTCAGTCAACAGTTCGTCCGCCTCAAAGAATCCGTACTTCCAACGGCACGACTGGGCACAGCCACCCCGGTTCGCATCGCGGAGCGCCATATGGTTCGATAAGGTGCAACGTCCCGAGTACGAGATGCACATCGCCCCATGGACGAACGTCTCGATTTCGACATCGACTTGCCGTTTCATCTCTTTGATTTCTTCCATCGATACTTCGCGGGCGAGAACGATTCGCTCCAATCCTTCCTCTTGCCAAAAGCGGAGCGTCTCATAGTTCGTCGCTGACGCCTGCGTCGACAAATGGACCGGAAGTCCCGGCGCATCCGTGAGGCATACCTCAATCATGGCCGGGTCGGACACGATGACGGCATCAATGCCGATATCGCGAAGCTTGCAAAAGAACTCGCCCGCGCCATCGATATCGCCTTCATGGGTCACCATATTCGCGGCGACATACACTTTTGCCCCGCGCGCATGGGCGAACGCGACGCCTTCGGCCATCTCGTCATACCCAAAATTGCCGGCCCGAGAGCGGAGTCCGAACTGTTGTCCCCCGATAAAGACCGCATCGGCCCCATACAAAATCGCCATCTTCAATTTTTCTAAGTTGCCGGCCGGTGCTAATAATTCTGGACGTTTTTTCATCTCAATCCCTCACTTGATCTCTTCTGGATTTCGTAACAATAGTCCCGTCCCGAGCCGGAATTGTTCCGGCTGCAGTTCGGCGAGACGCCGTTCCATGACGAGACGGTCGAATCGACCGTTCAATAAATCTGAGCGGGCCTTATCGAACAAGCGGACGATATCAACGAATGCATCACCCGCGTGCCAACCCTCGAGCTTCCACGTGTGTAGGCCGCCTGTTATTAAAGTGGGCAGTTGTCCCATAAGCGTCAAATCCTCAGAGAACACATGCGTCCCGTTTTCGTCTTCATACACCGGATAGCGGCTGTCCGCATCCGATGGTTCGCTCACATAATATTCGCGTGCTTCTGCCAACGTGTTCGATCGGCCAATCTCATTGAAGTAGTTCGTCAAGAGCGGACGTTTCGAATGATGGATACACGTCGGTCCGTACACTTGGACTTCGACCGGCAATCCGATTTGCTGTTGAATCAGCCCGAGTTCAGTCAACGTCACTTCACGGGCCGCGATTGCCCCGATCGCATCGCGTTTGCCCCAAAATTGAATGTGTCGGGCCGACGTGACGAGCGTTTGAGCATCATACCAATAGGGGATATTTGCATTACGGATTAAGCGGATGGCGCCCGGGTCACCGGCCGTCACACTGTCAACCCCGATTGTTTTTAAAGCCGATAAATAGTCAGGCAGCGTCTCAATCTGATGATTGTGCATCAAATTATTGACGGCGACGGTCACTTCTTTGCCATAACGGTGGGCAATCGCTGTGACTTCTCGCACAGCCTCCAACGACCAGTCTCCCTTATGGCGTAACCCGTATGTTGCTTCTCCGATATAGATGCGGTCAGAGCCCGCCATAATCAGCGCTTCTGCTTGCTCGACGCCCTGTGCTGTAGTCACTAGCTGTATCATCATCTGGTTTCTTCTCCTCACTTTGTGAGTCTAATCACATATTCTTGCTATACTCTAGCATACGTTTTGACGTCGCGGCCGAGCAGGAATTTAACAACTCGTGAAGAAATCAGTAACAATGTATGACTTTTTATATCGAAGGAGTGGACGATTTTGACAAAAACAGCCTTAATTACTGGAGCCTCGACAGGAATCGGACTCGATCTTGCCGTGTTAGCGGCCCGGGATGGATTTGATTGTATCCTCGTGTCTCGCAACGAGCCTCGGTTGCACGAATTAAAAAAAGTACTGGAGAAACGTTACCGTGTCAGCGTACACGTCTTCGCCCTCGATTTGTCTGAACACCAAGCCGTAAAACGATTGACGAGTGCAATCGCCGATGCCGGACTGACGGTCGACTTTTTAATCAACAATGCCGGTTTCGGAACGGCCGGCGAGTTTATCGAGCTCGATGCCGAGACCGAGGCCGAAGAGGTCCGTTTGAACGTCAACGCCTTGACCGAATTGACGAAAGCTTATTTGCCGGGCATGGTGGAACGGAATCATGGCTATGTGTTGAACGTCGCATCGGTCGCCGCCTTCCAACCTGGTCCGTATATGGCGGTCTACTACGCGACGAAGGCCTACGTGTTATCGCTCACCGAGGCGCTCCATGCCGAAGTGAAAGGAACAGGCGTGCACGTGAGTGTCCTCTGTCCAGGTCCAACCGATACCGGATTCTTCAATCGGGCCGGCAGCGAGATGATGGTGTCAAAAATGCCGTCTCATCTCGTCGCTTTCTTCGGCTATAAAGGCGTCATGACCAACAAACGCGTCATCGTGCCGGGTGTGTCGAACCAACTGCTTGTCGCCGCGGCCAAGCTCATGCCACGCGCAGTCAGCCTTGAGATTTTGCGCCGCTTCCAAAAACCATCAGATGCTGGATCGGAAGACGTCTCGACGATTTAACCCATGTATGCACGTTAAAAAAGGAGGAGGTCCCCCGGGGGACTTCCTCCTGCTTTATGTGATTTGATTATGACCGCGCCAACTGAATCATGCGCCGGATGAGTGTTATGCCCGGAATACACACCATCAGTGTCGTCGCCACGACGACCGACCAAGCCAAGGTGCTTTCGAGGGTGAGCGCCCGTTCCGTCAGCCCGCCGAGGACGCTTCCACCTTGGACGGACAAGACGATCATGAGTGCCGGCCAAACGCTGGCCCCGAGGATACTGAGCATCCCGTAGCGCGTCCGTAGCAGCCGACGTGACATCAAAAACAGATTGAGCCCCATAAACAACAGTCCGATGAAAAGAAACCAACCGATTTCAACCAGATTGACGTATCCGCTCATGCACGTGTCACCTCACTCGTGTGATACCTACTTGTTACCCGTCTTCCCGCACAAATATGCGAACGAACAAGTCATGCAACAAGATGAGGAAGACGGCGTTCCCGATGCCGTGGGCCACATCGAACGGTAGACTGAGCACGAGCAGTTTGACGAAGTCGGCCCCGATGACCTCCGCGAACGAAAGATTGGCCGTCCAGCCGAAGAGAAAACCGGCCCCCAGACCTACTAAAGCTAGGAGCCACCGCGAGTGACGAAGCAGTGGTTTAAGTAAAATGACGACGAGTACGACGAGAAGCCATCCTAAAAATTGAAACAAGACGAACGGACCGAGTCCGAGCAACAGTCCCGATAAAATCGGGACGAACAACGCCAGCATCGCGGCGCTCGTGAACCCGAAATACAAGGCCGTCAACATGAGCAACGCCGTCGACGGTTGCACGTTCGGGATGGCCACGAATAACCAGCGCCCGATGACGGCAAGCGCGAGAATCTGTGTCAGAACGGCAATCGGGATGTCCGTCCGCTCAAATCTTGACATGATCGCCGCCGCAATGATTAGGATGAGGACGTATGTGACCATAGCGCACTCCGTTTCCTATACTCGGCTAAATCGCCATCGAAGACAATCGTACCGTTCGACAGGCAAAGGATGCGGTCTGCCGCCTGAATCAGTTGCTCATCATGCGTCGCACACAAAACATGTGCTGTCATGGCTTTCTCGGTTAACGCTCGTTCAAACTGAGAGCGCTCTTGCTCGGTCAAGCCCACGCTTGGCTCATCCAACAAGAACAGCGAAGCTTCAGAATCGAAGACGGCCTGCAGTTGAGCGACGCGACGATTCGCCGCATGCGGGAACGGGCCGTACTCTTGCTCGGCCGGTAAATAAACCGGCCGCTCGCCCCATTTAACCTTCCCATACAAGGGACGCACGCTTTTGGCAATCAATTCGAGCAACGTCGATTTCCCGCTCCCGTTCGTTCCGATACAGATGGTCAGTCCTGCCTGCTTCGCCTCGTATGACACATGCTCGACCGCATAGGAAGCCTGCAACGGATGGCGATAGGACACGTCCGTCACGACAAGTTGGGGCTGATTCATGGTCGGATTGACGTGAAACGGGTCGGATGGGGTATGTTCGCGCGCCCTGTCCGTGTATGCAATCCGAACGCCGAGCCCGGTCAACCTGCTGAGCAACATCGTCAAATGCTCGACCCGAAACCGATCCAAATGTCGAAACGGCTCGATTAAGACAATCGCCTCGGATGAATCGGCCAGTGCGTGAGCGATTCGGACGAGTTGCCGTTCCCCACTTGAGCACTCGTCGAATCGCTTATGAAATAGATGATCGATTTGAAGAATGGCAGCCAGTTCGGCTCCTCGCAGGGCGTCACTCCCAGAAATGAGCGATGCGACTTTCCCAGCAAGCGGAGTGTCGAGGCGAACGACTCGCGCTTGTTCTTCCCTCACCCACTCCTCGAATTCATCACGTCCGTCTGCCAAGGATAACCAACGCATCGCGCACCCCTCCCTTCGTCAAATATGGATACAGAAGCCAAACAACCGGTGTGACCATAGCCGCAGTCGCCCCGAAACTAGCGAGGACGAGGCATTGGCCCCAGTCATGTCGTTCGAAGCGTCTCATCCGATTCGTCACATATACCGGCTCGAGGCGTTGGCTGTCGATACCGACGACGACGGCCTCTTGCCAGTCACGTCGCGGATGACTGGCCAACGATAAACGGACCGCCCGTTCCATCGTCGGGACGAGCGCCCAACCGCCGTACAGCAACCTTGTCGAACGAGGCCATTTGTTCAAGAACGGCAATAAACGCTCGAGGCGCATGAATCGATTGACCCAAATCATACCGAACAAAAAAGTCGCGAGTGGAATCAATTGATTTGTGACACCACCGACCGAAATCCTCCAACCGAGAACGAATGGGGCAAGTGAAATCAATAAGAACGCGAGGATAACACCGAGCATCGCCAGTGGAAACCGTCGTTCCATCAGTAACAAACCGAACAGACCGAGGAGGAGCCAAATCGAGTCATTCAAGTATGTCAACACGTACAAATGGACGAGTAAGAAGAAAAGGAGCGTGACCGGATGTCTGCGCTCCCAATCTGCCTCATTCGAAGAAAGAAATCGCATCTTCTTCAAACCGCCATTGAATGATGTCGGTCGATTCGACTTCTTTGGCTCCGGCGCCTTCATCGCCCGGGCTACCATTGAAGGCGTAAACCCAGCCTGAGGATTGTCCGGCCGACTTCTCTTCAATCCCGTCAACGGCCGTGACATAAGTCATGTCTCCGTCGCCGACCGATTCAATGTCAAGCTCGGTCGCTTCAAGGGCATCGAGTACCGTCGCCCCTTCTTCTAAGCAGACACTCTTCTCATTGAACAGCGTCTCTTCGGTCGCCGCATTGTAAACAGAAATCGTCGGCTCGACATCACAAGCCGCTTCCTCGGTCGATGTCGTATCTCCTCCGCATGCGGTCAAAAGCGGGACAAGTAAACTCATCAGAAGCAATTTTTTCATAAATCAGTCAAATCCTCTCGTTGATGGATAGAGTAGTTGTATAGAATCGTGTATTTCTCACCCGTCGTCCGCCCTTGCTGGCTCAATCCCGACAATTGAATGCTGTTGGCGAGCACCGGCTCGCGTTGCAACCAGAACTTGACGAGGCGATTATCCCGATTGATCATGAGCATCGATTCGTTCTCGAACGTGTACATGTCGTACAGCCCATCGAATGAGAACTGGAGGAACGGGGCATCGACTTGTGTCGTGAATTCAGACCAGGCCGGTTTCCGGATCGCGTCGAGCATATGTTCAAAGTCGACGAGTTTCTCGAAGAACGCACTTCCCGAGTCCTTATTCAGTTCATCGACTTGACGATACGTCAGCTCGCCCGATTCGTCGTAGTTGATTCGAATCTGTTGATACGAATTTGCGCGTTCGACCATGAGCAAATATTCGAGCGAACGGAGTTCACCGTCCTCGCTGAAAATCATTTTGCTTCGGTCGAGTTTGATGGACTCACTGTTGATCCGGCGCAGAATGTTGTCCGTCATCTCGTCAAACGTCTCGTCTTGAATCGACACCGTTCCAATCTGTTGTGACTCGGCCCGGAATTCAGATTGATCAAAGAGTGGGACGAACAAGAGGACGATGAAGAAAAAGAATCCGACGAGCGCCCCGTACCATTTATAGCGGCTATTGCGTTTCGGGAAGAATAAGAACGACATCAGGAATCCGATTGGAATATGAAAGCCACCAATCGGGAATGAAACGATCCCGAGCAATGAGAAAAATAAAAATTTGATAAGAAAGTTTGGTTCCGGTTCTTTCAGTTGATTTAAGCGTAAACCTAGCAACGTACTGATGACGAAAAAGCCTAGCCATACGTATAGTTGTACTGTCACGTTAATCCCCCACTGTAAACTCGAAGAAGTCAGTCGCTACATGGCTGTCTGGAAACACGGTGCGCACTTCATCCACAAACGCCTCGTCTCGACCTTGATAGCGGGCCGAGATATGCGTGACAATCAAACGGCCAACTTGCGCCGTTTTTGCGAGCGTTGCCGCCTCAACTGTCGTCGAGTGGCCGTATTGACGGGCGAGTTTCGCCTCTGCTTGCATGAACGTCGCTTCATGAACGAGCACGTCGACGCCAGTAGCGAGGATGGCTGCGTTCGGACAAGGGACCGTATCGCCTAGAATCGCCACGACCGGTCCGGCAACCGTGTCAGTGACGTATTCTTTAGAGGCGTACGTTTTCCCTTCAAACTCGAACGTGTCAGACTGCTTGATCGTCCGATAAATCGGTCCGCTCGGGATGCCGAGCGCCTTCACTTTTTCGACGAGCAATGCGCCCGGTCGTTCCGGCGCTTCGATGCGGAATCCATAAGACGGAAAGCGATGTTCAAGCCGTCTGACCGTGACGATGTGCCCGTCCTGTTCGAACGTATCGCCGTCCTCGTACTCGACAATCGTCAAATCATAGCCGAGATAAGAACCGGTTACTTTCATCGTCAACTCGAGCCATTTCTTGATGCCTTTCGGTCCATACAAGGTGAGCGGGCTCGATCCGTCGAGCGCCGAGCGCGTCGACAGAAACCCGGGCAGACCGAAGACGTGATCCCCGTGAAGGTGTGTCACCCAGACGGCTGAGACTTTGCGCGGCTTGACTTTCGTATGCAACATTTGGTGCTGGGTCGCCTCGCCACAATCGATAAGCCACGTCTGTTTCGCAAGCGTAAGTGCCAACCCCGAGACGTTCCGTTGTTTCGACGGCATACCGGAGCCAGTTCCTAAAAATTGTAACTTCATAAATAATATTGTCCTTTCTTGTCGTCCATTCCATGCTATACTGTAGGCAATCGTTGAAAAAGGATGTGATCCGTGATGAAGAAAGTTGAACATTCCGACTCGATCTATCAACAGATCCGGGAACGGGCGACTTCAATGAATCGCAAACACCAACAAGAATTAGGCACCTCAATCCTCATTCACGACATAGCGATGGAACTTCACTGTTCAGACGAACTCGTTTTAGAATCGTTGGAGTTCGCCGCATAATAGCTCGAACACATAGGAAGAGCCGACATCACGTCGGCTCTTTTTCATTTCGTTTTAGGTGTCGCGACGAGCTCGACAATTTGAACGACATATTCAACCAACTTGTACAGTTCGACGAGTGGCATACGCTCGTTCGTCGTATGAATTTCTTCATATCCGACAGCAAGGTTGACGGTCGGAATCCCACCGCCGGCAATCACGTTGGCGTCAGAACCGCCGCCCGAATGCAAGATTCGAATTGGACGGCCAATCGCTGTCGCGGCTGCTTTCGCCACTTCGACGACTTCGTCCCCTTCTTCGAACTTAAAGCCTGGGTACATGATGTCGATGTCGACTTCCGCACGTCCGCCATGTTCTTCAGCTGCGTCAAGATACGCTTGTTTCATCGCTTCGGCTTGTGCTTCCATCTTTTCATGAATCAATGAACGCGCCTCGGCGAGGACTTCGACGTAGTCGCAGACGATGTTCGTGGCACGGCCGCCTTCGAAGCGTCCGATGTTTGCCGTCGTCTCATCATCGATGCGACCTAACTTCATCTTCGCGATTGCTTTCGCCGCGATTTGAATCGCCGATACACCTTTTTCCGGGGCTACACCGGCATGAGCCGTCTTGCCATAGATTTTGGCGTTCACTTTCGCCTGAGTCGGTGCTGCGACGATAATGTCGCCGACCGGGCCATCCGAATCGAGCGCGAATCCAAACTTCGCATCAATTTTCGAAAGATCGAGCACTTTTGCCCCGACGAGCCCAGATTCTTCTCCGACTGTGATCACGAACTGGATTTGACCGTGTGGAATCGCTTGTTCCGTCAACACGCGAACGAGTTCGATCATCGCCGTCAATCCGGTTTTATCATCCGCCCCGAGGATGGTCGTCCCATCCGTCACGACGTAACCGTCTTGAATACTCGTCTTGATCCCTTTACCAGGTGTGACCGTATCCATATGCGCCGTGAAATAGATCGGGTCGACGCCTTGTTTCGTCGCCGGTAGCGTAATAATCAAGTTGTTACCTGAATGAGCCGTTTTCGTCGACGCATCGTCTTCATAGACGTCGCATCCGAGCTCTGTGAAGACCGCCTTTAAATGCTCACAGATGACTGCTTCTTCTTTCGTCTCTGAGTCGATCCCGACCAGTTGTAAAAATGTGTCAAGCACTCGTTTCTCGTTTACCATGAAAACATCCCTCCATCCAAACATTTCTAGGTTATTATAACAAACTCGTGCCGTTTGCACGAACCTTTTCCATTCTGTACAATGAGGACAAACACATTTGGAGGAACGTCATGAGTAAGAAACAGAAAAAGCGTCAACGCATCATTCAAATCGGTGTCGTCGTCATCGTATCCATCTTTTTATTGAGCACGTTTTTGTCCGGGGTGGCCATGTTCCTGTAACAGCAGGATATACCGCTCTTTTAAAATCAAGTAGCTTTTCACGTCCGACAAAATATTTAATAACGATGAACGTACCTCAAATTCCTCACGCGACGTGGGGAGGGGTACGTTTTTTCGATAATGCTCAATCGTCTCTTCGAGCTCCCGTAGGAACGTCGAAGCGTCGGCCCGTTGGTTGACGTTGTCGCCGACGCGCCGAAGGAACGTCGCGACCGGTTTGGCCTCATTGACGACCATCGTGATCTCCCGTGAGTTCTCGGCGATGCGCTTCAAGATGTCATATTGCCGCTCCCGCATTCGGAAGTACAGGTAATCCATGTCCTCGTTCCGCTTCCCAATCGAGTTCCCCATGCGACGGAGCGCGAGGTCTTTCCCTTGTTTCAAATAATCCCGCGTCTTCAAGAGCATCATCGAATGGTCGTTATAGACGCCCGTCTCGACACAGGCGGCCACATCATAAAAGTGAACGGCGAGGGCCCGGTCGATATTGTCTTTGATGCGCTCGATCTCTTTATCAAGTGTCGGCATATACATGTTGACGACGAGTCCGACCCCGACGCCGATGGCGATCAATAACAGCTCGTTCACGAACAAATCGAGCGAGAACTGCCCTTCCGTATATAGATGGGTCAAGATGACGACACTCGTGATCATGCCGTCCTGCAGTTTGAGCTGTTGAACGAGTGGGATGAACATGACAAAATAAAGTGTGAGCGTCGCCGGTGAATAACCGAGCAAGGTGAACATCAATGCCCCCATGCCGATTGCAATCAGGCTGGCCATGACCCGCTCATAGGAAGCCCGAAACGACTTTTTCCGTGTCTCCTGAATACTGAGGATGGCGATGATGGCTGCGAAGACGTAGTAATCGAGATGAATCGTCTCGGAGATGAGCATGGCGATCCCGGCTGCTGCCGCCGTCTTGAGCGTACGTGATCCGATTTTCATAAAATCTCCTCCTCTCTCACAAAATTGTTCACTAGTTTGTTCCGTTTGGCAATCCATATGTTTGGAAGTGATCGTATTGAAAAGAAAAAAACGTGGCGTGATTCCCACGCTGCTCACGCTCGCCCTCGCCGTTTTAGGTTTCCTTTGGCTCCAAGACCGTCCGAGCGGCTCGTATACCGTTCAGACCTATGACAGCGGGGACGTCTCGACCCGATCATTTGAGTCACTCGACGAGGCGCGGGACTATATGGAACGTGGGGGCAACCGGGCCCTGCTCGATGCGTCAGGCGACGTCATCGACTTCATAGGTACCGGTATCGCCGTCACCCCGACCGACCGAATCACGAACTTGTATCAAGACGCCGAGTTTAAGAAACGGCAGTCGTATGTCGCCGGTGGGACCCGCCTCCGTCTCGTGCAGACGGCCGACAAGCATTTGTTGGTGAACATTTCCGGCGCCGACGTCTACGTGAAGCCGGCCGACATGACGCTTTATCCAGACGCCGTCGTCGAGCGTCGCGGCTTCTATCAGATGCGGGACGGACAAGTGTTCCATACCGTCGAGGCGAACGGCAACTTGGCCGGGACGTTCCTCGTCGGACCGGCGCCGCAACAGTCGTCCGACCGCTATTATACGGAGGACGTGCGCGACGTGTTCGATTCGCCATACCAGTTCGCCTCGATCGCGTCGAAGGCACCGTATTCGGCTCGCGAGCTCGACGCCTTCCTCGGCTCACTCGACGACAGCCCGCTCGCTGGTAAAGGCGACGCCTTCAAAGATGCCGAGGCAGAGTTCGGCATCAACGCCTTGTTCCTCATGGCCGTCGCCGGACACGAGTCCGGATTCGGTACGTCAGCCATCGCCCGGGAAAAGAATAACTTGTTCGGCTTCCAGGCGACCGACAACGACCCGAGCGGAAATGCGGCCTCCTATCCGTCTGTCGAGGCGAGCATCGATGCGGCGGCTCGTTTATTCGCCGAAAAGTACGTGACGGGCGCCTATGACCGAGGACCGTTCCCTGGCAATAAACAAGAAGGCGTCAACGTCAATTACGCCTCGGACCCGTATTGGGGCGAGAAAGTCGCCGGGAAGATGTATCGCATCGACCGTGAACTCGGATTGACCTATTTAGAGCAGTTGAAGTGATGGCCCAACGGCCGTCACTTTTTTTGCAGGAATCCCCCCTTCGCTGAGCGAATACATAAACTGAACGACCATTCATTCCAAAGGGGGATTTGTATGAAAACGATTTGGATCACAGGTGGCTCATCGGGGATGGGCAAGGCGATGGCGCTAAAATTCAAGACCGAGGGCTGGAACGTCGCCATCAGCGGCCGCAACGAGGAGCGGCTACAAGAAGCAATGGGCGAACTGGAGACCATCGGGGCCGGAGCGGCGATAGCCGTGCAACACGATGTGCGTGACTATGAGGGGTGTGCCGTTGCGCTCGATCAAATCATTGAACGGTTCGGTCCAGTGCACGCGCTCGTTAACAACGCTGCCGGTAATTTCGTCTGCCCGACGCTCGACTTGACGCCGAACGGATGGACGAGCGTCATCGACATCGTCTTGAACGGGACGTTCAACTGCACCCACGTTCTCGGCAAGCATTGGGAACGGGAGCAACTGCGTGACGGCTCCATCATCAACATGGTCGCGTCGTATGCCTGGCAAGCGGGCGCCGGTGTCGCACCGAGCGCGGCCGCCAAGGCCGGTGTGCTCAATTTGACGCGAACGCTCGCCGTCGAATGGGGATATCAGTTCGGGGCGCGTGTGAACGCGATTAGCCCGGGGCCAATCGAGCGGACAGGTGGAGCCGACAAACTAGCCGTCCACGTCAAAGAAGTCGAGCGCATCCGCCGCAATGTGCCGCTCGGACGGTTCGGGACACCGGAAGAGATTGCCGACCTCGCCTTTTGGATGGCGTCGGACGAGATGCGCTATTTGAACGGGGAATGCATTTCCCTTGACGGTGGCCATTGGCTAAATAAACATCCGTTCTAACCAAAAAACGGCCGAGAGATTCCTCGGCCGTTTCATATGTCTTGCCCTGTCCATTCCGCTTCGAACCGGTCCAAAAAAGTAACCATGAACGCGTGGCGGTCCCGGGCGATTCGTCTCGCCCGTTCCGTATGCATTTGATTCGCGAGCCGGAGCAACTTCTCCTCGAAATGAGCGATCGCGCTTTTCGAGTCACCCTCGCCGTGGAGGCTATTGCCACGTGCGCCGGCAAATTGGAACGTCCGGGCGATGCCGATTGCCCCAATCGCGTCGAGCCGGTCGGCGTCTTGCAGCATCGCGCTCTCACGTGACGACGGGGACCGTCCTTTTGAAAAGGACGACTCGTCAATCATCGTCAGGACGTGAGCCCGTTGTTCGGGGTCGATCGGTAACGTGTCAAGGTGACGTGCGACGAGACCTTTATCACGTCCAAGCTTCTCATCCTCGACATCATGCAAGAGCGCCGCGAGCGTCAAAGCGAGACCGTCGACCGCTTCGCCTTCCGCGAGATGCGTCGTCAAACGGCGCACGCGGTCGAGATGGGCCATATCATGGCCGGTATGGTCTCCGGCATGCAGCTTCGCCACGTACCGTTCGGTCTCGAGCACCGCTGGATGCATCATCAAATCTCAATCGTCGTGTTCGGCTCAATCAAGAGACCACGTTGGTGCAATTGATCGCAGAACGCCCGTGCGTCTTGTTTGATGGGCGGGAACGTATCAAAATGGATTGGGACGACTCGTTTCGCTTGGAGCCAGTGCGCCGCATCGAGTGCGTCGACCGGTCCCATCGTGAAGTTATCCCCGATCGGGAGGAAGGCGACGTCAATCTCGAAGCGTTCGCCGTACAGTTTCATATCCGAAAATAGCGCCGTGTCCCCGGCGTGGTACACCGTGAGTGTGTTCGTCTCGATGATGAACCCGCCCGGCATTCCCATATAGACCGGGACGTCGCCCATGTCGAGACTCGAGCTATGGAACGCCTGCGTCATCGTGACGCGGCCGAACGCGAACGAATGGCCGCCCCCGATGTTCATGCCGTGGACCGAAAAACCCTTCTTCTCATAATATGTCGCCAGCTCGTGTGTCGCGACAATCGTTGCGCCCGTCTGTTTCGCAATCAATTCGACGTCTTCGATATGGTCAAAATGGGCGTGGGTGAGCAAGATATAGTCTGCTTTGACACTCGCCGGGTCGACGTCCGTATGCGGATTGCTCGTCAGGAACGGATCGATTAAGACGGATGTCCCGTCGATATCGAGTTGCACGGTCGCGTGGCCATAGTAGGTGATCTTCATTGAAATCCTCCCTTTCTGGTGTCAGATGGATCGTTTCAGTTATAAGACTTTTTCTAAGAAGCGTTTTGCGCGGTCGGTTTGCGGGTTGAGAAGCAAGTCGGCCGGTTTGCCTTCCTCCATCAAGATGCCTTCGTCGAGGAAGAGGACACGGTCCGCCACTTCACGGGCAAAGCCCATCTCGTGCGTGACGACGACCATCGTCATCCCAGACTCGGCGAGCCCTTTCATGACATCGAGCACTTCGTTGACCATCTCTGGGTCGAGCGCTGACGTCGGCTCATCGAACAACATGACGTTCGGCTCCATGGCGAGCGCCCGGGCGATCGCGACACGTTGTTTTTGTCCACCCGACAGTTGACTCGGATAGGCGTCGATTTTCTCGGACAATCCGACCCGTTCGAGAAGCTTTTTCGCCCGTTCGATCGCCTCGGCCTTGCTCACTTTCAAGACGTTGATCGGCGCGTATATCAAATTGTCGAGCACGCTCATATGCGGGAACAAGTTGAACTGTTGGAACACCATCCCGATATTTTGGCGTGCTTTCGAGACGTTCGCCCCTTTTTTCGTGAGCTCATAGCCGGCGACGCTGACCGTTCCAGACGTCGGCACCTCGAGCATGTTCAAGCAACGGAGGAACGTCGATTTCCCCGAACCGGACGGACCGATGACGGCGACGACTTCCCCTTTCTCAATCGATGTCGTAATGCCTTTGAGGACCTCGAGGTCACCAAATTGTTTGTATAAATCGTTTACTTGTATCATCTGCCATCACTCTTTCTAAGCCGTTTTTCTAGACGTTGACCAAGATACGTCAACACCATCACTATTGTAAAGTATATCACACCGGCAAACAGGAGCGGTTCAAAGTAGATCGCCTTTTGCCCACCGACGATTTGCGCCCGGCGCATGATGTCGAGCACACCGACCGTCGAGACGAGCGCCGATTCTTTCGTGAGCGTGATCATCTCGTTGACGAGGGCCGGCAAGATGTTTTTGAACGCCTGCGGCAAGATGATTGACCGCAGTTGTTTGACGTACGGGACGCCGAGGGCATCCGACGCTTCCCACTGGCCTTTATCGACCGCTTGAATCCCGGCCCGAATGATTTCCGAGATATACGCCGCCGAGTTGAGTGAGAAGGCGATGACGGCCGATTGGTATGGCGTCGTGATATATCCGGTCAATTGCGGCAATCCGAAGTGGATGATTGCGAGTTGCAAGATGAGCGGGGTTCCGCGGAACACGGCCGTATAGGCGTGCCCGATGAAGTTGACGAGACGGTTTGGGACGATTTTGAATGTGGCGACGACGACGCCAAGCGTAATCCCGAACAAGGCCGAGACGAGCACGACTTGGAACATGACGGGAATCCCTTCGAGAATATACGGGATAGAATCATAAATCCGACTAAAATCCATTGTGAGTTCCTCCTAAAAAAGGCTGACTGATGCTTTCAGTCAGCCTTCTACAATCTTTATTCAGCTGGTGCAGCTTCTTGTTCGAACCATTTTTGAGCCAACTTCTCGATTTCTCCTGAATCGATCATCTTGTTCAACTCTTCATTGAACTGATCACGGAGCTCGTCGTCCTTACGGAAGGCAGCGGCTGAACCGGCCTCTTCCTCGTCGACGATTTCAAACGTCGTGAGTTCACTGTCTTGATCGAGATATTTCTTCGCGACCGTGTCCTCGATGACCATCGCATCGATGCGGCCGGTCTTGATTTCTTGAATAATCTCTGGAATCTTGTTCAAGGCGACGATTTCAGCACCCGGGATTTGCTCTTTGGCAATCCCTTCTTGAATCGATCCGAGTTGGACCCCGACTTGTTTCCCGTCCAAGTCCTCAAGCGACTGGATGGCATCCCCTTTTGACAAAATCAAGTTCTTCGCCGTGAAGTAGATGTCTGAGAAATCGGCGTTCTCTTTCCGTTCTTCTGTCGGTGTCATACCCGCCATGACGAAATCGACACGACCGGCGTTGAGCGCCCCGAGCAGGCTCCCGAAGTCCATGTCTTCAATTTTCAATTCGTAGCCCATGTTCTCGGCCACTTGCTTGGCGATATCGATATCGAATCCGACAATCTCATCCCCGTTCGCCGTATCGACGAATTCATATGGGAAGTAGTCCGCACTCGTCCCCATGACGATGACTTTGTCATCTTCATCGGTCGATGTCGAACCTCCTTCGTTCACGTCTGCCCCACAGGCTACAGTAAAAGCGGCTAGGCTTGCGATACATAATGCTAGAAAACCTTTTTTCATGTTCATCGTCCCTTTCTTCAATAGGATGAAATTATCAGAACTTTAACAAAATTATGACATATATGTGAATGTTGCTCAACTGTTCTCTGACTCATCATATGTCCGACTTGTTCTTCAACCACTATATACACATAATTATTACTTGTAAAGTATATTCATGCATAAAATCTAAAAAAAATACGGTCACATTCGCTCGTAAGCAAAATAAGTGACCGTACCATTGTCCCGAGAGCCGTAGGGCTGCACTCGTTTGACCGAAGCGATGGGAATGGCGCTATACACGTGGGGATAGCGTTCCCCGTCCTCGTCAAACTCATAGTGGAGCAGGCTGCCGAGACGTCCGACATGGAACGAGACGAGCACGACTCGCTCCCCATGATAATGTCGACGCACGAATTTCCCGATCTGTTGCGGGGTGCAACAACGAATGTACCCTTCCGTTTGGAGGGTCGGCTCGTTGATCTCGCCGCGCGACAAAGCAATCGTATATTCGGCCTCGCTCATGATTTTGACGACTGGTTCCATCTCATCGATCCCTTCTTAAGGAAAAGCGCAAAGGCAATGCCTCTGCGCTCACTTCTTAGGCGTAGTAAATATCGAACAACGTCTGTAACTGCTCGACGAGCTCTTCGGCCGTTGATGACTCGATTGTGCTCCGTTCGACCATCGTGACGATATTGCCGTCTTCTAACAGCGCGATCGATGGTGACGACGGGGCGTAACCTTCGAAGTATTCACGGGCGCGGTCAGTCGCTTCACGGTCTTGACCCGCGAACACAGTCACGAACTGGTCCGGTTTGACGCCTTCCATCTTATTCACGTACGCTGCTGCCGGACGAGCGATGCCACCGGCACAGCCACATACCGAGTTGACGAGCACGAGCGTTTTGCCTTCTTTCGTTAACGCCGCGTCGACTTCTTCCGGTGTCGTGAGTTCTGTGTAACCTGCAGAGCGTACCTCATTGCGAGCTTGTTCGACTACATCTTGAAAGTATAATTGAAAATCCATATTGTTTCCCCTTTCGACTTGCGTCTGTTCTTTCTTATTTTACGTCTAGTGGATCGGTTAGGACAAGTCTATCGCTCAATTGTCCTTCGAGGAACGGTGTCGCGTTCAACAGCGTCTTGAAGGCCACATAGCGGGCCCGCGCTTCAGCGGTCGCTTCCCGGTTCGTCAAATAGGCCCGGATGAGGATGTTCTTCGGCGTGTGCTCCATATCGATGAACTCGAGGAGTTGCGCCTCATAGCCGACGAGTCCAAGTAATTCGGCCCGAATCGAATCGGTGGCGAGCGCCGCGAACCGTTCTTTGATGAGTCCATGCTGCAACATGACGTCAAGGCTCGGTGCCTCAAGTTGACGGTTCAATTCTTTTTGACAACACGGCACGCTCAAGATGACTTTCGCCCCCCAACGCACGGCCCGAGCGAGCGCCATATCCGTTGCGACGTCGCACGCATGAAGTGTGACGACCATATCGACCGCCGTCTCCCCTTCGAACTCATTGATGTCACCGACGAGGAACTCGAGACGTTCATACCCGAGGTCGCGCGCAATCCCGGCACATTCCTCGATGACTTCTTTCTTCAAATCGAGCCCGGTGATATGGACGTCATAGCCTTTCATCTCATGCAAGAAGTGATAGAGGGCGAACGTCAAATACGACTTCCCGGAGCCGAAATCGAGAATCCGGATGGTCCGGTCGGTCGGTAAATGTTTGATCGAGTCTTCGATAAATTCGAGGAAGCGGTTGATTTGCTTGAACTTGTCATACTTTTGGCGTTTCACTTTCCCATCCTCGGACTGGACGCCGAGTCGGATGAGGAACGGTACCGGCTCATCGAGCGGCAACAGGTACTGCTTCTCGCGGTTATGACTCAGCTTCACTTGTTTGACGGCCGTCTCGCGCTCCTTGAACGTCACTTTGAACTTTTTAGACAGTTGAAAGTGGAACTCGGACGCCTTCAACTGGAACTGTCCTTGGCGGAACGTCTCGAGCAATTCATCGAGTTCGATGACCGCCTCGTCCGGTGTGAGATTTTTATGTTTCATTACCCGTTCAAATTGGTATTCGAATTGTATATGGTACTCGCCTTTCAACAGGACCGGCTTCAATTTGACCCGGCGTAAATCGTTCGACTTTTGACGCGGTTGACTTATTGTCGCTGTGACGAGCTCGTTCTGGCGAATCACATCAGCCAGCCGTTCGGTTAATGCTGTATATTCCACTGCGTTCATCCTTTTTTCAATAGTTTCGAAACTTTTGTTCACGTGTATTCGTACATACTATTACACGAACACGTGCAAACGTCAAAGGAGGATCATTGTATGTTTAAAAAGTTATTATCATCGATTGGAATCGGCGCCGCTACGGTGGATACGCGACTCGAAGAGAGTGCCTGTGTGCCAGGCGGGACACTGAATGGTGTCGTCCATATCAAGGGAGGCAGCACCGAGCAATCGGTCGACCGGATTTACATCTTCTTCAACACGCTCTATAAGCATGAGGTGAACGACAAGACGACGTATTCGACGTTCACGATCGAGAAGATTTTGTTGAACGAAGCGCCGTTCATGATCGGTCCCGAAGAAGTGAAGGAAATCCCGTTCACAATTGACGTGCCGTTCAACACGCCGATTTCGGTCAGCCAATCGAAATCGTGGATCGAGACCGGTCTCGATATCGCCCAGGCCGTCGACCCGAAAGACGAGGACTCGATTCTCGTCAAACCGAACCAGGCCCAACAAGTCGTCCTCGACGTGCTCGACGACATCGGCTTCCGCTTGAAGAAGGCCGATACGGAGATGCTTCCGGCCCGGCATCGTTCCGGCCGTCTCCCGATTGCCCAAGAGCTCGAATACTCGCCGAACGGGACGAGCTACGGACGTAAACTCGATGAGCTCGAAGTCGTCATGCTCCAAACAGAATCGTCGTTAGACTTATTGATTCAAGTCGACAAGAGCGTCCACAATCTCGGCAGCCTGTTCGCCGACTTGACCGGGACCGACGAATCGACACACCGCCTCAGCTACACGAACGCCGAGCTCACTTCGCCCGAACGCATCCGCCGCGATATCGAAGCGTTGATTGAACGTTCCATCTGAACCATGTTGCCACGGACAATTCCGTGGCTGTTTTATTTTCCATATGAAAAATCCTGCCTTCGACTGAAGGCAGGACGTGAATCAATAGAGCGTATACGTGTCTGGGTCGATCGATTCGAGCGACTGCTTGATCGCCTGCAAGAACTGACCGGCGACGAGACCGTCGAGGACACGGTGGTCGACCGACATGCACAAGTTGACCATGTCACGCGCCGCGAACATCCCATTCACCCAAACCGGACGTTTCACGATTGACTCGACCGACAGGATGGCCGCTTGTGGATAGTTCAAGATCGGTGCCGATTGAATCGAACCGAACGCACCCGTGTTGTTGATCGTGAACGTGCCGCCACGCATCTCGTCCGCTTTCAAACGGTTGCCGCGGGCACGGGCCGCCACGTCTTGAAGGGCGACAGCAAGCCCTTTGATGTTCTTCTCGTCCGCATGCTTGATGACCGGGACGTAGAGGGCGTCGTTCGCCGCGACGGCGACCGACAGATGGATATCCTGATGGACTTTGATGTGATCGCCTGCCCATTCCGAGTTCATCATCGGATGCTTCTTGAGCGCCTCGATCGCCGCCTTCATGAAGAACGGCATGAACGTCAGTTTGACACCTTCCCGTTTGAAGAACTCGTCTTTCAACTTGGCCCGGGCCGTGACGAGGTTCGTCACATCGACCTCGATCATGAGCCACGCATGCGGGGCCTCATGTTTCGAGCGGACCATGTTGTTGGCAATCGCTTGACGGACACCTGCCGTCGGAATGAGTTCGACTCGGTCCGACGACCCGTCGGTTGCCGGCACAGATGGTGATACGGAAGGTGCCGCGGCCGTCTCAGGTACGTCGAGCTTCGTTTGTGTCATCGTCTCTTGGACCGGCACTTGCGTCGCCGCTTCCGGCTTGACCGGACGGCCTTCCGATAAGTAGCGGAGGACATCTTTGCGCGTGATGCGACCACCGAGGCCACTGCCGTCGAGTTCGTTCAAGTCAATCGCGTTCTCATTGGCGAGTCGGATGACGGCCGGCGAGAAACGACCGTTATTATTCTGTTTTCGTGGCGCGGCCGACGCTACAGTGACCGCTTGCTTCGTCTCGACCGGGGCCGCTCCGACTTGTGCCGGTTCTGCTACCACTTCTGCTTTCGCTGGCGCCGAATCGGCACCTTCGACTTCCATGACGAGGACCGGTGTGCCGACGGCGACCGTGTCGCCTTCACTGATTAAAATCTGTTTCACGACACCGGCACTCGTCGCCGGAATCTCAGCGGTTACTTTATCGGTCATGACCTCGGCGAGCGGCTCATACTCCTCGACGCGGTCACCTGGTTTGACGAGAAACGTTGTGATCGTCCCCTCGGTCACACTTTCCCCGAGCTGTGGCATTTTAATTGTCTGTTCCATATGACCCCTCCTTAAAAGGCGGCGAGCTGACGTGCCCGCTCCGCGATTTTTTCAGGGGATACGATGAAGAACTTCTCCATCGGTGGTGCATACGGCATCGACGGAACGTCCGGTCCCGCCAGACGCTCGATCGGCGCATCGAGTTCGAACAGCGCTTTCTCCGCGATGATGGCCGCGACTTCCCCGATGATGCTGCCTTCCTTATTGTCCTCGGTGACGAGGAGCACTTTCCCGGTCTTCTTGACGGCTTCGACGATCCCTTCTTGGTCGAGCGGATAGATCGTGCGCAAATCGAGGATGTGCGTGCTGATGCCTTCGGCTTCGAGCGTCTTCGCCGCTTCCTGGGCCATGTGGACGCACAGACCGTACGTGATGATTGTGATGTCGTCACCTTCCCGCTTGACGGCGGCCTTGCCGATTTCGACCGTATAGTCGTCGGTCGGAAGGTCGGCTTTCAAGAGGCGGTACGCCCGTTTATGTTCGAAGAAGAGGACCGGGTCGTTCGAGCGGATGGCTGCCTTGAGCAACCCTTTCGCATCGACCGGGTCAGATGGGATGACGACTTTGAGTCCAGGCGTCGAGTTGAACATCGCCTCGACCGATTGGGAGTGATAGAGTGCGCCATGAATCCCGCCGCCGAACGGTGCACGGATGACCATCGGGCACGTCCAATCGTTATTTGAACGGTAGCGGATTTTTGCCGCTTCGGAGACGATTTGGTTGACCGCTGGCATGATGAAGTCGGCGAATTGCATTTCGGCGATTGGACGCATGCCATACATGGCCGCCCCAATCCCGACACCTGCGATTGCGCTCTCGGCGAGCGGCGCATCGATGACGCGGTCCTCGCCGTACTTCTCAATCAAGCCTTGCGTCGCGCGGAATACACCGCCTCGGACGCCGACATCTTCCCCGAGCACGAAGACGTTCTCATCGCGATCCATTTCTTCATGGATCGCTTCATTGATCGCTTCAATAAACGTTTTCATCACATTTCCCCCTCGTACACATGGTCCATCGTCGATTCAGAAGACGCATATGGTGCCTTATCGGCGTAAGCAGTCGCCTCATTGACTTCACGATCGACGTTCGCCTCGATCTCTGCGAGTTCTTCCTCGGTCATGACGCCATCTTCAATCAAACGCTTCCGGAACAATTGATTCCCGTCACGATTCTTAAGGTCGGCCAACTCTTCGACCGAGCGATACGCTTTGTCATCGTCATCCGACGAGTGCGGTACGAGACGTTCGACTTCGGCTTCGATGAGCGTCGGGCCTTCGCCGCGAAGGGCGCGGGCGCGGGCTTCTTTCACGGCGACATAAACGGCAATCGGATCTGTCCCATCGACCGTGACGCCTGGCATCCCGTAACCTTTGGCGCGGTCCGATACGCGCTCGCAAGCGAGTTGCTTCGAGAGCGGTACCGAGATGGCGTATTTGTTGTTCTCACAGAACAAAATCACAGGCAACTTATGCACGCCCGCGAAGTTCGCACCTTCGTGGAAGTCACCTTGGTTCGACGAGCCTTCTCCGAACGAGACGAACGTGACGAGCTCTTCTTTTTTTAGTTTGGCGGCGAGCGCCACACCGACCGCATGCGGCACTTGTGTCGTCACCGGAGACGAGCCCGTCACGATGCGATGCTGTTTCGAACCGAAATGGCCCGGCATTTGACGGCCGCCTGAGTTTGGGTCTTCCGCCTTGGCGAACGCCGACAACATTAAATCGCGAGCCGTCTGTCCGAAGTGGAGGACAACGGCGACATCGCGGTAATACGGAAGAATATAGTCCGTCCCTTTTTCGAGCGCGAACGCCGCCCCGACTTGGGCCGCCTCTTGTCCTTGACACGAGACGACGAACGGGATTTTTCCGGCACGGTTCAATTTCCACATGCGCTCATCGATTTTACGGGCACGGACCATCGTCTCGTACATCGCACCGAGGTCTTGTTTCGTCAATCCTAGTTCCTCATATGAATTCACAGTCATCTGTTCCATTCTGTTTCCTCCTTAGGCGTGAATCGGTAATCCGTCAACGGCTAGTGCCGCTTCTTGGAACGCTTCGCTCAGCGCCGGGTGAGGATGGACGAGTTGGCCCATTTCCCATGCCGTGGCGTTCAAGACGAGAGCGAGTCCGCCTTCTGTGATTAATTCCGTCGCTTTCGGCCCGACGATGTGTACACCGAGCAGGTCGTCCGTCGTCTTGTCCGACACGAGTTTGACGAATCCATCCGCTTGCCCTTCGATACGGGCCTTGCCGAGGCCGTTGAAACGATACGTGCCCGTTTTGACTTCATGCCCCGCTGCTTTGGCACCTTCTTCGGTCATGCCGACCGATGCGACTTCCGGGACCCCATAGACACAACGCGGGATCAAGGCGTAGTCGAGCGGAGTCGGCTCGTGACCGAGAATCGTCTCGACCGCCTTCACACCTTCCGCCGAGGCGACATGGGCGAGTTGAAGTTTGCCGATGCAGTCTCCGATGGCGAAGATGTGACGTTCTTTCGTCCGATACTGTTCATCGACTTGGATGACACCGTTCTCGACGACAATCGATGTGTTCTGTAACCCGAGATGTTCCGTATTGGCGACCCGTCCGACCGAGACGAGTACACACTCGACCGAGATCGTCTCTTCGCCGACCGCGAGCGAGACGGCATCGGTTGCTACTTCTGTACGCTCCGGGTCGACGGTGACGTTCTTCAACACACGGACGCCCCGTTTTTTCAGGAGTCGCTCGACTTCCCGTGACACCGCCTTGTCTTCGAGCGGCAACAGACGCTCCCCGACTTCAATCAGCGTGACCGCGACATCAAGGTCGATGAGCATCGAGGCCCATTCGACACCGATGACCCCACCGCCGACGATGGCGATGGATTCTGGCAACTGTTCGAACTGGAGCAGGTCATCCGAGTTCAAGATGCGTGTATGGTCAAACGGCAGCCCTGGCAGTTCGCGGGGAATCGACCCTGTCGCGATGATGAGCTGGTTCGGCAAGATGAGCTCGGACTCACCGGATTCGTCTTCAACCGCGACCGTTCCCGGCTGCGGCGAGAAGATGCTCGGTCCCAAAATCGATGCCTTTCCGCGAAACACCTCGATTTTACCTTGCTTCATCAAGTGCTCAATACCTTTTTCTAGTCCCGCGACCAAGTCGCGTTTGAACGACTGGGCCCGCTCCATGTTGAACGAAACGGATCCCGTCTCAACACCGTACGTGCTCCCGTGTTTTGCCGTCTGATAGACGTGGGCCGCTTTCAACAACGCCTTCGTCGGGATGCAGCCTTTATGTAGACATGTCCCGCCGAGTTTCTCGGCCTCCACGATTGCGACAGTTTTCCCGGCTTGGGCCGCCTTGATGGCTGCGACATATCCGCCAGGACCGCCGCCGATGACGACGATCTCAAATTCTCGTGCCATGTGTATCCCCCTCATATTCTCGAACTGCTTCTTCATGTCGGATGGCCCGGAGTGCGCCTTCGGCGAGTGCCTTCAGCTCATCTTCGCCCGGATAGATGTGGACCGGCGCCAAATAGCCGACGCGCGCACTGATTTGCTCGGTCAGCCAAGTCGAATAGGCGATGCCACCCGTCAACAGAATCGCGTCGACGTCGCCGCGTAGGGTGGCGCCATGTTTGGCGATTTCCTGGGCGACGCGGTATGCCATCGTCTCGTAAAGAAGAGCGGCCTGTTCATCGCCATCTGCCATGCGCTGTTCGATCTCGATCGCGTCGAACGTTCCGAGGTGGGCAAAAAGCCCGCCTCGTCCGACGATTTTCTGTTTCATTTCCGACTCTTTATACCTGGTACTATAACATAGTTCTACTACCTGTCCAACAGGAATCGAGCCTGCCCGTTCCGGTGCGAGCGGCCCGTCGCCGTCGAGTCCGTTGTTCACATCGATTACGGCGCCTTTGGCGTGAGCGCCGACTGTGATACCTCCTCCGAGGTGGGCGATAATCAAGTTGAGCTGTTTGTAATCGCTTCCATTTTCGACTGCGAAACGTTTTGCGACCGCCTTTTGATTCAAGGCGTGAAAGATGCTGCGACGATTGATTTCCGGCATTCCCGTCGCACGCGCGAGCGGGCCGAGCTCATCGACGACGACTGGATCGACGATGAAATTCGGTACCTGAAATAATTCACCGAGTTTATAAGCGAGTAGTCCACCCAAGTTCGAGGCATGCATCCCGAAACGACCGCTCGCTAAATCCTCACGCATGAGCGGATTGACGGCGTACGTCCCCGATGTCATCGGGGCCAGTAATCCCCCGCGACCGACGATTGCGGACAAGTCCTCGCCCGCAATGCCCGTTTCGGCCAATAAGTCCCGCACTTCACGTTCTCGATGCGGGAGTTGCTCCGGAAGTGACAATCCTGTGACGTCGGCCTCGTGACGGACGGTACGAGATAAAATCTCGTCCGCTCCGTCAAACAAGCCGACCTTCGTCGAAGTCGACCCCGGGTTGATGGCGAGAATGAGCTGTCGTGTCATCTCAGCGCCCACCGAGTAAGCTCTTTTCGACTTTCAAGAACTGGCTGCGCGAACGCGACATCATCTGAATCCGCTCCTCTGCCATCTTCTCGGCAGCGACATGCGTCGGTACCCCGTCGCGCTCGGCGATCTCGAAGACGCGCTGCATGTTGTCATAGATGAGTTCGACTTTCTTCATCGCCCGCTCACGGTTATAGCCTTCGAGCTCGTCGGCCACGTTGATGACACCGCCCGCGTTGATGACGAAGTCCGGCGCATACAGAATGCCGCGCTCCTCGAGCACGTCCCCGTGACGATCCTCAGCGAGCTGGTTGTTGGCCGCACCGGCGACGATTTGAGCCTTGAGTAGCGGGATCGTCTTGTCATTGATGATCGCACCGAGCGCACACGGGGCGAAGATGTCACAATCGACCGCATAAATCTCGTCTGGTTTGACGACCGTCGCGCCGAAGTCCGTCTCCGCGCGTTTGAGCGCCTCTTCGTTGATGTCGGTGACGACCAAGTGGGCCCCTTCTTCATGTAAGTGACGGCACAAGTTGTAAGCGACGTTGCCGACCCCTTGGACAGCGACTGTCTTGCCAGCGAGCGAATCCGAACCGAACTTCCATTTCGCTGCCGCCTTCATGCCGCGATACACGCCATACGCCGTCACCGGTGATGGGTTGCCGCTCGATCCGAACGCCGGGCTGACGCCAGTCACGAAATCCGTTTCCATGTGGATGAAGTCCATATCGGCGACCGACGTATTGACGTCCTCGGCCGTGATGTAGCGCCCGCTGAGCGATTGCACGTAACGGCCGAATGCACGGAACAACGCCTCTGATTTGTCCGTCTTCGCATTGCCGATGATGACGGCCTTCCCGCCACCAAGGTTGAGTCCCGCCGCCGCGTTTTTGTACGTCATCCCTTTTGCGAGACGAAGGACGTCCGTGAGCGCTTCTTCTTCCGAAGCATAGTTCCACATCCGTAGCCCCCCGAGAGCCGGCCCGAGTGTCGTGTCATGAATGGCGATAATCGCCTTCAGTCCTGACGCCTGGTCTTGGCAAAAGACGATTTGCTCATAGTCCTCGGCCTGCAAGACGTCGAAAATTCGAAAGCGTGGTTCCATGTTTGTTTCCATCATTGATGATTCCTCCATAAAATTTATTTTTTAGCGTGCAAGAGCGCGAATGCGAGTGAGTACAGTTTGGCCTCGGCCGTATCGGCCCGGCTCGTCAAAACGACCGGTGCGGCTGCGCCGACGACGATCGCCGCCACGCTCGCTCCGGCAAAGTACATTATCGACTTATAAAGGACGTTGCCGACCTCTATGTATGGGACGAGCAATAGGTCGGCTTGTCCGGCGACCTCACTCTCGATGCCTTTTTGTTTGGCCGCGATCATGTCGACGGCGTTATCGAGCGCAAGCGGTCCGTCGACAACACATCCTTTGATTTGGCCGCGACGGTTCATTTGGGCGAGCAGCGCCGCGTCTGTCGTGGCGGCCATCTGTGGATTGACCACTTCGACGGCGGCGATGGCAGCGACACGCGGTAGCTCGTACCCGATGTCTGTCATCGCATCGACCGCATTGGCGATGATGTCCACTTTCTCTTCGAGCGTGGGCACGATATGGATGGCCGCGTCGGTCACACCGATTAGTCGTTCCCGGTTCGGGATTTGAAATAAGGCGATATGGCTGAGCGTCCGGTTCGTCCGGAGTCCTGCCTCGCGGCTGAGCACAGCTTTCATGAACGTCGACGTCGCGACCATTCCTTTCATGAGCACATCCGCTTCTCCTGTCTTGACCGCGAGCGTCGCCCGTTTGGCAATCTCTTTATCGCCTTTGACGTGGATAATATCGACCGCGTGATCTTCGATGCCGTGCTCGTCGCATAATCGTTTAATCTCCCGGGCATCTCCAATCAATTTAAATCGAGATAGACCGTGATCGGTCGCGAGTTTGACGGCGCGAATGACCTCCACATCGGCGGCCCCGGCAATCGAGACGGTGCGCCCGTCCAACTGCTTCGCTTTTTCGAGCATCCGTTCAAAATTCATGCATGTCCCCCCTTGCCTGTCTTCATCTACTAAAAAGCAATTTTGTTTCCACTTTTGAAAGCGCTTTAATAGGTCGTAGACTCTGCACTTTTTTGCGTGGTGTGAAAAAAAATGCAGGTAATTTATTGCATACGTTCAAGTTTATTATACAGCGTCCGAATCGAAATGTGTAATCGCCGGGCGGCCTCTGACTTGTTGCCGTCCGCCTCCTCGATGGCCCGTTCAATCAAATCACGCTCATAGCGCGACACGGCATCCTGTAACGACAGCGCGTCGGTCGGTCGGGCCGATGCGACACGCGGTGACAGCTGTAGGTGGTGCGGCGCGATCCACTGCTCGGAACTCGCCATATAGATGATCGCCCGCCCGAGGACATTCTCGAGCTCTCGGACGTTGCCTTTCCAATACTGATTCTTCAACAGCTCGGTCGCCTCGCGGTTCACCCCACGCACGCTGCGGCCGTACTCTTGGTTCAGCTTGCGGACGATGCGTTCGCAGAGTGGCTCGATTTCTTCGAGCCGGTCCCGGAGCGGCGGGATGTGGATCGGCATCCGGTTGATCCGGTAATATAAGTCTTCACGGAACGTGCCGTCCGCCACTTTTTGTTCAAGGTCGGCGTTCGTCGCCGCGATGATGCGGACGTCGACCGGAATCGCATTCGTACCCCCGACCCGCACGATTTCATGCTCCTGCAGGACACGGAGTAGTTTGACTTGGACATCGACCGGCAGTTCGCCGATTTCATCTAAGAAGAGTGAGCCGCCATCGGCCTCTTCGAAATAGCCGACCTTCCCACCACGTTTCGCCCCACTGAAGGCGCCGTCCTCGTAGCCGAACAACTCACTCTCGAGGAGCGTCGGGGAGATGGCCGCGCAATTGACGCGGACGAATTTCTTGTATTTGCGCGGGGACTCACCGTGGATGGCGTGGGCGAACAGTTCCTTGCCCGTCCCCGACTCCCCGCGAATAAGGACGGTGACCGGCGTGACCGCGGCGAGGCGGGCCTGTTCGATGACGAAGCGCATCGCGTCGCTCGACGCGATGATGTCGGCGAACTGGTATTTCGCCTCGAGGTTGCGGATGCGTGTCTTCGCTTCTTGCAGCTCGTCACGGAGCGCTCGGATTTGAGACACGTCCCGGATGACACCGACCGACCCGCGCAACTTCCCTTCGACGATAATCGGTTCGGCATTGACGAGAATGTCGCGCCGCGTCGCCCCGATTTGCATCCGGATATCGCGGACTCCTTGCCCGGTCGACAGCACTTTCAAGTGGACACTCTCCTGCATGCCGATGTCGGCCGTCGCCGGCTTGTCGACGACGTCTTCTTTCTTGAATCCCGTCAGTCGCGTATAGGACGGGTTGATTAAAATCGTGTTCCCGTTGTGATCGGCGACCGAGATGGCCTCGCTCGTACAGTCGATAATCGCCTCGAGCATCTGTTGATTTTGCTTCAGCCGTTCGACGACGATGCGGATGAACTCGCCGGGCAAGACGACCGCGTCGGCGAAATGTCCTTTCAATTCATCGAACGTCTCGGAGCGGCCCGTCGTCTCGATCACGAAATCGAGACGCTTGTCGGCACATGCCCGCCAATCCTCCGCCGTCATAATCCCCTGGTTCCGCGCGAGTTGCATCCCTTCGGCCGTCTGTTCCGGGTCGATGACGGCGACGACGGTGACGAGCGGCGAGTCGAGCAACATTTTCAGCACTTCGGTCCCGCCTTTTCCCGCACCGACAATCATCAATCGTTTATTCATTCTGAAATCCCCCAATTTTACCGTTCTGCATTCATGCTACTGAACCTGAACTGATTTCGCAACCTCACAAAAAAGGCCGTGTCGAGCTATGTATTTTCTGGTAAACTTATGAGTGTTAAGGAGGAGATCCTATGCGCATCATCGCACTGTTGATCTTAATCATCCCTGGCCTCTTCGGTGTCTATGGCATCAAGTTACTTCGCGACAGTTTCTTCCTCAAGACGAGCGTCCCGTTCTCTTGGATCGAGTCGGTGGCAGCCGCCTCGATGTTACAAGGAACGTTTGGACTGTTGATTGCGATGGGCGGGATCGGTTTCGTGGCAGGTTATATCTTCAATCGTGACAAGAAAACAGGCAAAGTCCCACGAATAGATTCTTGAACACAAAAAAAGGTTCCCTAACTTGACTTCATTTCAAGTGCGGAACCTTTTTATTCGTATTGAATTGTGATCACTACGGATGATCTCCTCTCCTACTTGCTACAATCTTGTGACATGAGGGTCCAATGGTCTTCTTAATGAAGAAGTTTGAAAGAAATTAGTAACTGCCGTCTTGCGTGAACGGAAACGTACCCATTCGAGTTACTAACGATTATTCATCGGGTCATGTCGAACCATCCATCGTGAAGTCGAACGCTTGCCATAAACTGTTCAACGGTTGACAACACTCCTTTTGGTCAACTGAACGATTCGTTTTCCCCGGTCACGGTCCCTAGCTTCGAACTCGATGCCGGAATCGCCTCGCGAATGAGCGTACGTCGCGACCTCTCGTCGGGACGATGACGATTTGAGATGTCGTTCCCACCTCTGAGCTATTGACGGATAGCGGTCCGAGATGATTTCTTGCTCTAACACGTTCCGGAACACGTTAGAAAGCGTTCATCTGACGCTCGTCCAAGTAACTTGGTACACCTTTATTATAACAAGTTCCGCATGATTTGCAAGCGCTTTCTTTCACAAAGTAAAAGAAAATCAGGAGGCGGGTCTCCTGATCGATTATTGCTGTTTAAACGATTGATACGTGACGAAATACGAGATGAATTCCGAGTTTTTCGGACTGCGCTCGCGCTCGGGGCGACCGTTGAACATCTCGTGGTCCCGCATCCCGTTCTCCCACGCCGTCTTGATGGCGTGGCGCATCGCCCGCTCGACGCGGGACGAGGTCGTCTCATGCTCTTTCGCGATCATCGGATAGAGCTCCTTCGTAATCAATCCGAGCAGCTCCTGACGCTCTCGGACGTAGACGACGGCTTGGCGGATATATTTGAACCCTTTGATGCGCGGCGAGATGCCGAGTTGTTGCAGCAAGAGCGAGATGTCGAGTTCTTCCGGCGACATCGCTTCGAACTCACGGCTCGAACCGGCAGCGAGTTCGCGGATTTTCGTGATCAATTGTTGAATGTTGAACGGCTTGACCAGAAAGTAAGAAGCGCCGAGTTGAACGGCCTGCTTCGTGACTTCATCTTTCCCGAACGCACTGAGCATAATCACTTCTGGTTTAGCGTGCGCCAATTCCGTCTGTAACCGTTCGAGGACGCCGATGCCGTCTAAGTGAGGCATGATGATGTCGAGCAACAGCACGTCCGGCTGGTGTGTCTTGACGACGTCTAAGCATGCCTCGCCGTCGTAGGCGGTCCCAACGACTTTTAAGTCGTCTTCGGACTCGAGTTGGCGGGTCAACAAATCGACGATTTCTCGATTGTCGTCCGCGATGCATAATGTAATCAATTAAGACACCCCTTCGATAAACTTCCGTTTTAATTGGAGAGACATAGTGAGCAGTTCCTCCACGTGTTGTTTCGTCAATTCCGTCATCTGCGCCCCAGCAATCATCCGTCCGAGCTCATCGACCCGTTCGGCATGCCCGAGCGTCGAGACGTTCGTCTTCGTGCGCTCATCCGTCTCCGTCTTCGTGATATACAAGTGTTGGTCCGCCATGGCGGCCACTTGAGCCAAATGGGTGATGCAGAGCACTTGTGACCCGACCGACAACCGGAAAATCTTCTCGCCCATCGCTTGGGCGACCCGTCCCGACACGCCTGTGTCGACTTCGTCGAAGATGATGGACGCGACACCGACCGTGCGCGAGAAAATCGACTTCAACGCGAGCATGACGCGGGATAGTTCTCCGCCTGAAGCGACTTTGGCGAGCGGCTTGAACGGTTCGCCGACGTTCGTCATCATATAGAACTCGATTTGGTCGAGTCCGTCTGCCTTGAACGGCCCTTCTTTGAACCGGACTTCGAACTGGGTCTTCTCCATATACAATTCCTTCAATTCACGCTGAATCGCTTTCTCGAGCTCGGTCGCCGCTTGTTTGCGGGCCGCCGATAACGCTAGTCCGGTCGTACGCACTTTTTGTTCGAGCTGGGCGAGCCGGTCCGATAGTTCTTGCAAGTGTTCTTCCCGATTCGTCATCGATTTTAACTCGTCGGCGATTTTTTCCCCATACGTGATGACCTCGTCGATCGTGGCCCCGTATTTCCGTTTCAACTGTTGGAACAAGGCGAGCCTCGTCTCAATTTCATCGAGCCGAATCGGATCAAATTCGAGTGAATCGAGCTGATCGCGCAACTGGAATTTGGCGTCCTCGAGCAAGAAATAAGCGTTCGAGATCGTTTCGGCCATCGGCGCGAGCGAAGTCGACAATGAGGAAGCTTCCTCCATCTCGCGCATGGCGATCCCGATTTGATCGAGACCTTTCGCCTCATCCGCGACGGCCTCATACGATAACCGGACGTGCTGATGAATCCGCTCGAAGTTGGCGAGCTCGTTCCGTTCCTCGGTGAGCGCCTGTTCTTCCCCGACCTTCAGTTCAGCCGCCTCAATCTCATTCGTCTGGAACGCGAGCAGGTCCATGCGCTGGGCCAGTTCTTGTTCGCTTTGACTCAATCGTTTCAACTCGTCGGCGACGTTCTTCCAATCGACGTAAGCCTCTCGATAACGTTCGAGGAGCGGGGCGAGCTCGGTTTCGGCAAAACTATCTAAAATGCCGAGATGGTATTCGGCATCCATCAAGTGCTGGTGCTCATGCTGGCCATGAATATCGACGAGTAGCCGTCCGA
This sequence comes from Exiguobacterium sp. s36, assembly GCF_018618345.1. NCBI lineage: Bacteria > Bacillati > Bacillota > Bacilli > Caryophanales > Exiguobacterium > Exiguobacterium sp. s36. Next base: position 151,328 of record NZ_JACSLW010000001.1, read on the forward strand.
GCTCGCGAAGCGTCGACAGCGGCATCATCTTGCCGTTGACACGGCAAACACTCTTTCCGCTACTATGTAGGTCGCGGCGCAAAATGACGGTCCCTTCTTCAATCTCGATGCCGTATTGGGTCGCCGCCTCGATGATCGGATGGTCTGGTTCGACGTTGAACAGCCCTTCGATCTCCGCCTTGTCTTGGCCATAGCGGACGAACTCGCTCGAGCCGCGGCCCCCGACGAGCAGGCCGATCGCATCGAGCAAGATTGATTTCCCGGCTCCGGTCTCACCCGTCAATACGGTCATCCCACGTTTGAACGTGATATTCAGTTCATCGATGATCGCAAATTGTTTGATCGATAGTTCTGCTAACATACGATAGTTCACCTCATAACATTCCGAGTAGTCGTTCGATGATTCGCTTTGCCTGGTCTTCGTCGCGGGCGATCATCAAAATCGTATCATCGCCACACACCGTCCCAATCAATTCATCCCATGACAAATGGTCAATCAAGACACCGATTGCATCCGCATTGCCCGGTAATACTTTCATGACGACCAAGTTTTGGGCCGAGTCGACCGAGACGAAACTGTCGCCGAGGATCCGTTTCATCTTGCCGTACGGGTTGAAGCGTTGATCGGCCGGAAGGCTATACTTATAGCGCCCGTCGTTGAGCGGTACTTTCACGAGATGGAGCTCTTTGATGTCCCTTGACACTGTTGCCTGGGTCACTGGATATCCAGAGCGATGCAGCTCGTCGACGAGCTCGTCTTGCGTCTCGATTTCACGGTTTGTCACGATTTCTCGAATCTTAATCAAGCGCTGTCCTTTATTCATACTCGCTGACACCTCATTTTATGTTTCACATACTCAGTATCATTCTAAAGTATTGTCGAAAAAAGGTCTAGCATTCGCAGGATGATTTCCCCAGTCGGTCGCATTCGCGCATGAAAAAGCTGCAGACGAAACGTCTGCAGCTCAAGCGTTCTTCTTCAATTGCGCGTGGGCGGCGTCGATGACCGCGTCCACGTCGATGGCTGGGTCGACACTGCCGACACCGGTGAAACGGGCGAACAATAAGAATTCGATATTCCCATCCCCTCCGGTAATCGGTGAAAAGTCGAGTCCCGCGACTTCGAATCCTTCCGAGGCGAAGTAACGGACCATGTCGTCGACGACCCGTTCATGGATGGCGCGGTCCCGGACGATGCCTTTTTTGCCGACATCGGCCTTCCCTGCCTCAAATTGCGGTTTGACGAGCGCCATGACGATGCCGTTAGGCTTCAAGATCGTCTTCAACGGCGGAATCATGAGCCGAAGTGAGATGAACGAGACATCGATCGTCGCGAAATCCGGCGTCACCGGGAACTGGTCAGCGGTCGCATGGCGGAAGTTCATCCGCTCCATGACGACGACACGGTCATCGCTCCGAAGTTTCCACGCCAACTGGTTATAGCCGACGTCGACGGCATACATTTGCGTGGCCCCGTTTTGGAGCGCACAATCGGTGAAACCGCCTGTCGATGAGCCGATATCGATGCCGATGTTACCAGCCACATCGAACGGGAAGACTTGGAGCGCTTTTTCAAGCTTCAGTCCGCCCCGTCCGACGTATGGCAACACTTGGCCTTTCACTTCGAGCGGGATGTCGTCGAACACTTTGTCGCCCGCCTTGTCGAGCCGTTCGGTCCCGCTATAGACGAGCCCGGCCATGACAGACCGCTTCGCCTTCTCTCTCGTCTCCGCTAAGCCGCGGTCGACGAGGAGCACATCTAATCTAGTTTTCTTTCGTTTTTCCATAGTTCCTCACACATTCTGTCGATTTGTCACTTGAACGAACTGCTGAACCGAGTCAGCGATTTGCGTCGGACGGAGCCCGATTTCTTCGAGCAGCTGATTGACGCCGCCGTGTTCGATATAGCGGTCCGGAATGCCGAGTCGGAGCACACGCGGGAACTGCCCAGCATCGCTCGCATGTTCGAGCACGCTGCTGCCGAAGCCTCCGGCGAGCGCCGCTTCCTCTAACGTGACGAGCGGGATGCCTTCCGCATATAAAGCGGAGAGCATAACATCGTCGAGCGGTTTAATCGTCCGAGCGTTGATGACGCGGACGCTCACTTGTCCTTCAAGCAGCGCGCGTACTTCGAGCGCGTCTTGCACTTGTGGACCGAACGTCAAGATGGCGACGTCCGTCCCGTCTGCAACCGTCTCCCAGACGTCGAGCGGCAATTCGCGGAGCGTCTCGCTCATCGGTGTGCCGATTCCTTCACCACGCGGGAAGCGGACGGCAATTGGACCGTCATCATACTTCAGCGCTGAATAGACGAGATGTTGCAACTCTTCCTCGTCTTTCGCCATCAAGATGCGAATGTTCGGGACATGACGCATAAAGGCGATATCGAATACCCCTTGGTGCGTCTCCCCGTCCGCTCCGACGAGACCAGAACGATCGATTGTGAAGACGACGTTCAAGTTTTGACGGCAAATGTCGTGCACGAGCTGATCATAGGCGCGTTGGAAGAACGTCGAATAAATCGAGACGACCGGCTTCAAGCCTTGTGTCGCCTGTCCTCCGGCCAATGTGACCGCATGCTGTTCGGCGATGCCGACGTCAAACATCCGCTCCGGGAATTGTTTGTTGAAGCAATCGAGTTTCGAGCCGACGCTCATCGCGGGTGTGATGAGTGTCACGCGCTCGTCCGTCTCGGCGACTTTCGTGATCGTCTCAGCGACGACCTTCGAATAGCTCGGTCCTTTGACCTTGCCTTTGATGACTTCGCCCGACTCGATTTTATACGGTCCGAGGCCGTGCCACGTGCCGACACCATCGAGCTCGGCCGGGCGATAGCCCTTGCCTTTTTTCGTGATGACGTGGACGATGACAGGTCCATCGATTTTCTTGGCATATTCGAGCGTCTCAAGCAGGTCGCGTAAATCGTGACCGTCTGTCGGTCCGAAGTACGTGAATCCGAGCTCTTCGAAGAACGTCCCCGGGATGAGCGCTGATTTTAACATATCCTTCACGCGTTCCCCGCTCCGTTCGAGCGAGTTGCCGACGATCGGGATATGTTTGATGAGCGTCTCGACTTCCTCACGGGCGTGTTTCAGTTTACGAGACGAGCGCATCCGACCGAGCATGTTGTGCAAGGCACCGACGTTCGGGGCGATTGACATCTCATTGTCGTTCAAGATGACGATGACGTTTTGTTTCTCGGCGCCGATATGGTTGAGTGCTTCGAGCGCCATTCCCCCTGTGAGCGCCCCGTCCCCGATGATGGCGATGGCCCGGTCGTTCGCGCGCCCTTTCAATTCGTTCGCGATGGCGATTCCCATCGCGGCCGATAAGGACGTCGAGCTGTGCCCCGTCTCCCAGACGTCATGATCACTCTCACAACGCTTCGGGAATCCGCATAAGCCGTTGTATTGACGGAGCGTGTCGAACTGACTCGTTCGTCCTGTCAAGATTTTGTGGACGTAGGCTTGATGCCCCACATCCCATACGAGTTGGTCTTTCGGACTGTCAAATACACGGTGCAAGGCAAGCGTCAATTCGACAACCCCTAGGTTTGGTCCCAAGTGCCCTCCCGTTTCAGCCAATTTTTCAATCAAAAACCGTCTGATGTCCGCTCCGAGTGCTTCTAACTCGGGTACCGACATCTTTTTTAAGAATGACGGGTCTTGAATGGATGTCAAGTCCATGATGACCATCCTTTCTCCTGTCTTATTACTGATTCGTACCTTACATTTTACAAGAATGTGTCCATAGATGCTATACATTCACAAAAACAAAGGTGACACGATGTGCTCATCGTGTCACCGAGATTAATGATTGCGCTGCACGACGAAGTCGAGAAGCTCTCGTAAACGGGGGGCCTCGACCGATAGTTCGGCCAATGCGGCCTCACTTTCCGTGACTTCCCGTTCGAGCGCTTGCTTCGCCCCATCGAGCCCGAGCAGTTTCGGATACGTCGCTTTATCGTTGCCTTCGTCCGAACCGACCCGCTTCCCGATGAGCGCCTCGTCTCCTTCGACGTCTAAAATATCGTCTTGGATTTGGAAGGCGACACCGAGATGTTTCCCGAAGCGAACGAGCGCCTGTCGGTCCGCCAATGGGGCGTCCGCCAAAATCGCGCCTGCTTCGAGGGCATATACGAGCAGTGCCCCCGTCTTTCGCTCATGAATCGATTGCAAGGTCGACAGCGACACGCCGGCGCGTTTTTCGGCGAGCATGTCATCGAGCTGACCACCGACCATGCCGGCGCTGCCGGCCGCTTCACTGAAGCGGGCGATGAGCGCGACGCTCTTCACTGGTTCGAGCTCCGCATGGGCCAGAATCCGAAACGCGTCCGTCAATAGGGCGTCGCCTGCGAGAATCGCGGTCGCCTCATCGAACTGACGGTGATTCGTCGGACGCCCACGCCTTACGTCGTCATCATCCATCGCCGGAAGGTCGTCGTGGATGAGCGAGTACGTGTGGACCATCTCGAGGGCGACGGCCGCTTCATGACCGAGCGCCCGCGGACGTCCGTATGTATCGAGGACGGCATAAAGGAGAGCCGGACGAATCCGTTTCCCCCCTGCCTCGAGTGAGTACGTCATCGATTGGAATAAACGCTCCGGCATCGACGACGCGTCAATGAGACGGCGTGTCGCCGTCTCGACTTCCTGTTTCCACTCTTGAAGATAGGCTTGCGCGCTCATACGGTGCCACCCTTTTCACGGAGCGTCCCGTCGAGTTCGAGAATCTCGTCCATCTTCTGTTCCGCGGCCGTCAATTTGGCCTGACAGAGTGCCGACAAGCGGACACCTTCCTCATAGAGGGTCATCGCTTCTTCAAGGGCGACTTCTCCTGTCTCGAGTTGCGTCACGATTTCCTCGAGGCGGGCGAGTGCCGCTTCAAACGTCTGTTCTGCTTGTTGTTTCGCCATCATGTCTCTCCTTCACTTCCGCAACGGCTTGGCCATCCCGAAACCGGATTGTCACAAGGCCGTCATGTAGTTGTTTGACATCTTTCACGTACGTCCCATCCTGCTCAATCAACGTATATCCTCGAGCGAGCACGGCGAGAGGACTGACCGCGTTCAAGCGACCGACTTGGGCTGCAAAGCGGTCCGTCGGTCGTTCGAGTGGCCGGATGCGCTTGAGGCGACCGTCGAATTGTCGGTGTGTCTCCTCGTTGCGACGAAGCGTCTGCGCCAGCTTTCGGACATCGAGCTGTTGTCGGGACTGGGCAAGGCGATGTTTGGCATGTGTCACTTGTTTCGTGACACCTTGTTCGAGCCGAATCTCGGCTTGTTCGAACCGCTCCCGCTTTTGTGTGAGCGTGAAGCGGGGCGACTTTAATCCGTAACTGTTCGTCGCCCGACCGAGCCGTTCCCGAATCGACGACATCTGATTCGTGACGGATCGGGTCAACTGGGCCGTCAACCGTTCGACGTCTTTTCGTTGCGCCTCAATCGTCGCTGTCGCGAGCTCTGCCGCCGCCGTCGGTGTCGCGGCCCGCACGTCGGCGACAAAGTCAGCCAACGTGAAATCGGTCTCGTGCCCGACAGCCGAGATGACAGGAATCCTAGATTCGTGAATCGCTTCGACGACGACGTCCTCGTTGAACGCCCATAACTCTTCAATCGATCCGCCACCTCGGCCGACGATTAACACGTCGCAATCGGTGCGTTCGTTCATCCACCGAATCGCGCTCGCCACTTGCGGGGCGGATTGATCGCCCTGGACGGCGACGGGCGCGAACGTGATGGCCACGTGCGGCGCACGTCGTCTGAGTGTCGTGGCGATATCGTGGAGGGCCGCGCCTTTCGGCGAAGTGATAATCCCGATTCGCTCCGGGAAGGCCGGCAGCGGACGTTTACGTTCCGCTGCGAACCATCCCTTCGCCTCGAGTTCACGTTTTCGTGCCTCATACCGTTCGAACAACATCCCGATGCCGTCCTGTCGCATCAGTTCGACATACAGTTGGATGTCGCCTGTCGACTCGTACATCGTCACGCGGGCGACGACGATCACATTCATCCCGTCTTTCGGTTCGAAGTTGAGCGTCCGGGCGTCACGAGAGAACATGACCGCCTTCATCCGCGACGATTCGTCTTTGAGGGTGAAATAACAGTGCCCGGAGGCGTACCGTTTGAAGTTCGAAATCTCGCCGATGACGGCAAGTTGTTGCAGAATCGGGTCATCGTCGAGCTGTCGCTTCACGTAGCGGACGACTTCGGAAACTTGAATCGGATTAGCCACGAGAGGCGACCTCGACCGTGTTGTGCATGAGCATCGTAATCGTCATCGGGCCGACACCACCCGGAACAGGGGTGATGGCGCTCGCGACATCACGGACACCTGCAAAGTCGACATCCCCGACGAGACGACTGTCGACGCGGTTGACACCGACATCGATGACGATCGCCCCAGGTTTGACCATGTCAGCTGTGACGAGACCGGCCCGACCGACGGCGACAATCAAAATATCGGCCTGCCGTGTCATCGCCCCGAGATCATTCGTCTTCGAATGGCAGTAGGTCACGGTCGCGGATTCGTTCAAGAACAGCATCCCGACCGGTTTCCCGACGATTTGGCTGCGACCGACGACGACGACGTGCTTGCCGACCAAGTCGGTCTGCGTCTTGACGAGGTGCAGAATCCCGTGCGGTGTACATGGCAATAGCGTCTCGAGACCGAGCATCATCTTCCCGACATTCGTCGGATGGAACCCATCCACGTCTTTGTCCGGTGAGATGCGCATAATGACGCGATTCTCATCGATATGCTTCGGCAACGGCAACTGCACGAGAATACCGTGCAACTCGTCGTCCGCGTTCATCGAATCAATCAGTTCGAGCACTTCACGTTCTGAAATCGTGTCATCGAAGCGAATCACTTGCGAATCGATGCCGATGTCAGCCGCTGCCCGTTCTTTCCCCCGGACGTAGCTGTGGCTCGCCGGATCATCCCCGATTAAAATGACTTTCAGTTTCGGTACGATGCCGCACGCGCGCAGCGCACTGACCCGTTCCTTTAACGTCTCCCGATATGATGCTGCGATTTGTTTCCCGTCGATCACTACTGCCATCTCTCTCATCCCCCGTTGTCTTAGGTTTCTCTGTAGTTGGTGTGGTGTCTTCTCTATTTGTTTAACAGACCGTAATGCTTGTCTTCGCTTACGCTTTGATGATGTTACCGAGCACGCCGTTGACGAGCTTGGCCGCTTCTTCATCGGCGAATGATTTGGCGAGTTCGACCGCCTCGTTGATCGTCACTTTGTCTGGAATCGTCTCGACGTAGAGCAACTCGTACGTCGCCATGCGAAGAATCGTCCGCTCGACATTTCCAAGACGATCGAGTCTCCAGTTTTTCAAGTTTTCGATGAGCAATTCGTCAATCTCATCTTTCTTTTCTAACGTCTCAACGACGAGTTGTTCGTAGAATGGATCCGACTCCATGCCATCGAGGGCAAATTCGATGGCCTCGTCTACCTCAAGTTTTGATACTTCGATTTGAAAAAGCGTTTGAATCGCTTTTTCCCGTGCTTCATGACGTTTCATTCAGATACTCTCCTTTTGCATGCTTTCATTGTGATAGTTTAGCATAAAGCCTCCATAAATTCAGTACAAAAAACCAGGAAGCCCAAATAATGTTCGGGCTTCCTGGTCAAGGTCATTTCGTGAGCGTCATTTCTTTTTCGACAAATTTCGTGTCGAACGCCCCTGTTCGAAAACGTTCATGGGCCATGACTTGTTGATGGAACGGGATCGTCGTGTGGATGCCCGATACGGTGAACTCGTCGAGGGCGCGAAGCATTTTCGCGATCGCCTCTTCCCGAGTCGGGGCATGGACGATCAGCTTCGCCACCATCGAATCATAGAACGGCGGGATGACGGCACCGGCATAGAGACCGCTGTCGACCCGGACGCCCATGCCGCCAGGAACGATATACTGATCGATTTTCCCGGCCATCGGACGGAAATCTGCAAACGGATCTTCCGCATTGATGCGACATTCGATCGAGTGACCACTAAATTTGATGTCCGCCTGGCTGATGGCAAGCGGATGTCCAAGCGCGACTTCGAGTTGTGCTTGGACGAGGTCGAAGCCGGTGATCATTTCGGTGACCGGGTGTTCGACTTGGATTCGCGTGTTCATCTCCATGAAGTAAAACTCGTTCACTTCCGGTACGTAAATGAACTCGATTGTACCCGCACCCGAATACTGAATCGCTTTGGCCGCTTTCACGGCTGCGTCGCCCATCGCTTGACGGGTCGTCTCATCGATTGCCGGAGACGGCGCTTCCTCGACCAACTTCTGCATCCGGCGCTGAATCGTACAGTCCCGCTCCCCGAGGTGGATGACGTTGCCGTATTGATCGGCGAGCACTTGCACCTCGACGTGGCGGAACGACTCAATGTATTTCTCCAAATAGACGTCGCCGTTGCCGAACGCCTGCTTCGCTTCTTTACGTGTGTCGGTGAGCCCTTTCACGAGCTCAGACTCGTCGAAGGCGACACGGATTCCACGTCCTCCGCCTCCGGCCGTCGCCTTGATGATGACCGGATATCCAATCTCGCGGGCGAGTTCGATCGCTTCCTCGTCGGTGACGACACCACTCGACCCCGGGACGACCGGAACGCCCGATTCGATCATCGTTCGTTTCGCCTCGTCCTTGATGCCCATCTTCCGAATCGCATAGCTACTCGGTCCGACGAACTGGATGCCGCACGCCTCGCTCATTTCGGCGAACTCGGCGTTCTCGGCCAAGAAACCATAACCTGGATGAATCATCGTCGCATCGACCGCGCACGCGACCGACAAGATGTTCGGGATATTCAAATATGAGTCTTTCGACGGGTTCGGTCCGATGCAGTATGCCTCATCGGCAAGACGGACGTGCAACGCCTCGCGGTCCGCTTCCGAGAAGACAGCGACCGTCGGGATATTCAACTCTTTCGCGGCCCGGATGATGCGGACCGCAATCTCTCCACGGTTAGCAATGAGTAGTTTCATACATACCTCACTTCACGCTGAAGAGCGCTTGGCCGTATTCGACTAAATCGCCATCTGCGACGAGGATCTCGACGATCTCCCCGCTGATTTCCGTCTCGACATCATTGAACAATTTCATCGCTTCTAAAATACAGACGACCTGTCCGGCTTCGACGCGGTCGCCGACTTGAACGTAAGCGTCTTTGTCCGGTGCCGGACGCGAATAGAACGTCCCGACCATCGGTGACGTGATCGTGCGCAAGTTGCTCGGCGCAGGTGTTGGTGCCGCCTCTTGTTCTGTCTCGACGACTGGCACAGGTGCTGCGACCGGGGCCGCGTGCACGATCGGTGTATGAGTAGCGGCGAATTGCGGGGCCGCTTCTTTTTTCAATGAAAGTTTAAACTCCGGCGTCTCGAGTTCCATCTCGTGAACGGACGTCTGATCGAGTAATGTGATCAGCTCTTTAATGTGTTCGATTTGCATGAAATAACCCCCTGTTTATACCTGGTACTAATCTCTACTCTACTATAACTGGTCAGACCAGTGAATGCAACGACAAAAAAAGGGCCCATTCCGAAGAATGGACACCCTTGGTTTACCCGTTATAGCGACCCGTGAACTCGCCTGTGCGCGTGTCGACCGTTACTTTTTCGCCTGGCTCGATGAAGAGCGGCACTTGAATGATGTGGCCCGTTTCGACAGTCGCGTTTTTCTTCACGTTCGATGCCGTGTCGCCTTTGACGCCTGGATCGGCTTCGACAATCGTCAAGACGACCGTCGTCGGAAGCTCGATTCCGAGAATCTCACCGTCGTAGTCAGCGATACTTACTTCCATGTTCTCGAGCATGTACGGGAGCGCCGCTTTCACTTGCTCGCCCGTCAATTCGAGCTGTTCATACGACTCTGTGTCCATGAACACGTACGTATCGCCCATCGGATAGAGGTACTGCATGCGTTTCCGTTCGATGTGCGCACGTTCGATGCGCTCGCCACCACGGAACGTCGTCTCTTGAATCGCGCCTGTGCGCAAGTTACGCATTTTCGTGCGGACGAAGGCCGCGCCTTTACCTGGCTTGACGTGTTGGAATTCGATGACTTGCCAAATCGAACCGTCAGACGTCTTGACCGTTAAGCCTGTTTTTAAATCGTTTACTGATACCATGTTGATTTCCTCCTAAAATGAGCTGAGACTCAAGCCTCAATCGTAATTAACTCTTTTGGCGACTGCGTGAGACGGATGTTGCCTGTCTCCGTGACGACCACGTCATCCTCGATGCGGCAACCGCCGATCCCGGCGATATAGATACCCGGTTCGATCGTGACGACCATCCCCGGCTCGAGCACCGTCTCCGAACGGAATGACAAGCCTGGTGCCTCATGCACTTCCATACCGAGACCGTGGCCTGTCGAATGTCCGAAGTACTCACCGTAGCCCGCGTCTTTAATCACGTCACGCGTCAATGCGTCCGCCTCGATTCCCGTGATGCCAGCTTTCGTGCCCTCGACACCTGCGAGTTGAGCCCGGAGCACCGTATCGTAAATCGTGCGCAACTCGTCCGAGATGTCCCCGATAGCGAGCGTACGTGTGATATCCGAGCAGTATCCTTGATAGTAGGCACCGAAATCGAGCGTCACGAGTTCTCCCGCCTCGATGACCTTGTCGCTGGCCACACCGTGCGGCAATGCCGAACGATGCCCTGACGCAACGATCATATCGAACGAAGATGAGTCCGCACCTTGGGCCCGCATGAACATTTCCAGTTCATTCGCGACTTCTTTTTCGGTCCGCCCTGGACGGATGAACGTCTGGATGTGCGCAAACGCCGCGTCCGCAATCGCCGCGGCTTCCTTCATTATCTTAATCTCTGACTCATCCTTAATCAAGCGTAGCTTTTCGACGATACCTGACGTCTCGACGAGCTCGGCTGCGACTTCTTTTTCATACGTCCGGAACTGGCCGACCGTCATGTCATCTTGTTCGATGCCGAGGCGCTTCACCGCTTGCTCTGTCACGACTTCCGCCACCGACTTGATGAGCGACGTCTTATGCTCGATGATGTCGAAGCCTTTTACTTGGCTAGCGGCTTGTTCCGTGTAGCGGAAATCCGTGATGAAGCTCGCCGACTGCGCCGTGATTACGAGGACACCGCTCGACCCGGTGAAACCAGATAAGTAGCGAATGTTTTCCCGTTTCGTCACGAGCAATCCGTCGATGCCGTTCGCTTCTAGCTGACCTTGCAGTTTGTTGACCCGTTCAATCATGTCGATTCCTCCAATGTACGAGCAATGCCTGCAACGCGAGCGTATAGCTCGTCAAGCCGAAACCGCTGATGACACCGAGACAAACGGCGGCAAGTTTCGACTCATGACGAAACGACTCCCGTGCATGCACGTTCGAGATATGTACTTCGACGACCGGGGCTTTGATGGCGGCGATGGCATCCCGGAGCGCAATCGACGTATGCGTGTACGCCCCCGCATTAAAGATGACCCCCGCATAATCGTACGCTTCATGGAGCGCGTCGATCAGTTCGCCTTCATGGTTGGATTGGACGAACGTCAACTGAACATCCTCCGGGGCGGCGAGCAATAGCTCCGCCGTCAATCCCTTCAACGAGACGTCCCCGTATACGTCCGGTTCCCGCTTCCCGAGCAGATTCAAATTCGGTCCATTTAAGACGAGTATATGCACAAGTCTTCCCCCCTGTTCGTCAAGTCGCCTCTATTGTAACAAATTTAACGGTTCGTGCGACAATCGACGTTCGTGAGGTTTCGTTTTTTACGTGAATCACGGTATAATTCAACTATATAACTGTAGGAATCGAGGAAATGACATGAAAACTAAACCAATGATTCCCGTCGGTGGTCAGGCGCTCGTGGAAGGCGTCATGTTTCAAGGACGCACCGAGAGCGCTTCGGCGATTCGACGGAAAGACGGGTCTATCGAGACGTTCCAACAGCCCCGCATTCTCGTCCCGTGGGTCCAATCGTTAAAAAAAATCCCATTCCTGCGTGGTGTGGTCGCGCTATACGAATCACTCAAAAATGGTTCGGCCCATATGACGTTCGCAAGCGATCGTTATGACGTCGACCCGAGTGAGGACGAGGCAACGAAACCAGAAGAGAAAAAACAGAACATGTTGATGGTCGTCATGATCGCCATCGTCGGCGTCATCTCATACGTGTTCGGGAAGCTGATTTTCAACGTCACCCCGGCCCTTCTCGCCGCCATGTTCCAAAGCGTGCCCGCATTGTCGGGTCATGTGATTCAAAACCTCCTCGAAGGGGGAATAAAATTAGTATTGTTGCTCAGTTACCTTTATTTGATTTCCTTGACGCCACTTATCCGGCGCGTGTTCCAATATCACGGGGCCGAGCACAAGGTGATCAACTGTTATGAGTCCGGACGACCGATTACCGTCGATAACGTTCGGGCAAGCTCACGCCTCCACTATCGCTGTGGATCGAGTTTCATCCTATTCACCGTTTTCGTCGGCATCGGCGTTTACATGATCGTCCCGATCGACCCCCTCTGGGTCCGACTCGTCAGCCGCATCGCTTTGTTGCCAGTGGTCATCGGCATCTCGTTCGAGGTGCTCCAATTCACAAACCGCTTCCGTGAACATCGCTTCTTGTCCGTTCTCGGCAAGCCTGGGTTGTCTTTACAATTGTTGACGACGCGCGAACCGAATGACGAACAAATCCGTGTCGCCATCGAGGCGTTCGAGACATGGGAACGTTCAGAACTAGGTCAACCGGCCGTGCAAAGAGAGGGATAAAGAGGAGGAAAGCACCATGATCAGACAAAGAATCGGCTCGACCGCAGCCACGATCGTGTTCATCTTAGGCTTCATCGGTGTCGGACATATGCTCGCGACCGACCCTGGTCGATTGTTCAGACAGTTGCTCTTCATCGGGATTTTCGGGTTGATTTTCTATGTGATTTATCGAGTGTTCATGGCGCCGAAAATTTCGGCTGAGGATATGCGTTACCGGAAGACCGCTCAAGCCTCGAAAAAACGGATGCAACGCCCAGGTGCGAATCCGAAAGTCAAGCCGTCCACTGCGGCCAAGAAGAAAGTGAAGCCCAGTTCGAACGTGACGAAACTGTCGAAGCGTCCGACCCGCTCGGCGCATCGCAGTGACGCCCCTCACTTGACCGTCATCGAAGGCAAGAAAGGCAAGAAGAAAAAGAAAGCCAATATGTGAAAACGAACCAGGCCATATCCGGCCTGGTTCGTTTTTCATTCTGTCTCGACGAAGCCGATGTACGGCAGATTGCGGTACTGTTCGGCATAATCGATGCCATACCCGATGACGAATTCATCTGGAATCTCGAAACCGACATAGTCCGCATCCAACGTGACGAGCCGGCGGGCCGGTTTATCGAGAAGTGTACAAATCTTCAATTCTCCCGGTTGATGTAACGTCATGTGCTGGCATAAAAATTTGAGCGTCTGTCCCGTATCGATGATGTCCTCGATGATGACGACGTACTTTCCTTCGACATCGAGATCTAAATCTTTACGGAGTTGGACGTTCCCACTCGAGACCGATTTCTTCCCGTATGACGACGTCGCGACCGTGTCGAGTTGGACACTGCCCGTCATCTCGCGCATCAAGTCGGCTGCGAAGACGAGCGACCCTTTCAAGACGGCCACGAGGACGATCGGTGTCCCTGCCGCATCGCGTTCGATTTGTTGGGCGAGTTCCGCCACACGTTGTTTAATCTGCGCTTCGTCAAACAGTTTCCCTTTGATTTGAATATCCATAATGTCGGCGATTGTTCGCCGTCACCCCCTTATCTTTCTTACCAGCACCCATTCTATCATAAAAACGGCTTAAAAATAGACTTTACTTAAAAAATATGAAGTCATCGTTCGGGTTTAGGTTAGATTTATGTAAAAACGACCGCTTCCGATTCGATTCATCGGTCGCGGTCGTTTACATTCACTCGTCTTCAGAGCGGTTCACGTCTTGAAACGCACGAAACTGTGCCATCAGTTCCGGTTTGTCTTCGAAAAATTCGACGAATTGGGTCATACAGTCGAGCGTATTTGAGCTTAAGTGGTGTTCAATACCTTCGACATCCTCATAGACGTGAGCTTCGTCGACGCCAATCAAGCGTAGGAATGACTCGAGCATCGCATGCCGTTCGACAAGCCGTTTCCCGATTTTTTGGCCTTTGTTCGTCAGCATGAGACCTCTATATTTCTCATAAATCAAATAATCTTCCCGGTCGAGCTTTTGCACCATTTTCGTGACAGAGGAGGGATGCACCCCTAAATGTTCGGCGATATCGGATACGCGAGCGTATCCTTTCTCCACCATCAGCAAATAAATTCGTTCTAAGTAATCTTCCATACTCGGTGTCGGCATGGGCATAGCCTCCCCTTATGTTCCGTTCTGCAATCTCTATTTTAACGCAACCATTTAGAAACCGAAAGCAGAACGGGGAAATCCATCAGTCAATCATTGTCTCATGACCTTAAATTCTTTATAATGGATGTTGGTGAAACTTAATAGAGAAAGGGAGAACATCAATGGGAATCGAAACTATCCTCGTCATCATCCTATGGGCTGCGCTCATCGCATACATCGTCTGGCGTTTCTTGCCGGCTCGCGGTTTGAAGAAAATGAAGCAAGAAGAGTTCCGTGCATCGCTCCGTAAAGGTCAATTGATCGACGTCCGTGAACCGAACGAGTACAAGGGAGGCCACATCGTCGGCGCCCGTAACATCCCGGTCGGACAAATGAAACTGCGCATGAAAGAACTTCGCAAAGATCAACCGATCCTCATGTATTGCCAAGGCAAGTCACGTACGAACCAAGCGGCCAAGCTGCTCATGAAAAATGGTTATACGGACATCTACATGCTCGACGGCGGCTTCAAAAACTGGAAAGGGAAAGTCAAAAAAGACTGACCCGCTCACTACGTCCACTCCTTCTAGCGGAGATGGACGTTTTTTTGCGCAAAAAAACCCGCTCGCTTATAGCGAACGGGTTCGGTTTCAATTGATGGACGACGGTTGGCGTCGTTCGTATTTGAGCACCGGCTTGCGAGCAGCGAGCGTCTCGTCGAGTCGTTTGACGACCGTGGTATGCGGGGCCGTCTGAACGATTTCCGGATTCTCTTCTGCCTCTTTGACGATTTGGAGCATCGCGTCGCAGAATGCGTCGAGCGTCTCTTTCGATTCCGTCTCCGTCGGTTCGACCATGATGCACTCCTCGACGTTGAGCGGGAAGTAAATCGTCGGCGGATGGTAGCCGAAATCGAGCAATCGTTTGGCGATATCGAGCGTACGCACGCCGAGCGCTTTTTGACGTTTTCCAGACAAGACGAACTCATGCTTGCAGAACGTATCGTACGGCACATCGAACGCATCTTTCAAGCGGGCGAACATATAGTTGGCGTTCAATACCGCTTCGCGTGAGACGCGCGTCAACCCTTCCGCGCCCATCGTCTTGATGTAGCTGTAGGCACGGACGTTAATCCCGAAGTTGCCATAGAACGGTTTGATGCGGCCAATCGATTGCGGGCGATCATAATCGAGCGTGAAGCCCGTTTCGGCACGGCGCGCAATCGGCGTTGGCAAGTACGGAATCAAATCGCGCTTCACTCCGACCGGTCCAGATCCTGGACCGCCACCACCGTGCGGGCCCGTGAACGTCTTATGCAAGTTCAAGTGGACGACGTCGAAGCCCATATCCCCAGGACGGGCGATGCCTAAAATCGCATTCGAGTTGGCACCGTCGTAATAAAGTTTGCCGCCGGCCTCGTGGACGACTTTGGCAATCTCCAAAATGTCGGCCTCGAACAAACCGAGTGTATTCGGGTTCGTCAGCATGAGCGCTGCCGTATCGGCCCCGACTTTTGACTTCAAGTCTTCCAAATCGACGAGCCCACGCTCATCTGATTTGACGGTCACCGTCTCGAAACCGGCGACGACGGCCGAGGCCGGGTTCGTTCCGTGTGCCGAATCCGGCACGAGTACTTTTGTCCGCTCCATATCACCGTTGTGATGGTGGAACGCCTTGATGAGCATGAGACCGGTCCATTCTCCATGGGCCCCGGCTGCCGGTTGAAGCGTAACTTCATCCATGCCGGTGATTTCGGCAAGTTGTTCTTGCAGGTCGACCATGAGCTCGAGCGCCCCTTGAATCGACTCGACCGGCTGCAACGGATGGATATGGGCGAAGCCAGGGAGGCGGGCCATATCTTCATTCACTTTCGGGTTATATTTCATCGTGCACGAGCCGAGCGGATAGAAGCCGGAATCGACACCGTGGTTGCGTGTCGACAGCGACGTATAATGGCGGACGACATCAAGTTCCGATACTTCCGGAAGCTCGGCCGCTTCTTGACGGATCATCGAAGCCGGTAAGAGCGTGTCCAAATCGACTTCCGGCACGGTCGGTGTCGGCAAGTTATAGCCCGTTCGTCCTGCACGTGACACTTCGAAAATTAATGTTTGTTCGTGTTGCATCACTTCATCCCCCCAACCACTTCAACAAATTGATCGATTTCTTCTTTCGTCCGAAGCTCCGTCGCGCAGAGCAACATTTGCGTCTGCCGTTCTGTCTCATACGAGCCGAGTGGCAAGCCGCCGATGATGCCGGCCTCGAGCAGATGACGCGACACATCTTCCGCATCGACTCCGAAGTCGACGACGAACTCATTGAACATCGGCCCTTCATCGATTACCGTGTATCCGGCAGTCTTGAGTGCTTCTTTCATGTAATGGGCCGTTTGAATGTTACGGACGGCCATGTCACGAATCCCGTACTTCCCGAGGGCAGACATCGTGATTGATGCCGCGAGCGCATTGAGCGCCTGGTTCGAGCAGATGTTTGACGTCGCTTTGTCACGACGGATGTGTTGTTCCCGCGCCTGAAGCGTCAAGACGAAACCGCGCTTCCCATCCTCATCGACCGTTTGACCGACGAGGCGGCCTGGAAGTTTGCGCATGAGTGCTTGTTTGACGGCGAAGTATCCACATGAAGGACCGCCGAAGCTTTGCGGGATTCCGAACGGTTGGGCGTCACCGACTGTGATGTCGGCACCGAGCGCACCCGGTGATTCCAGAATACCGAGCGCGAGCGGATTGCTCGACACGACGAACAAGGCGCCGGCGTCGTGCGCTGCTTTCGCGAGGGCTGACAAGTCCTCGACACGACCGAAGAAGTTCGGATATTGGACGACGAGACACGAGGCGTCCGTCAAATCGATGTCAGATATATCGGTCACTCCCGCACTCACGTCCGCATATTCGACCGTGAGCCCTGGCCCACCGGCGTATGTTCGGATGACATCCTTCGCTTCCGGATGGACCGCTCCTGATACGACGACACGTTTTTTCTTCGTATGGGCACTCGCCAGATACGTTGCTTCGGCGAGGGCAGTGATTCCGTCATACATTGACGAGTTGGCCACGTCCATCCCCGTCAATTCGCAAATCATCGTTTGGAACTCGAACATCGCTTGGAGTTCACCTTGCGAGATTTCAGGCTGATACGGCGTATAAGCTGTATAGAACTCGGAACGGAGAAGCATATGGTTCATGACGCTCGGAGAGAGGTGATCGTACATCCCAGCCCCGAGGAAACTCGGAGTCGATTTCGTGTGCACGTTTTTCTCAGCCAGCTTCGTCATATGACGAACGAGATCAACTTCCGGAAGCGGCGCACCGATGGCCGCTAAAGAAGCCGTCTCCCGGAGCGATGCTGGAATATCCTCGAGTAGGTTTTCAATCGACTCTACGCCAATCGTCTGCAACATGTCACGCTCATCTTGCTCTGTCATCGGTAAATAACGAAACTCCATTCTATTCATGCTGAATCCCCCTGTTTCATTTACGTTTATAAAACGGTGTCGGTACACGTTCGGCTTCTATTTTTTTACCCCGAACTTCAACGATAAAGTGTGTCGCCTCCGCGAAACGGCGATCGACGCGCGCCCAGGCAATTGATTCGTTCACCGTCGGCGGCATCGTACCAGTCGTGACAACACCAATCGTCTCTCCGTCAACTTCGACCGTCGCGCCTTGACGAGCGATACCACGCCCGAGCAGACGCAAGCCGATCAATCGGCGCGGGATGTCTTCTTTTTGCTTCACGAGGGCGTCCTTACCGATGAACTCAGTATCGAGTTTGACGGCAAAGTTCAAGTTCGCCTCGAACGGAGTGACCGTCTCATCGAGCTCGTGCCCATAGAGTGGGAGGCACGCTTCAAACCGGAGCGTGTCACGCGAGCCGAGCCCGCATGGCGTGACGCCTTCAGCTTCTAACGCTGACCAAATTGCGGCTACGTCTTCGGCGCGGGCATACAATTCAAACCCGTCCTCCCCCGTATAGCCACTGCGTGAAACGATGGTCGACACGCCGGCCACGTCGCCGGTCATGAACCGGAAAAACTTGATGTCGGCCAGCGGCAAATCCGTCAAACGGCCGAGCACTTGTTCAGCCATCGGTCCTTGGATGGCGATTTGACCATAGGCGTTCGACTCATCCGTCACTGTGACGTCCCCTGTGACATATTCACGGACGTGCGCCACATCTTTTTCGATATTCGAGGCGTTGACGACGAGCCAAAATGCATCTTCATCGAGTCGATAGACGAGCAGGTCGTCGACGACACCGCCATTCGGTAAACAGAACAGATTATACTGCGCCTGACCAATCTGTAATTTTGACACATCGTTCGTGACAAGACGTTGCACGTTCTCGAGCGCATCCGGTCCTTCGATGCGAATCTCCCCCATGTGTGACACATCGAACATCCCGACGTTGTTGCGAACCGCTTGATGCTCTTCTTTAATCGATGAGAACATGATTGGCATCTCAAACCCCGCAAAATCCACCATCTTCGCCTTTACGGAAATTAAATCATATAAAGGCGTACGTTTTAACGATACTTTCTCCATATTATCCCCCAATCCCGAACGTAAATAATGTATTTCGTGAAATATTTCGTTTTCTATTCCACTTTATCAATTTTTTGCGGCTCTGCCTAGCCAAAATGGGCAAAAATAAAGAGGATGGAAAACGAAAACGTTTTCATCCTCATTATTTCATATTTTAGTCTCAGTGGAAACGTCTGGGCGTTCGATTCCAGCGGTCCGTTTAATTTCTTTCGTCAAGCCGACGGTCGCTTGTTTCAGCTCCATCGTCTCGTCCTTCACTTTCACCGAATAGGCTTTCATCTGTTTCACCGATGCATTGACCGTATCCACGTGTTGTTTAATCTCATTGACGAGCCCTTGGATGACGTCGGCACGGATTTGGAACCGTTCCGTCAAGCGCTTCACGCGACGAAGGTCTGCCTTCATTTTATTACGGTACAATAAGAAGCCATACAAGCCGAGCCCGACAAGTGCGAGTACGATAATCCCAAGATTAATCCAAATCATCCTTCTACCTCCTTCAACTGATTCAATGTATGCGCGATGGCCTCTGTGCAGAGCGAAGCGTCAAGCACGTGATTTGCGCGCGCATAGAGCGGTCGACGACGTTCGTACAATGCATGAACGGCCGCTTTTCCGTTACGAACGAGTGGACGGTCCGAGTCTTTAATCCGTTCCCAACAAGCTTCAAACGGCAAGTCGAGCGTGATGATGACACCTTGCTCTCGCATCCATTCCATATTCGCTTCCCGTTCAACAATCCCTCCGCCCGTCACGATATAGTCAGCGCGCGCATTTTGTAACAGTCGACTCTCTTGGAGCCGAAACGCTGCTTCGCCGTAACGATCGAAATATGCCGGGATGTCCATACCGGTATGTGTTTCAAACAACTCGTCCAAATCGATGACGTGATTCGATTTTGCAAGATATTGTTTTAAGCTTGATTTACCTGTACCCATAAATCCAATGATGTAAAACGGTTTAGTCATCGAAATAAATCACCTCTTTATGTCGTTCACCGGTCTGAAGGCGTACGTCGACCTCAATCGTCCCAGTGCCGAGCGGACGGCATTGGATCGTGCCGGTCGGTCTCGTCAACGCGACCGCGGTCGACCCGCACGTCCGCTCCGCCACCATCACGTGAGCCTCGAAGCGAATCGCCAAGGCATCGAGCGCCAATTGTTCAGTGCTTCGTTCGATATCAGTATACCAAAACATCGCCCCGCCGAGTAACCACGTCAATACGATTAACGTCGACATCACAAAGTATCCGCGCGCATGCACATCACGTTCTTCTCGCGCGGCCCGGTCGCATCGTTCCATTGAATTCGAAAACCTTCCCCTACCGGTTCGACCCGGTACGCCTCGATTCCTCTTAAAAATAGCAAATTCCCTCCCCCGTCTCCGACCATGACCAAGTTCCGGTCGATTTGTTTGAGCGTCCACGTCCATGTCGTCCCGTCCGGGCGCACGTGCGTACCGACGAGACGGCCCGACACGACGTCACAATCGCGGCTCTCGAACAGTTTCCGCACCATCAGTTGCGGCGTCGTCTGAACTTTCGCCCGAGGTTGTTCATAAAATGCTTGTCCGAGGACGAGGAAGTGGACCATCAGCCCGATGAAGAGCGGGATGATCAACATCGTGAGACTCACTTCGAGCAAGGTGAAGCCCGAATCAAAGCGTCGGCAGGCAAAGGTCGCCGTCACAGATTGTTTGGCGTCCGCTCGGGTTCGCGGCATCGCGCAGCACCTCCCCTTGGAGCCGTTCATACTTACGGACGGTCGTCTCGAGGCGCTCGACCCGTTCCGTCGCCGCCTCGATGAATGGGGCAACGACACCGACCCAAGCCAGTAAGAGCGCCAGACTGAGGCAAATCTCCCAAAACGTGACTCCTTGCTCATTTCCCTTCAACGCGCAACACCTCCGGCTCGTACGTCCCCATCCTGAATTTCAACGTCACCATCGTCGTTCCTGAATAGAACTTCCACTGTCCCGCATACGTCGCTGCCGTGCGTGAAAAGACGATTTCACTATTGGTCGGCAAACTCAGATTGACCCCTTCCGGCACCACGCGGGACACGATTGGTGTCGTCCCGCAAGCGATTTGGTAGCGCCGTTCTTTGAGATACCAACGTAAACGCGGCACACACGAGCCGTCGGCGGCGACGTAGGGCGCTTGTCCCACTTCGGCGATGTCACTCACGAGCGCCTCCGTGAAATCGAATAATGCCAACCGGTCCATCGACCGGACGACCGGGGTCGCCATGAGGAGCAGGAGTGCCAAAATGACGAGGACGGCCGCCGTCTCGATTAACGTATAGCCGTCTCGCCTCACTGTTTCGTCAACGTACCGGTCGTCGGCGCATACGTGTACACGAGCGACTGACAACTGTATTCGAGCGGACTCTCAGTCGTGGCACGGTCGATCGCCACTAACGTCTCAGGGTACGCTTTATGTTCCGCGTAATACAAATTGATTTCGGACTCGACGATGCGCACACTGCCCTCGCAACTGACGCTGTCCGCTCGTGACTTCCCGTCTGACATCGACGGGACGAGGAGCAAGAGCAACACCGAGATAATTAGCAAGACGGCGGCCATTTCGACGAGCGTGAATCCTTGTTCTGATTTGAAGCGTGTCATAATCAGATTCCTCCTTGTCATAGTTGAGACATGATTAGTTTGACCGGCAAATAAATCGTATAAAAGATCATCGTGACCATCACCGTTAAAAATCCGTATAACATCGGTTCCGCCTTGGCGATCAGCTGCTTCCAATACAGCTCCATCTCTTCGAACACGAGATCCCGATGAATCATCATGATTGATCCGAGCTCCCCGCTCACCGTCCCGACGCCGAACAGACTGACGACTTCATGCTCGAGCAAACGCTCTTGCCGCGCCGCCGCCTCGAGTTCGCACCCGGCCGACATGCGCTCATGCATCCGTCTCGCGATGCTCGCCACTTCACCGTCTCCTCGTGACAGCCGCTCGATGATGTGACGGACCGAACCCTGTCCTTCACTCAACAAGGCTAACTCACTGACGAACAAGTACGTCACGTACAGCCGTCTACCTCTCTCGACGACACGTAGCGGCACGAGTCGGCCGCGTCGGCCGTTCCAATAGAGGCCGGCCCCAGTCACGAGCAATCCGACGAACAGACCTGGGAAAAACCATCGCGACAGAAGAATCGCGTTCAGCCCATCGAGCGTATCGACCTCTACCATCGTCAACAGCTTTGGGAAGATATACAGGGCGTAAATCGCACCGAGCCCGAGCAGCATCGTCAAAATCACGAGCGGGTACCGTGCCAACTGGCTGAGTTCTTGCCGTAGATTGCGGCGCATCGTCGATAAGACGAGCACTTGCTCAAGCCCTTCCAAAAAATGATGACCCCGTTCGGCTGTGACGAGCATCTCTCGCATCCTCGGGTCGGTGACGAGTCCCTCGAACACGTTGGCGAGCGGGCGTCCTTGCTCAAGTTGATTCCGCATCTCACGGATGACTAGTTTCATTTTTCCACGTTCATGCAGTTCGAGCGTCTCGAACGTCTTCTTCAACCCGACTCCACGTGACTGGAGTCTGAGGAAGCGGCGAATGATGGCCAACTCCTTGCTCAATTGGTCTCGGACCACGTACAGCTCACCTCGTCTTCCCGGTGCAGGATGCACCAATGCCGTGCGACTTCCATCTTCCCCGTGAGCTGTTCGAGTCGCCGTTCGCCATCTGTCACACTCGCCGTATGGAACGTCGCAATCGTCATATGACCGCTGAGTGCCGCATCATGCGCCACCCTCAACTCCTCACTCGTCCTGATCTCTCCGATGACAATCACATCCGGATCGGCCCGGAGCGTCTCTTTCAGCAACGTGCGATGGTCGAGTCCCGCTTTCGGATTGACTTCGAGTTGAATCACGCCCGGCACTTGCTTCTCCGGAGGGTTCTCAATCGTGACGATGCGTCGACCGGCCAAACTTTGTAAAAACGCATATAGGACGGTCGTCTTCCCCGCCCCGGTCGCGCCCCCGATTAAGAGCAGACCTTGCCGCAACGTCGACCATTCGTTGAACCGATGGACGTCCTTGTCATCTAACAACTCCGCTAAATGGAACGAGGCGTTCGGAAGCCGCCACGACATGAGCGTTCGGTCGAACGATGGTAGGAAAGTGACCCGGATTGCCTCAACTGACCCGGCGTACATACCGGACTGGGGCACGCGATGATCTGTTTCCGTCAACGAGCACCAATACTTCATATGTAAGGTCAATCGTTCATAGTCTGTATGTGTCATCATCTCCAATCGTTGCAAGTGTGCCCCATGCCGTACTTGAATCATCACCTCGTCCCCTAACGGCATGAAATGGACATCACTTGCCTGCAACGTACGTGCCGCATCAATCACTCGCTCAATTATTCGCATCATCTCCGCCACCTCAACATGAGCATAAAAAAAAAGCCCACTCGTTGGAAAGTGGACTTGCGTCATGAAACGTTTGCAGTTGTCGATTCGAAACGGCGGGCATACGCCTCGATTGTCGCCTTGTCATAACCGACAATGACTTCGTTGCCATCCGTCAAAATCGGGCGTTTCAATAGTTTCGGATTTTCGCTCATCAACTTGAGCAACTCGCTCAGCTTTAAATCTTCGACGTCAATGTCTAATTGCTTGAACGCCTGACTTCTCGTTGCGAGAAGCGAGTCGACTCCGTTTTCGCTCAGTGCCAATAGCGTCTTCAATTCGTCCACGGTCGGAGCGTTGCGGAAGATATGGCGCTCGCTTACCTCAAGGTGCTGCTCCTGTAAAAACGCTTTCGTTTTACGGCATGAAGTACAGCTCGGGTACGTGTAGAACATCAATTCATTTGCCATTCCAATACCTCCTCTATAATGTGTGGAACGATTCGTTCGATGTGTGTAAGTTGATTATACAACCTTATACCCGTTTTGTACATAGTTTGTACAAGTTTTTTAATTTTTTTGTACAACCTTGCCCAACGTTTTTATTTCACATATTTTTCACGATTATTTTGCTCAATTCACACGTTTTCATAGCATTTTTCTGAATGTGTTGGTAAAATAGTGAATGAGAATGGAATAATGCACGTATGGGGGGATTAACATGGCGAGAATGTTCCGTGTCCTAGGCTTTTGGACTGGGTTGATCGCGGCGCTTGCTTTCGTAGGCGCACTCGGTGGAGATCAAAGCAGTAGCGAACATAGTGGTGACTTCGTCGTAATGGGTCTTGTCTTTTTAGCTCAAACTATTTTCTTCGTCGCACTAGGCTACTTGAAACTCACTGAAAAAACGTATGTATACGTGTTCGGCGCTTATTTGACTGTCTTCTTCGTCGTCTTCACGTATTGGAGTAACTTCCAAATGTAAAAAAAGATTGTCTCCTCGTGAGACAATCTTTTTTTAGTTATCTGTCGAAAAACGGATTCGTCCGAATCTCGGCCTCGAGCGTCGTCTTCGGCCCATGACCTGAATAGAGCACCGTTTCACCCGGTAACAACTGACGCATGCGATCGATCGATCCAAGCAACGTCGCTTGGTCACCACCGTACAAATCGGTCCGTCCGACCGACTGTTTGAAAATCAAATCCCCACAGAAGGCGATGCGTTCGGTCGGGAAGTGAAGCGTGACGCTGCCCGGCGAATGACCCGGCGTGTGATGCAACTCGATGGTGAACGAACCGATTTCGAGCGTCTTGCCTTGATAGATCCGTTCGGCCGGTCGCATCGCCGCACTTGGTAGATGAAACTTCGCCGCCCCGTTCTTCTCGTCGTCCATCAGCCACGTCCGTTCCGCTTCATGGACGTAGACCGGGACGTTGTAACGGTCACGCAAGGCATCGATTCCCCCGATATGGTCAAAGTGGGCATGTGTCAACAGAATGGCGTTCAAGCCACCGAATCGTTCCACTGCCTCGAAGAATTTCGGGTCATCCGTGCCCGGGTCGACGATGAGGACCGTACCTTCTTTTTCGAGTACGTATCCGTTCTCTTGGGCCAGGCCCGATGTGATTCTTACTATGTTCATCCAGAACACCTCCCCCATCATTCTAATCGATATTGTGGCAAAATTGTAGCGGAGGCTTTCTTTTCTCGACAGCGTCTACATTATCGGATAAAATAATAATGATATTTCAGTGAAATTTTTATGAATTTCATGACGTATAATAAAGGGGGAACTCGTCATGCATTTGTATGAACCATTTGGATGGATCTCGCTCATCGTTGCACTCGTTGCAATCTGGGGAATGGCTCGTTCGTTTAAGAAGCGCCAATTCTTTCCACTTGCTTTCGCCGCGGTCACTGTACTCGTATTCGGATTTTTCGGCGTCGCGACATTGATTTACGGTGGAATCCCAGGCTAATGAGCACGAAGACGACTCTGGTCGTCTTTTTTTTGTATAACAAATAGCGCCGTCCCGGCTAAGCGGGACGGCGCTATTTGTTATTGTTCGGTCTGCTCTTTGAAGCGGAGCAAATCTGAGTAAATCAAATCATCGTTCATTTGGAGAATCTTCTCTGCTTCTGCACTATCCGGTCCACAGAGCGAGACGTCCTCGACGACTTCACCGCTCGAAGCGTCATAGCATGTCGATTGCGTCCAGACGTATTCGTCGGTGATGACGGTGCCATCCCGGAAAATGGCGCGGCTCGTCCGGTCTTCCGATAACAAGTCACTTCCGAAACCTACCGTGTCCGACGTGTCGATCCCGAGCAAGTGCAAGATCGTCGGCTTCATATCGACATGACTGCCGATCGTCTCGTGCACTTCACCTTTGTCTTGTCCCGGTAAATGAACCGCGAACGGGACGGACTGGAGCTTGGCGACGTCGTATGGCGTCAACTCGTCTTTGCCGAGCAAGTCGGCCATCGCGTCATTATGGTTCGTCGAGATCCCGTAATGGTCACCGTAGACGACGAAAATCGTGTCGTCCCACATGCCGTTCGCCTTCAACTCATCGATGAACAAGCCGAGCGCATAATCTTGATACGCGAGCGCTTGTGGGAAGTTGTTGAGTGTCGTCGAACTCGTCTCGAATTTCGGCACGAGTTCGTAGTCCTCGCTCGGCATCGTGTACGGGAAGTGGTTCGTGAGCGTGATGAACTTCGCATAGAACGGTTCCGGTAGCTCCTCGAGCATCGGAATCGACTGTTCGAAGAAACTGTCATCGAGCAGTCCCCATTCAGTCATGTCCTCGGGGTTGCCAAGATCATAGCTCTTCTCATCGAAGAACTGATCGACGCCGATGTTTTTATACATCAAGTCTCGGTTCCAGAACGATTTGTTGTTCGCATGAAACACGGCCGAGTAGTAATTATCTTCCTTAATCAATTCAGGGAGTGCCTGATACTCGTTATCGGCGTTCGTGAAGTAGACGGCACCACGCGGAAGTCCGTATAGCGAGTTGTCGAGTGCGAACTCGGCATCCGACGTCTTCCCTTGACCGACCGTATGGTAATAGTTCGGCCAGTAGTGGGACTCTTCGATCAGTTTGTTCAAGTTCGGTGTGATGTACTCGCCATTCGACGCTTTCATGTTGTGCGTGAAGTTTTGGGCCGACTCGAACGAGACGACGACCACGTTCTTGCCTTTATATTTCCCGAAGTAATCCGGGTTCGGTGCTGCATAGTGTTGACGGGTGTACTTCTCGATTTTGGCGAGTTCTGACCCGTCAGCCATCGCCTTCTGGGCCGACGTTTTCGTTTGAAGCATCGCATCGTAGACGTGGAAGTTGAACGTCCCGATATTCTTGACCAACAGTTCCCGGTCGAACGAACGAGTCAACAGTTCCGGACGCTCTGTTTCAGCGAGCGACAAGTTGAACAAGAACACGACGACGGCCGTCGCGAACGTCACGAGCGCTCTCCGATGAGAGGCAGCCGTCGCTGTCGCGTTGATGCGCCATAGGATGAACGGCAAGATGAGAACGTCCCCGAGGATAATCAAATCTTTCCATTCCAACAGTGACGTGAACGATGTCGACAACGTCTCCATGTTCGACGGTTGCAAGATGACCGGCATCGTCAAGTAGTCGGTAAACTCGCGGTAATAGACGGCATCCGCAAACAAGATGAACGATGCTACGGCATACAGCATGTACAAGACCCATTTCTGCTTATTTCCTTTAAAGAAGAAACTGAACGCGAATAGGAATAGAGTGGAGCTGATCGGGCTGATCAGCAGAATGAATGCCTGAGCGGTGTTTTCAATCGGGATATTGAAGAAAAATTGGTAAACTACGTACGTCTTCGTCCAAAGTAATAGCGAGAAAATCCAAAATAACCGATATTCATGAAACGAAGCGCGGACCGTATCATTCAGTCGCATAGTAAGCTTCGAGAAGCTCTGAGATGACTTCATCTGACGGCCTCCTCCTCTGTTCAACGGGCGACGAGACCAACTGATTCGCGTCCCCCTATTTTTTTATAAGTCCAATTGGCTTGTTATCCATTTCACGTACGATAACAGTCCGGTATCAAGTCCAAATCTTACCCCTTTTTTAACAAAAAATCAACTCCGTCATTACAAATTTTACATTATCCCATACCCGTTCCAAATAAAAAACACGCCTGCGTCAAATCGCAGGCGTACATGGACAAACGTTATACACGAGTCGGGATAAAGTGTTTACGAGCGAGCCACGCACAACCGATGACACCCGCATCGTTCTCGAGTTCCGCGATTTTGAACGCCGTTGACGCATAGACGCGCTCGAGGGCGAACCGTTTGAACTGCTCGTCGAGCGGCTCGAGGAGTGCTTCGCGTGCTTTCGAGACGCCTCCGCCGATGACGATCATCTTCGGGTTCAACGTGTTGGCGATATTCGAAATCGTCAATCCAAGATATTCGGTCATTTCGTTCACGACTTCTGTCGCGACGACATCATTCGCTTTATACGCTTCGAACACGTCGCGTGCCGTCACTTCGTTCAGTTCGTTCAATGATGTCGTCCGACCTTTACGTTTTTGGAGCGCCAGACGGGCGACCCCTGTAGCCGAAGCAATCGTCTCGATGCAACCTTTACGGCCGCAGCCACACATGACGGCTTTCGACTCGTCACGTTCAACCGTGATATGGCCAATCTCCCCAGCCATACCAGCAGCCCCGTGGACGATATTGCCGTTCGTGATGACACCGCCGCCGACGCCTGTGCCGAGCGTGATGGCGAGCAGTTCTGACGCGCCTTCGCCTGCCCCTTTCCACATTTCACCGAGTGCGGCAGCGTTGGCGTCATTCTCTAAGACGGCCGGCAAACCGACCGCTTTCTCGAACTCGCTGACGAGCGCAAAGTTTTTCCAGCCGATGTTTGGTGAATATTCGACCACACCTTCTGAAAAGTTGACGAAGCCTGGTGCCCCGATGCCCGCTCCTGCGAAATCTTGCTTCGCTTTGCCCGACGTTTCTAAATAGGCTTCGAATGAAGCGGCAATATCAGTCGGAATATGTACCCCGTTCTCACGAATATCCGTTGTAATCTCCCACTTGTCAGAAATAATCCCGTTCATATCGAGGACGGCCATCTTCACCGTCGTTCCACCAATGTCGATTCCTAATAACCACTTCATGTGTTTCACTCCTCGTCTCGATTAAATCGCTTTCATCCCATAGTTTACACTATTAAACCCCTAGTGCAAACCTTTGCACTAGGGGTTTTTCTGTCAATCTCTTGAATTTTTCAGTTCATGGGTCAAAATAATCTTGGCCGTGTCATATTCCCGTTGTTCAATCATTCCGCCCGCATGCAACTCATCGAGTTCCATCATCATGAGCCCGATCTCGGCATCGCGCTCCCCGATATAAATGATCGTGCCGAACGATTTCAAAAATTGCTGGACGTCATAAAAATTTTTCATCGTTCGTCCTCCATCGCGGTGAGCACGAAACGGTACAGCAGTTCCCGCGTCGCTTCGAGCGATTTGAGATGCGTCCGCTCATAGCTATGGCTCGACTCGATGCCTGGTCCGACGAGCGCGTGGCGCACATCGTAGCCGGCTCCGATTGCAGCCGAGGCGTCCGATCCATAGTACGGATAGATATCGACTTTATGGGCGATGTCATGTTCCCGGCATAGCGCGGTGAATTGACGGCGCAACCCGAGATCATACGGGCCTGACGAATCTTTCGCACAAATCGAAACTGTATACTCGTCCGAGTGTTGCCCGTCCCCGAGCGCACCCATATCGACAGCGATATATTCAGTCACCGCTTCGGGAATTCCGGCGTTGCCCCCGAACCCGACCTCTTCATAGTTCGAGATCAAGTAATGGACCGGGTGTGGCAACTCCGCCTCGACCAGATCTTTCGCCAAATCGAGCAAGATGGCAACGGACGCCTTGTCATCGAGATGACGTGATTTGATATAACCGGCGTCGGTCTGACGGAAGCGCGGGTCGAATGAGACGAAGTCCCCGACCTCGATACCGAGGGCCCTTACGTCTTCGGCTGTATGGACGTCCGCGTCCAAGCGCACTTCAATCGTTGACGCCGTCCGTTCGGCGCTATTCGTATCCTTATAGACATGGACGCTCGATTGATGAATGAGAATCGTTCCTTCAATCGGCGCACCCGTCTCGGCATGAACCAGACAGTTCTCCCCTTCGATTGCGGTCCAGGCGTATCCACCGACTTGCGTCAAGCGCAAGCGGCCGCTCGGCAAGATTTCTTTCACCATCGCGCCGAGCGTATCGACATGGGCCGTCAACAGGCGGGCTCGATTCGATTTGCCCTCAAATGTCGCCAGAAGCGCCCCTTTGTTCAAGCGTTTCGTGGGGATCCCGAGTGCCGTCAGTTCTTGTTCGACGAATCCGATCGCCTCGTCCGTCATCCCGGACGGACTTGGAATTTCAACCAATTGCTTCAACGTTTCAATCATACCCTTACTCCTTTGTCATCGATTGTAGCCGAGCCAAAATAATATGCCGGACGCCACGAACACGAGCCCCGCAAATAGCAGGCGACGTTTCTTCACATGTTCATCCGGTAAGCCGACCACTCCCGCCATCAGAAAGCCCCCGACGAGTCCACCCGCGTGTGCGGAATGGTCCAAACTAGCGCCAAGGACGAAAGCGAGTCCCACGTTTAATCCTAACATAATAAACAGTGGAGGGCCGAGTGTCTTCATAAATAAGGAGCGGTCGCGCAGTCCGAAATAGAGCAGTGCGCCGACAAGCCCAAACAATGCCCCGGACGCGCCGGCCGAGATGGCTTCGCTGAACGCATACGAGGCGACCGTGGCGATGACACCTGCCAACAGATAAATGGTGGCGAAACGCGTCGACCCGTACATCCGTTCCACGAGCGGGCCGAGTGACCAGAGCGCGAACATGTTGATGGCGAAATGGAACCAACCGATATGAAGGAACATCGGTGTGATCAGACGCCACCATTCTCCTTCGTCGATGAGAGGATTCACTTTCGCACCAAAGCGGATGAGCGTGTTCGGATCGAGCGTCGAGCCGATTGATTCGGCGAACCACATGACGAGGAACGTCACGAACATGAGCGCATAGACGAACTGAGGCTTCCCAAAGGCGAACCGTTGCTTCAGTTCATTTTTCCGTTGTTGGTCGAGAGCGACGGCACGCGGGCGATATGACGTTTCCGTTTCGGCGCACGGCCGCATCTCGAGCTTCACTTTTGCCGCAATCGGGAACGTGAGCGACGACAGACGCTCTTCATCGACGAGCGGGTCACCATAAATGTGGACATGGAGCTTCTCGCGGCCGATTCGGGCCAAGCGAAACGAGTTCATGACCGCCTCGACGTCCAAGGCGACATGGTTCGCCCACGCCTTATCTGTCCGTATGTAGAGGTGATAGACATCCCCCGCTTTCGTGTCGAACAATAAAAGTGCCCGCGACGGCTCTAAGACGCCCTCGATGCGTCCTCCTGCTTCGACGGCACGATATACATCTTCCCAAAAACAAGCTGGTTCTGTCATGTTGGCTCACCTCCTTCTATACTTTCATTCTAAAGGAATTTAGGCAGGACGACAAAATCGAGCATCGCCCCAATCTGCCCCGCTCTTCCGTCGGTCCACAAAAAAACCGTAGTGGCGGGAGCCAACTACGGTCATGACAGAACGAGTAATCGTTCTTATAAGACAGGTTGCATCGTTTTCAATAACACTTCTGCCGAATGATGCATCTTTTGTTTTTCTTCGTCTGACAACTCGATTTCCACGACTTGACGGACTCCTTGGCGGTTGATGATGGCCGGTACACCGATATGGATATCGTTCAAGCCGTATTCACCATCTAAATGTGCGCCGACCGTCAACAACGTGTTCTCGTTACGGAGCACAGCCTTGACGAGACGGAGCAAACCGAGGCCGATGGCGTAGTACGTCGCGCCTTTGCGCTCGATGATGTGGTACGCCGCGTCCCGAACGTTGACGTAGATGTCTTCGAGGTCTTCCCATGTATACTCGTCGTTCTCTTCAAGCAACTGCTCGACCGACTTCCCGTAGATGCGGGCGTTGCTCCAGGCCGCGAATTCCGTGTCTCCGTGCTCACCCATGATGTAGGCGTGGCAGTTGCGTGGATCGACGTTGAAATAGTCGCCGAGCATGTAACGGAGACGTGACGTATCGAGTACCGTTCCTGATCCGAACACGCGGTGTTTCGGTAAACCTGAGTATTTCCAAGCCAAATGTGTCATGATGTCGACCGGGTTCGAGGCGATGATGATGATGCCGTCGAATCCAGATGCCATGATGTCCCCAATCATCGATTTCATGATTTTGGCGTTCTTCTCGACGAGGTCGAGGCGAGTTTCACCCGGTTTTTGCGGAGCACCGGCAGTGATGACGACGATATCTGCTGCACCACAGTCCGTATAGTCCCCTGCCCAGACGCGCATCGGTGAAGAAGCGAACGAGACGCCGTGGTTCAAGTCCATCGCTTCGCCTTCCGCCTTCGATTTGTTGATGTCGATAATGACGAGTTCCTCACAAAGACTTGCTGTCGTCAATTGGTAAGCAAAGCTGGCACCGACCGCTCCGGCCCCAACGAGCGCGACGCGTGTTACTTTTGCATGATTTAATGTTTCCATATTGATTCTCCACCCTTCGAACAATCTGTTTCATGTTTTTGTTATGTCTGTTACATAAAGATTGTAACATCATTCACAAACACTCACTACTAAGGAAACCGTTTTCACTTTGGCGATATTGTGACAAAATTCACATTCGTTTGAAACATCTACATTTTCTGTACTACCCTCATCGTAACAAGAGGAAACTAATCGTCGCGGCCGCGGCGATCGACAAAAAGTTGACGGCGTCATTGCCGAGAAAACGCCAGCCCGACACATAAGCCGTCGGCTCACGATGATGCATTTTCTTCTCGGTCAATTTGCCGCACACACGGCATCGGTATTTCCGTTGCACCGTGGCCCCTAACAATGTGTCGACGACGCTGCCGCTCAAACCGAGAGCGATCAAGACGAGCGCGAACGTCACATCGATCTCGATAAATGGAAGCGAGGCGAGGATGATGACCGTGGCCCCGACAATCGACATGACCGTACCGAACACGGACACCCCACCACTCGTTCCCGGTTCGACTTCACGGAACGTCCGAATCGAGCGCGGTTTCTGCTTGGCGAGGACGCCGAACTCAGATCCCCACGTATCACTCGTCGCCGCGGCAATCGAGGCGACATAGGCGAATAACCAGGCATCGTTTGGCGCAAGAATCATTCCAAGCGCCGTCACCATGCCGACGCCCCCATTGGCGAGCACTTGTACGAAATCACGGGGACCCGATTTCTCAACAATCTCATCGACAGGCGCCTTGTCCCGGGCACGATATTTCGAGGCGAGCGACGATGTCGAGAAGAAGACACCGAGTAAATAGAGCCCGAACCAACCGAAACCGTAGCCGATGACCGTCCCCGTCACGACCGTCAAGACGGCACCGGAGCGGGTCAACGAGCGCAATCGATAGCCGGCAAAGGCCACCAGACAAGTTACAACGAAGATGGCGAACATAAAATCGTTTCCCTTTCCGTCACGATGAATTCGACAGGAATGTCGTGTGGCTCAATCGGGATCTCATCGAGCAGTTGAACGTCATAGGCCAACGCGATGGTCGTCCCTTTGTACGTGGCGAGGTAGCGATCATAGTAGCCGCCTCCCCATCCGATTCGATAGCCGGACCGGTCAAACACGCGGCCGGGGACGATACAGACGTCAATCGAGCGCATCGTCGCTTCAGTCGTCGGCTCCAATATATTCATGACGCCCGGCTCGAGGTCTTCTAGCGAATGAATCTCATGGAACGTGAGTCCCTGTTTCGTAACTTTCGGCACAAACACCGATTTTCCTGCCTTCCATGCTAAGCGGATGAGCGGCAACGTATCAATCTCTAAATCGAGGGCGAGCGTGACAGCCACCGTATCAGCCTCTTGCCACGCCTTCAGTTCGGTCAATGTATGTATGATGACGCGGTCCCGGTCCGACCTGTCGTCGAGTTCACGGATTTGACGATGTACGTCTTGCCGAAGTTGTTTCTTTTCAATCACTTCAATTCCCCCTTGTTCAAAAAAAAGGCCGCCACATGAGTGACGGCCAGTCTCATTATTTCACTTCGCGGTAAAGCGTGTGACGACGGAGACGTGGGTTGTATTTGCGCAATTCGAGGCGCTCTGGGTTGTTACGTTTGTTTTTCTTCGTGATGTACGTGCGATCGCCTGTTTCTGTGCAAGCTAGTGTGATTTTAACGCGCATTTCTTTCACTCCCATCTTACTAATGTTGTATCAAGTGCTTTTGCTTTACAGTCTAAGCATACTCAATTATCCTACCAATTTTTATTTGAAAAAGCAAGGTTATTTCGTGTTCTTTTTCAAACGTTTTTGCCCGTATGGCGAAGCATCGAGCGGCAGGCAGGTTTTTACGTTATCACCAATCGCATAGCGCATTCCGACTTCCTCAGTCGATAGTTGTTCGCAGATGTACACCGTGTCGGCTTCAGCGAGGACGCTGTTCTCGATTCGGTGAATCGCGTCGAACAGACCGCCGTGTCCGTGCGGATTGCGGGTCGTTTCAAAGGACAACATAGTTGAGTATAACGGAACTTGTAGTGCTTTCGCAAGCGAACGTGCCGCAGGAATCGTCATCCAATCAAATTGATGGATCGCTTTGAACGGAACTTTGGCCACGAGCTCATGCGCAAGTTTGACGTACGCCACGTTTTGGGCCGCGACTTGGTTCATCACGTGCTCCAAGAACGGGCTCGTCAGACGGACGCGGTACACGTGGACGTGGTTGTGACGTTCATACTCCGGTAACCCTTCCTTATACGGGGTCAAGACGTACACCGTCTCGCCTTCCGCCGCCCGGGCTTCGACCTCGTCGATGACACGGCGTCCGAGATCACCGACGACGTTGCCTGTATATTCTGGCGTCAAGACGAGAATCGCCTCGCCTTCACTGCCACGTTCCTCAGTCACGTAATAGTCGTGCGGAGACAGGAACGTGTCGATGTCAATGTCCACATCATCAAGGAACGGATACGCGCGATAATGGTCGGCGAGCAGTTCATCCGATAACTTGTCTTGATACAGTGCCGTCTCGAGCTCAGCGAACAGGCGTGTGTGCTCGCGGAAGCGTTCGGCTGCATATTGGGCCGTCGTCTGTCCGTCGAGTATGAAGGCCCAGTCACTCGATACGGCGAGGACGTAATGTCGCACGAGTTGAATGAGCGCCCGATCGACGAGCGGTGAGGCGTGACGATAATCGGCCACGTCTTTGACGAGTTGTGTTTCCATCATGTGCAAGTGGCGGAGCATCCATTCGTTGCGCTCGTTGATCCACACATCACCATAACCTTTACGCCCCCACGTGTTCATCGAGACGTGTACTGTCTCGAGGTCTTGGAAGTGGCGCTCGAGGAACAGGGCCGGCGTAATCGTCTCGATTCCGAACTCTTCGAGCCGCTCGGCGACCTTTCCGAGGAATTCAGGTCCTTCAAACCACCAATGTCCGAACAACTCGGCATCGAACGGTGCCGTCACGAGGAACGGCGGGAACATTTGTCCACCATGGGCCTCGAGATGCCCTTCGAGCGTCTGCGCAAAATCGAGGGCGTGGTTGTCGATTTGATGTTCGGCCCAGGCGCGGACATAATAGTCTTTCTCATCCGAGTCGCCCGTGATGCGGTGCATCTTCAGACCGGTATCGAATCGAATCCCTTCTGGGTGCATGAACTTTTCAATATACGCCCAGTCGCGGTCATAGGCGAGGTCACGATAAAACTCGCGATAGTCAGGATGGCCCGGATACCCGATCATCGAGCTCCAAATCTTCCCGGAGATGATTTGGTCACGCGGGAACAAGGCGACGCCATGCGGCGAGTAGACCGGTGCGCCAATCCCCTTGTCCGGAGTAGGGTCGGCATCGAGTAAAGCGTGCTCATCGACGAACGTATAACGAACGCCTTCCTCGTACAAGATGCGGTCGACACCCGGCGTATAGGCACACTCCGGCAACCAAATGCCGGTCGGGCGGAACCCGTAATGACGCTCGAAACAGTTCAAACCGGTACGGATTTCCGTGCGGGCGGCCTGCTCCGTGAACAAGTGCGGGTTGAAGCCGTGCGTCGCCGTACATGTGACCATATCGATGAACCCTTGCTCACGATATGTACGGAACGCATGGTTCAAGTTCTTTTCCCAATGCAGGAACGTTGTTTTCAAATCGGTGTAGCGCCCGCGATAAAAATGGAGCGTCTCAACTTCCTGTTCGCTCCGTCCTTCGGCGAGCTCAATCTCAATCAATTCGAGCATCTCATCCAAATGTTCCACGTAACGGTCCTGGACGAGCGGGTCGGCG
Source organism: Exiguobacterium sp. s36 (assembly GCF_018618345.1). NCBI lineage: Bacteria > Bacillati > Bacillota > Bacilli > Caryophanales > Exiguobacterium > Exiguobacterium sp. s36. Next base: position 187,055 of record NZ_JACSLW010000001.1, read on the forward strand.
AGCATCTCGACGACGGGCGGTGAAATGCTGACCGTCCAATGAAGCGGCTTTTGCAGACGGTCGATTTGCCAAAGAATCGGGATATATGTCTCGGAGATGGCTTCATACACCCATCTCTCTTCTAAGCGGTGTTTCTCTTCATGTCGCACGTACGGAAGGTGGGCATGAAGGACGAGTGAAAAATAACCTGGTTTCATCAAATAAATCCTCCTCAGCGCACGAATCGGTATGCAGAATATTTAGGTAGCGTGTCGAGCAGTTCAGGAGACTCGACTTCCCCGTATTGCCAACGTCGTACCGGTTCAGCGAAACGACCATGGCCGGCTGGCTCCGCACGTGGCGTATCAATCGGTGAAGATGCGAGCAACGGAAGAAACTCCCCTTCCATCGTCCGAATCCCAAACTCGAACACATACGTCGTGTTCGGATCGAGTGGCCGAACGAACCAACTGTTCGTCATCTCCGGTAATTCGAACGTATATGAACGGTTCGCATGCCCGCTCGCGTAATCAAGCAACGTGATGTCGAGGATACGGAACGCCTTCGGCAAATCTTCCCACGGACGCATGAACTGCATCGACAACGTCTCCTTGACGCTGTCAGAAACCTCCCAAAAGACGTAGACGGCGTTCGGCGATTGAACGACCGCATGCATCAAATCTTGATCATAACGGTCAGGGAGCTTCCAGAACCCATCTGGGCCTTTATCTAGAAGCGGTGATTGGACTGGCAGCTCATGTTGCAGCGTCGAAGCGACCTGCGTCCCAGATGAGGCGGGTACTTGCTTCGATTTCGGTGTCATTGCTTTCTTCCCTTCGGTCTTTCGTTTTGGAGCGGCGGCTACCGGCTTGGCTGGTTCACCGTGTTGGGAACGCCATTTGCGCCAAGCGTACTGGACTTTCCCGATCGGCATGTCTAATTGTTCTGCAATCTGTTTTAACGTTAGTCCTTGTTGTTTCAAGGAAACGATTTTCTCTTCCATCTATTTGTGGCTCCCTTCCTAAAAAAAATCCATGTGTTCTACTATTCGCCTCCAACCCGTGAATTCCTGCACAAAAAAAAGTAAAGAACAACTGGTCTGTTGTTCTTTACCACTCTTCTTACTGGTTTAAATCATAATGTTTCCCTTTTTCGAGGAAAATGAGATGTTCCCCGAAATTCGTCACGTGATCGCCCATGCGTTCTAAATAGCGGGCGATGTTCGAAAACTCATAGACATCGTTCGTCCCGACAGCCATCGTCGGCACAGATCCCATGTATTGTTTGATGACCTGCAAGTTCAAGTCATCGATGACTTTGTCCATCTCGTTCAAGTCACGCACCCGGCTGACCTCGCCTTTACGATAAGCGCGAGTCGCCAGCTCGAGCATGTCAATCAACTGCTCGGCCATCTGTTTGAGCGGCTTGATGTCTAACACGTACGGGACGTGCTCGATGCGCGCAACGGCTTTGGCGATGTTCGTCGCATAGTCCGCGATGCGCTCAAGGTCTGTCGCCGACTTCATCGTCACGATCAAACGACGAAGGTCGGTCGCGACCGGTTGTTGTTTCGCGATCAACAGAATCGCCTCGTCATTGATTTCGAGCTCGAGGTCATCGAGTTCGTTGTCGTTGTCGATGACCGTCTGAGCGAGTACGAGGTCATGTTTTTCAAGCACTTCGATGGCCGTAGCGGTTTGACGCATCGTCAAATTCGCCAAGCGAACGACCTTGTCTTCTAATTCGTTTAACTTCGTATCAAAAAATGTGCGATTTTGTGCCATGATTGTCTCCCCTTCTTAACCGAACCGGCCAGAAATGTAATCTTCAGTCCGTTTGTCCGTTGGATTCGAGAAGATTTTATCGGTCGCATCGAACTCAACGACTTCTCCGTTCAAGAAGAACGCCGTCTTATCCGATACACGAGCTGCTTGCTGCATGTTGTGCGTGACGATGATAATCGAGTACTGCTCTTTCAACTCTTGGACGAGCTCTTCGACTTTTAATGTCGAGATCGGGTCGAGTGCTGATGTCGGCTCATCCATGAGGATGACGTCCGGTTCGATGGCGAGTGTGCGGGCAATACAGAGACGTTGCTGCTGTCCACCCGAGAGGCCATAGGCGTTCTCGTTCAAGCGATCTTTCACTTCATCCCAAATCGCGGCGCCGCGAAGCGAGCGCTCGACGATTTCATCGAGTACTTTTTTGTTTTTGATGCCGTGTGTACGTGGCCCGTACGCCACGTTGTCATACACCGATTTCGGGAACGGGTTCGGCTGTTGGAACACCATGCCGACCGACGTGCGAAGATCTTCGACTTTATAATCGCGGTCAAAGATGTTGCGACCATGATACAAGATTTCACCGTTCGTACGGACAGATGGCACGAGCTCGACCATCCGATTCAACGTCTTGATGAACGTCGACTTCCCGCAACCCGACGGACCGATGATGGCCGTCACTTCGTTTTTCTTGATGTCGAGGTTGACGTCGATCAACGCTTGATCGTCGCCATACCATAAATTCAAGTTGTTCACGACATAGGCACTTTCTTTTTGCATCACCGTTTCGTTCGGTTGAGTCGTCGTTGTATTCACTTCATGATCTCCTTTGAGTTCTTTTTGTTTCATCATCTCGAGAGTCCTCCTCGTTTACTGCTATGACTTAATGTCGGTTCGTGTACTTGTTACGGATATAGATGGCAGCCGAGTTCATGATGATCAACATCGTCATCAATACAATGATTCCGGCAGCGGCCAAGTTTTGGAATTCAGCTTGCGGACGGCTCGTCCAGTTGTAGATTTGAATCGGGAGCGCTGTGAAATCAGAGAACACATTGCTCGGCGTCGTCGAAATGAACGTCGCTGCTCCGACCATGATCAATGGGGCCGTTTCCCCGATTGCTCGCGATACGGCCAAGATGATTCCCGTGATAATCCCTGGAATCGCCGACGGCAAGACGACGTTGAACGTCGTCTGCCACTTCGAGGCTCCGAGTGCGAGCGACGCATGGCGCAATTCCATCTTGACGGAACGGAGCGCTTCTTGTGACGCGACGATAACAATCGGTAAACTCATCAGTCCGAGCGTGAGAGCTCCGGCCATGATTGAGTTCCCAAGTTCCATAATGCGAACAAAAATCGTCAATCCGAGCAATCCGAAAACGATTGACGGGACACCGGCCAAGTTTGAAATATTTACTTCGATAAATGATGTGACACGGTTTTTTGGTGCATACTCTTCAAGATAAATCGCAGCACCAACACCGACGATAAACACCATCGGGACGATCAACATCATCAACCAAAGTGATCCAATCAAGGCTGGATAGAGCCCGGCCTGTTCAGGACGACGGGATGGGAAGTTGCGGAGGAAGTCCAAATTCACCCAGCCGCCACCTTTAGAGACAACATCATAAATCAATGTCGATAGGACGAGCAGGGCAAAGACGAGCCCTGCTAAAAAGACGTACTTAAAGATTTCATTTAATTGGAGACGGCGCTTAATCCGTTGTGAAACGGAAGCACGGTCCATCAAGTTCTTCGTATTCTTGAACTCACTGTTCGGCAATGCCATATTAGTACTCCTCTCTGAAGCGGCGCGTCACCCAGTTCGCGAATAAGTTCATCACGAGCGTAAAGATGAACAACAATGCGCCGACCGCATAGATACTGTAGTATTCGATTGTCCCATATCCTGCATCACCTTTGGCGATTTGGACGATATAAGCTGTCATCGTTTGAATCGCGTTGAGCGGGTTGAACTCAAAGTTCGGTTGTGACCCACCTGCGATTGTTACGATCATCGTCTCACCGATGGCACGGCTCATCCCGAGGACGATTGAGGCGATAATCCCTGAGAGCGCGGCTGGCATGACGACTTTAATCGCGACTTCAAGACGCGTCGCGCCAAGGCCGAGGGCTCCATCACGAATCTTTTTCGGGACGGCGCTCATCGAGTCTTCCGAAATCGAAGCGATCATTGGAATGATCATGATTCCGACGACGATTCCCGGGCTGAGTGCGTTATAGATTTGAAGCCCTGGAATCAATGCTTGCAAAATCGGTGTGACGAACGACAAGGCAAAGAATCCGAAGACAATCGTCGGAACGCCAGCAAGCACTTCAAGAATCGGCTTCAAAATCGTGCGGGCACGCTCAGACGCATACTCGCTCAAATAAATCGCCGACGCCAAACCGAGTGGTACAGCGACAATCATGGCAATGACCGTAATCTGGAGTGTCCCCATGACGAGGGCCCAGACGCCGAAACGTTGATCGGCACTAAGCGGATACCATTCGGTCGAGCCTAAAAACTCGGCGACCGGTACGCGCTCGAAAAACTTGAACAGTTCAAAACCGAGTGTGAACGCGATGCCGACCGTCGTGACGACCGAAACGAATGCGCTCAAGAATAATAAGAACGGCATGACTTTATCAAACACGTTCGTCGTACTATATTTCTTTTTCTTATTGGCTTCAATCATCTCTCGAATTGACAGCCCTTTGTTTGGTTGATTCATCTCGTGTATCGCTCCCTACCTCTTCATACTAGAAAGCACGGCGAGAAGGCGAGAGCGACTCTCACCTTCTGCCTCCTGCGCTATTACTCGCCAGCGATCTCGTCGATCACTTCAGCGTTCTCATCATATCGTGCTTGTTCCATTCCGACATATCCAACTTCTTCTGAAAGGGCTGCTGCATTTTCATTCAAGAAGCGTGTGTAGTCAGCGACTTGTGGCTTGTCTTTCAATGACGCGTTGTTCACGTATGTGTAAATCTCACGTGAGAGCGGGTATGAAAGATCGTTGATCGTATCAGTCGTCGGCTCGATGCCTTCGACGTTCAACGCGCGAAGCGTATCTTGGTTTTCAATGTAGTATGCGTATCCGAAAAATCCGATTGCACCTTTCGTGCCGGCGACACCTGTCACGAGGACGTTGTCGTCTTCTGACAACTGTGCGTCTTCACGGATGTCCGTGTCGTCAAGGACCGCTTCGTTGAAGAAGTCGAACGTACCTGAGTCTTTACCTGGTGAGAAGAATGAAATTTCTTCATCCGGCCAGTCTGAGCGGACGTCTTTCCATGTTTTCACGTTCGTGTCTGTCCACATCTTGTTAAGTTCTTCAATCGTGATATCTTGTGCCCAATCGTTCTCTGGGTTGACGACGAGTGAAAGACCATCAAGAGCGACAGCGAGTTGAGTGTACTCAACACCGTTCTTCTCGGCTTCAGCCGCTTCTTCTTCTTTGATTTCACGTGATGCGTTCGAGAAATCCGTCTCGCCTGTTACGAAACGTTTGAATCCGCCACCCGTACCTGAGACACCGACCGTGACTTCAACGTCTGGCTGTTCAGCTGAATATTCTTCGGCTACGGCTTCCATGATCGGGAAGACTGTTGACGAACCATCCATGACGACTTTACCTGAAAGTCCTTCACCTTCGGCTGCGCCACCTTCTTCATTGTTCCCACACGCGGCACCGATGATGGCCACCGAAGTAATTGAAGCGACTAAAGCTGATTTTTTCATCCAAGACATTTCTGACGTCCTCCTTGAGTTTGCTTTGATTTGTGTTGTGGCTTCGTTGTTCTGTCCTACAATTAACATCCTAATAAACTACTATTAACGAGAAATAAACGGAACGTAAAAGAATTGTAAAGACGAAAAAAAGAAGCCACCGAAGTGACTTCTTTATTGAATCTGTGCTTGGACGTCTTCTAAATCGAAATACGCCTTCATGATGTCGTGCGCGACACGGGTGTTGATCCCTTCCGCCTCGAGGCCTGGCATGATGATGGCCCAAGCGATTTCCGGGTCATCATATGGCGCCCAGCCGACGTGGTTCGAGTTGAGTGTCTTAATCGGTTCACCGTTCGCGTTTCGCTTCGCTTGACCATCTGGCCCTTCCGCGATCGCTTGAGCGGTACCGGTCTTACCGGCCGCCGTGATTCCCGTCTGTTGCAGGATACGAGACGTTCCACTCTCGACCCCTTGCCGGAATCCTTGGCGCGCCCGTTGAAGAAATTCATCACGAATATCGACTTTATTGAGCGCGTTCGGTTGGAACGTGCTGACGACTTGCTTGTTCGCTTCGTCGAGCGAGCCAGGTTCGATGATTTCTTTCAAGAGATGCGGTTGAATCCGGTATCCGCCGTTCGCAAGCGTCGACGTATACTGCGCCAATTGAATCGGCGTGTATGAGATGAACTGACCGATCGACATATCCATGAGGAGCGTAACACGGTCCGGTACGCTACGGAATCCGATTGATTCATATGGGAGGTCGATCCCTGTCTCAATCCCGAGTCCGAACTGCTTATAGTAATGTTCCATCGTATTGAATGCCTCGGTCACGTTCTCTCCGACGATTTGGCCGGTCGAGTAGTAATCGGCGAGCCGCAGGGCAATTTGGAACATATAAATGTTCGATGATAACGCGAGGGCATCAAGGTCGTTGATGTTCCCCATGTTCCGGTACGACGACTTGAGTGACGAACCGATACGAATCGGCGTGTCATAAATATATTCACCCGGTTGGATGACTTCTTCTTCAAGTCCGAACGCGACCGTCGCTCCCTTGATTGTCGAGCCGATTTGACTCGCCCGCAGGACCGTCCCGGTCGAGACGTCTTTGAATTCGTTCGTTTCATAGTCGAGCTCTTGTCCCGAGAGGGCGAGCAATTCACCCGTTTGCGGGTTCATGACGACGGCGAAGGCACGGTCAAAGTGCGGGCTGCCCGAGCGGCCGGCTCGAATCGCTTTCTTCAAAATCTCATCGATTTCTTTTTGGAATTCGATGTCCGTCGACAAGATGATATCTTTCCCTGGGTTCCCGCTAACGCGAGTCGGTTCTCCGACCGGTTCCCCTTTATACGTCGTGAAGACGTCATAGGCCGGGGTCCCGCGTAGCACGTCCTCATACTGTTGTTCGAGATAAGACGTTCCGACCCGATCATTCAAGCCATACCCTTTCGCTTGATACGAAGCGCGCTGCTCGGCTGGGATTTGACGATAACTTCCGAGGAAGCTTTGGAACGTCTCACCGAACGGATAATCCCGCTGATAATACGGTTCGACACTGACGCCAGGGAGCAGTTCCAAGTTTTCTTCAATCAGTGCCATTTCTTTTGGAGACGCCCCGATTTTAATGACTTGTGGGTCGAGCGCATAGCCTGACTCCATGTTATGTTTGATAGCGATGATTTCTTCGGTCGCATCATCAAACGTGATTTCCGCGTCCGTGATGGAATCGAGCAACAACTGGTCGACGTCTTGGTTCGACAAGGCGGCCCGTTCTTCTTCCGATAAATCAGCCAACAGGTTTTGGACCCGTTCTTGCGAGCGCTCCGGATCGATGGCAATCCAATAATCCTTGCGGTCCCGCTCCGTCACTTTACGGTCCTTCTCCGGTACGTCGACGATTTCCGCGAGCTTGATGGCGACTTCGAGCCGCTCTTCCGTCTTCGTCACTTGCGACCGGCGATACATGACCGAGTAGTTCGAGATGGTGTCGGCGAGCACTTGGCCGTTGCGGTCATAGATTTTACCGCGCGGTACCTCGTACTTGATTTTGCTTGATTCGGTCTTCTGAACTTCACGGGCAATCAACTCACCGTTGACGATTTGGACGACGCCTAAACGGAAAATGAGTGTCGCGAATAAGATGAAGACGATAAAGAACAATAAGTTCAATCGCAACGGAAGGTGGTTGCGCCGTTTCTTCGGCACTTTCACACGGTTTCTGGCCAATTCAGTTATCTCCTTTCTGATTCAATTCCTTCTATAAGTATAGGTAACGTATATGTCAGTGTTATTTCTATTTTTCGACTCGATTTTCACTATATCATAATTTGTTTACAAAATAATGAAATGTAGAAAAAATCCCGAGATTCAATCGAATCCCGGGACAGTGTCATTATTTTGCGTCTGCGTAGAGCTTCGCGACGTAATCCCAGTCGATGACATGGAAGAACGCTTGAATGTAATCCGGACGACGGTTTTGATAGTTCAAGTAGTACGCATGCTCCCAAACATCGAGACCGAGGATTGGCTGAACGCCTTCCATGATCGGTGAATCTTGGTTTGGAGTCGATGTGACTTCGAGTTTGCCGTTTTTCACGACGAGCCAAGCCCAACCAGAGCCGAAGCGTGTTGTCGCTGCTTTCGTGAACTCCTCTTTGAACGCGTCGAAGCTGCCGAACGCTTCGTCGATTGCAGAAGCGAGTTCGCCCGTCGGAGCACCGTTCTCGTTCTTCTTCAACAATTTCCAGAAGAATGAGTGGTTCCAGTGACCGCCACCGTTGTTGCGGACCGCTGTTTGAATGTCAGCAGGAAGTGAATCGAGGTTTTGAAGCAACTCTTCGAGTGAAGAGTAGTTCACGTCTTTTCCTTCGAGTGCATTGTTTACGTTCGTGACGTAAGTGTTGTGGTGTTTCGTGTGGTGGATTTCCATCGTGCGTGCGTCAATGTGTGGTTCAAGTGCATCGTATGCGTAATCAAGTTGTGGTAATTCAAATTTAGCCATAACTAAAATCCCCCTTAAATTGGTTTGAACAACGTTCGTTTTAAATGTAACAGATTTGTGACGGTCGACTCAATTGTAATGCTTCACTCGACGTCTTGTTCAGGTAACGCCCAAACCGAAATCGAACCTGCCGCTACTTTAAATACCCCATGTCCGTCTTCATCAATCTCAACGACCTCATCGACGGTCTGTGTCAAATCGACCCATTTCTCGCCGGCACGGTGCTCGCCGACGAACATCTGTTTCTCGGCTGCTTCACTGTTCGAGATGAGGACAGCACAACCCGAACGCTCGATCTCCTCGACACCTTGACGGACCCAACCGATGACGTGTTCGTCATCGAAGTAGTCGTCCTGTTGACCGTACGCTTTCTCCCGGCGTGCATAAAGGAGCGGATCGATTGCCACTTTCTTCCCATCGGCCGGGTGCGGTCCGTTGATGCCGTAGTAGTCCCCATAGAACACACAAGGGTACCCGTCTTGGCGAAGCAAGATTAAACCGTAGGCGATTTGTTTGAACCAATCTTCGACCCATGACTCGAGTGCTTCCGCCGGTTGTGAATCGTGGTTATCGACGAACGTCACTGAGTGGAGCGGGTGGGACTGGACGAGCGTATCGTCAAAGATCGTCCGCATATCGAACGATTCTCCTTCTGTCGAGGCACGCTGCAAGTTGTAATGGAGCGGCACGTCGAACAAATCGACGTGATAATCGATGTTGTCGAGGAACTCACGGCATGCATCGAGCTCTGACTTCCAGAACTCACCGACCAAGTAGAAGTTGTCGCCTTTTTCAGCTTTCATTTTCTGGCTGAACTCTTTAACGAAATCATAGTTGATGTGTTTGATGGCATCGAGTCGGAACCCGTCGCACTGCGTCTCTTCGATAAACCACTTGCCCCAGCTAAGAACTTCTTCACGGACTTCTGGGTGGTGATAATCGATATTGGCGAACATCAAATAGTCATAGACACCGAACTCGTCATCGACGTTGTCGTTCCATTTTTTGTTTTCACCAAGGATGAAGAAGATACCGCTATGGTCGTTCGCAGCGTCATAATCTGTACCGTTAAAGTGATGGAAGTTCCATTTGAAAGAGGAATGTTTGTCGTTTCGACCTTCGAAATCAAACTTGGTCCAGCCTTCAATCTCGAACGGCTCTTCTGACAGCACTTTCGTGCGATCTTCCGGGTCGACTTCGAGCACATCGAACTTCTCGGTCGCATCGGCCCCGGCTTTATGGTTTAAGACGACATCCATATAGACTTGCATTCCAAGTTCTTGGGCATGCTTCGTCGCCTCGAGTAATTCCTCTTTTGTTCCGTATTTGGTCGCGACCGTTCCTTTTTGGTCAAACTCCCCTAAATCATACAAATCGTACACGCCATATCCCGTATCCTCGTCGCTCTGTCCTTTCGTGACAGGGGGCAACCATAATGCGGTAATTCCGACTTCCTTCAATTCAGAAGCTCGTTCTTTCAATCGCTTCCAATGTTTCTGGTCAGCCGGGACGTGCCATTCAAAAAATTGCATCATCGTATGATTTCGTTCCATCTCGCTTCGCCTCATTTCATATTTTTCAAAAAACAAAATGCTAACGGATATTTACCCAGGACTTCGAGTTTGAAAACTAAAAATGAAAACAAAAAACAGCTTTCATCAGAAAGCTGTTCACAAAATGGACCCTGTAGGACTTGAACCTACGACCGGACGGTTATGAGCCGTCTGCTCTAACCAGCTGAGCTAAGGGTCCTTTATTGGTAGCGGCGGAGGGAGTCGAACCCACGACCTCACGGGTATGAACCGTACGCTCTAGCCAGCTGAGCTACACCGCCACGTTGTTATACAGTAATAATATACTGAATGAACGCGTCACTGTCAATCAAAAGTCACATTGAACCAAAAAGTCCCTCCGTCTCAAATGAGCCGGAAGGACCGTTGGATTAGACTGTTGCTTCGTTTCTATCTTCAAGCGTGATTTCTGTGATGTTCATGGCGTGATCACCGATGCGCTCCAAGTTCGAGAGCATATCGACGAAGAACATACCGGCTTGGCCGTCACACTCACCTGTATTCAAGCGGACAACGTGATTTTTACGGAACTGACGCTCCAGCATATCGAGTTTCGCTTCCATCTCGATGACTTGACGCGCTTCGACCATGTCTCCGCTCGCCAACGTTTGAAGTGACTTCTCGAGCGTGGCCCGTGTCAAATCGTACATTTCCGTCAACTCTTTCTGAGCACCGGTCGATAGTGTGACACGTGTCGCCGTCTTATAATCGATCAATTCGATAATATTCTCGACGTGGTCACCGATTCGCTCGATATCGTTGATGGCATGCATGAGTGTCTTATGTTCTTGTGATTCTTGCTCCGTCAAATCAACGGCAGCGAGTTTCACGAGGTAATCTGTGATTTTTGAGTTAAGCGAGTTGAGCGCCTCTTCAATGTGCGCTGACTTCTCGGCATGTTTCTTATCGCCAGTCGTCATATAGTTGCGCGCTTCATCAAGTCCAAGTTTTGCGAAGTCGCCCATGCGGATGACTTCAAACTTCGCTTGTTCGACGGCGATCGATGGTGACTGTTGGATGAAGATTGGATCCAAATGCTGTGCTTTCGTATCGACGATTGAATCTTCACCAGGAACCATTTTCGTCACAATCCAAGCAATCGTTCCGATGAACCAGAACTGGATGAACGTGTTGACGACGTTGAACGTCCCGTGGGCGAAGGCGATTTGCATCTTGTCTTCAATCGCTAAAATATCTGTGATCCAGTAAATATATTGTGTGAACGGGATCAACAAAATCATGAAGATCGTCGTCCCGACAATGTTAAAGATGACGTGGGCTGCTGCCGCACGACGGGCTGCTACCGAAGCACCGATTGAAGCGAGTACCGCTGTAATCGTTGTCCCGATGTTGTCTCCGAACAAGACCGGAAGTGCCGCGTCCAAGTCGATTGATCCACCGGCATACAACTCTTGCAAAATCCCGATCGTTGCTGATGACGATTGAACGATGACGGTAAACACCGTACCGACGACGACACCGAGGAACGGGTTGTCACTCATCGATTGCGTCAAGTCGATGAAGTATTCGCTCGAACGGAGCGGCTTCATGCCGCTTCCCATAAGTTCAAGACCGTAAAACAGCATCCCGAAACCGAAGAAGATTTGACCCAAATGTTGCAATTTCTCTTTTTTAAAGAAGAAAAGAAGAATCGCACCGATAGCGATAATCGGCAACGCGTAGGCGCCGACATCGAAACCGATGATGAACGCGGTCACTGTCGTCCCGATGTTCGCCCCCATGATGACCCCGATTGCTTGACGGAGCGTCATGAACCCGGCGCTGACAAGACCGACTGTGATGACAGTCGTACCTGACGATGACTGAATTAAGACTGTTACAATGATACCAGCTAGTACTCCGAGGAACGGATTCGATGTATACTTATCAAGGATGTCACGCAGGCGGTTACCTGCTGACTTTTGGAGGCCGTCTCCCATCGATTTGATACCGAAGAGGAAAATCCCTAATCCTCCAAAAAACATGAATAACATTTCTTGCAAATTGTATTCCACGATTTTTGTACTCCTTTTGATTGTGAATTAGTTGTGTTTGCTTGGTTTTTAATGCCCTACTCATTATGCCCGCATCACCCATTCGATGTAAACAGGTTTAATGTTAAGGTTTTATTAAACCACTGTATGATTTTTGTTTGTTTTTCTAGTTTTGTACTATAACAGATTGGAGTTCCATTTATGTTCAAGACAACGATTCAGTTTATCCGCCATAGCCTTTACCCGTCCAAGCAGGCGTTACGTCTCCGCTTGGCCCCACTCCACGCCTATATGATGGCGAGTTTAGTGTTGACGTTGACCGTCACGGCACTCGATTACATCGTGTTACAACCAAATTTCTTTTGGCCGATGTGGTTGTTCTTACATGCGTTCGCGATTTTCTTCTTCTATATGGGACTCGTCGCCCTCAGTGCCCTCCTCGTCCAACTCGTCACGAAATGGCGTACGAAGAAGATGTGGCCGTATCGCCAAGCTTGGCCGTATGCGGTCGCGATGTCGCTCATTCCGACAGTCAGTCTCGTCGTCCTGTATCACGTTTCGCCGTCCGCGTCGTGGTTCGGGATTCTACTATTATTTATTTATGTAGTCGTTCCATTATCGCTAATCCCGATTAAACGAACATCATAAAACAAGGCCGGATGAACGCTTCTATGCGCTCGTCCGGCCTTGTTTATTGGAGTGGTGCCAAATCATGCAAGACGTCGTGAAGACGTTCGCTTTGATTGCCGAGATGGGTTCCTGCCGTTTGTAAAGCTCGTTGTGTATCCGTCCATTCTTCGACACCGTCTTGTAAGTCATGCAGTTTTTGCTCGAGCATCATTCCGATTTCGGTCAATTGACCATTCGCTTCCGCCATTTCAAGCAACTGCTGTCCGGTCAGCGATGTCTGTTCCGTGATCGCTTGGAATTGGCTCATTTGTTTTGTGACCTCATGATCAATTTTCTCGATCCCCGCTTCGACATTACGCAATGCCGCCCCTAATGATTTAATGTCGGATTCGAAGCGTTCCATTTCCATGAACACTTCGCTTCGTTCTTGCCGAATGGCTTCAATCGTAGCCACAGCGGATAACGTCGATTCGTTCGTCACTTTCGCCAACTGTCCGACCTCGCTGGCGACAACGGCAAATCCTTTACCATGTTCACCGGCACGTGCTGCTTCAATCGAGGCGTTGAGCGCTAACATTTTTGTCGCAGCCGCGACAGAAAGGATTTTCTTTAGCGCATCATCCGCTCGCTCTGATGTCGCCTCGCTGTCTAATAATCGTTGCTGGACCGCTGCCGCTTTGATGGCAAACGATTCACTCGCTCCTTTGACGCTCGAGAACGATTCCATTTCTGACGCAATCGTTCGATTTAGTAACTCTGTCCGTTGATCGATTGCAGCGATATCTTTTTCGAATGAACGAACGTGGGCAGCGATATCGGTAAACCGATGGGTCGACTCGGTCGTGAACGACTGGTAAGACTGACTCGTCAGCGCGACCGTGGCCGCTACTTCCTTAAAGCCCACGATTTGCTGTTCATTCGCCTCCAGTTGTCTTCTGAACAGCGGCAAGCTTGATTCGAATGCTGTTGACGTCTCGGTCATCGTCACGAGCGAGCGCGTCCATAATCCAATTAACGTATTGTATGCCTGCTCTAGACTTCGCATTTCAATTGAGTTGGCGTCTAATGTAACTGCTGTGAATGAGCGCGTCGCCACCGACTCACGCAATCGTTCGGCAAACTGCGTCAACGGCTTGACCTCACGACGAATCATGACGGCAAACAAGCCAATCATGAACACGAGCATACTGATCAGGCCAACGAAGACGATTTCTCGTAGTGCCCACATCGAACCGAGTACCGACTGTTTCGTCACAACAATGACGTAATGAGCCTGAAGTTCAGGAATCGGCGTCGCAACGATAAACTCATCATGTTGATCACTGACATTCACGTCTTCCACTAAAATCTCATCTAGGCGATTGCTAAACCGGTCTTCAACTTTTTTCCCGCTCAATTTTTCGATATTATCATTGGTCACCAAATACTGACTCGCTTCGAGTCCGTCTGCAGCTAAGATCGAAGCCTGTTGCATATACGTCGACTTTAGAGAACGGGTTAACATCTTTTCGTTCGCGACGTACGCCCCATACGTCGTCTTGATTGTCTCCCGCATCACAGTCGCTTCTCGATGCAACCGTTTTTCGATTTCGTCGGTCATCAACTGTTCGGCTTTCATGGCGAACCAACCGAATACAATTGAAAATGATATGAGCATGATTGGCATCAACGTCCAAGTCAACCGACTTGCCATCGTCCACTCGTTTCGACGCTTCATCCTCTTCAATCGCTTAAATCGCTTCAACATCCTTCATTCCACCTCTTCACACGTCATTTCATTGAATATATCGGTCTTCAGACGGTGGAAAATTATGAAGCATCTGTTAAGATAACGTTAGCGTTTCGTAAGAGCACATCTCGCAAGCGCTTGCCGGGTGCTTTTTCACAAACATTTCGTTATGATAATAAGGAAACCACTCATCTTAAATCGATTGGAACCTTTCCAAAAGAAGGAGATTACGTATATGTCAGAAATTTTGCATCGTTCATTAACCCGTCCGATTCGTGTCGGCAACCTCATCATTGGGGGATCGAATGAGGTCGTCATCCAGTCGATGACGACAACGAAAACACATGACGTCGAAGCGACCGTCGCCGAAATTTTGCGTCTTGAAGAAGCAGGCTGCCAAGTCGTCCGCGTCGCTTGTCCGGATGAGCGCGCTGCCGATGCCCTCGCTGAGATTAAGAGCCGCATCAATATCCCGCTCGTCGTCGATATTCACTTCGACTACAAATTGGCGCTCAAAGCCATCGAGAGCGGTGTCGATAAGATTCGAATCAACCCGGGTAACATCGGTCGTCGCGAGAAAGTCGAAGCGGTCGTCAACGCCGCTAAAGCAAAAGGCATCCCGATTCGCATCGGTGTCAACGCCGGCTCACTCGAAAAGCAATTCCTTGAAAAGTACGGTTATCCGACGGCTCAAGGAATGGTCGAGAGTGCCATGCACCACGTCAAAATCTTAGAAGACCTCGGTTTCTATAACACGATCATCTCGCTTAAGGCATCTGACGTAAACTTGGCCCTCGAAGCGTATACGCTCGCAGCCAAGACGTTCGATTACCCGCTCCACGTCGGAATCACGGAATCAGGCCCGCTCTTCTCGGGATCACTCAAGTCTGCTGCCGGCCTCGGGGCAATCCTTTCGCTCGGTATCGGTTCGACGGTCCGTGTCTCACTATCTGACGACCCGGTCGAAGAAATCAAAGTCGCCAAAGAAGTGCTCAAATCGTTCGGTCTCGCGGCCAACGCGGCGACGCTTATCTCATGCCCTACATGTGGACGCATCGAAATCGACTTGATTTCGATTGCGAAAGAAGTCGAAGAGTATATCCAAAACATTAACGTCAACATCAAGGTCGCTGTGCTCGGCTGTGCGGTCAACGGACCGGGTGAAGCACGTGAAGCCGATATCGGCATCGCCGGTGCCCGCAACGAAGGCCTGCTCTTCCGTCACGGGAAAATCATCCGTAAAGTGCCTGAAGCCACGATGGTCGAAGAGTTGAAGAAAGAAATCGACGCCATCGTCGCCGAGAAACTTGCCGCTCGCGAACTCGAGGAGCAAGAACTCGCCAACCAATCTAACTAATCCTTCGCCCGCTCGGTTGCAACCGAGCGGGCTTTTGGTACAATAAGGGTTATGAGCAAGGAGGGACGAAGATGCACATTGGAATAGACCTCGACGGAACCGTCACGGATCCGCAAAGTTGTTTTCACTATATGAACGATGCGCTCGGATACGCCATCGATTACCACAAAGCGACCGAATACGAGCTGCATACGTATACTGATATGACGCAAGAAGCGTTTTGGCGCTTCATGATTGAGCAAGGTCACGAGGAAGCGATTTATCGTCGCTCACTTCCCCACTCTGAAGTGAACGACGTCCTTTGGCACATGCGAAAAACACACCGTCTCCATTACGTCACGGCCCGCAGCGAAGCCGTCCGCGCCGTCACCGAGGAGTGGATTCGGCAGCATGAACTCCCACTCGACTCGCTCATCATGACAGGGAGCCATGACAAGGTCGGCGTCGTCAAACAGCTCGAACTCGACCTATTCATGGAGGACCGTTATGAGAACGCGATCTCGATCCATGAACAGACGACCATTCCGGTCCTATTGTTCGATGCGCCGTATAACCGCAAACCGTTGCCGGACGGGGTGAAACGGATCACATCTTGGAACGAGGCGCTCCACATCGTCAATCGCTTCGAGACGACCAAGTCCATCACCATTTAAAAAAAGCCCCATATACGTGGATAAGAATATCCACTGTATACGGGGCTTTTTTATATGCGTCCGATCGCTTCGATGACGTCTGTTGCGAGGACACTCGCCGGATGCATCTGCCGACTCGCGGCTTGTGCCGCCAAGGCATGCCATAGGACGGCTTGTTCGTTCGGGGAAGACTCGGTGTCGATTCGGTCCGTCCGCGCCCAGAGCGCGAGCAACATTCCGGTCAAGACGTCGCCGCTCCCTCCTTTCGAGAGCGCCGCGGCTTGAACCGTATTGACCGCCCCCGTCCCATCTGGTTTGACAATGAGCGTATGCGTCCCTTTCAAGATGAGGTGAATCCCATGTTGCCGTGCGAAGTCTGACGCGATACGGAACCGGTCCGCTTCAATCTCGGCGACGGATCGTCCCGTCAAGCGAGCGAACTCTCCCGGGTGCGGCGTCAACGTGAGAGGACCTTCTGCTGCGAGATGTTCCGTCGTCAAGGCGCCCGCATCGACGATGAGCGGTTTCGATTGCCGACGGACGGTTTGCCATAAACGGTCCGTCCGTTCATCGTCGACGAGACCTGGCCCAATCGCCGTAGCCGCATACGTTTTGTCCGGTAATACATCGATGCCATAATACATCGCCTCCGGTAAACTCGATGCCATGATGTGCGCCTCCGATGGGATGGCCAAGTCCAGTAAGCCAATGCCAGTCCGTAACGCCGCCCGGGCCGCCAAGAACGGGGCTCCAATCAAATGACGGCTCCCGCCAATCAAACATCCATGACCATATCGATTCTTATGACCGTACGGGTCGCGCTCGAGCAACCCCCGATCAAAGTCTGACTCGGTCAACACACGCCATTCGGACTTGTGTGACAGTCCGATATCGACCATCTCGACCGTCCCATAATATGGAGCCGTCTGAGTTAAAAAGGCACTCCGCTTATAGCCGTGTAGCGAAAACGTCGTATCTGCCTTAACCGCATGTCCGTCAAATTCTGACGCCTCATCACTCGGGACACCGGACGGCACATCGATCGCCATGACCGGCGCCGACTGTTCACGCATCCAAGTGATGACGTCCCTCGCCTTTCCGGTGACCGGACCACGGAATCCGACCCCAAACAAGGCGTCGACGACATAATCGGCGTCTCGGGGCTCCTCGACGATGGTGACGAAACGGCGCGCATACGCCGCATGCCGTTCTCCTTCCGAAGACTTCGGTTCGCCAAATGGGGCATAGACAAAGACGTCACACCCTCGCTGTGCCGATTCTCGAGCCACGACCCAGCCGTCCCCACCGTTATTACCGGCGCCGCAGATGACGAGCACCGACGAGCGTGGCCGGAAGGTCAGACGGGCCGCCACGGCTGATGCTGCCCGTTCCATTAACACGTCGGCCGGCATCCCTTGCCGGAGCGCCGTCGCATCGGCTTGTTTGATTTCGGCTGCGGTGTAAATCATCTCGACTCCCCCTCTCTTGATTCGACAAAAAAGGGATTGCATCCACAATCCCTTCTTGTCACTTACATTGTTTACAATACCCGTAAATCTCGAATTTATGATCGACGACCTCAAAATCAGGATCGAGCGTCTCGACATAGCGCATCGGGCAGAGCTCGAGCAGCTTCGTCTTACCGCAACCGCGGCAAATCAAATGGTGATGATGATGATTCGACCCGCACGTGACGCGGAACGCCTTCTCTCCATTCAATTCGGTCGCTTCGAGCAATCCTTCCTCAGCGAATGACTTCAAGTTGCGGTACACGGTGTCAAAACTCATCGTCGGATGTTTCGCGCGCATATAGTCGAGCACGTCCTTGGCACTGACGTAACGCTCTTCCGCCGCGAGAAAGGCAAACATCTCAATCCGTTTCGGTGTCACTTTGAGCGACGACGATTGCAGGCGGGTCAATTGTTCAGTTTCCTTCATAACGAACCTCCTTCTTCCGAGCGAGTCCGAGTCGTTCAGCCAGCATGACGACGGCTAAAATCAATACGGCGAGCAAGACGATGACTCCTCCCGGGGCGACATCGAGCTCATAGGCGAGGATGAGTCCGCCAATCGTCGCGACTTCTCCGAACACGATTGACCAGAGAATCGTTTGCTTGAAGCTGCTCGTGAACCGGAGCGCAGCCGCGACCGGTAATGTGATCAGACTCGAGACGAGCAGTGTGCCGACGATGCGCATGCTGACGGCGATGACGAGCGCGACGACGAACATGAACAGCACGTGGAGCATCGTACTCGGCAGCCCCGACACTTTCGCCTGTTCTTCATCGAACGACAAGAACAACAGCTGTTTATAGAACACGATGATGACGAGCAGCGTGAAACCCGCCACCGCCAAAATCATCCAGATGTCTGATAGACTGACCGCTGAGATTGACCCGAACAGGAGCGTCGACAAATCGATGGAAAACCCGCGCGACAACGAGATAAAGATCGCACTGAGTCCCATCCCGGCCGACATCATGATCGGAATCGACAACTCTTGGAAATGGACGTATTTTCCGCGGAGCCAATTGAGGCCGAGCGCGGCGAGCACGGAGACGAGCGTCCCCAAGTAAAGCGGGTTCAAGTCGCTGAACAGCAGAATATACTGTCCGAGGAACAGACTGAACGAGATTCCGGCAAGCGTCATATGGGATAACGCGTCGGCAATCAAGCTCATCCGTCTGACGACGACGAACGAGCCGATGAGCGGCGCAGTGAATCCGATGACTACAGCTGCGATGAACGCATAACGTAAAAAGCTGTACGTGAACAGATCCGTGATCATGACGTACCTTCATGGACGAGCACTTTGACCGGGTACGGTTTAATCGCCGTCAATTCGCCGAGCTCACTATATTCTTTCAAGCCACAGTTGCAGGCCATACGTCCGTGATCGAGATGGACGACTTTCGTGACGAGGTCGGTGACGACGTTCAAGTCATGGGTGACGAGAATGAACGTACATGACGTGTGCTCACGCAACAGATGGAGCACCTCATAAAAATCACGCAAATGTTTTTGGTCGACCCCGACCGTCGGCTCATCTAAGATGAGCAAGTCCGGTTGGTTGACGATCGCTCGAGCGATAAAGACGCGCTGTTGCTGGCCGCCGGACAGGCTGCCGATTTTCCGATGTCGAAACTGCCACATATTGACCGTCTCGAGTGCATTTTGAATGGCTGCCTTGTCTTCGATATTCAACCGTTTGAACAGACCGAGGCGTCCATAACGGCCCATAGCGACGACTTCCTCGACCGTCACCGGAAATCCTGAGTTAAACGACGCGGCTTTTTGGGAAACGTAACTGATACGAGACTTGTCTTTGAACTGTCCTTGGGGACGGCCGAACAGTTCGACCGATCCGGTTTGCGGCGATAACAATCCGAGAATCGTCCGAATCAACGTCGATTTGCCGGACCCGTTCTCCCCGACGACAGCGACAAAGTCGCCTTGTTTAATATCGATGGACACGTCCTGTAGCGCGGCGGTCCCATCGTAATGATAGGAAACATGATTTAATTTTACGACGGATGTCGTCATAAGCTACCCTTCTCTCGTGTGATAAATCGTAATCATTTCTACTTGCTTGGCGTCTGTATTATACAGAATATCAGTCTATGCTTCAAGTATAGAGGCAATGCGAGCCGATTGGCGGCACACGAACTGAAATCCGTATGTAATTTTATGATCTTCGTTGTACACTAGAGATAACGCAGAGGGGGTTTTTCCGTGGAGAAAAAACTAGCAGTCATCGATATCGGGTCCAACTCGATTCGTAACGTCATTTTTGAAGTGAACGGCCACGGTCAGTATTTTGAACGGTTAAACGTGAAAGAAGTGGCACGGCTGTCGAGCCATATCACCGATGACAATGAACTGTCCGAGTCTGGCATCGAGGCGCTCATCGAGACGCTGAATCACTTTAATCGCTTGAACGAGCATCACGAAGTGAAAGAAGTGTTGCCCGTCGCGACGGCCGCCATCCGCAACGCCAGCAATTCCGAGGCCATTTTAGAAGAAGTCCGGCAAGCGACCGGCATGGAGATTCGGTTGTTGAGCGACTATGAGGAGGCGTTTTACGGCTACTCGGCCATCATCAACTCGACGTATATCGAGGACGGCTATTCAGTCGATATCGGTGGTGGTTCAATGGAAGTGACCTACTTCAAAGATCGTGAACTCGTCTTCTATCACAGCTTCCCGTTCGGAGCCGTCACATTGACCGAGGACTTCATGAAGGGTGACACGCTCACGAAAGACGAGCGTAAACAATTGACGACGTTCTTGAAAAAGTCGTTCAAAGAGATCGACTGGCTCGAGCCGCACGGTATACCGCTCGTCGGTGTCGGAGGCACGGCTCGAAACCTCGTTCGGGTCGAACAGTCGATGTCCTTGTTCCCACTCGAGGGAATTCATCAATACACGCTCGGGGCCGACCGCCTGCATGATGTCGTCGATGAACTCATACAAATGTCGCCGAAACAACTTGGGCGTCTCGACGGTTTGTCGAAGGACCGGATGGACATCATCGCCCCGGCCGTGACCGCCATCGATGAACTGGCGAAGTATTTGAAAGTGCCTGAGTTCATGATGAGCAACAACGGACTACGCGAGGGCTTGTTCTATGAGTACTACTTAAAGGAAAACAATCGGGTCCGTTTCGGTGACGTCAAAGAAGAAAGTTTCCGGCATTTCGAGAAGCAATATGCCGTCGACCCGGTCCGTCATCAACACTTGATTCATCTCGCCCGCCAAATCTACACCGGCTTGATTGAGACGAAGACGATTAAGCCGAAACCGTTCGAACCCGGTCTCTTAGAAGGCGCTTGCCGGCTCGCTTATGTCGGGGAATATATCGACCATAACAACAAGAGCGACCACACGTTCCACTTGATTACGACGAACGATTTTAAAGGGATGAACAACGAGGACCGGCTCGCCCTCGCCTTGGTGACGTCCTATAAATCACGACGCCTGCTCGAACAACATATCGAAGGCTTCCCTGAATGGTTCGACTCGAAGATGTTGAAGAGCTTAGAGCTGCTCGGCTCCATCGTCAAGCTCGTCGACGCGCTCGATTTGACCGAACGTCAAGTCGTAGAGAACGTCGACGTATCCTCGACCGAGGAAGGACTTGTCTTCACGCTTCATACGCACACATCCCCGCGCTTTGAACTGCAGCGCGGCATCCGCCATAAAAAACATTTGGAACGTGCGATTGACCAATCAATCGAGTTACGCGTAGAGGAGAGAGATTCATGACCATCTACTTACCCGAACATTTCAATAACCGTGAGCTCAGCTGGCTGAGCTTCAACGAACGCGTCTTGCAAGAAGCGATGGACGAACGCAATCCGCTCATGGAACGGCTGAAGTTTCTCGGCATCTTCAGCTCGAACCTCGATGAGTTTTATATGGTCCGTTTCGGCGGATTGAAAGACGAGGTGCTCGCCGGCTTCAACCGTCCGGAAGACAAGGCCGGTCTGACGCCGAAGCAGCAAATCAAAGCCATCTCCATCAAGGCGCAAGAGCTCGTCGAGGTCCAGTACGCGACATATAAGAAAATCCTCAAGCAGCTCGCCGCGGAGAACGTCCGTTTCTTGCGGCCGAAACATTTGAATAAGACGCAACTCGAGTTCGTCAAACTCTATTTCCGGACGCATGTCTTCCCTGTCTTGACGCCGATTGCCGTCGACGCCTACCGGCCGTTCCCGATGTTGTTGTCTAAATCACTGAATATCGCCGTCGAGATCGCCTCGACCGATGAAGGCAAGAAACGGCTCGCTCTCGTCCAAGTGCCGGCCGTCTTGCCACGCTATCTCGAGCTACCGACCGAGGATGAGGACCATACCGACTTGATGTTGCTCGAGGATGTCATCATCCAGTTCATCGACTCGTTGTTCAAAGGGTTCGAAGTCGAGTCGACGATGCCGTTCCGAATCACCCGAAACGCCGATATGCCGTTCCATGAGGAAGGCAGCCGCGACGTCTTGAAACAAATCGAGAAAGAGTTGAAGAAACGACGCTACGGGGTCGCGATTCGGCTCGAGGTGCAGCAACGGTCGCTCAGTAAAGAGCTGTTGTTCATGCTCCAGGACGTGCTCGACCTTCATGACCGGGACATCTTCCTCGTCGATGGTCCAATCGATTTGACGTTCTTGTTCGGGGTCTATAATAAAATCGGGATCGAGTATGATGAGATGATTAACGAGACGCTCATTCCGTTCGTCCCGGAAGGACTTGAACCGGGGAAAGATTTGTTCCAAGCGGTACTAAAAAAAGATTACTTGCTCCACCATCCGTACCATTCGTTCGATCCGGTCGTCCGCTTCATCGCCCAGGCGGCCAAAGACCCGAACGTCCTCGCCATCAAGCAGACGTTATATCGGGTGTCCGGTGACTCGCCGATTATCAAGGCGCTGACCGATGCCGCCGAGAGCGGGAAGCAAGTGACGGTGCTCGTCGAATTGAAGGCCAGGTTCGATGAGGAGAAGAATATTCAATGGGCAAAACAGCTCGAGAAAGCCGGCGCCCACGTCATTTATGGCTATAAAGAGTTAAAGACGCACTCGAAAATTACGCTCGTCGTCCGTATTCTTGAAGGCGGCGTCTTGCAACGGTTCGTCCATCTCGGTACCGGCAACTATAACGACTCGACCGCCAAGCTGTACACGGACATCGGCTTGTTGACAACGAACGAAGAGCTCGCCGAAGACGCGACCAACTTCTTCAACTGGCTCTCGGGTTACGGAGAACGTCCGTCGTGGCATAAATTCGAGACGTCACCGGACGACATGCACGACTTCTTCCTTCAAAAGATTGAGGACGAAATTAAACTGCACGAGAAATACGGCAACGGCCGCATCGTCGCCAAGATGAACTCGATTACCGACAAGCCAATTATCACGAAACTATACGACGCCTCACAGGCCGGCGTCAAAATCGATTTAATCATCCGCGGCATCTGTTGTCTGCGTCCGGGCATTAAAGGCATCTCGGAAAACATCCGTGTCATCTCCATCATCGATCGCTATTTGGAACACTCGCGTATCTTCTACTTCTATCAAAACGGGAAAGAAGACTTATATTGTTCCTCTGCCGACTGGATGACCCGTAACATGCGCAAACGGATTGAGATTCTATTCCCAATCCTCGATGCGGGACATAAGTCGTATATTAAAGACATGCTCGCGCTACAACTCGTCGATAACGTGAAAGCCAGAATCCAGCGTGCTGACGGCAGTTATGTGTATTTGAAACAAGAAGCCGGACAAGAACAAATTCAATCACAAATCATCATCCATCAATACACGGGCGGCCGCTGGAACAACATTCCGAGCGTGTTTGAACGGGAACCTTCGAACTGGGCCGAACGGGAAGTCCTTCGCTTACGAGCTGAAAATGAGAAAATGACAGATGACTGATGTTAGACTTCTCAAACGAGAATGAACATTGTATAATGAATTCGGTTACCTGTTAATAAAGCGTTTTCATTTCGATTATGGAGGAATCATTCATGCAAGAAATCCTATTGTCATTGCTCGCTGGTCTTATTTGTGGCATGATTTTCACCGCTTTGAAGTTGCCGCTCCCTGCCCCACCCGTTTTACCGGGTGTCATCGGCATCTTCGGCGTGTTTCTTGGGATGAAAGTATATCAATTCGCACTCGCGAACTGGCCATTTTAATTCAAAAAACGAAGCCCGCGGGCTTCGTTTTTTTTACATATCGTAATGTCTTGCTTTGTGACACGTCGGGCAAAGCCATGTGCCGCTTCCTGCTTCGAGATGATACTCCATCAGACGAACCCCGAATGCTCCAAAACGGTTCAAGTCATCCCCGCATGCCTCACAGACAGTCGTCGGGGCGAGTTGTAACCTCGCCTGCTCGTCCGCCAAATGGGCGCGGAACGTCTCCCGGGTCCACTTGGCAGAAGGGACGCGGTACCCCCGCTCCCACTTATCACGGATCTCGACGTCCGTGTCCCCTTCATATAGGCCCGTTCGCAGCAACGGATGATGAAAGTCGAGGCCGATCACATCGACGAGGCTATACGCCGTCACCTCGGGCGTTGCCTCCGTCCGCCAATAGCGGTCGAACGGGCGCTGCGTCTTCTCGACGAGCATGACTTCGACTTCGGCCACGATTCCATACCCGAGAATCTCAATCCACGCTGTCGCCTCGTCAATCTGCCCTTCCACATAAAATGGGCTCGCTTCTTGAAAATATGTTGGAAGCGCAGACCAGACGTCATATACGTTCGGGTCGATTCGGATGACGCTCATCTTATTGGTGCGCGAGCGTGAACTGTTCGCGCCACTCGGCGTCAAAGCGGTTCGCCCGGAACATCTCGATTTCCTGCTTGTATGGTGCCACTTTTGTCTTCTCACTGATTGGAATATATGGCGTCTCTAAAATCTTCGGCAAGTGGGTGAACGCCTCGTGATGGATGATGCGGTTCAACGTATCAAAGCCGATCTCCCCATATCCGATATTCTCGTGCCGGTCTTTCTTCGCGCCACGGACGTTCTTCGAGTCGTTGACGTGGATGACACCGAGTCGATCCAATCCGACGATTCGGTCGAACTGTTCGATGACGCCGTCCAAATCACCGACGAGGTCGTAACCTGCGTCATGGACGTGACACGTATCGAAGCAGACCGAGAGACGATCGCTATGCGTCACTCCATCGATGATGGTCGCTAGCTCCTCGAACGTCTTGCCGAGCTCGCTGCCTTTCCCAGCCATCGTCTCGAGCGCGATTTTAACCGTCTCATCGCCAGTGAGCACTTCGTTCAAGCCCTCGATGATGCGAGCGAGTCCGACGTCTTCACCGGCACCGACGTGGGCACCGGGATGGAGCACGACATGGCGCGCGACTTGGAGCGCCTCGGCCCGTTTAATCTCGGCTGCTAAGAACGACACGGCGAGTTCAAACGTCTCGGGTTTCGTCGTATTGCCCAAGTTGATGATATAAGGGGCATGGACAACGATTTCCTCGATGTCGTGCGCCGCCATATGAACGAGCGCCGCCTCGATATTCAAGTCTTCAATCGGTTTGCGACGTGTGTTTTGGGGCGCACCCGTATACACCATCATCGTGTTGGCACCGTAAGATACGGCCTCTTCACTTCCTGCGAGCAACATCTTCTTACCGGAAACTGAAACGTGGGAACCAATTTTTAACATAGTCATTTCTCCTTCATTCTCATCTGTCTTTAGTGTACACAAAAAGAAGAATCGACTCCACGAAGTCGATTCTTCTTTTGCTTAGCGACGGTTCTTCTTACGAACTTCGCGACGTTCCTGACGTTGGCTCTGCATATGTTCACGTGAGGCCGTCTCTTTCAACTTATACTTGAACTTCTTCTTGTAACCAGGCTTGACCTTTTTCTTCGCCTTCTTGATTTCGCCCGCCATCCGGCTGTGCGCCGTTTGCGAGACTTTCATCTTCCGGTCGGTCGTGCGGCGTTTGCGTGTCTTAATCTCTTGAAGTGACCCGTTCTTCACATCGACGTGCTTGAACGTGAAACCACGCTCTTCGAGTCGATTGATCGGACCGTTCTCGTGATCTTCATACAACGTGTACGCTTCACCCGTCTCACCGGCGCGGCCCGTCCGGCCGACGCGGTGCGTATAGAAGTCAAGGTCTTTTGGAATCCCGAAGTTGATGATGTGCGACACACCTTTAATATCGATGCCGCGCGCCGCCAAGTCGGTGGCGATGACGAACTGATATTTCGCGTCGTTAATGTCTTTGATGGCTTGCTTCCGGCGACGAGCTTGCATGTCCCCATGAAGCGTGCCGACGTTGAGTCCCGCCTCGCGGAACGACGTCTCCAACTCATCTGCATCTTGTTTCGTGTTTGTGAACACGAGACAGACGAACGGGTTAATCGTTTTTGCGATTTCGACCGTCAACGCCTTACGGTCACGGTGACGGACCGGGATGACGTGATGCTTGATTTTCGGAACGACACGGTGCTCTTCACTCGCTTCCGCGTAGCGTGGGTCGTGCAAGTATTTCTTCAAGAACGGCTGTAACTTCTCAGGGATTGTCGCTGAGAAGACCATCGTTTGAAGTTTCTCTGGCAACGCCTGCGCGATGCGGTCGACTTCAGGCAAGAAGCCCATGTCAAGCATTTGGTCAGCTTCATCGACGACGAAGTGCGTGACTTTGTGCGGGAATAACGCTTGGACTTTCATCAAGTCGAGCAAACGACCTGGTGTCCCGATGATCAGTTGTGGTGGGTTTTTCATCTTGTCGATTTGTCGTTCCCGGTCAGTTCCTCCGACAATCAGACTTGTCTTAATATAGTCCGGCTGTTTGACGAGGAGTGTTTTCAACTCTTCGTGAATCTGCCAAGCGAGTTCGCGCGTCGGTGCGACGACGATGGCTTGGACCGATTCTTCTTTCGGATCGATTGCTTCTAAAATAGGTAAGAGGAACGCAAGCGTCTTCCCCGTCCCGGTTTGTGATTTCCCAATGATATCGCGGCCATTCATCGCAGCCGGAATAATCCGGGCCTGAATGTCCGTCGGTACTGTGATGCGCTTTTCTGTCAAGGCATCGACGATAAACGGTAACAATTTGAACTGTTGGAAGCTGTTCAATCGATACACCTCCTGTTTCTTTCCACTTTTCCTAGCATAGCGGAATCTAATCATTTGTCAATTAATCTTTTGCGAGCCCTTCATATAAATAGCTCGATGTGTAGTAGTGTGGTGCGATTTTTTTGCCGCTCAAATGTAGTTCGAGCGCTTTAAATCCGACCTCGATCATCTCGTTCGGAGATTGGACGACCGTCGCATTCACTTTGCCGTTGTGGATGAGCGGATAAATTTCTGTCACCCCGTCAACCGACACGAGCGTTTTGTCGCTGAGCCCATGACTTTCAAGGGCGCGGACGACACCGAACGTATTGTCATCGTTATGCGAGAAGACGGCATCGAACGGGATATCAGCCTCGAGCCAACGTGACATCTCGATCTCCGCTTGGAACGTATCATAGTTTCCGGTGATGGAAGCGACGACTTGAAGGTTGTCGTTCGCCTTATCATATTCCGTCAATCCGAGACTCCGGTCAATCGTCGAGCGGACTTTGGCCGTACCGCGCACTTCGACGACTCGAATCGGACGGTCGAGCCCCGCGTGTTGGGCGGCGATATGGTTCGCCGCCATGCGACCGATCTCGACGTTGTCGGACATGACGGACGTCAAGACGCTCTCATGGTCAATCATGCGGTCAATCGCGATGATCGGGATCCCTTCCCGCTCGGCACGTTCGAGCGACGGACGAATGAACGCCTCGTCGAGCGTCGTCACAAAAATCGCTTCGACCCCGCGGTCAATCAAGGCGTCCAACTTCTCTTTCTCTAACACCCGTGAGTCCTCGCTCGTCGTCGGGACAGGGATGAACCCTTTTTGATTCGCCGTCCTGACGAAAGCGGCCAATAATTTATTGGCGTGTTCATGCTTTTCACTGACGAAGACGAAACCGACTTCGTTGTTCTCACTCGAACGTTCCGGCAATTGAATCGAGGTGATCAGTAAAATCGTCAACGCCCACACGACAGGTAGCCATAACCAGTAATGTTTGAATCCTTTCGTCATGGGTGCGACCGCCTTGGGATTTTAATCATCATGGCCGTACCTTCTCCTTCAACGCTCTCGATGTTCATGTCACCGTTCACGGCTTTCAAGTATTCGCGGATCATGTAGAGACCTAAGCCGTTGCCGTTCTCTTTCGTCGTGTAAAACGCCGATCCGACCGATTTGACTTGAGCCTCGGTCATGCCGATGCCGTTATCCTCAATCAAGAAGCGATAATCCCGCTCCGTGAACTGAATGGTGACCGTCACATTCCCGTCGGCCCCTTTCGAGTCGACGGCTTCGACCGCATTTTTGAACAAGTTGTAAATGATTTGAATGAGCATGTCGCTCGAGCAGTAAAACGGCGGCATGTCGTTCGGGAAGTTCAACTCCCAATTCGTGACCCGTTTATAACACTCGGCGTCGAGCAAGAATTCAAGGCGACTCGCAAACTCTGTCATATCGAGCCATTCTTCTTGCAGTTTCGCCTGATCCGGCTTGGCGAGCGTGAGCATCGTCGTAATCAAATGGTTGGCCCGGTCGAGCTCTGAGAGGGCGAGGTCAAGCATTTCTTGGCTGCTATGCCCCTCTTTCACCATCTGTAACGTGATTTGGACCGGTGTGAGCGGGTTGCGGATCTCATGAGCGATTCCGGCCGCAAGCTGTCCGAGCGAGGCGAGCTTCTCTTGCTGAAGCAACAATTGTTGCTGGCTAAGCTGTTCCCGTCGTGCCGTCTCCATGCGGCGGGAATAGTCGTTATACGTATCAAGCAACGTCTCGACTTCTTTAGAGCCGGTCCGTTCTAGTTGAATCGGTTCGAGCGACTGCTGCTTCTTGATGTTTTGCACGAGCTCGAGGAGCGGGCTCGTCAACGTCTTCGACAAGAGCAAACCGACCATGATACTTAAAAAGAACGTGACGAGCGTAATCATTAAATATTGCCAGCGCGTCGCATAGACCGCCTCGTACACAGAATCAGTACTATGTTTGGCGAGGACGCTCCAGCCGGTGACGCGGGCGTCCGGTTCATACATGATGACGTCATCCTTAGTGCTGAAAATCGTCCGGACCGCATAGTCGTCCGTCGCCTCGATAATCGAGCGAGGCAGACGACGTTCCGCGTCCGTGACGAGATTGAACGACGTCGATAACACCTCGCCCCGCTCGTTCAACAAGTAAAGAATCATATCGTCGTTCGCCGATTCGAGCATGCGTCGATATAAATCGGAGTTGAGCACGCTGATGCTGCCGCCGAACATCCCGACCAACCGGTTATCCTCAAGGACCGGTACGTACAAAAACGTCCCGACGTCACCGGAGATGGAAATCGGTTCACTCATGAATAAGTCGTTGCCTCCACCGTTGAGCACTTCGTTAAACTTTGCATCGGCTTTCAGCGTCGTGGCCGGCACTTGACGTTGCGAGTACCATTTAAAGGCATCGGCCCGTAAATCGTAATAAAAAATCGAGGTAAAGCTCGTGCGCTGATTCAAATAGCCGGTTCGAATCCGTTCTTCGATATACGTCTCGTTTCCGACGTAGGCGCCGAGATAGACCAAGTCTTCATACAGTTTACCGAGTCGCGTCTCTAGGTTCTCGATACTTCCGTCAATCGCATAATCAAATTGTTCTTTCGCTAGCTCTTCCGCCCGGGACACCGTCACACGATCGGCAGAGAACGCTAGTGAAGAGATGACAAGTCCTAGTATAATGAAGATAATAAATGTAATCTGAAAGAAGTACGATTTTCGAACTTCAAGCAATGTTCTCAAGCGTTCCACGGTGTCCCTCCTTTCTAACCTTAAGATTATAGCATGAATACACGCAATTCTTTTCGTATTTTCGAAACAATGTTAGACTAATACGTATGAAAGCATCGCGAAAGGAGCGTTCCTTACAAAATGAAAGTTAAAAAAATCAGTCCACGCGGATACTGCTACGGCGTCGTCGATGCCATGAAGCTCGCCAACGAAGCGGTGGCCAACCCAGATTTACCGCGTCCTATCCATATACTCGGCATGATCGTCCATAACCGACATGTCACCCAAGCGTTCGAGGACCTCGGCGTCAAGACGGTCGACGGCGAGGATCGCATGAAAGCACTCGAGACCATCGACCGCGGAACGGTCGTCTTTACTGCTCACGGCATCTCGCCGCTCGTACGTAAACGTGCCATCGAGAAAGGATTGACGATTGTCGATGCCTCGTGCCCGGACGTCTTGGTCACGCACGATTTGATTCGTGAAAAGACGGCCCTCGACTATGAGGTCATCTATATCGGGAAGCACGGACACCCGGAACCAGAAGGTGCCATGGGCGTCGCCCCGGGCAAAGTTCATCTCGTACAATATGAACGGGATTTCGAGGCGTTGCCGGCCCATCTCTATGAGACGAAAATCCTCGTCACGAACCAGACGACGATGAGTCAATGGGACGTCTCGGCCTTGATCGAAATGATTCAAGAGCGTTATCCACACGTCGAAGTGCATAATGAGATCTGTAACGCGACACAAGTCCGTCAAGAAGCGGTGGCCGAACAAGCCGGCGATTGCGAACTGTTAATCGTCGTCGGTGACCCGAAATCGAATAACTCGAACCGCCTGGCCCAAGTCTCTAAAGAGATTGCCGGCACGAATGCCTATCGCATCGGTGATTTGAGCGAGCTCGACCTAGCTTGGCTCGATGGTGTCGAGACGGTCGCCGTCACGTCAGGCGCGTCGACACCGACGCCGATCACAAAGAAAGTGATCGACTTCTTGAGCCAATATGACCCGCTCGATTTGAGCACACATGACAAGACCCCTTATCTTGAACTCCGTAGCATCCTCCCGAAAGTGAAGGCGCTCCGTAAGTGACATCAAACCCCGTCCTCGTGAGAGGACGGGGTTTTCGCATCATCAATAGAAACGAAACGGATTCGTATCGGCTTCGGACACGAAGAATTCGACATCGAGCTTCGCACGTTCTCCTTTTTGCCGCATGACGTCGACGACACCCTGCTTCATGACACTCTCGACATGATGACCCGGGTCGACGACCGAAAGACCGAGAGCCATCGCGTCGTGCGCCACATGGAAATACAAGTCACCCGTCACATACACGTCCGCGCCTTTGAAATGGGCGGCCGACACGTATTTGTTCCCATCACCACCGAGGACGGCTACTTTCTCGATTGTCCGGTTCGGATCGCCAACGATACGCACCGCCGCGACGCCAAAGCTCGCCTTGACGTGCTCTGCGAACGCAGCGAGTGTGAGCGGAGTCGACAGACGACCAATGCGCCCGAGACCGAACACACGCCCCTCGATGTCGTCCCGAATCAAATCATAGGCGACCTCTTCATATGGATGCGCGTCCGTCATCGCCTTGAGTACTCGTTTCTTTTGGCTCTCCGTGACAATCGTCTCGATTTTCACTTCCTCGACATGTTCCGTCTTGCCGTGTTGGCCTAGATACGGGTCCGACCCTTCGAGTGGTGTGAACTGACCCTCTCCCGAGACGGTGAACTGACAGTCCCCATAATCTCCGAGACGACCGGCTCCGGCCCGGCCGAGCGCCTCCGACACGGCTTGTCGATGCGTCGTCGGGACGAACACGGACAGTTTATACACCGGTTCTTCATACGTCGGGATGAGCACCGTCGGATCGACCAAACCGAGTGCCTCACTCATCCAGTCGTTGACCCCGCCCTCGCAGACGTCCAAGTTCGTGTGGGCCACATAGACGGCGATGTCATGCCGAATGCATTTCATGACGATGCGCCCTGCCGCACTGCGGTCGTTCACTTGTTCGAGAGCACTGAAAATCGGTGGATGATGGGCGATAATCAAGTCGACGTCTCGTTCGATGGCCTCATCGACGACCGATTCGAGCACGTCGAGCGTCACCATGACCCGATGTACCGGTTTATTCAACGTACCGATTTGGAGACCGATTTTATCGCCCTCGACGGCAAGATGTTTCGGGGCAAATTCGTCAAACAATTGGATGACATGGTTTCCGTTCGCCATTAGTTGCTCACCTCTCTCATTTTGTCACGTAACGTCTTGAACTC
Organism: Exiguobacterium sp. s36; assembly: GCF_018618345.1. Lineage (NCBI taxonomy): Bacteria > Bacillati > Bacillota > Bacilli > Caryophanales > Exiguobacterium > Exiguobacterium sp. s36. Next base: position 219,123 of record NZ_JACSLW010000001.1, read on the forward strand.
CTCCTGTTTCTGGATGAGCGCCTCGGTCTGTGCCCCCTCGGCCATTTGACCGAGCACATAATCGAGTTTGTCCGCTTCGCGTCCCCATTTCAGCTTGAACGCCTCAGGCCGTGTCTCGAGCAAGTAAGGTCCGAACATGAGCTGCCAAGCCCGTTCCGTTTCATCCGAACTATAGCGGGTCTCCGTACCACGTTCTCCGACGAGAATCTCATATACTTTATCGTTCTCTTCGACGATGGACTCGGCGATCAACACGAAACCTGCGTCGAGCAACCATTCGCGGACGTGTTGTCCATCCACGTTCGGTTGCAAGACGAGGCGTTCGACCGCGCCTAACTTGTCACGGCCACTCTCTAAAATCGACCGAATCAAACTTCCTCCCATCCCACAGATTGAGATACAGGTCGCCTCATCTGCTTCGAGGACGGCGAGTCCGTCACCGAGACGGACGTCAATCTGTTCAGTCGCGCCAATCAACGCGACTTGCGCTTTTGCCGCCTCCATCGGTCCGCGGTTCACTTCGCCGGCGATGGCTCGATTGACGATGCCTTGTTGGACGAGGTAGCACGGCACGTAAGCGTGGTCAGATCCAATGTCCGCCACCACGCTACCTTTCGGGATGAAATCGACGACTTGCTTCAGCCGCCGGTCTAACGTCACTTGTTCTTGCATAGGGACAACTCCTTTTTCTACTTCTTCACTATTAGGGTAACGAATATTGATAGCCAGGACAATAAAAAACGTACCCCGTTAGGAGTACGTTTCCCTCTTATTGTTCGAGCAACCAAGTCGCGAGCACGTCCGCCTCTTCGGCAGTGGCGAGGCCAGCTGGCATCGCACCTTTACCGTTGACGATGATGTTCGTGATCTCTTCAGCCGATAAACGTTCGCCGACACCAGTCAAGGCAGGACCGACGCCTCCTTCGAGATTTCCACCGTGGCAACCTGTGCAGCCTTTAGCCGCATACAAGTCTTCTGGGTTCATCTCAGTGACAGACGGACCTTCAGCAGCTTGTTGTGCTTGGTTTACGCCAAAATACGATAATGAGACCATGGCAATGATTGCGACGATCGCAATCGCTGCAAACGGTAACAATGGATTACGCATTGCATTTCCCCCTCATGTTCATTCCAAATTTCTACCCATCACTATTTTACTCAAAAAATAATAAAGAAGGAAGGAAAATCACTCATTTTCCTTCCTTTCTTCTAAAACTTCACATTTTATTCAAAAACACAATTAATCGAGGAAGTCTTTCAAGCGTTTCGAACGGCTCGGGTGACGAAGTTTCCGAAGTGCCTTCGCCTCGATTTGACGAATCCGCTCACGGGTGACGCCGAACACTTTACCGACTTCTTCAAGCGTACGCGTGCGGCCGTCATCGAGTCCGAAGCGGAGACGGAGTACGTTCTCTTCACGGTCCGTGAGCGTGTCGAGCACGTCTTCGAGTTGTTCTTTGAGCAATTCATACGCGGCGGCATCTTGTGGAGCCATCGCATCTTGGTCTTCAATGAAATCACCGAGGTGTGAATCGTCTTCTTCACCAATCGGCGTCTCAAGTGACACCGGTTCTTGAGCGATTTTCAAGATTTCACGCACCTTCTCAGGTGTGAGCTCCATCTCTTTGGCAATTTCTTCAGGCGACGGTTCGCGTCCGAGGTCTTGCAACAATTGACGTTGAACACGAATCAATTTGTTAATGGTCTCGACCATGTGAACCGGAATCCGGATAGTCCGGGCTTGGTCCGCGATGGCACGTGTGATTGCTTGACGAATCCACCACGTCGCATATGTCGAGAACTTGAACCCTTTCATATAGTCGAACTTCTCGACGGCTTTAATGAGGCCCATGTTTCCTTCTTGAATCAAGTCGAGGAAGAGCATGCCGCGCCCGACATAACGTTTCGCAATCGAGACGACGAGACGGAGGTTGGCTTCGGCAAGGCGTTTCTTCGCCTCTTCATCGCCTTGTTCAATCCGCTTCGCGAGTTCAGTCTCATCTTTCGCGCTAAGAAGATCGACGCGTCCGATTTCTTTCAAGTACATGCGGACCGGGTCATTGATTTTAATGCCCGGTGGGACAGATAGGTCGTTCAAATCGACCTCTTCGTCTTCTTTTTTCGATGGCGTCTCTTCGGCATCGGCCGCATCTTCTGTGACGCGGATATCTTTACCTTCTAAATCTTCGATGAAGTTATCGATAAAGTCTGAGTCCACCTCGAAATGGCTGAGGCGATCTTGAATCTCCTGCATCGATACGACGCCTTTTTTCTTCCCTAATTTCTCAAGTTCCTCTATGGCGTTAAATAAATCCTCTTTTTTCTTCTCTGCCATCTAGCAGTTCAACTCCTTCCAAACTTCCTCCACGTTCATCGTTCACGAAGCCGACGACTCCGGGTAATCAATTCTTGTAACTTGGATGCCTGGTCTACTATACTTTCGGCATCTTGTCCGATTTCCCTTTTCGCCCGCTCGATTTGACGCTGTTCCTCATAACTGTTTATGACCTTAATGTATTCATCTAAAACCTCTTCGGTCAGTTCATCCGGTGCGGCCATGAGTCGAATCTCGGCATAACGATTCGCATAGTCCGGACGTTGGTCACAATATCGTTCCATGAACGGAGGGGCGACCTGTTCGAACTCCTCGTGTGTCATGTCCTCGGAGACGATTTCATACAATGCCGTCGCCAACATCCGGTGCACCTCGTCCTGGTAGGACAGACCGAGGCGGTCCCGGACGAAACGAACCCGTTCCGGGCCACTCAACATCGCCCGCAGCAATAACTTCTCCGCTTTGACGTAGCGTGGCTCGTTTGCTTTAGACGAACGCCGGCGGACCGGCTCCGGTTCGCGGACGGGCTGTGGGACGGCTTCTTTCGAAGACGTCTTCGGCATCCGCGACAATAACGTCTCGACCGGAATCTCAAATTCGTTGGCCAGCTTCTTCACGTACAGGTCACGGCGAATCGAGTTATCCGTTTTACTAATTTCCACAAGCATAGATTCAATAAACCGTATCCGTTCTCCTTCTCGATTCATGTTTTTCCCACGCCGGAGCGTGCGGTTCATGAAATCGAGGACGGACAACCGTTCCGATTCGACCAATTTACGCCACTGTTCCGCCCCGTTCGTCCGAATGTAGTCGTCCGGGTCGGTCTTCTCAGGTAACATCAACACTTGCACGTCGAGCGGATAGCCTTCGAGCAAGCGGACGACTTTCATCGTCGCTTCCTGTCCGGCCGTATCGCCGTCGTAACAGATAATGACTTCTTCGACCATGCGGGCCAAGGCGCGGGCATGTTGGGACGAGAACGCCGTCCCGAGCGAGGCGACGACTTCTTTCGTCCCGGCTTGCGCGACTTGTAAGACGTCGACGTTTCCTTCGACGAGCAAGACACGTTTTTGTTTGCGCATCGTGGCGCGGGCCTGTGAGAACCCGAATAAGAGTTCACTCTTATTAAATAACGGAGTATCCGCCGTATTGACGTACTTTGGCTGTCGCTCATCGATCGCCCGTCCGCTAAATCCGACGATGGTGCCGTCTCGATCCGCAATCGGAAAGACGACTCTGCCTTCGAACCGGTCGAAATATTCACCGGATCTAGACTTAGAAATCAATCCCGCTTCTACCATGACCTCGAGGTCGAAACCTCTTCGTTCTAATGAATCCACGGTGAATCGGCGATGGTCGGGCGCGTAACCGATCTTATACTGACCGATCGTCGACTCCTCTAAACCGCGCTGCTGCAAATACGTCAATCCGACTTCGCCCGCCTCGGTCTTCATCAACACCTCGTGATACAAGTCGGCCACGACCCGATGCGCATCGCGCATCTGTTTACGGAGGACTTGGTCTCGCGATAATTCCTCGTCGCCCGACACGCCACCTTCGATTGCGATATTCGCTCGCGTGGCGAGGCGTTCAATCGTCTCTGGAAACGATAGTCCTTCCGTCTCCATAACGAACGTGAACACGTTCCCGCCGGCGCCGCATCCGAAACAGTGATACATCCCTTTTTCCGGGGACACGGAGAACGATGGGCTGTTCTCCGAGTGGAACGGGCAAAGCCCGACGAGACGATGTCCTTGCTTCTTCAATTCAACGCGTTCACTAATTAAATCAACGATATCTGTGGCTTGTTTTACTTCCGCAATGACTTCATCCGGTATGCGCGGCAACTTGACCACTCCCTATCCAAACTCGCAACGAAACGGAACGTTCACCACGTTCCGTTTCAATGTCATGTCAGTACTCTATTATACCGTTATCACCAGTCGATTACTAATCCGAGTGCTCAATCCTCTTTTGATTGATCGAGCATCCGCAAAATGATGCCAGCCGTCTCTTCGACGGCCTTGTTCGTCACATCGATGACCTCGCAACCGATCCGCTCGTAAATCCCACGGGCGTATTCGAGCTCCCGGTTAATCCGTTCGAGTTGGGCGTAATCGGCCTCGGGTTTTAATCCGAGCGACTTCAACCGTTCCATCCGAATCGAAATCAATTTGTCAGGGGAGATAATCAAGCCGACACACTTGTCAGGCGGCAATTCAAACAGTTCTTCCGGCGGGCGTGACTCCGGCACGAGCGGCACGTTCGCGACCTTATAGCGCTTCAGGGCCAAATACTGCGAGAGCGGTGTCTTCGATGTCCGTGAGACGCCGACGAGGACGATGTCCGCCTTTTTCAACCCGCGCGGATCACGTCCGTCATCGTACTTGACCGCGAACTCCATCGCTTCGATTTTCCGAAAATAATCTTCGTCCAAACGATAGATGAGTCCTGGTTTTTCACGCGGACTCTCACCGAGTTGACCAGCGAGCACATCGAGCAAATCCCCGAGCAAATCGACCGTCTTCACACCGTACTCTTGTCCGAGACGGACGAGCAACGACCGGTGTTCTTCATTGACCAACGTGAAGGCGATGACCGCTCCTTGGGCACGCGCTTGTGTCACGACGTCGTGAATCGTCTGTTCATCTTCGACGAACGGGATGCGGAGCGTCTCAATCGCATTCTCATGGAATTGGATACTCGCGGCCCGGACGACGAGTTCACACGTCTCGCCGACTGAATCGCTCACGACAAATACGAGTTGTTTTTGTGTCAGTGTCAAACCAGATTCCTCCTCAGAACGACTCATCGTTAGCGAGCGCGATTAATACTTTCGTCATGTTCGTCTTCGTCATGCGACCGAGCACAATCAGCTTGCCATCCTTCTCTTCAACGACCGGCATGGCATCGATTTGCTTCTCGATCAACTTCATTCCGGCCCGAATCAACGTCTCACCCTTCTCGCATACCGTGATGTTCGGCATCCGGGTCATGATGACGTTGACCGGCAACTGATCGAGATCTTGATTACCGATGGCAGCCCGGAGTAAGTCTTTACGCGATAGGACGCCGACGAGCTCATTGTCTTTCCCGACGACAAACAGCGAGCCGACGTCTTCCAAGAACAACGTCACGACAGCGTCATACACCGTCATCTCGTTACTGACGACTTTCGCCGACGACATGAAGTCTCCGACCGTCAACGAGTCAAGCTTTTCCCGAAGCAGGGATGAGTTTCGTTTGCCGACGAACGTGTAGCCGACACGCGGTCGGGCTTCTAGTATTCCAGTCATCGTCAAAATGGCAAGGTCCGGTCGGAGCGTGGCCCGGGTGAGCGATAGCTCTTGGGCGATCTGCTCCCCCGTGATCGGTCCGTTGACCCTTACGATTTCAACGATCTTCTGTTGGCGTTCATTCAGCTGCATAGCCAACCCCCTCAAGTTTGGTCAGAGTACGAGCGCGCTAAAATCGGCGACATTCTCGATTGTCGCAGCGAGTCGCTTCATCTCACGCAGACGGTTCTCGCGAATCGCCTCGACATCGCTCATGACCATTGTATTTTCAAAATAAGTGCTAATCGGATGTTCTAGGGCGCGCAATGATGTGATTGCTTGATGATAGTCGCCCGCCTCGACCGCGCGTTCCGTCTCCGGTAACGTCGCTTCGATGGCAGCGTGGAGATCTTTCTCCTCCGTATTTTCAAACAATGACGGATCGACGTCACCGGTCTCGCCTTTTTTAGCGATGTTGACGACGCGTGTCAATTGTTCGATGAGCAGTTTCGCCTCGCTCGCGAGCATGGCTTGAACCGCATCCGCTCTCGCATCGAGTCGGTCGATCGCAAGGCCAGTCGTCAAGACGGCGTCAATGACGTCATAACGGACTTGTCGCTCTTGCAGACGATACTTCAAGCGAAGCATGAAGAAGTCCTCGAGTTGCGCCTTGACTTGTTCTTTATCGGCATCGTAAAGTCCTGCCTGAAGTTGCGAATCGACAACTTGTGAAAGTAATTTGTCGAGTGGCAAGGAAATCTTCCAATCCGCCAAAATTTGAACGACCCCTTGGGCTTGGCGACGGAGCGCAAACGGATCTTGTGAACCGCTCGGGATCATGCCGATTCCGAAGAAGGCAGCAATCGAATCCAGTTTATCGGCGAGTGCGAGTACGGCACCCGTCGATGTCGCCGGCGAGGCATCACCAGCAAAACGTGGCATGTAGTGCTCACGGATTGCTGCGGCCACTTCCGCGTCCTCACCTTGTTGGAGCGCATACTTCTCACCCATCACTCCTTGGAGTTCTGTGAACTCATACACCATTTGGCTGACGAGGTCGAACTTATGGATGGCACCGGCACGCGCCACTTTGGCTGTATCCGCATTGAACAATGGCGCAAGCGTTCCTGCGAGCTGTTCGACGCGACGGACCTTGTCTCCCGTCGTACCCAACTTCTCATGGAAGACGATGCGGTCGAGACGGACGAGTTGTTCGTCAATCTTCGTCTTTTGGTCTTCCTCATAGAAGAAGACGGCATCTGCCAAGCGGGCCCGGATGACCTTCTCGTTCCCTTTGGCAACGTTTTGAAGGTGTTCGGCATTTCCGTTACGGACGGTCACGAAATAGTTTTTGAGTGTTTCACCGATATAAACCGGGAAATAGCGCTGATGTTCTTTCATCGTCGTAATCAAGACTTCTTCTGGAAGTTCGAGATAACGGGCATCGAATTCACCGAATAGCGCTGTCGGCCACTCGACGAGGTTCGTCACTTCTTCGAGCAACGAGGCATCGAGCGGGACGGTCCAACCCTGTTCTGAAGCCAACTCCTCGATTTGACGTTCGATGCGCCCTTTCCGGTCTTCGTACGAAGCGACAACGAACTCGCGTTCAAGCGTCTCAGCATAGGCAGCCGGTTCCGTGATGACGACGTCACCCTTACTCAAGAAACGGTGACCACGCGTCACGTTCCCCGTCTTCACGCCTTCGATTTCGAAATCGATTTGTTCGGTACCGAACAAGGCGACGAGCCAACGAATCGGACGCATATAGCGTAGGCTGCTCGTGCCCCACTTCATGTTTTTCGGGAACGTCATGCCACGGACGACGTCTTCGAGTGCTGGGAGCAACGTGCTCGTCGGTTGACCTGATTCATGACGGTCGGCGAAGACGTACTCGACACCTTTCTCTTCGGCGAAGTACAAGTCGTCGACCGATAGGCCGCGGCCACGGGCAAAGCCGGCGGCTGCTTTCGACCAGTTTCCTTCAGCATCTTGAGCAATCTTTTTCGCTGGTCCGCGAAGCGTCTCCGTCAAATCTTGTTGGTTCTCTTCCACGTCTTTGACGAGAACGGCGAGGCGGCGCGGTGTCGAATAAACGGTGATGGCACCGAATTGGACACGGGCTTCCGTCAAGAAGGTAGTTACGCGTTCCGCCAATTGTTTTTCTGAACGGAGGACGTATTGGGCTGGTAATTCTTCAAGTCCGATTTCTAATAAAAGGTCACGCATCAAGGGCACCTGCTTTCTGTTGGTTCAAAAGTGGGAAACCGAGACGTTCCCGCTCTTCGATAAATTTGGCGGCACATGCACGGGACATGTTACGGACGCGTTGGATGAAACCAGTCCGTTCTGTCACCGAGATGGCGCCTTTCGCATCGAGAAGGTTGAACGTATGCGAACATTTAAGGATATAGTCGTAAGCCGGGAAGACGAGGTTTTCGTCCAAGGCACGCTTCGCTTCTTTTTCATACGTATCGAACAATGTGAACAACATATCGACGTCCGAGAGCTCGAACGTATATTTTGAATGTTCGAATTCCGGCTGATAGAAGATATCGCCATATTTGAATCCGTCTGTCCAGACGAGGTCAAACACGCTTTCGACTTCTTGGATATATGACGCAAGACGTTCAAGACCGTACGTGATCTCGACGGCGATCGGATCGCACTCGATGCCACCGACTTGTTGGAAATACGTGAACTGAGTGATTTCCATCCCGTTCAACCAGACTTCCCAACCGAGTCCGGCCGCACCGAACGTCGGGTTCTCCCAGTTGTCTTCGACGAAACGGATGTCGTGCTCGAGCGGGTTGATCCCGATCAACTCTAAGCTCTCTAAGTAAAGCTCTTGGATGTTGCTTGGCGACGGCTTCATGATGACTTGGAATTGGTGATGCTGATACAAGCGGTTCGGGTTTTCTCCGTACCGTCCATCCGCCGGACGACGTGATGGCTCTGTGTAACAGACGTTCCACGGCTCGGGTCCGAGACTCCGTAGGAACGTCATCGGGTTCATCGTACCGGCCCCTTTCTCAACGTCATACGCTTGCATTGTCAAACAGCCTTTCGACGCCCAGAAATTTTGTAACGTCAAAATAATTTCTTGCACGGTCATGTGCTTCATATGTGACACCTCCAAAAGTATTGAAACGACAAAAAACGCCCCTATGTGCCATGCACATAGGGACGGGATTACCCGCGGTTCCACCCTACTTGCCTCGAGATGAGGCCACTCTTTGGATTGTGGGCGCTCTGGAATTGCCATTCACTTCAACCTGGCGTTCGGCTTCCACCTTCCCGAACTCGCTGCACCCACGGTAAAAAAGCTACTTGTTTTCCTTCATTGCGCACGCTATTTCATTTGTCTAATCGTAGATTATGGTATCGAATCTTGTCGAAAAAGTCAATCATCGTTCAAGTACAATCGCTGCATTTGGTCGAGGACCCGTTTCGTCTTCAGCCGCAGGCCGCTATAGGAGTCCATATACGCATCAAACAGCTGTCGGAGCAGAATCCGTGTCTCTTTCGTGAGCGGAACGTTACTGAATTCGGACAGTTCGTGCCGGCTCATCAAATAGAGCAACTTCGCCAGACGCTCGCTCATGCGAATCGATCCTTCTTCTTGGTGCCGGGCGCAGAGGAAGCCGCCGGCCGTCACCGAGAAGTACATCGGGTCGGTCACATCGTTGCACCGGATGCAGCCGGTCAAGACCGGTGCGACCCCGAGCAAGTGCAAAATGCGCAGTTCGAAGTGATGCGTGATCACTTCCGGATCCATCCCTGCATTGAGCGCCTGCAGGGCGTCGTTCAAGATGCGATAGAGCGGACGGTTCGGGACGCGGTCCTCTACCGTCCGGTCGACGAGTTCGAGCCAATACATGGCGTATGCCATCCGCTCGACGTCTTTTCGGATTTCCGGATAAGACGTGATCACATCCGACGATTTCAATTGGCCTAGGCCACGACTCGCCGGAAAGATATATACCGCTTCGACGAACGGCTGACTCGACGAATGCAGACGGCTGCCCGGCTTTTTCGCCCCTCGTGCCATGACGGCAACTTTTCCGAGCTCTTCGGTGAACAAGGTGACGACTTTGTTCGACTCTCCGTAACTGACGGTCCGAATGACGATTCCCGTGACCTTTTGCAACATGGCTTAATACTCGTCGTCGCGGAAACCGAGGTCGCGGAGTTGGCCCATCTTGTTACGCCAATCTTTTTGCACTTTCACCCATAGGTTCAAATACACTTTCGTCCCGAGGAGCGCCTCGATGTCGTGGCGCGCTTCTGTCCCGATTTCGCGGAGCATCGCACCTTTTTTGCCGATGACGATTCCTTTTTGAGAATCACGCTCGACCATGATCACGGCCTCGACATCAATCATTTCCGAGTTTTCCCGTTTCTTGATTGACTCGATGGCGACCGCGATTGAGTGTGGCACTTCATCACGCGTCTTATGGAGCACTTTCTCGCGAATCAATTCAGAGATGATGAACCGTTCCGGATGGTCGGTCACTTGGTCGGCCGGATAATACATCGGTCCTTCCGGGAGCAACTTTTTGATTTCTTTAAGGAGCGGTTCGACGTTGTTGCCTTGAAGTGCCGAAATCGGGACGTACGCCGCGAAATCGAGTTGATTCGTATACTGCTCGATGACAGCCGGAATCTCGTCCGGATGAATCAAGTCGATTTTGTTCATGACGAGAATGATTGGCGTGTCGAGCCCTTTCAACTTCTCGATGATGAACTCATCGCCGGCGCCGCGCGGTTCCGTGACGTTGACCATGAAGAGGATCGCGTCGACTTCACGTAGTGCGTTCGTCGCGACTTTCATCATGAAATCGCCGAGACGGTGTTTCGGCTTATGAATCCCTGGCGTGTCGATAAAGATGATTTGCGAATCATCCGTCGTATACACACCTTGGACCTTATTGCGCGTCGTCTGCGGCTTGTCTGACATGATGGCAATCTTTTGTCCGATGACCCGATTCAAGAACGTCGATTTCCCGACGTTCGGACGACCGATGATGGACACAAAACCTGATTTAAAATCTTCTTGATACATAGTGCACCTGCTTTCTAAATTTCCAATACGTTCAATCATATAACGAATTTGTCGATTATATAAGGGCCAAAAATGAATAGTGCCGTGATGGCGGCCCCGATCGCTGCGACGAGGACCGACCCGGCCGCGACGTCTTTCGCTTGCTTCGCGAGCGGGTGGATGTCTTTCGTGACGAGGTCGACCGTGCGTTCGACCGCCGTGTTCATCAGCTCGAGCGCGATGACGAGCACGACCCAGCCGAACAGAATCAAGTTCTCGAGTTTCGTCGTCGGGAGCCACCAGGCAAACACGACGACGAGCAGGCTCGATACGAGATGAATCAGCATGTTGCGTTCGGTCCGCACTGCGTGCACGATGCCGTGCACGGCGAACCAGAACGGTTTCACACTTCGCCTCGTTTCAGCTCGAAGTGAGCGAGCACTTGTTCTTGGCGCGCCGTCATCTCCGCTTCTTCCTCGGGCGTCATATGGTCATACCCGAGCAAGTGGAGGAATCCGTGAATCGCCAAGAACCCGAGTTCCCGTTCGAACGAGTGGCCATAATCGGCCGCCTGTTCGCGACAACGTTCGACCGAGATGAGCAAGTCCCCTAAGAGACGGGGCTCGTCTTCATCGAGCATGAAGTCCATCTCGTCTTCTCCCATCTCATCGAAGGCGAAACTGATGACGTCGGTCGCCGTATCTTTCCCGCGCCATTCGCGGTTGATGGCTTGAATCTCATCGTTCGTCAAGAACGTGACCGATAGCTCACTCGGTTCTTCGACGTCTTCTTCCATCGCCGCATGGACCAATATGGATTCAACGAGCTCGATTTGAGCATCCGACAATAAGCCGTGCTCATCGTTCGAAATGATTTGCATGTAAGTCTCCTTCTTTCTTCAGTTCTGGATACTCGATTCGTTCATGGAACAGGCCGGTCAGCGTCTCACACGCGCTTTCCCCGACGCGCCATACTTCTTTCGTCGTCAACTCGCAGTCTTCGAATTGCCCGTCTTGTAGCTTATCACGAATAATCGCACTGACGAGCTGACGAATCCGTTCTGGTGTCGGTTGCTTCTGTGACCGGACCGCCGCCTCGATTGAATCGACGATCATGACGACCGCCGCCTCGCGTGTCTGCGGCTTCGGTCCCGGGTAGCGGAACCGTGATTCATTGACGTCACGCGTCTCTTTCGCTTTCACATAAAAGAACTTCAAGAGCGATGTGCCGTGATGTTGCTCGGCGATATCGATAATCTCTTTTGGCAACTTATAACGACTCAACAGATCGGCCCCGTCATATGGATGGGCCATGATGATGTCGGCTGATTCCTCCGGTGTGAGCCGGTCGTGCGGGTTGACGCCGTTCTGCTGATTCTCGATGAAATGGAGCGGACGCTCGGTCTTACCGAGGTCATGATAATAACTGGCGACCCGAGCGAGCAGTCCGTCGGCACCAATCGCCTCGCACGCCGATTCGGCCAAGTTGGCGACCATCATGCTGTGATGATACGTCCCAGGAGCCTCCATCAACAACTTGCGTAACAGCGGATGCGTCGGACTCATCAATTCGATGAGGCGACCCGACGATAGGACGCCGAACCACGGTTCGAGGAACGGCAAGAAGCCGAACGTGAGCACGATGGACAACAGCGCGCTCGTGATGGCGAAACCGGATAAGTAGGCGACCATCTCCCACGTCACTTGCGTGTTGCGCAAGAACAAGAGCGCGAGCACCATGATGATATTGATAATGCCGAGCAACACACCGGACAAGAATAGTCGTTTGCGCTGAATCTTCGGTTCGACGAGGAAGACGGCCAAGAAACTTCCGGTCGCGAAATAGACGACAGTCATGAAGCTCGTGTTTTGCCCGAAACTCGCCACAATCGACCCGGCAATCATCGTGATCAACGCCGAGGCGAGCGCGACCCGTTCATCGACGAGGATACGCAGCAACAGGACGACGAATGCCGTCGGTGCGAGCACGTACGCATATGTCGTGAACTCGATACCGATATAACCGACACCAAAGAAGATGCCGAGCTGTAACAATAATAATCCATAGACAGTAATCAAGATTTTAGGGCGGAGTAACAGTTGTTGAATTTTCGAACGGATTAACATGAACAGAAAACCGATCGTCAACAGTCCGCTCAGTAAGTAAGCCCCGAACAGCGGTGCGAACGAACGATTTGGATCGATAGCCCCTGTCAATTCGAGTTTGCGGTAGATTTCGCGCGTCACGACCTCGCCTTGGTTGACGAGCAACTGGCCTTCTTGAATGATGACCGGTTCGACCGCATCGACCGCCTGCTGTTCTTTCTCACGTGTCGCTTCAGAGTCGAACACGTAGTTCGGTACGATCAATTGATCGCTCAGGCTGTTAGCAATCGCCCGGAACTCGAGTGAGAGCGGTGATTGGTCGACGAGTGTCTCAGCCCGATCTCTCGCTTCTGAGATGGACTGTGAGCTCGTGTCGATGCGGTTACCCATCACTTCTTGGAGCGCCGTCACGGTGACGTCTTCGACCGTACGACGGGTGTTCTCGCTCGCCTCGAGCAGAAGGTTCAGTTCATCATCACCGAGGAATCCGTTCACCTCGGTCGAATTCAAGCGATTTTTGATGTCTGATAGCTCGGTGTCATCTTCCGTCTCTTCGAACGCTGCGAACAGTTGCTCGACTTTGGCGATCTGTTGATCGGCAAACTCGCGCCGCAACGAGAACTGACTGCCGACGCTATTGATCGCATCTTGTCGTAACCGCTCCGTCGCCGTCCGGTCTTCAATCGTGACCGGCGAGCGAATGTCCTGTTCGGCAATCCCGAGCGGCTCGACACTAATGATGGATGGGCGCACCGTAAAGTATAGAATCGCGCCTAAAATGAGAAAAAAGAGGACGGAGATTGTCGCGACCGTCCAATGACGTGCTTGCTGCATCAGTGCCCCCCCTTTTGGTTATGTGAGTTCGTTACTATAGGCGTTAATGATTTTCTTGACGAGCGGATGGCGAACGACGTCGGACGACGTGAAATGTTCAAAATGAATCCCATCGACTCCTTCAAGCAGATGTAACGCTTCTTGCAGTCCTGACGCTTTGCCTTTCGGCAAATCGACTTGCGTCAAATCACCGGTGACGACCATTTTCGAGCCGAAACCGAGTCGCGTCAAAAACATCTTCATCTGTTCTTTCGTCGTATTCTGCGCCTCGTCTAAAATGACGAACGCATCTTCAAGCGTCCGGCCGCGCATGTAAGCGAGCGGCGCGACTTCGATCGTGCCGCGTTCGAGCAATCGGTTCGTCTGTTCGACGCCATAGACGTCAAACAAGGCGTCGTACAACGGCCGTAAGTACGGGTCGACCTTCTCTTTCAAGTCGCCTGGCAAGAAGCCCAAGTTTTCACCCGCTTCGACCGCCGGACGCGTCAAAATAATTCGTTTGACTTGGCCTTCTTTCAGCGCACGCGCTGCCAAAACGACGGCCAAATATGTCTTCCCGGTCCCCGCCGGTCCGATTCCGAACACGAGGTCACGTTTTTCGATGGCCCGGACATATCGGCTCTGTCCGACCGTCTTCGCCCGAATCGGTTTCCCTTTGTTCGTCGTGAAGACGACTCGCTCATAATGCTCGAGCAACTCGTCGCCCTTGCCGACCTTGATGTGTTGAATCACACTGATGGCATCGCTTTCGTTCAAGCGAGCCCCTTTTTTAACGAGTTGTTGCAACGTCTTGATCACGGCCTTCGTCAATTCGAGCGTATCGGCCGTATCGGCCTGAATGATTAATTCTTCTCCACGAGGAGTGAGTGCGACCGCGAGTTCTGCTTCGATGGCTTGAAATACCTCGTCCTTCGGTCCGAGGAGCGCCTGCGCTTCGTTCGCATGTTCCATGACGAACGGAATTTTATCAGTCATAATCAATGGTTGTTTCTCCTCCCCATCAGTAGATTGTTCCTTCTTTACTTTAGCACTATCAAGCCGTTCGTGAAAGAAAGACCGTCCATTCCTCCAACAAAAAGAAGCAGTGACACGGAGTCACTGCCTCAGGTTTAACGACGGCGTTTCGACACCGGCGGTTGCAAAATTTCACTCCACACGACCGCTTGCCGAACTTGCTTCATCGAGATGCGCGGTTGTGGCCGCGACTCGGTCGACTCGGAAATCGGTGGAATTTTGACCGTCTGTTCGAACTGGGCACTCACGTGCGGTAGCTCTTCACGTCGACGCGGTGCATGTCGGTCTGTCGTTTCGGCCGGTGCGGCGACACGGCGACGTAGTTTCTGAGGAGCCGGTTTGTCTTGCTTGTTGCGCGGCTCATCGAACGTCGCCTCGACTTCTTTCATCATGTCACCGACCGTATCGAGATAACGTTTCAAATCCGTACTCGGTGGTCGTTCTCCAGTAGATGATGGTTTCTCCATCCGCTTCATGACCGCCGAGGCAATCCCGAAAGCGGCTAAGAGTAGTACCCAGAGTCCATCCATGTCCGTTACTCTCTATCAGATTCGACAGGATGACCGATTGCTTTACGCATTTCTGTATCGGCTTGGACGTTCAAGTAGTTGACGTAATCCATGACCCCGAGTTTGCCATTTCGAAGTGCGTCGGCCATCGCGAGCGGGACTTCCGCCTCGGCCGCGACGACTTTGGCGCGCATCTCTTCGACCGATGATTTCATCTCTTGCTCACGGGCGATTGCCATCGCGCGGCGTTCTTCCGCTTTCGCTTGCGCGATTTTCTTATCAGCTTCGGCTTGGTCGGTCTGGAGGACCGCCCCGATGTTTTTACCGATATCGATGTCGGCGATATCGATTGATAGGATTTCAAATGCGGTCCCTGAATCGAGACCTTTCGTCAATACGGTACGTGAAATCATATCAGGGTTCTCCAAGACGTGCTTATGGTTGTGTTGTGAACCGATCGTCGAGACGACCCCTTCACCGACACGGGCGATAATCGTCTCTTCCCCGGCACCCCCGACAAGACGATCGATGTTGGCGCGGACTGTGATGCGGGCTTTCGCCTTCACTTCAATCCCATCCATGGCCACACCAGCGATGAACGGCGTTTCGATGACTTTCGGGTTAACGGACATTTGAACCGCCTCTAACACGTTACGGCCAGCAAGATCGATTGCTGCGGCACGTTCAAACGATAATTCGATATCGGCACGGTGGGCCGCAATCAAGGCGTTGACGACACGGTCGACGTTACCCCCGGCCAAGAAGTGACTCTCGAGCTGGTTCGTGTTCAAGCCGATGCCGGCTTTGACCGCTTTGATGAGCGGGTTGACGATTTTCGATGGGACGACGCGACGGAGTCGCATCCCGATTAGTGTGAAGATCGAGACGTGGACGCCAGCGGCGAACGAGCTGATCCACAGCCCGACCGGTACGAACGTGAAGAATACGGCGAGCGCAATCAATCCTCCACCCGAGATGAGTAACGTGGTCAATAGTTCTGGTGTCATTCTGTTACATCCTCCTTAGGCTCTATAAAGTTGCGGACGACAACGCGTCCTGAATCGACTTTATACACCTGAATTTTCGTTTGCGAATCGAGATAGCTACCTTCTGTCACGACATCAATCCGTTCTCCGTCAATCTCAGCGGTACCCGCCGGGCGAAGCGGCGTCAACGTGACCCCGACTTTCCCGAGCAACCGTTTGCGGTCATCGTGGGACAAATACCCTTTGTCTGTTGACGTCGAATCTGTCAAAATCAACCCTTTATACATGAGCGATCGATTGGACTGTAGGCGACGATATGCCCAAAATCCGAGTCCAGCGACGATGGCCGTGGCTAAACCAAGCGACAACCACAGTTGTCCGATTGTGGCACCCGCCATAATCAAACTGGCGACGACCGCCCCAATCCCTAGCACGCCGAACAATCCAAAACCGGCAACGAACACTTCAATTCCTAGAAGGACGATCCCGACAAAAAACACCGTCAGAATCACTCCGAGACCAAATGTCATCGTATTGCAACCCCCTTCCGAGTTCACAAGCTACCTCTTATCTCTAGTGTATACGAAACAAGTTCGCTTTTGGTTTCGGAATACGCAAAAAAAGACAGAAACTTTTGGTTTGACCCAAAAATCCCTGTCTCTCTCATTAATTCGTCAATTGTTGTTTGACAATGCGGTTCACAAGACCACCGTCTGCCTTGCCTTTAACTTGAGGCATGACGACGCCCATCACCTTACCCATATCCGACGGGCCTGTAGCATTCGTTTGAGCAATAGCTGCTTTCACGATCGCCGTGACTTCATCTTCAGAAAGTTGTTCAGGCATATAGGCCTCTAGTACGACAATCTCGTCAGCTACTTTAGAAGCAAGGTCTTCACGACCAGCGCTTTCGAATTCTCGGAGGGAGTCTCTGCGCTGTTTCATCTCTCGGTTGAGCACCGTGAGTTCCTCTTCCTCAGTTAGATCTTGTCGACCAAATTTGATGGCCTCATTTTGGAGCGACGCTTTGACCATCCGGATCGTCGTGAGACGATCTTTTTGTTTCGCGCGCATGGCTTGCTTCATGTCGTCCGTCAAGCGTTCTTGAAGACTCATGAGCTAACACCCTCTCTACAAATGAAACTGAAATTAGAATTTCTTACGCTTACGCGCAGCTTCTGATTTCAATTTACGTTTTACGCTTGGCTTTTCGTAGTGACGACGTTTGCGAACTTCGGCAAGAGTGCCATCTTTCGAAACACCGCGTTTGAAACGACGAAGAGCGTCTTCAAGCGATTCGTTTTTACGGACACGAGTTTCCACTAGTTTTCCCTCCCTCCGAATTACACGACTAAGGAAACGTGTTTCACACGTCATAACATATTATAGTGAAAGTAAGTCGTGCGGTCAACCACTAGTTATTAATAGTCGCTGTCTGAACGTCCGCCTGTAACGATGGCGATTCCAGCTGATGCGCCGATGCGCGTCGCGCCGGCATCAATCATAGCTTGTGCGCCTTCGAAATCACGTACGCCGCCTGAAGCTTTAACGCCGAGATCTGGTCCGACCGTCTCACGCATGAGGCGGATATCTTCTACTGTCGCACCGCCTGTCGAGAAGCCAGTCGACGTTTTCACGAAGTCTGCGCCTGCTTTGACTGAAAGCTCAGCCGCTTTTTTGATTTCTTCTTTCGTAAGGAGGCACGTCTCAAAGATGACTTTAACGAGCGTTCCGTTTGCCGCTTCGACGACAGCGCGGATATCGCGCTCAACGAGATCGAAATCGCCGTCTTTCATGGCACCGATGTTGATGACCATATCGATTTCGCCTGCGCCGTTTGCAATCGCGTCTTTAGTTTCGAACGCTTTCACTGCTGGCGTGTTAGCTCCGAGTGGGAAGCCGATGACCGTACATACTTTGACGTCGTCATCTGATTTGAGTTGTTCCGCCGCGTACTTCACCCATGTCGGGTTGACACAGACGCTTGCGAATTTGTATTCGAGCGCCTCGGCACAAAGTTTTGTGACTTGATCTTTCGTTGTTTCTGCCTTCAAGGCTGTGTGGTCGATATAACGTGCTAATTCCATCGTAAAATTCCTCCTCTGATGTATCGGTCTGACATATAGGTCTGACATCTAACATATTATCATGTTTTCTTGAAATGTAACAGCTTTCAATTCAGACGAGTTGACGGCGTTTCCGCGTCTGGATCCAACTGTTCCAACTAAAGAAGAAAATGGCAATCCATATACATGTGAACGCAAAAACGTGATAGCCCGTGAACGGTTCATTATAGAGAATGACCCCGATTGCGAGACTGAGCGTCGGTGCGATGAACTGAAGAAACCCGACGAGCGTGAACGGGATATGTTGCGCTCCGTACCCGAACAAAAGAAGGGGTAGCGCCGTCATCACGCCTGTCCCGACCAACGCGACCCAAATGACCGGTTCGGTCGTCATCGTCAATCCTCCCTGAGACGTCTGCCAACCCAAGAAAATGATAGCGACCGGAACGACCGCGAGCGTCTCGATGCCGAGGCTAACTGTCGAGGCGAGTGGACGGCGTTTTTTCACCATCCCGTAAAACCCGAACGTACTGGCCAAAATGAACGCGATCCACGGGAACGACCCATAGCCGAACGTCAAGACGAGCACGCCGATTGCCGCCACGGTCACCGCCAGCCATTGTACTCGATTTAATGATTCCCGAAAAACAAGCACACCTAACACCATGCTCACGAGCGGATTGATGTAATAGCCGAGTGACGCTTCGATGATATAGCCGTGATTGACCGCCCATATGTAGACGAACCAGTTGGCACTGACGATAAATCCGTTCAACATAAAGGCGTTCCTTGTCGCCCGGTGCCGAAGCGCATAGTTGAACTCGGTCCACTGTTTCGTCCATTTCAAGACGAGTAAGATGAAGAGGAATGACCAGACGATGCGATGGGCCAAGATTTGACCGCTCGGTATTTCCTGCAAAAACTTCCAATAAATCGGTAGGACGCCCCACATGACGTAGGCCCCGACCGTTGGCATGACGCCTTTGTTCACTCTGTTCACCCGCTCTCGTAATCAATTATCGTCAGTGTAGTCGATGCGATTAGGACATTCAAGCGAATTCTTTCACCTTGCACACGACAAAAAGAGGCACGCTCGCGAGCGCACCTCGTATCGCTATGCAACTTAGTTCGGAATCGTCGCCACGGTCGCGAGCGCCTGCTCCAAATCTTCAATCAAATCTTGTACATCTTCAAGGCCGACCGAGATGCGGACGAGTCCGTCCGTAATCCCGAGTTCGAGACGGCGTTCCGCAGGAATTGACGCATGCGTCATCCGAGCTGGTACGCTAATCAAGCTCTCGACCGCGCCGAGACTCTCGGCGAGTGTGAAGTACTTCGTCTTCGCGACGACGAGTTCGGCCGCTTCGGCTGAACCGACGTCGAAGGCGATCATTCCACCGAAACCACGTGCCTGGGACAAGTGGACCCGCTTCGCTTCTTCACTGCCGACACTCGGATGCAAGACACGGCTGACTGATTCATGCTTCGTCAAGTAGTCGACGAGCGCGAGCGCGTTCGCTTCAATCGCTTCCATGCGGACCGCGAGCGTCTTGATGCCGCGAACAACGAGGAAGCTGTCTTGTGGTCCGAGTACCGCGCCGACTGAGTTTTGCAAGAACGCCAAACGCTCCCCAAGCTCTTCCGTGCGGGCGACGACGAGACCGGCGACGACGTCGCTATGGCCGCCTAAATATTTTGTGGCGCTATGAAGCACGTAGTCCGCCCCCAATTCGATTGGGTTTTGGAAGTACGGTGTCATGAACGTGTTGTCGACGACGAACAGGACGTCCGCCTCGTCGGCGATGGCGCGGATGAGGCGCATGTCCGTCACGTTCAACAACGGGTTTGTCGGTGTCTCGACGTAAATCATTTTCGTGTTCGGCTGGAGCGCTTCACGGACCGCTTGCGTATCGGCCGTATCGACAAAAGTTGCCTCCAAGCCAAGTGATTGAAATACTCGATTGAATACACGGTACGTTCCCCCATATACGTCAGAACCGACGATGACGTGGTCCCCTGATTTCATTAACATTAAAATCGTCGAGATGGCTGCCATCCCAGAACCGAACGCAAACCCGCTGGCACCGCCCTCGATATCGGCGATGAGCGTCTCAAGTGCCGTCCGTGTCGGGTTGGCCGTCCGCGAATATTCATACCCTTCACGGAGATTGCCGATGCCGTCTTGCTTATACGTGCTCGTCTGATAAATCGGTGGTGTGACGGCTCCCGTCAACGGGTCCGTTGTTTTACCGCCGTGAATGAGTGCTGTTTTTGTACGCATATTCTGCCTCCTTGACTATTCCTTGACTTAAATAACGTTCAACGCTGTCCGGTAAAATCGTCACGATGACGCCTTCTGTCATCTGAGCCGCTTCTTGTACGCATGCCGCGATGGCCGCTCCGGATGAACTTCCGACGAGCAAACCTTCTTGTTTGGCGAGGTGGGCGACATAATAGAACGCCTCTTCGTCCGTAATCGTGTAAATCCCGTCGACGAGCTCGCGCGGCAAGAACGCCGGCCACGCCTCGACGCCGATGCCTTCTGTCTTGTGCGGCCCTGGTGCTCCACCGTTCAAAATCGACCCTTCCGGCTCGACGACGATCGTCTTCGTCCCGTTCGGCCGCAACTTGCTCGCGACACCTGTAAACGTCCCCCCTGAGCCGGCCCCGGCGATGAACACATCGATGTTCGGCAGGTCGGCCTGAAGCTCGAACGCGAGCGTGTCGACGTATGCGTCCGGATTATCCGGATTCGAGAACTGTTCCGGCACATAGGCGTCATGTTCGATGGCGAGCTCTTTCGCCCGCGCGATGGCCCCTTTCATCCCGAGCTCCGTCGGCGTGTTGACGACGGTCGCCCCGAGAAGCGCCATGAGCGCTTGCTTCTCTTGACTGAACTTCTCCGGAGTGACGGTCATCAACTTGATGCCGTGACGTTGACAGGCGAGTGCGAGCCCGATCCCGGTGTTCCCGGCCGTCGGTTCGACGACCGTTCCCCCGCGTACGAGTTGTCCACGTTCAAGCGCCCGTTCAATCAATTGCAGACCGAGCCGATCCTTGACACTACCGCCCGGGTTCATCATCTCGAGCTTGCCGTACACTTTGACACCCGGAGGAACCGGTAACGTCCGCAATTCGAGAAGAGGCGTCTCCCCGATCAATTCATAGACGCTTTGGACAATCATTTACGCTTCGTCCTTGAAGATGATGTGCCACTCGTCACGCTTAGCAAGCATGTCGGCCGCGAGCTTCTTCGCACCCTCGAAATCGTGATGGTTCGCGCTGCCGCATTGAATCGGGTTTTGCGCTGGAAGTTCTGTCGCATTTGCTGCATCGCGGAGTGTCGCTTCGACGAGGTCGAGCATCGCTTCGTAATCCCCGTCGTTCAACATCGTCCAATAGAAGCCTGTCTGGCAACCCATCGGCGAGACGTCGATGATTTGATTCGAGTGGCTACGGCTGTTCTCGGCAATCAAGTGCTCGAGCGAATGGACGGCGCGCATCGGCATAAGCCCTTCGTTCGGTTGAATGAAGCGAATGTCATATTTATAAATCGTATCGGCCGTCCCTTTCTTCACTCCAGCTAAACGGACGTAAGGCGCTTGTACTTTTGTATGGTCTAAATTAAAGCTTTCGACTTTATAACTTTTCATGATTGAGTTCCTCCTGATTGTTTCGTGGCCACGACGAGCCAGACGAATTTATTTTTTTGCGTGAGCGTAACCGTATAGCCGTTTGCTTCGAGCATCGCTTGAATCGTCTGGGTATATGGATAAAACTCTCGATTCAAATCCTCGAGTAAATCGGTATAGCCGTTCGCTTCGGCCCAGTCCAAGATGTCCCGTTTCGCTGTTTGCGAGGCGAACATCGTATCGAGCAAGACGAAGCGCGGGGCGTCGAGGTGTTCGACGTAACTTCGAATCGCCGTCCGTTTCTCATCATCCGTCAAATGATGGAACGCATAGGATGACACGATTGTATCGACCTGTTGATCCGTCGGATAGTTGAGAAAGTCACCGTCGACGATATCGAGCTGTAACTTCTCGGCCGCGACGGCCCGCATTTCCGGAGACGGTTCGACCGAAATCAATTCGTGGCGCTCCAAGATTTTTGCACTCAAGTTCCCTGTCCCGCTTCCGAATTCCATGACCCGGCCTTCTAATTGGTCGACGACCTCGTTGAGCATCGTCTCGTACCCGGCGAACACTTCACGATACTGTTCGTCATGTCCGGTCACGGTCGCGTCATATTCTGACGCCCATTCCTTAAAAATATCCATGAATTGTAATCCCATGTTGTCACCCCATCGTCTTTATTCCGACTATATCGATAAGTTTTATATGATTTATCTACTACAGACTGTATCAACTTTAGATTAAAATCTCAAGCGAATTGCCCATATTGTTTGAGAGAGATGAATTATTTATTGTTAATCCGATGAAAGAGTCAGGAAATGAGAAAAGACCTATCCACATTTTGACGTGGATAGGTCCAAAGTAATTGTCAGAATCTTTTAATTTGTTCAAATTCATTACCCTATCGTTTAAAAAACAGGAAGAATTTTGGTTTGAAATCCGCTATCATTTTCCACAAATGGATTTATTTTTTCAAAAAACGATTGGAGGATACTAAATTGCCACAACCGAAATTTTATTTGAACGTCTCCCTCGCGACTTGCCTCGCGTTGACGCCCGGCCTACTCGGCCTCGGCGCAGAACCTGTCCTAGCCAAGCCATCTGTCAAACAAAGCGTGAGCTCGACCGACAAACATGAGAAATTGCGCGTCGTCGTCGAACTTGTCGGTGCCCCAGCCATCGAACAAGCAAAGAAAAAGGGTAAAAAGTTTAACGAGTTGACGAAAACGGAGAAAGACGGCGCTCAAAAGCTCGTCAAAGCCGAACAAAAGAAAGCGAAAGCTGCCATCTCGAAAAAAGGCGTCAAGGCCGTGACGCTCGAAGAGTTCACGACCGTCTTCAACGGTTTCAGTACGATGCTCACAGCGACCGACGTCAAAAAGGTCGAGGCGTTGCCTGAAGTCGCAAGCGTCCACGTCGTCAACGAGTACGAACGTCCAGAAGTCAAACCGGACATGGTCACGAGTAATGGCATGGTCCAATCACAGCAGACGTGGGGCGATTACGGGTTCACGGGCGAAGGGACAATCGTCGCTGTCATCGATACAGGCGTTGACGCCGACCACCGTGACTTCCGTCTTACGGATGATTCAAAAGCCGAGTTGTCTCAAACAGAAGTCGAGACGGCCGTCAGCACGTTCGGCATGCCTGGAGCTTACATAAACGAGAAAGTCCCATACGCTTATAACTATTATGATGAGAACGATGATATCCGTGACGATTCACCTGGCGCCTCGATGCACGGGATGCACGTCTCGGGTACTGTCGCCGCCAACGGGGATGAAGCGGCCGGTGGCTTGAAAGGTGTCGCTCCTGAGGCACAAGTGCTCGGGCTCAAAGTATTCAGTAACGATCCGAACTATGCTTCGACATACGGCGATATCTACATTAAAGCCATCGATGACGCCATCAAACTCGGTGCGGACGTCATCAACATGAGTCTCGGCTCAACGGCCGGATTCGTCGATGCCGACTCACCGGAACAACAAGCCGTCCAACGTGCCGTCGATAACGGTGTCTTCATGTCGATTTCGGCTGGAAACTCGGCCTACTTCGGCAACGGTTACGACCTTCCGTACGCCGATAATCCGGACACGGGCGTCGTCGGTGCCCCGAGTGTCAGCTCGGCGTCGACATCCGTCGCTTCGCTCGAGAACGATCAAATTCAATTGGACGCGTTCTCAGTCAAGTCGGGTGACGCCACTGACAAAATCGGTTGGAAAAAACAAGACGGTCCTGCCTTCACGCAAGGCAATTACGACCTCGTTTACGTCGGCGACGGCCAACCGAGCCAATACGTCGGAAAAGACGTTAAAGGAAAAATCGTCCTCGCGGTTCGCGACGGCAGTTACTTCTATTCAAACATTCAACAGACAGCCGAAGCGAACGGCGCAGCTGGCGTCATTGTCCGTGGAGCTGTCGGTCACGGCGATTATGTGAGCATGGCATTGGCCAACCCGAAAATCCCGATGGCCTCGCTTAGCATCAAAGACGGGAACACGTTGCAACAACGTCTCCTCGCTGGTGAACAGATGACAATCGGCTTTGCCGGCGATCGCCTCAGTGTCACGAACGGCGCGGCCGGTCAGCTCTCGAACTTCACGTCGTGGGGCATGACGCCAAACCTCGACTTCAAGCCAGAGATTTCAGCACCGGGCGGACAGATCTTCTCGACGTTGAACGATAACCAGTACGGCTTGATGAGCGGTACATCGATGGCTTCCCCACACGTGGCCGGCGGAGCTGCCCTCGTCCTCGAACGCGTCGACCGCGACTTCAATTTGACAGGAACAGCACGCGTCACGATGGCGAAGAACTTGCTCATCAACACATCGAAAGCTGTCACGGATATCGGACCGCTCAACAAACAGTTACAACAAAACCTCCCTTACACGCCACGTCGTGGTGGAGCTGGTCTCATGCAATTGCATGCTGCCGTCTCGACACCGGCAATCGCGTACGAGAAGAAGACGAAAGAAGCCAAAGTTGCGCTCAAGGAATTGAACCGCAGCAAGGCGACGTTCACGCTTGTCGTCGAGAACTTGTCGGACAAGGCCGTGTCGTATAACGTGTCTTCGTCACTCCAGACCGACCTCGCTATCGAGCAGACGGCCGGACTCGTTCAGAACGCGATGGAAGCCCAAGCGCTCGAGAATGCAAAAGTGACGGTCAACGGGAAGAAAGTCAGTACGGTCAAAGTAAAACCGAACGCGAAAGTAGAACTCAAAGTCGCACTTGACGTCTCGAAAGCAAAAGTGCTCAATCCGAAAACGCTCGACGGTCTCGTACCGGCGAAAGACGTCTTCGAGAACGGTTACTTCGTTGATGGATTCGTCCGCTTGACGGACGTTAACGGTGCTGAGGGCAACCCGTCACTCGTCGTACCGTTCGTCGGTTTCGAAGGAGACTGGGGCAAGGCGCCAATCTTCGATGCCTCCATCTATGAAGACGGCTCGTTCTACGAAGTATCAGGTATGGTCGATCAAACAGGGAACTATCTCGGTTCGAACCTTGACCAATCCGTTGATGCCGACGCAATCGCCTTCTCACCAGACAAAGATGGCTCAAAGGATGTCGCTGTACCGGTGTTCTCGTTGCTCCGTAACGCCAAGGACGTCAAGTATCGCATCGTCGACGAGGCCGGCAATGTCGTCCGGACGTTGTTCCAAGACGAAGAACTTCGCAAGAACTACTTTGACGGCGGTGCCAACACACCTTATTACTACTCGGCCGCTTACACATGGGATGGTCAGTTGAATGGCAAACCAGCCCCGGCCGGCAAATACTTCTATGAAATCGAAGGAAGCATCGATTACATGAAAAAACAAGCCCAGACGCTTCGCTTCCCAGTCAAAGTCGATTACACGGACCCGACGTTCACGACGAAATGGCAAGGGGAGAGCTTGGCGGTCCAAGCGAAAGATGAGTTCTCAGGCATCCATTCGGTCGAATATTTCTTGAACGGAAAATCCGTCGCCAAGCAAGCTGATGGCAAGGCCTACACGTTCACAGGCGTCAGTGACGCCGATCAAGTCAGCGTTCGCGTCGTCGATCACGCTGGCAACAGCACAACGAAGACGGTCGCTTACTCGACAGACGCGGATAAGCCTGGAGTGTTCGTGAACGCCCCGCTCGCTTTGACGCCATACGCGACATCGGTCATCCCGGTCGCTGGAACGATTCAAGATGCATCTGCCATCCAGTCGTTCCAAGTCGACGGTGTTGACGTACCGCTCACATGGGACGATACGAAGAAAGAACACGTCTTCAACACGACGCGGACGTTTGCAGACGGTGTCCATAAGTTGCGGTTCGTCGCCGAGGATGCGGCTGGAAACGTGACCAACTTCCAACGTGCGATTTTTGTGGATACGACACCTGCCAGCATCGAACTTGGAAAACTACCGAAAAAAATCGGTAAAAAACAATCGACGGTCAACGTCTCTGTAACGGTGAAAGACAACTTCGACGAAGTGAAACTTCTCGTCAACGGCGACTTGAAATTCAGCCAAGCGCTGAAAGAACCGTATGAGATGCGTTCATTCGCGAAAACACAGACGGTCACGCTTCCTGTGACGTCAGGTGAGAACACGTTCACGTTCGAGGCGACCGACCTCGCCGGCAACGTGACGACGAAGACGATCACACTCGTCAAATAATAATTCGACAGGCTCGCGCCCAAATCGCGAGCCTGTTTTTTCTAGGTACAAAAACGGCTCCCGCATCCCCGAGAGCCGTTTGATGTGTTAATTCAATTCGAGCGCATATGAGACAGCGGCGAGCGCATAGAGCGGCGCCGTCTCCGAACGCAAGATGCGTGGTCCGAAAGCACAGGCCTTGGCCCCGCGTTCCGTCCACTCATTCACTTCACTTTCGTCAAAGCCGCCTTCCGGCCCGACGATGAGCAGGAGCTTCGCCCCAGGTCGAAGTGCTTGCAACACCGTCGCAAACGCTGCTTGCTCCCCTTGCTTCGCTTGTTCTTCATAGGCGATGACGACGGCATCGAACGAATCGATGCGGTCCGTCAGTTCCCGTGGTGTGATGTATTGACACATCGGAACGACGGCGCGGTACGACTGTTCGGCCGCTTCCTGCATGATTTTCTGAAGCCGTTCGACTTTTTTCGGTGCCTTTTTGGCGTCCCATTTGGCGACCGAGCGCTTCGATTCGAACACCCAGAAGTGATGCATGCCGAGCTCAGTCCCTTTTTGGGCGACGAGTTCGACTTTATCGCCTTTCGGAAGCGCATAGGCGAGCGTCACCTCGACGGGAAGTTCGGTCGTCGCTTGACGGCGTTCGAGCACCCGGGCCGTGCCCGTCTTCTTCTCGAGCGTTACGACCTCAGCCTCATATTCGAGGCCGGTACCGTCTAAAAGCACCATCCGATAACCGGGCGTCTCCCGGAGCACTGTCCCGATATGATGGACGACGTCGGCCGGTAAGGTGGCCGTGTCATTGACAAATGACTCACGCGGTAAAAAGTATCGTTGCATGGCTCATCCTTTCTTCGCGATGATGGCGACCCAGTCTTCCATGACCCTTGTCTCTTCAATCGCGAATCCGGACGCCTTGAGCGCCTCTGTCACCTCGGCCCGCTTCTGTCCGATAATACCCGACGTGATGAAATAGCCGCCCGGTTTGACGCGCGCATATGCATCATCGATGAACAGCATGATGACGTCGGCCAAAATATTGGCGACGACGAGGTCATACTCCCCCGTCATCCCTTTCAACAAGTCACCCGTCTTCACGTCGATGACGTTGCCGACACCGTTCGTCTCGACGTTTTGACGCGCCGATTCGACGGCGACCGCATCCAAATCGAGTGCCTCGACTCGTTCGGCCCCAAGCTTCGCAGCGGCGATCGCGAGGACACCTGAACCCGTGCCGACATCAATCAATCGGTCACCCGGTCGGATATAGTTCTCGATCGCCTGAATGCAGAGCATCGTCGTCGGATGCGTCCCCGTCCCGAACGCCATACCCGGATCGAGCAAGATGACGTTCTCTTCCGGTTGTGGCTCGTAATCTTCCCAAAGCGGGACGATCGTCAAATGTTGTGAGATTTTGACGGGCTTGTAGTACTGCTTCCACGAATGGGCCCAGTCCTCTTCGTCCATCTCGACGACCGTCACGTCACCGGTGCCGATATCGAGCACATGACGCAAGCCGTCCACTTCTTTTTTGAACGCGGCGAGCGTGTCTTCGAAATCACCTGAGGCCGGTACGTATGCTTTCACGTACACACCTGATGTTGGATACGATTCGCGGCCCGACACGTCCCAAATCTCGCCGAAATGGTCTTCGGCCATCATCTGGTCGTAATCTTCGACGTCCTCGATGACGACCCCTTGTGCCCCCACTTCATGTAGTAAATTCGATACGGCTTCGACTGCCTGCTGTGTCGTGTGGACACAAATTTCAGACCATTTCATTGTTTGAACACGCTCCTTTTACTGGCTAAAAAACTTCTTCATCTTTTGGAACAGGCCGTGTTGTTCTTCGACGCCTGCTTCTCCGCTAATCTCTTCGAATTCACGGAGCAATTCTTTTTGACGGTCGGTCATATTCGTCGGCGTCATGATGACGATATTGACGTACTGGTCGCCATTGCCGCCGCCGCGGACGCTCGGCATCCCTTTGCCGCGCAACCGGAATCGCGAACCGGTCTGCGTACCGGCAGGAACTTTCAAACTTACTTTACCGTGGACGGTCGGAACTTCGAGTTCCGCACCGAGTGCGGCCTGGGCGAACGTGACCGGCATCTCCATCGTGATATGTTGGTCGACCCGTTCAAAGATTTCATGCGCCCGGACGCGAACGACAATATACAGGTCGCCGGCTGGGCCGCCGTTAAAGCCAGGACCACCTTTGCCTGATAGACGGATTTGTTGGCCGTTGTCGATTCCAGCTGGAATCTTGACTTCGACTTGCTTCTGTTTCTTCACATGGCCAGAGCCGTGACACGTCTCACATTTTTCTTTAATCGTCTTCCCGCTACCGTGACATTGGCTACACGTCCGTTGATTGACCATCCGGCCGAGAATCGTGTTCTGTTCGACCGTCTCGACACCGCTGCCGCCACAACGGCCGCACGTATCCGGTTTTGTTCCCGGTTTGGCGCCGCTACCCATGCACGTGTCGCATTCGACTTCAATCTCAAGGTCGATGATTTCCGTCTTGCCGGTCACACTCTCCATGAAATCGAGGTCGACGACGTATTGATAGTCTTCCCCGCGTCGTGGAGCGTTCGGGTCTTGACGACGTCCCCCACCGCCACCGAAGAACATGTCGAAGATGTCACCGAAGCCGCCTTGGAAGTCGCCACCGCCGCCGAATTGGCTGGCCCCTTCAAAACCGAAACGGTCGTATTGGGCCCGTTTCTGTTCGTCTGACAATACTTCGTATGCTTCACCGAGCTCTTTGAACTTGTCGGCCGCATCCGGCTCTTGGTTGATGTCAGGGTGATACTGGCGTGCCAGCTTGCGATAAGCACGTTTGATGTCTTGTGCCGAGGCCGATTTATCTAGGCCAAGCACTTCATAATAATCTCGTTTCGCCACGTTACTCTCTCCTCTACACTGTCTAAACTAAAATTCTACCGAATCTACCTTAACATGGAAAGAGCCAAAGCAGAAACCTGCTTTGGCGCTCTCCTCTC
This sequence comes from Exiguobacterium sp. s36, assembly GCF_018618345.1. Taxonomy (NCBI): domain Bacteria; kingdom Bacillati; phylum Bacillota; class Bacilli; order Caryophanales; genus Exiguobacterium; species Exiguobacterium sp. s36. The sequence goes on from NZ_JACSLW010000001.1 coordinate 248,586, forward strand.
TATCGGTTGCCTTATTTGCGATCGTCGAGATCTTCAAACTCAGCGTCAACGACGTTGTCGTCTTTCGCTTCCGTCTGCGTCTCTGCACCTTCAGCACCTTGCTGTTCAGCCATGTTCGCGTATACTTTTTGCGTCAACTCTTGCACGACGTTCGACAATTCGTCTTTCGCCGTACGGAGGGCTTCGAGGTCTGTGCCTTCGAGTGCCGTTTTCGCTTTTTCTTTCGCAGCTTCAGCGCGCTCTTTGTCCGTAGCGTCGACTTTGTCGCCGAGGTCTTTGATCGCCTTGTCCGTTGCGAAGACGAGTTGGTCTGTCTCGTTGCGGAGTTCAGCTTCTTCTTTACGTTGTTTGTCAGCTTCCGCGTTCGCTTCCGCTTCTTTTACCATACGCTCGATTTCAGCCTCGTCGATCCCTGAAGACGATTGAATCGTGATGGACTGTTCTTTGTTCGTACCGAGGTCTTTCGCCGATACGTGAACGATTCCGTTCGCATCGATGTCGAATTTGACTTCGATTTGTGGCACGCCACGTGGTGCCGGCGGAATGTCCGTCAACTGGAAGCGACCGAGTGTCTTGTTGTCTGGTGCCATCGGACGTTCCCCTTGGAGGACGTGGATGTCTACCGCTGGCTGGCTGTCAGCCGCCGTCGAGAAGACTTGTGATTTCGAAGTCGGGATCGTCGTGTTGCGATCGATCAACTTCGTCATCACGCCACCCATCGTCTCGATACCGAGCGAGAGCGGAGTCACGTCGAGAAGGACGACGTCTTTGACGTCACCGGCAAGGACGCCACCTTGGATTGCGGCACCGAGGGCGACGACTTCATCCGGGTTCACGCCTTTGAACGGCTCTTTCTTCGTGAAGTCGTGAATCGCTTTTTGAACCGCTGGGATACGTGTCGAACCACCGACGAGGATGATCTTGTCGAGGTCAGACGGTGTAAGACCTGAGTCTTTCAACGCGCGGCGAGTCGGCTCCATCGTGCGCTCGACGAGGTCGGCTGTCAACTCTTCGAATTTCGCACGTGTGAGTGTCGTTTCAAGGTGAAGCGGACCAGCTGCTCCGGCCGTGATGAACGGAAGGCTGATGTGCGCGCTCGTCACACCAGAAAGGTCTTTCTTCGCTTTCTCGGCTGCATCTTTCAAACGTTGAAGCGCCATCTTGTCTTGAGCGAGGTCGATGCCGTTCTCTTTTTTGAATTCTGCTACGAGATAGTCGATGACTTTTTGGTCAAAATCGTCACCACCGAGACGGTTGTCCCCTGCTGTTGCGACAACTTCGAAGACGCCGTCGCCAAGTTCGAGAATCGAGACGTCGAACGTACCGCCACCGAGGTCATAAATCAAGATCGTGTGGTCTTCACCTTTATCGAGACCGTAAGCGAGTGCAGCTGCCGTCGGCTCGTTGATGATTCGTTTGACGTCGAGACCGGCGATTTTCCCTGCATCTTTCGTCGCTTGACGCTCCGCATCGTTGAAGTAGGCAGGTACAGTGATGACTGCTTCCGTCACCGTTTCACCGAGGTAGTCTTCTGCATCTTTTTTCAATTTCTGCAAAATGATTGCCGAGATTTCTTGCGGTGTGAACTTCTTACCGTCAACTTCGACCGTATGCGACGTTCCCATGTGACGCTTAATCGATTGAATCGTGTTCGGGTTCGTGATCGCTTGACGTTTCGCTACTTCTCCGACTTGACGCTCTTCGCCTTTGAATGCGACGACAGATGGTGTCGTACGGTTCCCTTCTGCGTTCGAGATGACGACTGCTTCGCCACCTTCCATAACTGCCACACATGAGTTCGTTGTACCTAAGTCAATTCCGATAATTTTACCCATTGTCTATTCCTCCATCTAATTAAGTAATGTTATTCTGAGACTTTTACCATGCTCGGACGAATGACGCGTCCGTGCATCGTGTACCCTTTTTGAAGCTCCATCGTCACGATGCCCGATTCGAACTCATCGCTCGGCTCTTGCATGACCGCTTGATGATAGTTCGGGTCGAACGGTTGGCCAACCGCTTCAATCACTTCGACGTTCTCACCGTTCAAGACGTCGAGTAACTGGCGGTGAATCATGTCGACGCCCGCTTGAATCTGCTTGGCGTCGTCCGAAGTCGCCTCGACTTGGAGCGCGCGCTCGAAGTTATCGATGAGCGGAATCAACTTCTCGACGACCGTTTGTGACGCGAACTTCACGCGTTTCGCGTTCTCTTCGTTCGTCCGACGACGGAAGTTATCAAAGTCCGCACGGATGCGGAGCTCGCTCGCTTTGAGTGCGTCGATTTCTTTTTGTAAATCCGTCCCTTCAGAAGTTTCTTCCACAAACTCAACATTTGAAACCTCTTCTGCTTCGACAGCCTCTGTCTGTTTCGGATCAAAATCTTTTTCTTCGAGCACTTCTTCTGGTTCAGGCCCGTTTTGTTTGTCAGTTGTCATAATGAGGCTCCTTTCCATCACTCTTCTAATTTCGTTCGCCTTAACGCCTCAATGATTTGTCCCATCATTTGGACACCGTGTCGATAGTCCATCCGGGTCGGTCCAATCATGGCGATTGTCCCGAACGTCTTCCCGTCGAGCGTATAGTCGGACGTGATGACGCTACAATTTTGAAGCGCGACGATGCCATTCTCGCTACCAATGCTCACATAAATCTCGCGGTTTGGCAACGATTCGAGCCAGTCGGTCAACCGTTCCTGTTCATCGATCCATTCGAGGAACGGACGCAACGTGTCGAGCGTCTGAAACTCAGGTTGGTTGAAGATGTTCTTCTTCCCCCCTAGATATAGCGAAGCAGGATGTTGGACTTCGACGGTCGATTGAATGAGTTGCATCATGAACTCAAATTGTTCCTGGTGCGCGAGTCGAAGTTTGGCCACTTCTTCCCCGATTCGGAACTTTAGCTGACCGAGTGGAGTCCCTTTGAGACGATCGTTCAAGAAACGAATCGTCTGTTCGACCAAGTCAGGCGCCATCGGAGAGTCGAATACGACCGTCCGATGTTCGACGTGGCCTTGATCGGTCACGATCAAGACGACGCCGCGCCGTTCGTCGAGCGGCATCAAGTCGATTCGGGCCAGGCGATTCATCTGGCTGTTCGGACCGAGTGCCACCGTCGTATAGTTGGTCAAATCAGAGAGCAGGTCAGCGGCTTGACGGATGAGCACTTCCGACTCTTGGGCCGAAGCGCGCAGTCGTTCACCGAGACGATACGTCTCGCGCTCGTCGATGATTTTCGTCTCGACGAGATGGTCGACATAATACCGATAGCCGATTTCGGACGGGATTCGTCCGGCCGACGTATGCGGCTTTTCAATCAAACCCATGTCTTCTAAATCGGCCATGTCGTTACGGATCGTCGCCGAACTGAATGATAAGTCATCCCGCTTCGATAACGTCCGCGACCCGACCGGTTGAGCCGTCTGAATATAATCATCGATGATCGCTCGTAAAATGAGCAATTGTCTCTCTGTCAGCACAACATCACTCCTCTCTGAAGGATTGGCCTCGCTTTATTAGCACTCATATTTACTGAGTGCTAATCACACTTCAAATATTATCATGTTCTCCTTATTTGTCAATTCATTTGGCTCATTTTTTCCAGTCCGTTCAAGCGTTCGGATATGCATGTTTCGTCAACATTCGGTATGATACGAAATGAGGTGATTAGATGTTTACAACACAACAATTCGACGTATTCACGCAAGACGGACTCGACGCCCGGATGGCCGGGATCCGCTCAGAGATTCAACCGCTGTTTCACCGGATTTATGACGAGGTCGGGCCTCAGCTCGAAGCCGACGTCGGCATCCCGCTCTATTTACATGTCGCCAAGCATGCCCGCCGGACGGTCAATCCGCCGAAGGACACGTGGATGGCGATTTGCCATGACAAACGCGGCTATAAGAAACATCCCCATTTCCAGGTCGGCTTATTCGACGACCGCGTCTTCGTCTGGCTCGCCTTCATCTATGAGATGCCGAACAAGGAAGCAATCGGCCGCCGGCTTATGGCACTCGACTTCAAATCGGATTTCCCTGACTTCCATATCGCCGGGGACCATATGAAGAAAGACGCGTTTTTAATCGAGGATATGTCAGCCGAATCGATTGAGACGATGACGGAACGCTTCGCGACCGTGAAAAAAGCTGACTTCTTAATCGGCCGCCAACTTCCGGCCGATGCGTCGATCCTTCAAAACGAAGCCGCCTTCCTGGCGCTCGTCGAGGATACGTTCAGCCGGCTCATGCCGATTTATCGCGACCTCGTCTTATAAACAATCAAGGGCGGACCCAAGTCGGGTCCGCCCTATTTTTATGATAATGAAGGTTGATCGTGAGCGTCATTCACACGCGCTTCACCGATGAAGGCCGCGAACGCCTCATTGGCGAGCGGGAGTCCCGACTCGGTCAAGCGGACGTGTGTGTCCGTCGTCTCAATCAACCGCTTCGCCTCGAGCTCCGTCAAGACGTGCCCGAACACCGAACGCATCGATACACCGTACTTCGACTCGAACGTCGCAAACGACACGCCTTGGCGCATCCGGAGTCCGAGGAACAGTTCTTCTTCCATCTTCTCGAATATCTCGAGCGTCGTCGTATTGCGGACCGGTAACCCCTCCGCTTTGATATAGTGCGGAATCGGGGCGATGTTCGCCCGACGTTCCCCGTTCAAATAACTGTGCGCGCCGGCGCCGAAGCCGTAATACTCTTCGTTGCGCCAGTACACTTGGTTATGACGGCTCTCCCGTCCTTCAAGGCTATAGTTTGAAATCTCATATTGTTTCAATCCACGCCGTTCGAGCGTCTCCATCACTTTCAAATACATCGCGACTTCAATGTCCTCGCCCGGAAGGCGCAGCTTCCCTTTTCGCTCTTGAATCGCGAACACGGTGTGCGGCTCGAGAATCAACGAATAGGAAGAAACGTGTTGAATCGGGAGCTCGAACGCCAAGTCGAGGTCGCGCTCAATCTGCTCGAGCGTCTGTTCCGGCAACCCGAACATCAAGTCAATCGAGATGTTATCGAATCGCTTCGCAGCTTCCGTCACGGTCGCAAACACGTCATCGGCCCGGTGCGTCCGTCCGATGCGCTCGAGTCCGCCGTCGTCGAACGTTTGGACGCCGAAACTGACGCGGTTGACCCCTCCTTGCTTCATCGTGTCGAGTTTCTCCGCACTGACGAAGTTCGGGTTCGCCTCGACCGAATACTCCAAATTTGGAGACGCGAGCGGGAGCAGATGACGCGCGACCATATCCATGAGTCGTTTCATCTGCGCCTCATTGAGCGCCGTCGGTGTCCCACCGCCGATAAAGATCGTCTCGATCGTATCGGTCGGATATTGTTCGAGCGAGAGGATGATTTCCCGTTCAAGTGCATCTAAATAGTCATCAACCGGTTGGTTCTTTAAGAACACCTTGTTGAAATCACAGTAATAACAAATATGTTCACAAAATGGAATGTGAAGATATACGGCTTTAGCCATGGCGGCCACCCCTTTCTTCTCTTCCATTTATAACGCTTTTCACGCCGAGACGCCACTCTGCACGTTCAATCGAACCGATGAATGAACAGACCGCTCTTCAGTTTCGGTTCGAACCACGTCGATTTTGGCGGCATTTGACCGTTCTCGTCGGCGACGCGCATCAGCTCTTCCATCGCCGTGGCATGACACGTCAATACGACGACGTCATCACGTTCAGCCAAGTCGGCGAGACGTTTCGGTGCGTCCTTGCCGCCGATGAAATCGATTCGGTGATCGGTGCGAACGTCCGTGACGTGAAAATACGGTTCGAGCACATCCCGTTGCAGCGTCGCGACGTCGAGCGACGTCGTCGTCTGCAGTTTTTTGAGCATGAAATGCTCGCCCCGGTAAGACAAACCGAACGTGCCCCGCTCGTTCGGGACATACAAGGCAGGGACCGACTCGAGGTCATACGATAAATCCAGACTTTCGAGCAGCACCATCACTTCTTCTGTGTCCACTTGATTCAAGATCCGGTGATATGGCAAAATCGTCAGCTCATCGCTCGGGAACAAGACGCCGAGGAAGTGGTCCCGCTCTTGTTTCGATTCCCCTTCATGAATCGGGCTCCGTGCGACGACGGCTGCGGCTTTGGCCCGGTGATGCCCATCGGCGATATAGATGGCCGGAATGCTGGCCCCGAGCATGATGACGCGTGCTTGATGCTTGGATGGCACGGCATAGCCTTCATGGATGACACCTTCACTGTCCGTGAAGGCAAACAACGCCTCTCCTGTCGTCGCGTCGTCCAAGATGCGACGCAACCCTTCGTCCGGCGCGTGGCTCATCAAAATCGGACCCGTGTGCGCTTTCGTCGCCGATACGTGCTCGACGCGTTCGCGTTCTTTCGCGGCACGGGTGTGCTCATGAATCTTGATGCGACCGGCCTCATAATCGGTCACCGAGAATGTGGCGACGAGCCCTGTCTGGACACGCCCTTGATCGATGAGTCGGTAAACATAAAACCCGTGGGTCCGTTCGGTCAACTCGCTCTTATAAAGCCGTTCGAGCTCATGACGGGCTCGTTGTCCCCACGCCTCGAGCGGCATGTCCGCTGTGAACACTTCTGGTTTATCGACCGCAAGGAACGAGTCGGGACGCAGTTTGACGTCTTCACGTGCTTGTTCGACGCTGACGATATCGTACGGGTCGGCTGCGACGTTCTCGGGATGGGTTGGCATGTATGGGGCAAACGGTTTGAATACGACCATGATCATTCCTCCTTAAAATTCGCGGACGCGCATGACGCCCTCGATGTCGTACAGGGCGTGCACAGATAGCGTCTCGTGTTTATGGTTGTCGATGTCGATCAACGTATAGGCCACGTCGTTGCGGCTCCGGTTGACCATGTTATCTATATTGATTCCGTTCTCGGCGAGCCGGCTGGCGATTTGACCGACCATGTTCGGGACGTTCAAATGGAGCACGGCCAAACGCCGCTTGCCGACGTAAGGGAGTTCCGTGTTCGGGAAATTGGCCGAGTTTCGGATACTACCGGTCTCGAGATACAGTTTGAGCGTATCGACGGCTTGGATTGCACAGTTCACCTCAGACTCGTGGGTCGATGCGCCGAGGTGCGGGAACGCGACGACTTGCGGATGTCCGAGCAGCACTTGTTTCGGGAAGTCGGTGATGTATGTCGCCACGTTGTCATCGAGCGCTTCTAACAAATCGGCGTCATTCACGAGTTCACCCCTCGCGAAATTCAAAACGGTGGCGCCCGGTTTCATCTGCTTGAACCATGTCGCATCAATCATGTGGCGCGTGTCATCCGTAAGCGGCATATGAATCGTCAGGATGTCGACGTCGGCGAGCAACTCGCTCAACTGATTCGCCCGTTTCACTTGTTGTGAGATATTCCAGGCCCCGTCGACCGATAAGTGCGGGTCGTACCCGATGACGTCGATGCCGAGATGGAGCAAATCGTTCGCGAGCGACGCCCCGATTGCACCGAGACCGACGATGCCGACGCGCTTGCCTCGCAGTTCGGAACCGACGAAACGCCGTTTCTGTTGTTCCATCGCTTCTTCGAGCGATGTCTGATCGGCAAACGTGTGATCGTTGACCCAGTTCGCCCCTTCCAAAATCGGACGGACCGATAACAGCATGCTGGCGAGCACGAGTTCTTTGACCGCGTTCGCATTCGCGCCCGGCGTATGGAACACGACGACCCCTTGACGGGCGAGCCGGTCGAGCGGGATGTTGTTCACGCCGGCACCGGCCCGGGCGATGGCGAGCAAGTAAGGCGGGATGTCCGCCTGATGGACGTCATGGCTCCGAATGACCCAGGCGTCCGCTTGTTCGGCGTCATTTACGGCATACTCGCTCGGCTCGAAACGCCGTAACCCGTCTTCTGCGATTTGATTATACGTTTTTATATGAAACATCTTGTCCCTCCTGTTCAAACTCATGCATCACATCGATGAGACGCTTCACGCCTTCGAGCGGCATCGCGTTGTATAGACTGGCTCGCAGGCCGCCGACCGAACGGTGACCCCCGAGCTCGATTAATCCGCGTGCCTCGGCGAATCGTTGAAACGCCCGGTCCGTCTCGGCATCCCCGGTCGTGAACGGGATGTTCGTCAGCGACCGCTGCTTGCCCGAGACGACGGCATGAAACATTGGCGATGCATCCAAGGCGTCGTAAAATAGACCACTCTTCTCGACGTTGCGACGTTCCATCGCCTCGACCCCGCCTTCTCCCTCGACCCAGGCGAGCACGCGCTCGGCGACGTATAGACTGAACGTCGATGGAGTGTTGAGCAGCGTATCGACGTGCTTGCTGTACGCGAGGTATGACGGCAAGTCACGGTCGACAATCAAATCGCGACGGATGATGACGAGCGTCAATCCGGCCGGCCCGATATTTTTTTGGGCACCGGCATATAATAGCCCATAGCGCTTGACGTCAATCGTTTCCGCCAAGATGTTCGACGAGACGTCGGCGACGATCGGGACGTCCGTGTCCGGCAGTTTCGTATAGCGCGTCCCTTCAATCGTGTTGTTCAACGTCACATGAAGATAGTCGACGTCTGAAATCGTCTCTGGCCATGCGGGAAGGTCTCGATACTTGACCGCTGCCGAACTGCCGGCGACGACGACGTCACCGTAGTGTTTCGCATCAGCAATCGCTTTTTTCGACCAAATCCCGCTGTCGAGATAGGCGAAGCGCCCCGACTCGCGCAGGTTCATCGGCACCATCGAGAATTGTAGGGTGGCACCGCCTTGTAGAAACAGGACGGCATAGTCGTCAGGAATCTGCATCAATCGCCGCAGTCTCGCCTCGAGCTGCTCGACGATTGTGGCGAACGTGTCGGAACGGTGACTCATTTCGACGATGGACACCCCTTGTTTATAGGAAAGAAACTCGGCTTGCACTTCACGTAAGACCGGTTCCGGCAAGACGCCCGGCCCGGCTGAAAAATTATAGATCACCGCCACTCCTCCTCTATTTCTCTGTAAGTACGTACTATTCCGTGCCTGACGTGCCGAATCCTGCCAAATGACAAAAATCGCCCTTATCCGGAGATAAGGGCGAACGATTATTCTTCGTCCATCGACAAGACGGACATGAATGCTTCTTGTGGCACTTCGACGGAACCAACCATCTTCATGCGCTTTTTACCTTCTTTTTGCTTCTCGAGCAATTTACGTTTCCGCGAGATGTCACCACCGTAACATTTGGCGAGGACGTTCTTACGGAGTGCCTTGATTGTCGAGCGGGCCACAATCTTCGTTCCGACTGCTGCTTGAATCGGCACTTCGAACTGCATCCGCGGGATGAGTGCTTTCAGCTTCTCGACGATGACCTTCCCACGTTCGTAGGCGAAATCACGGTGCACGATGAAGCTCAAGGCATCGACGAGCTCGTTGTTGAGGAGGATATCCATCTTGACGAGTCGCGACGGACGATAGCCGATCAAGTCGTAATCGAGCGACGCATAGCCTTTCGTGCTCGACTTCAACTGGTCGAAGAAGTCGTAGACGATCTCACTGAGCGGGATGTCGTACGTGATTTTGACGCGGGTCGTGTCGATATACTGCATATCGATGAAGCTACCGCGTTTCTTCTGACAGAGCTCCATGATGGCACCGACATAATCGTTCGGTGTCATGATGGCCGCTTTGACGTATGGCTCTTCAATCAATTCAACTTTTTGCTGTTCTGGCATCTTCGACGGGTTGTCGACGTGGATGACGTCCCCTGCTGTCGTCGTGACGTGATAGATAACCGACGGTGCCGTCGTAATCAAATCAATGCCGAATTCACGCTCGATTCGCTCTTGAATGATTTCCATGTGGAGCATGCCGAGGAATCCGCTCCGGAATCCGAATCCGAGTGCCTGTGACGTCTCCGGCTCGAACTCGAGCGCCGCGTCCGACAACTGAAGCCGTTCAAGTGCTTCACGCAAATCGTTGTACTTCGCCGCGTCAATCGGATAGAGACCGCAGTATACCATCGGGTTCATCTTCCGGTAACCCGGGAGTTGTTCCGTCGAAGGGTTTTTGGCGAGTGTGATCGTATCACCGACACGAACGTCGCCGACCGTTTTAATCGACGCCGAGAGCGTCCCAACGTCGCCGACATTCAATTCTTTCACCGATAACGGTTTCGGTGTCGAGACGCCGAGGTCCGTGACTTCAAACGATTTGCCCGTCGACATCATTTGTACCTTGTCTCCGACTTTGACCGAACCGTTAACGATTCGAATCGAAGCGACGACGCCGCGATAAGCGTCATAATACGAGTCGAAAATCAACGCCTGAAGTGGCGCTGACGGATCTCCCGTCGGTGCTGGGACGAGTTCGACGATCTGTTCGAGAATCTCTTCAATCCCGATTCCCGCTTTGGCCGAAGCCGGTACGGCATCACTCGCATCCAAACCGATGACGTCCTCAATCTCTTGACGGACGCGTTCGACGTCCGCAGACGGCAAGTCGATCTTGTTGATGACCGGGATGATTTCAAGGTCGTTATCAAGCGCGAGATAAACGTTCGCGAGCGTCTGGGCCTCGATGCCTTGCGCCGCATCGACGACGAGGACAGCCCCTTCACATGCTGCGAGTGAACGTGACACTTCATACGTGAAGTCGACGTGTCCCGGTGTATCGATCAAGTGAAGGATGTACTCTTCTCCGTCTTTTGCGGTATAGTTCAATTTAACGGCGTTCAACTTGATTGTAATCCCACGTTCCCGTTCGAGATCCATCGCATCGAGCGTCTGTTCTTTCATTTCACGCGCCGTGAGCGCACCAGTTCTCTCGAGAATCCGGTCAGCGAGCGTCGACTTCCCATGATCGATGTGAGCGATGATGGAAAAGTTCCGAATCTTCTTCTGACGATTCTCTAATTCTTGTTTGTTCATATATGGGTTCACCTATCCTTCTCATGCATACCGTGTCATTATATCAAAATCCTAAGTTAATGTGTACGACCTACTTCAACAATACCACATATAGTTTTCAGAATAATCATCAAGTGGTTGCTTTTCGAATAAGCGTTTGCTACAATTGTGCTTGTTCTGTTGAATGATTACTTGAAGTAATAAGAACATACACTTTCTTGTTTCAGGGGGTGACAAAACAATGGCAAACATCAAATCAGCAATCAAACGTGCAAAAACTTCTGAAAAGCGTCGCGTCGCGAACTCGCAAGAGAAAGCAGCAATGCGTACAGCAGTGAAACGTGTTGACGCTCTCGTACTCGAAGGAAACAAAGAAGCTGCTCAAGAAGCTTTCGTCCTCGCTACGAAGAAAATCGACAAAGCTGCAGCAAAAGGTCTTATCCACCAAAACAAAGCTGGCCGTGACAAATCACGTCTTGCAGCTCGCATCGCAGCTCTCTAATTAGAGACTAAAACGAAACAGCCGCCTCCATTAGGAGCCGGCTGTTTTTTGGGTTCGCATGACGTAATGGGTCCCGATTTCAGGAATCTCGAACGGTTCGCCCACGACGACTAGCCCGTTCCGCTCATAAAAACGGACTGCCACTTCTCGGGCGTTGCACCACCACGACTCATTGACCGCTTCATGCAACGCCTGTAAAAACGACGAGCCAATCCCTTGACCAGTAGATGTCGGGTCAGTCGCCATCCCTCTGAGTTGGTACGGCACCGTCTGACCATCGAAGTCACGCCCCACTTCCATCACGGTCGCGATGGACACGACACGTCCATCTTCGACCCAGGCGAAGTGACGCGTCGTCTCCGCGTCATCCCCTTCAAAATAACACGTCTCCACCGGCAAACCGGGCCGCAACACTTCATGCCGAAGCGGAATCACCGCTTCTAACCCTACTTCCTGTAACCCCATGTCCTCACCTCACAGTAATGTCAATTGGCAGACGAGCGTATCAAACACGATCTGCTTGTCACCCCGTCCCGTCTTCATTGCCTCATCCGCGTCGGCAATCAATGTCAGTGCCCGTCCGAGCTGAGCCTCGGAGAAATTCCGGCTCGCTTGCGAGGCCAGTTTCACCGTATACGGATGCGCCCCGATTTTCGAGGCGATTTGCTTCTCGCCATACCCCTTCTCCGTCAGCTGTTTCGCGAGATACATATTCCGGTACTGTCGCGCGAGGAGTGCTAACAAACCGATCAGCTCTTGACCTTGCTTCTCTAAATCACGGACGAGCCGAAGCGCCGCATCCGCACGACGGGCCACTAAGAATTCGGACAGTTGGAACACGTTGTCTTCGAGTGTCCGCGGGACGAGATCGTTGACGATATCAATCGGAATCTCTGCCCCTTCACTCGCGTACAGTTGCAACTTCTCGAGCTCGCGGACGAGTTTGCCCCAATCATCCTGACAGAGGAACAACAGCCGTTCGACGGTCGCCCGCTCCATTTTTTGGCCGCGCCGGTTCAGCTCGTCGCCGACGTAGCGCATCAGCTCCGACTGGCTCGGTTTTTTCGCTTCGAGCACGATGGCCCGCTCTTTTAAGCGCTTGACGACTTTTTTCCGTTCGTCGAGCTTCTCCGCTTCGATAATAAAGACGAGTACGGAATAAGGCGCTGGTTGTAACGCGTATTCGGTCAATCGCTCGACGTTTTGCTTTTGCTTCTCTTTTGCCCCCGTCAAGAACTGCGCTTGTTTGACGATGACGGTCCGATACTCGCTAAAGAACGGTACCGTCTCCGCCTCATCGAGCGCCGTGTCGAGTGACGTCTCGTGCAAGTCGAGCTGCATGACATCAAAGTGGTCACCAGATGGGTTGGCCGCTTTGATGATGGCCCGCTCCCACGTCTCTAGCAAATATTTTTCTGTCCCAAACAGGACGTACACGTTCGACAACTTTCCGTTATGCAGCCACGGTTCATTCAAAACACACACCACTTTCACAATTTATTCTTATCTAAACATAGATTATCCTTCACTGATTCGCTATACTTAGGACGGAACCATTTCAAGGAGGGACTCACTATGCATATTAACTCTGTTCGCCCACAAAGCGAAAACCCGTTCGAGAACGACGTACAGTGCAAACGTAACGATGCCATCGATTCAGCAATCGGCTTCATCGTCCCGTTCAGCTTTTTCTTCACCATCTTCGCGATTGGTGTCCTCATCAAGTTTTTGAGCTTATAAGTCAGTCAGAAAGCGATTGCCCCGGGGGAGCAATCGCTTTTTTAGTTTATCATAGTTTTTCATGGCGGTACTGCCTTCGTCACAATCCCGCGACACCGATTTCGTTCACAGACGACCATCCCGTCCTCGTCCGTCCGTAATACCCGCTTTCCCTCGAGACGTTGCAGCGTCTCAAGATGCGGATGTCCGTAACGATTGTTCCTTCCGACACTGATGATGATCCATTCCGGATTGATTCGGTTCAACAGCGCCTCACTTGACGATGTGTTCGACCCATGATGCCCTAGTTTGAACACATCGACGTCAACGGTCGGAATCCTATCTTCCCGCGCGTCCGGCAAATCCCCTGTCAATAAATACGTGAGCGCCCCGACCTGCATGAACAGCGACACCGAGTTCGCGTTCTCGTCCTCGCCCGCCTCATTCGGTGCGACGACCTGCATCCACGGGTACGGCCTGTCCCCGCTCGACAGGAGCCGGACCGGGACTTGATAGGCCGCCAGCTCGGCCAGTAACTCGTCTCGTTTGCCTTGATCCGCTACTTCCGCCGAGAGCCACACCTCATCGACTTCGATGGACGAGAGCAAACCGGACAGTCCGCCGACGTGATCATGATCGGCATGGGTAAGCAATAAGAAGTCGAGGCGCGTCTCCCCTCGCTTCCATATGTACGGGGCGACGACGTCCGCTCCCGGGTCATAGGTGGACCGTTTCGATTCTTTCGGGTCTTGAAACACTCCGCCGACATCGATGACTCCCGTGACCTCGCCGTACTCGACGACGACGGCATCGCCTTGTCCGACGTCTAAAAACGTGACGCGCGGCTCTTCGACCCATTCAAGGACGCCATGCATGAGCAAGAGCGCAATCACGGCAAGCCCCCAACCGCTCCATCGTTTCCACTCAAGGAGCATCAATCCGCCCCACAGGACGACAGCGAGGCCAAGAGCGTGCCAAAACGTAAACTCATGCAGCGGAAGCCAAGGCCGCCAATCGTGATGCAGGGCGAACGTCCCATTCAGGCCATCGAGGATCGGATGCAGGAGCGGTTCAGCGGTCGGCACGATATACGCGAACAGGGCGAGCGGAATGACGATCCAGGAAATTAAGAAAGCGCCGACGACGTTATACACGGGTGCTAACACCGATATAATCGGTTGAACGGGCCATAACAAGATGAGCCCGAACCATTGAGCATATACGGCCAGCCCGAACGGTCCTGTCCAAATCGGGCGAGTCACGAGCAAGAACAACGTCATCGCAACCGTCAACTGGAACCCTAAATTCCATAGCAAGTACGGTTGCAACGCGAGCAAGAACGCCGCGCACCAACTGAGCAACCGAATCGGGTCGCGGACACGGTAACCGAACAGTGACAGCCCGAGCAACACGTCGGCGACGAGCACGGCCCGCGCCACTGGCGGCGAAAACCCGGTCAACCATCCGAACAACGTGACCACAACGAGAATCAACATTGTCTTCGTCTCTCGTCGGAGCGGCAACGGCCGCGTCGTCCAACGCAATCCGAGCACGAGGAGCGCGATATGTGACCCGGAGATGACGAGCAGATGGAGCAGACCGGTCACCCGGTAAGAAAACGAGGTATCCTCATCGAGCAACCGACTCTCCCCGAACAATAACGCCTCCATATAAAGCGCCACATCCGGCCGATACGTCGTCTCGATTCTTGCGAGCTGTCGTTCCTTCCAACGGAGCATCCGTCCACTCATGCCGTCACTCGGACGACACGCCTCGATGGCGACGTCACTCCCTTTAAACGCAAGTCCGGCCCCGTACGCCCAAGCCGCCTCGTCGAACCCACCCGTATTGCGCAACGGTGCGAACGGGGTCTGCTTGAACGTGACGAGGCACGTCTCTCCGGGACGACCGAGCGAGAGGTCACGACCGGTCAACACACCTTCCCTTCCGTCGATTTGTCCATACAGCCGCCCCGATTGGCCATTGTCCCGCCGGCTCTCGATGGCGAACAGATAGGGTCCGTCCACAGGCAACGGCTCGGCGTCAGGACGCACGAACACGAACAGGACGAGCAGGACGGCACCAATGTGCGCATAGACGGATTGACCACGCCAAGTGAAGGCGATGGCGACAGACAACAGGAGGCAGAGGGCGACTGATCCGTGTATCCCGGCAATGAATAGGCTGATTGGCAACAATGGATATAGTGGCATGTCATGGAACCAAGAGATAACCTTCCATACTTTCTAACGTCTTCTCCCCGAACCCTTTGACGTTGCCGATCTCTTCGTATGACTTGAACGGTCCATGCTGTTTCAAATGATTGAGAATCGCCTCGGCTTTGGCCGGACCGATGCCCGGTACGGTCATCAATTCGTCCTTCGTCGCACTGTTGACATGAACCCCGTTCGTCCCCCCGCCCGCTTCTTCAGCGGCCGGCACAACGACCGTCTCCCCTTTTTTCGGGACGCTCACTTTCGTCCCATCGACGAGCAATTGGGCCAAATTCAATTGTTCGGGATCAGCCTCGTCCGTCAAGACGGCGAGAGACAACACATCTCCGACACGGGCCCCTTGTGGCATCGTATACATATCGGGCGCCTCGACCGCCCCGGTCACATAGACGACGATTTCGGTCGGGACGCTCGGCTCGATTTCCGGCTTGGGTGTCGCCACGAACTGTTCGACCATCGGCGTCTCCGGTTCTTTCGAGTAAAACATATAGCCCACCCCAATGAATAATCCGACGAGCAGCACGACGACATACCGTCTCCACTTTTCCATACGTCTCCTCCTCGCGTGAGTCTCCCCTCTAGTATGAGCAAATAGACATCGGTGCGCCCGTTCCTCCTTTGACGATTCTGACGCGCTTATGACCCTGATGGACGTGTGTCGCATCCGCTTCGAGACGACAAAAAAGAGACAAGCCGAAACTTGTCTCAGTTCTCTTCAAAATGTTGGACTTGGCTCGCGAGTGCGGCGGCCTGCCCTTCTAACTCCTGCATCAAGGCGAAAATTTGATCGAAGCTCGCTTGTTGCTCTTTCATCGAGGCCGCGACTTCTTCATTGCCCGCCGCGAGTTCCTCGGTCACGCCGCTCACTTCCTCGACCCGTTTCAAGACGTTCGTGACTTCCGTGCTCGATGCGACCATCTCGCGCTCGATCGTCCCGACGAACGAGGCGACGTGATCGGTCCGGTCATGGATTCGACTGAACGCCTGCTTCGTCAATCCGAACGCCTCGAGCTGTGCCGTCTGCTCACGACTCGACTCTTCGACCATGTCCGTCAAGCGGGCGACCTCATCGCGAATCGTCTGGACGACTCCGAAAATCGAACGTGTCGCCACGTTACTTTCTTCAGCCAGTTTCTTGACTTCGCTGGCAACGACTGCAAACCCTCGTCCGGCCTCGCCAGCCCGTGCAGCCTCGATGGCGGCGTTCAAGGCGAGCAGGTTCGTCTGGGCGGCGACGTCTTCCACGAGTTTCGCCATTTTCTCAATCTCTTCGGTCTTCCGGGCGAAGTCATCCATCCGATTGACGAGTGATGCGTTGCGCGCGCTAGAGCGCTCTAGAATCGCTTCCTGGTCCGTCAGCGTCTCGATACCGGCCGCGACTTCACGAGTCATCTCGGTCGTCTGTTCAGTCGTCTGCTTCGTCTGGTTCAAACTCGTCTCGAACGAGGTCGCCATGATGCCGACCGATTCGAGCGTCTCTTGCAGTTCCGTTGCAATCGACTGCGCCCCGTTCGCCATCTCATCGACTGCATTCGTGATGTTCGACGTCGTGCTGACCACGGCCTCGTTCTCGGCGGCCGCTGTCTCCGTCATATCGTTCACTTTCATCGAAGTGACGCGAATGGACCCGATGACCGTCTGGAGCGACATCGTCATCTCTTGCATGGCCCGCTCTAACCGTCCGATTTCATCACGGCGCGTCGAATCCGGCAACGTGATTAACCGGCCGGCCGCGATTGCTTCCGCCGCCTCAACGTTTCGCTCGAGCGGATGGGTGATCGAGCGGGCGAAGAAGAAGTTATAGACACTGAGTGCGCCGATGACGAAGACCGTCAACAATACCGATACGAGCAGGAGACGTTTCGTCTCGCTCGCCGCCTCGGCCTGTAGCGCCTCATAGAACGTACCATTTTTCAAGAGGAGCGTGTTCACATCGTTCAATACTCCTTCGAGTTTGGCGGCTTGAATCCGGGCCGCAATTCCGCCGGCCTCGGCCGTCTCCACTTCAGCTTCAATCCGTTCATACTTCGTTGTCGCCCGTTCAAGGTGCGTCGCGAACTCCGGAATCAGATATGTCTGTTCGAGCATCGCAAACGTTTCTCCGTTCGTCGCCCGGATGCGCTCGAGTTGCGTCAGCGTCGATTGACTCATCTGCTCGCCGAGCGATGTCCAAAGTGACTGTTCTTGCAAGAGCGACGTCTCGAGCTGTGACAGCTCGATCATTTGCGTCCCATACTGTTCATTGTACGTCTGCAGACGATTGAGTGTCGTCAAAACGTAACTCATCATCAACACAATCAACAAGACCGTGAACACGGTCGAAAAGATAAACCGTTTCCGTAAACTCATTTCAGCGTCCCCTCCATCAACTGTTTCTGAAACGCCTCAAACTGTTTTGTCTCTTCTTCATCCCACTGGACACGACGAAGAGCGGCCAAACCGACACCGCCTTGATCGATTCCGAGTTCGACGTGGGTATTGAACGCCTCGTTCTCGAGTCGATTCGCGATTTCAACGATGGCCAAATCAACTTGTTTCAACATCGACGTGATGACCGCGTCCGGTGCAATCATCGATTGATCACTGTCGACCCCGATGGCCTTCACACCGTTCCGCTCAGCCGCCTCTAGAACTCCGACCCCTGTCAGTCCTGCAGCGGCGTATAACACGTCCGCTCCGGCTTCAATCTGTTTCTCTGCCAATTCGCGCCCGATTTCAGGTGATGCAAAATCGTTCGCATAGTCGACGAGCATCGTCACGTCATCGTTGACACTTTTCGCTCCGAGTTCGAAGCCAGTCCCAAACTTTTGAATCAGTTCGTTGTCGACGCCCCCGATAAATCCGATTTTGTTCGATTCCGTCTCGAGCCCCGCGACTGCACCGGCTAGCGCACTTCCTTCCGTCTCTTTGAACGTCACGGACATGACGTTCGGTAACGTCGATACGGCATCGATCAACGCGAACTGTTGCTCCGGATGTTCGGCCGCTACCGCTTCCAAGTCCTCTTGACAAGCGAACCCGAGCCCGATGATGACGTCATGTCCGTCGGCGACGAGCTGTTCGAACCCGGCCTTGTACGTTTCCGTCTCATCCAACTCACGGTAATCGACGAACCATTCCCCCGTCTCACGGAGTTGTCCCATGCCGCGCATCGCCGCATCGCTGAATGACTGGTCCCCGAGACCAACATCAGACAAGACGACGCCCATCGATTGACGGGTTTCAACGGTTGCTTCCGGTTGGTCAATCACAGACTGACAACCTGGCAACCAAGTCACACATGCGGCCAACAAGCCGATGATGAGTGATTTCTTCATAATCGCTACTTCCTCTCTCTAATGGTCTGACATCTCACTTATCGTCAGAAACCGATCGAGTTTGAAGCCTTTCGTTTCAAATTTAGGGGAATTTGAGTGAAACAAAAAAAGCCACAGACGATGACTTGTCTGTGGCTCCCTACTTATTCTTCCGTCGCGGCGAACGTTGACTCGCTCAACTCGCGATTCGCACTCGGCTGAACGTTGCCTTTTCCAGCAAAGTTGTCGAGTAAATCTTTCATATCGATTCCTGACGACGCTTTGAGCGTCTGTTGCAGCGATGCCATCAAGTCGGTGGCGTAACCCGTGACTTTGCCGGCTCCGCCGTCTTTGCCGCTGCCCGTATCGACGACCGTAATCTTGTCGATATTGCCAAGCGGTGCTGCGATTTGTTTCGCATAATCCGGAAGCATCTTGACGACCATGTCGATTATGGCGGCTTGACCATACTGCTCGAACGCTTCGGCAATCTTTTGTTTCGCTTCGGCTTCAGCGAGACCCGTCAAGCGGATAATGTCGGCTTCGGCTTCCCCTTTGGCCCGTTCCGAATCGGCCTCGGCCACACCGGCGAGGCGGACCCGTTCGGCGTCGGCTTTCGCTTCCGCTTCGATGCGGTACTTCTCGGCGTCGGCTGCGGCGATTTGACGTGCCTTGTCGGCTTCGGCTGACTGCTCGATTGCGTAACGGTCGGCGTCGGCTTTCTTCTTCACTTCAGAATCGTACTGTTTCTCACGACGCATGATCTCTTTCTCTTCGAGCTCGATTTGCTTTTGACGTTCGATGATTTGGACCTGCATCTGTTGCTCGGTGACTTCTTGCTTCGCTTTCGCTTCTTCGAGCTCATACGCTTGGTCGGCGCGGGCTTTGGCGACGTCTTGTTCACGGCGATACGCTGCGATGCGAAGCTGGTTCTCTTTCTCGGCTTCCGCGATTTCTGAAGCACGTTCGAGTTCCGCTTTCTTCGCGTCCTTCATCGCTTCTGCTTGTTTGATGCGCGTCTCTTTGTCCGCTTCGGCCGTGGCGATATCGGCATCTCGTTTCACTTGCGCGATTCGCGGCTTCCCGAGTGATTCAAGATAGCCGTTCTTGTCACGAACATCTTTGATGGTGAACGAGACGATAACGAGCCCCATCTTGGCCAAGTCTTGTGAGGCAACGCGTTGCACTTCTTGTGAGAACTTATCACGGTTCTTATAAATCTCTTCAACTGTCATTGAACCGAGAATCGAACGGAGGTGACCTTCGAGCACTTCTTTCGCCTCGTTCTCGCGTTCGATTTTCGGTTTGCCGAGGAATTGTTCGGCCGCCGTGGCAATCTCACTGATCGAGCCGCCGATTTTGATGATGGCCGTCCCGTCCGCCATGACCGGTACACCTTGCTCGGTATACACTTCCGGCGTCGTCACTTCGAGCTTGCTCGAGAGAAGACTGAGTGGTTCAGCCTGCTGGAACACCGGCAAGACGAACGTTCCGCCCCCACGGATAATCTTCACACGGTTGCCTGACGCGTCGCTATGGACGTTCTTTTTCCCTAAGTAGCTGCCGGTAACGATGAGTGCCTCATCTGGTCCGACCGTGCGATACTTCAACACGAAGACGAAAATTAAGGCGAGCAAAATCACCCCGACGATAATACTGGCTAAAATAGCTGTGTTCATACGTTAAAACTCCTTTCGGATTGTCGGTTCGTCATACTCCATGACGACCGCAATGTTTCGTTCGACTTCGATGATGACGACGCGTTGTGTCGTATCGATGGCTTTTCCGTCGACACTCTTGGCCGTTTTTAGTACGGATCCCGTTACAGATTCGACGAGCACTTCGCCAAACCCACCTTCTGGGACCGGGACCGTCAATCGACCAATCAGGCCGACGAGGGATTCATCGGTCATTCCGATCGATTCTTCCGCGTTCGATAGCGGCAAGAGGACGAATAAGTACAGGAGCGTCGTGAGCGCGAATGAACCGACGAGGGCGACGGCAAGCCCTATCATTGGCGACACGTGGGCAAGCGCATTTAAAATCAATCCGATTCCCGCACCGAGCGCTAAAAAGGATAAGATGACGGCGGGATTGAACCAACCATCAAATACATCGAACGCATCTGAAAAAATCATGTACACGAATGTACCGAGACCCGCGATGATGAGTACCCACCAATACAGCTGATCTAACGATTCCATTACCACTCCTCCTCGGCGCGACGCTGTCGTTCGTACGAAAGGACGCGGCGCAAATGTTCGACTTCGAGCGCGAGCGCCTGTTCAATCGTGTCCCACTCTGCCAACGGTCGGGTCGGTTGATTGACCGACTGTCGGACCCGTCCTAACGTCTGCTCGAGACGTAAACGATCATAGCGGTCGACCGCCTCCATCCGTTCTTGTCGCAGAAGTGACAAATAGTGATCGACTTCCGCTTGTAACGCAATGATTTGCTCGGTCGCCGCTTCCGACGATTCCTGCATGAGCAAGCGACGCACCCTGACTTGATGGGCGATCAGTTTTGCAATCCGAGCTTCTAGCTCGAGAATATGTTTATAGAGAGATTCTGCCTCATCTTCATCCGTGTCATCGCGCCACCACATCTCCGACTCACCTCGCTTCTTTCTTTACTCACTTGTCTATACGTTTAGAGCGAAACTTTGGTTTCAAAATAACTAAAAAAAATGTAAGATTGATTTGCTAGCGTTAGAAAGGAAGTGCTCACATTGGGCAATCAAGTCATTAAATTATCAGCTACCGCCCAGGAGGAACTCATCGCGAGTTATCGGGCCCATTCAGTCAATCCTCCGCCACACGCACGATTCAGTGCTAAAACACCTCAGTGTGTGATTACGGTCTACAATTCGGGTAAAGTCATGTTCCAAGGACGTGATGCCGACACGGAAGCCGCCAAATGGGGAACGAGCATTAAAAAAGAACCGAGCGTTCCGAAAAATGTTCTGCCGGAAGGCTTTTCGGACTGGTCTGTCATCGGGAGCGACGAAGTCGGAAAAGGTGATTATTTCGGACCGCTCGTCGTCGTCGCCGCCTACGTGCCAAAAGAGAAAATCGCTCTCGTCAAAGAGCTCGGGGTCAAAGACTCCAAACTGCTGTCGGACACAGAGATCGTCCGAATCGCCAAAGACTTGCACGTCACCATCACCTATCAGAAGGCGACGTTGCACAATCCGGCGTATAATAAAATGCAACGGACGATGACGCAAGGCAAAATGACGGCCGTCGCCCATAACGCCGCCTTGTCGGCCTTATTACAGAAGCTCGATGCGACACCGGACGCCATTTTAATCGATCAGTTCGCTGAAAAGAACATCTACTATAACCACCTTCGGTCCGAAAAAGCAGTCGTCAAAGACGACGTCTATTTCTCGACGAAAGCGGAAGGACTGCATGTCGCCGTGGCCGCCGCCTCGATTCTCGCTCGCGCCTTGTTCTTAAAAGAAATGGACAAGTTAAGTGCGACACTCGGGGTCACGTTACCGAAAGGCGCCGGCGCCAAAGTCGACCAAGTCGCGGCCGATTTGATTCTTCGTTATGGTCAATCCCGTTTGAACGAGGTCGCGAAAGTTCACTTCGCCAACACGAAAAAAGCAATCCGGTTGAGCGAGTTGAAACGATAGTCCTACATTTGTAGATATGGTATATTATTTTTAGGGTTTAATGAACTTAAAAATTTTTGGAGGATAGCGTTCATGTTGCATTATAAAACGTACACATTAAGCGACGACCATCCTTGGGTCATCTTCATCCATGGCGCGGGTGGAAGTCTGTCGCATTGGTATCGTCAAATTCGGCCGTTCAAAAAGAAATATAACGTGCTCCTGCTCGACCTACGCGGACATGGCGGCTCTTACAACGCAGAACAGTCGTTGAATCAACCGCTGAACGCGTATACGCTCGATGTCGTTGTCGAAGACGTCGTCGAGGTCATGGACCACTTACAGATTGAAAAAGGCCACATGGTCGGCCTATCGCTCGGGACGATTGTCATTCAAGCGATGTTCGAGCACCATCCGGAACGAATCGCTTCAGTCGTGCTCGGCGGGGCCATCGTCAAGTTCAACGTCCGCTCGACGTTGTTGATTCGCCTCGGTAGTCTCGTACAGAGCTTCGTGCCGTACATGTGGCTATATCAGCTGTTCGCGTGGATTTTATTACCGAAGAAGCGTCATAAGAAATCACGCATGATGTTCGTCCGCGATGCGGCCAACCTGTGTCAACGCGAGTTCATCCGCTGGTTCAAGATGACCGAGAATATGAATCCGTTGCTTCGTCATTTCTCTTCGATCGAGACGAACGTACCGATTCTCTATATTATGGGTGACGAGGACTACATGTTCCTCGAAGCCGTCGAACGGACTGCGAAACATCAGCCGACGGCTCGTGTCCAAGTCGTCACTGACTCGGGCCATGTCGTCAATGTCGACCAACCCGATCATTTCAATTCAATCTCGATGGCATTCATCGATCAACAAGTTGGCTCACTTGCAGCCAGCACGTCTTAATACGAGACGATCCTTCATTGGGTCGTCTTTCTTTTTGAGCGGTTTTCAATTTTTTTCAAATTAATTTTCAGAAAATATTGATTATTGAAAAATATCGTGTTACTCTTAGACAAATCTTAACAAACGGAGGAGCTGGCAATGATGAAAACCCATGCGCAACACGGCCTACTGATTATTATTCGACTGAGGGACTGAAAATCGACTCGATGACCGAGACGAATTTTTGGGCCCTTGTTTCGATGGTTTCGGACGAGGCGCTCATGGTATGACCGACGCGCCTATCCCATCCGGATAGGTTTTTTTATTGGATTGACACACATAGAGGAGATGATGGAAGTGAAACAGTACGCAATGGACCGAATGATCAAAATATCAGCAGGAATGGCAAGCGCCGTCCTCGTCACGCTCGGGGTTGGACTCTTAATTGAAACGATTGGGAAGATGGCCGGCATCGAGACACTCGTCTTGATCGGGCAAGTCGCGAAATCATTGCTCGCCCCGGCACTCGGTGCCGGTGTCGCTTATCAGCTCGGCGGCAATACGCTCATTTTGTTCAGCTCGATGATTGCGGCAACCGTTGGTGGTGCGGCGCTCCAAGCGACCGAGAGCGGGCTCGTCCTCGTGCCCGGTCAACCGATCAGCGCCTTGATTGCAGCAGCGGCTGCGGTCTGGTTAGGCAAACGTGTCCTCGGGAAAACGAAATTTGATATGATGGTCGTCCCGGTCACGGCTGTCCTTGGAGGCGGCATCGTCGGAGTCGGCGCAGCAGCCGTCACGACACCGCTCATCAACTCAATCAGCGCCAGCATCACCGCTTCGGTCAATACGTCTCCAATCGCGACATCGCTCGTCATCGCGCTCGTATTTAGTGTCATGCTCATGTCACCTGCTTCGTCGGCCGCACTCGCCATCGCGCTTCAACTCGACCCGGTCGCCAGTGCCGCCGCGTTGATCGGATGTACGGCCCAGTTCGTCGGCTTCACGCTCATGGCATATCGTCAAACAGATCCAGGCGGTTTGGTCGCCTCGTTCTTCGTCACACCGAAAGTCCAGTTCCCGAACGTCGTCAAAAACCCTCGCGTCGTCATGCCGCCTTTCATCGCGGCGATGATCAGCGCGCCGATTGCGACGCTCGTCTTCTCACTCGAAGTCCCTTATGAAATCGCGGGACTCGGGCTCAACTCATTGATTGCGCCGCTCAACATCCTTGCCGCGCAAGGAATGGACGCGTTCCTCATCTTCGTTGGAACGGGAGTTGTCCTTCCGGCCGTCATCACGCTCGTCTTGTATAAAGTGACATGCCTCGTCGGTTGGACAAAGTTCGGCGACTTGGCTCTTGAAGTCCAGTAAACTCAAAAAAGGTGTCCACACGTGGTGGACACCTTTTTAGGTTATGCGCGAACTTCCGCACCGTGTGCCGTTTGAACGGCAGTGAGAATCGCTTCATACGACGCCGCCACTTCTTCATCTTGAAGGGTGCGGGTCGGATCTTGATACTTGAGCGAGAAGGCGATTGATTTCTCATCGTCCCCTACGTTCTCCCCGATATAGACATCGAACAAGGCGAGGTCAATCAAGAGCGGTCCTGCCGCCTGTTTGATGGTCGCTTCGACTTGACCGGCCGGGATGTCCCGTTTCAACACGAGCGCCAAATCACGTGTGATGGATGGGAAACGTGGTACGTCTTCATAGATGAGCTCGGCTGACTGTTGCAACACGTCCAAGTCGAGTTCGAACACGTACACTTCTTTCAATCCATACACGTCTTTCGACACGCCTGGGTGGACTTGTCCGACGTAACCGATGACACGTCCGTCGATGAGCACGTTTGCGGTACGACCTGGGTGCATATCGGCAATCACGGCCGCTTCATACGTCGCTTCGACACGTAGCGCAGACAAGAGCGTCTCAACGGCTCCTTTGGCGACGAAATAGTCGACCGGGACACGCGTACCTTGTGAACGGTGATCGAACCAAAGTCCCGTCAATACGCCGGCGACGCGCTCCGTTTCACGTGGCAACGTCTCGCCTTGTTCAACATAGACGCGTCCTGTCTCATACAATCGCACGTTCGCTTGTTGACGCGACGTATTGTAACGAGCCGCCTCCAACAGACCTGGAATGAGCGATGTCCGGAGTACCGAACGCTCTTCGCTCATCGGCATTGCCAAGTTCACTTGCGTCAAGTCGGCTCCACTGAAGCGTGAGGCGTTCCCGACGCTCGTGAGCGAGTACGTGATCGCTTGCGACAATCCTGCGCCTTGGAGGATGCGACGGACGCGACGGCGCAACACGTTTTCTTTCGGGAGGTACCCTTTCGAGTGTGACGCCGGAAGGCTCGACGGAAGACTGTCATAGCCATAGAGGCGTGCCACTTCTTCCGTGATGTCAGCCGGCAACTCCAAGTCAGGGCGACGCGACGGTACGTGGACCGTCAACGTCTCGTCCCCGGTCACATCGAGACCGAGACGTTCCAAGATGCGGACAATCGTCTCTTGCTCGAGGTCCATTCCGAGTCGATGGTTGATATAAGCGACCGAGACATCAATCGTCCGAGCCGCAGAGTCTTTGTCCCCAGCGATGACGATGTCGCTAATTGTGCCACCGCTCACTTCGACGATGAGTTCGGCCGCACGGTCAAGGGCCAATTGTAACCGTTCCGGGTCGACCCCTTTTTCAAAGCGGGCACTCGAATCCGAGCGTAAACCGAGCGTACGGCTCGTCTTACGGACCGATGCCGGTGCGAAGTAGGCCGACTCGAGGATGATACTCGACGTCGTCGCATCGACTTCGGTGTTCGCTCCACCCATGACGCCGGCGATGGCGACAGGCTGCTCGCCGTCCGTGATGACCATCATCGAGGCATCGAGCGTGCGCGTCACGTCATCGAGCGTGACGATTTCTTCCCCGTCATGTGCTTGACGAACAGCAATCGTCGTTCCGAGTTTCGCCGTATCGAACGCATGAAGCGGTTGACCGAGCTCGAGCATGACGTAGTTCGTCACATCGACGACGTTGTTGATTGGGCGGACGCCTTCTGCGATCAAAATATTTTTCAACCATTGTGGCGAGTCACCGATGACGACGCCGTCGACACGGCGTGTCGCATAGTACGGACAGTTATCTGTCTCGAGACGAACGCTGACCGTGTTCGCGACATCTGTCGTCACGTCGGCAGTCGGTAATGTGTATGGGCGCTCAAGGATGGCCGCGACTTCATGAATGATCCCGTAAAGGCTTAAGCAATCCGAACGGTTCGGTGTCAATCCGAGCTCAATCACTTCATCGTCGAGGTCTAACAGGCGGATGACGTCCGCACCGACTTCGACCGGTTCGCGGAACGTGTGAATGCCGTCCTGCTCGTCTTCGCGAATTTGTTTTTTCTCGAACCCGAGTTCCTCGAGCGAGCAAATCATCCCTTGCGACTCGACGCCGCGCAGCTTCGCTTTCTTGATTTTAAGTCCTGGGAGACGAGCTCCGACCGTCGCCACGATGACGTGTTGACCGGCGGCGACGTTCGGCGCGCCACAGACGATTTGAACCGGGCTGTCCGCACCGATATCGACCGTCGTCACGTTCAATTTGTCGGCCTCAGGATGCTTCTCGCAAGCGAGGACATGCCCGACGACGAGTCCCGACAAGCCTTCCGACCGGCTGACGACGCTTTCGACTTCAATCCCGTTTTTCGTGATTAAGTCGCCGAGCGTTTGTCCGCTCAAATCGGATACATCAATATATTGATTCAACCATTTTTTTGATAATAACATGTGTGATCCCCCTTAGAATTGCTCGATGAAGCGTAAGTCGTTTGTATAGAAGTGACGGATATCGTCCACCCCATGTTTTAACATCGCCATCCGTTCGACACCGATTCCGAATGCGAATCCAGACATCTTCGTCGAATCATAGCCTGCCATCTCGAGCACGCGTGGATGCACCATCCCGCTACCAAGAATCTCAATCCAGCCTGTCTTCTTACAGACGTTGCAGCCTTTGCCGCCGCACTTGAAACAAGAGATGTCGACTTCGACCGACGGCTCCGTGAACGGGAAGAAACTTGGACGGAGACGAATCTCACGCGTCTCACCGAACAACTGCTTGACGAACGATTCGAGCGTCCCTTTCAAATCGGCCATCGAGATATGCTCATCGATGACGAGCCCTTCGATTTGCATGAACTGATGCGAGTGCGTCGCGTCATCCTCATCGCGACGGTACACTTTACCCGGGCAGATGATGCGAATTGGTTTCCCTTCGGCTTGGAGCATCGTCCGTGCTTGAACAGGAGACGTATGCGTCCGGAGAAGCGTCTCGTCTGTCACATAGAACGAATCCTGCATATCGCGGGCCGGATGATCTTTCGGGAGGTTGAGCATCTCGAAATTGTACAAATCCGTCTCGACTTCCGGACCTTCGGCAATCGTATAGCCGAGACCGACGAACAAGTCTTCCATCTCATCGACGATCTGTTGAAGCAAGTGGGTGTGTCCTGGTAGAGACGTCCGACCCGGGAGCGTGACATCAATCGTTTCAGCCGCCAGTTTCGCTTCGAGCTCGACTGCCTTCACTTCCTCAATCCGTGCCTCTAACGTGTCTTGGATTGTCGTCCGGACCGTGTTGACGAGTTCACCCACGACTGGTCGTTCTTCAGGTGAGAGTTTCCCCATCCCGCGAAGCACCTCGGTCATCGGCCCCTTTTTCCCTAAATATTTGATGCGGACATCGTTCAACTCTTTTTGCGAAGATGCCGCTTGAATCTCTTGCAACGCCTCTTGTTGTAATTGTTCCAACTGTTCTTTCATTCTTATTTCCTCCTCTACAAAAAAAGTCCCTTCAGTCGATGACTGAAGGGACGAATAATCGCGGTACCACCCTACTTGGCCGAAATCGGCCCACTTGAGAGCATCGGTATCGGGATGCTACTTCGGTGTTGTCTCCAACACGACTCGAGAGTGAATTCAGCGCCGCCCAAGGCATCGGCTCGCAGTCTCGGCCCATGCTCCCTGTACTCGTTCGGTAGTTCGCGTACTATGCTCTTTCAACGTCTATTCGATATTTTGTTCGATGTAATTAACCTATCACGATTTGTCAGTGCTGACAAGGTTATTGTAGCGCAATCCGATACATGAGAATACCGGCCGCGACGGCCGCGTTCAACGATTCGGCATCGCCGAGAACCGGGATATGGACACGCGTGTCACACAAGTCGAGCACGTCTTGACGTACGCCTTGTGCCTCGTTGCCGATGACGAGCGCGACCTTCTCACTAAAATCGACTTGCTCGTACGATGTCGCTTTCGCGAGAGCCGTGCCGTAAATCTGGAAGCCTTCGTTCTTCAATTCAGGCAACGTCTCGAGCAAATCGACCGAGCTCACGTTGACGTGGAACAAAGAACCTTGTGTCGCGCGCACGACTTTGGCATTGAACGGGTCGACCGTCCCTTTGCCGAGAAGGACCGTATCAAAGCCGGCCGCGTCCGCCGTCCGAATCATCGTCCCAAGGTTACCTGGGTCTTGGATGCGATCGAGGACGAGCACATGTTTCATCTTTCGTTCGACCGGGGCCATCTTGACGACAGCGAACACACCTTGCGTTTTCTCCGTCTCTGATAACAAATCGGCCACATGGTCGGATAGTTCGAGGACAGGCATCTCATCAAGGCGCCATGATCCTTTCGGGGTATACGACTCCCCCATAATCAGCTGGACGAGACGTCCGGCACGGATGGCCTCGTCGACCAAATGCTCGCCTTCGACCAAAAATTGTCCGGACTCTTGTCTGCCTTTTTTCGTCATCAAACGCTTTAAGCGCTTAATCGTCTCACTTTTCGTAGACGTGATTTTCGTCATATTATCCCTCTTTCAACCATTGAACCGTTTCGTGGTCGAGTCGTTTCGTGAGCGCTACGACCAAATCGACGGCTGCTTCATAATCTGCTTTGTGAATGATTGAGACATTCGTATGCAAATAACGGACCGGTACCGTGAGCGCGACGGCCGGCATCCCGACACCTGCCAAATGGAAGCGGCCAGCGTCCGTTCCACCGCCCGGCGTCAAATCCAATTGGTACTTGATGTCGTTCTCTTTCGCCACTTCGACGATCAAATCGATGAGGCGCGGGTTCGTGATGGTCGTCGCATCGAAGAAGATGACTTGAACGCCTTCCCCGAGTTTCGACAATCCTTCTGCCGGTGTCATCCCTGGTGTATCTCCAGGAATACCCGTATCGACGGCGATGGCGACGTCCGGTTTGACCAAGTTGGCAGCCGTGACGGCACCGCGCAACCCGACTTCTTCTTGGACCGTCGCTCCAGTAAAGACAACACCCGGAACTTCGTCGTCTTTCAATCGTTTCGCCGCCTCGATGGCGATGGCACAACCGATTCGGTTATCCCACGCTTTGGCCATCAAGAAGTCTTCATTTTTCATGACCGTGAACTCACAGTGTGGGACGACCGTATCGCCCGGGCGAATGCCCCACTCCGCGACTTGATCTTTCGACGTCGCACCGATATCGAGGAACATGTCTTTAATCTCGACAGGTTTCTTGCGCGCCTCGAGCGGAAGCACGTGCGGCGGTTTCGCACCGATGACTCCAGGGATTTTTTCGCCTGAGCGTGTGACGACGTCCATGCGTTGCGCGAGCAATACTTGGTTCCACCAGCCACCGAGCGCTTGGAAACGTAAGAAGCCCCCTTCTTCGATTCGTGTCACCATGAAGCCGACTTCATCCATATGGCCGGCAATCATGACACGCGGTCCATCCGCGTTGCCCGTCACCCGTCCAAACAGACTGCCTAACCCGTCTTGTTCGAACGCTTCCACGTGAGGCTCCAAGTATTCGCGCATCAATGAGCGGACTTCTCCTTCATTTCCCGGGACACCGGTGGCATCCGTCAAGCGTTTCAGCATATGTAATGATTCGTTCATGGGACATCGCTCCTTCGTTTCGATTAGTAACCTTGATTTTGTCGCTCATGGTTCTTTTCATTTTTTGCCATATACGCCATCACCATCAACTCTTCGTTGATGCCGAGCGTATAGCCAAGTTCGAGATAAGCCGCCATCAGCGTCTCGTACATCGGTTCCGTCTTCGACAAACCAAAGTTCGTCACTTTGCGGAACACGTCTAAAAAAGCGTCAGTCGCATCAAGATACGAGCTACCTGCTGGGAACGAATCGCGTTCATACCCGAGGGCAAGACCGAGCGACAATAAGAAATGAATGCCGTCGACATACTCTTCTAAGATCACGTCTTGAGGCGACGGGCCCTTCGTTGACCAAAATTTAAAGCTACGGGTCTCATTGGCGAGTTCACCAAGTTCGACGAGCAAAGCGAGTAGCCGCTCATCAAATTGGTTCCCGGATAGTTGATGTTCTTCTTTGATCCGCTCATCTAATTCACGCTGCCGATCAAATAATGTTGTCCAGTTCACCGGTTGCTCCTCCTATTCTGCATTCAAAGCAGTACTAAAATCATTAAAGACCAGCCGACTGCCAAAATCAATACTTGTATTTGAACGCTTTTTGGGGCATGAACCGCCTTTTTCCGCGTCAAATGAAGCCCGAACAGAGCACCGATCGCACCGCCGGCATAAGCATATAAGACGTTGAAATCACCTTCGCCGAGCGTGTACCGTTTCGCCTGCAAGTACGTATAGACATTCAAGACGATGAGTGCCAACGCGACGATGGCTAAGACTGATTGATCCATGGGACGTCCTCCTTATCTTAAGTTTAACATAATTAAGCGAGAATTCTCCCACCTCTAAACGTCCGGGGCGAAGCCCAGCGTAGGTGGGAGATGAATCGCCTGCTTGCGAACCCTTTGGATATCCCTGTGACAAATATAACGAACAAAAGTTCGTGATTCCGTCAGATTTCCCTCCCCCCTTCGCGGGTATCGGAATGGGACGAGCATCATCCTGACATCGGGCAAAGGAGGGGCGGACATGCTGAAGGCATACAAATACCGGCTCCACCCGACGGCGGCGCAGGCCGAGTTCCTGATCAAGACGATCGGCTGCGCCCGCTTCATCTACAACAAGTTGCTCGAGGACCGCATCGCCATCCATGAGGAGGCGAAGGCGAGCGGCGGGCCGAGGCGGAAATCGCCGACACCGGCCTCCTACAAGCCGCTGTTCCCGTTCCTGTGCGAGGCGGACAGCCTCGCGCTCGCGAACGCGAAGCTGCACCTCGACACGGCGTTCGCGAAGTTCTTCGCCGGGACGGCCGGCTTCCCGGTGTTCAAGTCGAGACGGAGGGCGCGCGCCTCCTACACGACGAACAACCAGCACGGCACGATCCGCATCGAGGCGGGAAAAGTCCGTCTGCCGAAGGTCGGGTTCATCCGGTTCACACAACACAGAAGTTTCGAAGGGGAGATCCGGTCTGCGACCGTGTCGATGACACGGACGGGCAAGTTCTTCGTATCGCTCCTCGTCAATCAGGACGACGAGCCGTGAGTCCCGGCCGAGCACAACATCGGGATCGACCTCGGGCTGGACCACTTCGCCGTCATGACGAACGACGATCTCGTCACGGAGAAGATTGTGAACCCGCGCAACCTGCGACAGGCCGAGGCACGGCTGAAATGGGCGCAACGCGCGCTCGCCCGAAAGAAGCCCGGCAGCCGGAACCGTGAGAAGGCGCGGCTCCTCCTCGCGAAGACACACGAACAGGTCAAGAACCGACGGCACGACTTCCTCCACAAGCTGTCGCGACGCATCGTCGACGAGAACCAAGTCGTCGTGGTCGAGACGCTGAAGCCGAGGGAGATGATGCAACATCGCCGCCTGGCGAAATCGATCGGGGACGCCGGATGGGGCGAGTTCGTCCGACAACTCGAATATAAATGTAAATTCTACGGGCGGAAGCTGATCAAGGCCGACCCGTAGTTCGCCTCGACCCAGGTCTGTTCGAGCTGCGGCGAGAACGGCGGCAAGAAGGGGTTGGACATCCGCGAGTGGACGTGTGCCACGTGCGGCGCACACCACGACCGCGACGTCAACGCGAGCCTCAACCTGTTGCGCCTCGCCGACTGAAACAATCAGGGCAGGGACTGCCCGACGAGCTTGGCCCATAACCGTGGCTGGTCTAAGCACGGTCTTCCCAAGAAGCTCCCACTTCAGATTGTGAAGCGAGCAAGTGGTGAGTAGTTCACGGAATAAATCAGAAAAAAGAAAGCGCCGAGATAAGGTCTCGGCGCTGTCGATTGAACGATTACGCGTTCAATTTTGATTTAGCTGTATCAGCAAGTGACGCGAATGCTTGTGCATCTGTCACAGCAAGCTCAGCAAGCATCTTACGGTTGATGTCGATCCCTGCGAGCTTGAGGCCGTGCATCATACGGCTGTATGAAAGACCGTTTGTGCGTGCTGCCGCATTGATACGTGTGATCCAAAGACGACGGAAATCACGTTTCTTTTGACGACGGTCACGGTAAGCGTACATGAGTGACTTCATGACTTGTTGTTTTGCTACTTTAAATAGAATGTGTTTCGAGCCAAAATAACCTTTGGCAAGCTTGATTTGCTTTTTACGACGTTGACGAGTCGTATAACCGCCTTTTACGCGTGGCATATGGTTTCCCTCCTAAATTCTTTCTGTATTACTTCGCGATCATGTTGCGAATGCGTTTGAAGTCTCCAGCTGAGACGATAGCACCTTTACGGAGCTTACGTTTCGCTTTAGTCGATTTGTTACCAAACAAGTGACTTGTGTAAGCGTGTGAACGCTTGAGTTTACCTGATGCAGTACGTTTGAAACGTTTAGAAGCACCACGGTGCGATTTCATTTTCGGCATGAGTATTTCCTCCCCACTATGACTCGATGATTAATCTTCTTTCTTCGGAGCCAGCACTAAGAACATGCTGCGTCCTTCCATCTTCGGCTTTTGCTCAACTGTTGCCAAGTCGGCACATTCCGCCGCCAATTTTTCCATGACGCGTCGGCCGATTTCCGAGTGTGTGATGGCGCGTCCGCGGAAACGGATCGACGCTTTCACTTTGTTACCATTTTCAAGGAATTTGCGAGCGTTACGCAATTTCGTTTGGAAATCGTTTTCCTCGATTGTCGGGCTGAGGCGCACTTCTTTCAATTGGATGACTTTTTGGTTTTTACGCGCTTCTTTCTCCTTTTTCTGGAGTTCGAAACGGTATTTCCCATAGTCCATGATTTTAGCGACCGGTGGGTTAGCTTTGTCGGCGACCAAGACGAGATCGAGTTCAGCCTCTTCTGCTAAACGTAATGCTTCATTACGCGATTGCACACCGAGTTGTGCACCGTCCGCTCCAATTAAGCGAACTTCACGGGCACGAATGTTTTCGTTGATAAAGAGCTCTTTGCTAATGGTTAGCACCTCCATCGTGCGGTTGCACGAGTTTTAGATTGATAAGACAACATGGCAATAAAAAAAGCGTCGGCAGTTTCCCGCCCACACATCATTTCGGAGACAGTAGAGACCAAGGCTCGACTGCTTCACGTACATGATGGACCTGACCGAATCTGTTCGGACGAGGTGAGAAGCGGGCGCTTCTGCTTTGTTGTATTTAATCACTATGTCATCTTAACACCAATAGGATTAAGATGTCAAGAATTCGCGCATGAATAATTGGTAGCTCACACTTTTATGATGATAACAGTCATTTCGCTGTTTCGCAATACCTTTTCCAAGGGAATAAAATAAAAAAGGAGGGATGGACCGTGTCTTGGAGAAAGCAAGTGAAAGACGACCATGATTATCACGACCAAATCAAACACATCGTACAAGAGACGATGCGCCACCATGAGGTGAGTGATGCCAAGCTCGAAGCGATTTTGACGGACTTATTAGAAGAAATGAACCGAATCACGTTGAAGATTGTCGACGACCATGAGTCCGCTCGCGACTATATCCATAAACGATGGTATTGAAAAAGGGCGCTCGCCCTTTTTTCAATACCATCTGTCACGTGGTCAACGTCGATCAATTCGTTAATGATTTGAAGAAGTTGCTGAGTGCTTCGAACAAGCGGGCGAAGAAACCTTGAACTTCCTCGGTCTCGAGGAACGCCTGGACGTCTTGGCCAGCCCCTTGTAGCCCGTTACTGATCGCTCCCCAGTCGAGGTTCGCTTGCTGCATGTTTTCGAACAGCGTCGTCAATTGCGTCAATTGCGTATCAGACAATTGGACGTTGTTTTGATTCAACACTTGGATGACGATATCGCGAATCTCGATGTTCGTCTCCGGTGCCTTGTTCGCAATCTCAGCTTTAATCTCGTTCATGAGACCGGCCACGTCCTCTTGACCGACTGTCTTCCCGATTTCAGACGTGACAGCCAGTTCTTCCTGCGCCAAGTCTTTCCGCTCTTCGGACAATTGAATGCCTGTCTCTTCAGCTGTCTGATCGTACGCTTTCATGATGCCCGTCAACGCCGACGTCCCGGTGACACGAATCGGAGATGTGATGTAAATGTCGGCATCGGTGACACCGGCGGTCACGAGCGCGTTCGCATACATATCTTCGGTGACCCATGTCACGTTTTCCGTTTTGATATCGAGTCCAGTCCCGTCAGTCAGTTTGATACGGGCTGATGAATACATACCCCCGCCGCGTTGTGCTTGTGGGACGGCATCCCCTAAGTACTTATCTTCATCGGCCGCGGTCGTGATAATCGGTTCAATTCCAGCCGGTGCCTCAACTCGTTCGAGCACCCAATCCCGTTGGCTGGCTGATAATGATTCACCGAGTGTGACAATCGTGTCATCAACGATGGCTTCTGCGTTTACTTTTGGAATCATGCTTGTCGCGACGACCGAACCGATCGTCAACGCCACTAATGGTTTCATATAATTCAAAATGAATCACTCCTTTCTTCTACCTTACGTTTCCATCACTCGTTCCGCATCCGTCTTGAGACCGAAAAAACGACCACCCTTCCGGCGAAGGATGGTCGACCGATTAACGTGAACGGTTCGCGATTTCTTCTGTGAGGGATGCCAAGAACGCATCGAGTGTAGCCGATACTTGTTCTTGCTGTCCATACCGGCGGATGTTGACCGCACGCTCATCGCGCTCTTTATCACCGAGGACGAGTGTCATCGGGATTTTCTTCATCTGTGCTTCTCGGATCTTATAGCCGAGCTTCTCGTCACGGAGGTCCGTTTCGACGCGGACACCGCGCTTGACGAGCTCTGCCTTCACTTCTGCGACATATTCGTCATGAACGTGCGAGACAGGAATCAATTTGACTTGGACCGGGGCGAGCCATGTCGGGAACGCTCCTTTATACTCTTCGATCAAGTAAGCGACGAAACGCTCCATCGTCGAGACGACACCACGGTGAAGGACGATCGGGCGATGGTCTTTGCCGTCTGGTCCTGTGTACGTCAAGTCGAACCGCTCAGGGAGCAAGAAGTCGAGTTGGACTGTCGACAATGTCTCTTCTTTGCCGAGCGCCGTGCGGACTTGGACGTCGAGTTTCGGTCCGTAGAATGCCGCTTCGCCTTCTGCTTCGAAATACGGGAGACCGAGCTCATCCATCGTCTCTTTCAATTGACGTTGGGCTGTTTCCCAAATCGCATCGTTGTCGAAGTACTTCTCTTTATCGGCCGGGTCACGGTACGACAAGCGGAAGCGATAATCCTTGATGCCAAAGTCAGCGTACACTTCTTGAATCAAGTGGACGATATCTTTGAACTCTTGTTTCATCTGCTCCGGTGTGACGAACGTATGCCCGTCGTTTAACACCATGTAACGGACGCGTTGGAGGCCTGTAAGCGCCCCTGACATCTCGTAACGGTGCATACCGCCGAGCTCAGCGATACGAAGCGGGAGTTCGCGGTATGAGCGCGGCTCATGTTTATAGATCGTCATGTGGTGCGGACAGTTCATCGGACGAAGGACGAGTTCTTCGTTGTCCATCTCCATTTTCGGGAACATATCGTCTTGATAGTGATCCCAGTGACCCGATGTCTTATACAGGTCGACCGAACCGAGGACCGGTGTGTAGACGTGCTGATACCCGAGCTCGAGCTCTTTGTCGACGATATAACGTTCGACCGTACGACGGATCGAGGCACCTTTCGGGAGCCACATCGGCAAACCTTGGCCGACTTCTTGCGACACGAAGAAGAGATCGAGTTCTTTCCCGAGTTTGCGGTGATCGCGCTCTTTCGCTTCTTCCAATAGACGCAGGTGCTCCGCGAGTTGTTCTTTCGTCGCGAACGCCGTTCCGTAAATCCGCTGAAGCATTTTGTTGTCCGAGTCGCCGCGCCAGTAAGCACCGGCCACACTCATCAACTTGAACACTTTCAATTTCGATGTCGATGGGACGTGCGGTCCGCGGCACAAGTCGAAGAATTCGCCTTGATGGTAAATCGTGAGCGTCTCGCTCGCCGGGATATCTTCAATCAATTCGATTTTGAGTGGGTCCCCGAGCTGTTTGTAGCGCTCGAGCGCTTCGTCGCGCGAGACGACTTCGCGTGTGATGTCCAAGTTCTCGTCGACGATTCGTTTCATCATTTTCTCGATTTCTGGAAGGTCTTCCTCGTTGATGCGGCGATCCATCTCGATATCATAATAGAAACCGTTCTCGATTGTCGGTCCGATGCCGAGGTAGATGCTACCTTCTTCGCCGTACAACCGTTTGATGGCTTGGGCCATCAAGTGGGCTGACGAGTGGCGCATCAAATCGATGCCGTCTTCTGAGTCGGGCATGACGAGCTCGATTTTACCGTCGTGTTCAATCGGACGACGGTAATCGATCATCTCACCATCGATTTTGGCGGCGATTGCTTTTTTACGAAGTCCTGGACTGATTGAACCTGCTACTTCTTCTGCTGTGATGCCGGCCTCAAACTCTTTGACGGCCCCATCTGGAAATGTCAATTGAATCATGTGTCAACTTCCCCTCTCTACATTTAAAAGAAAATAAAAAAAGCCCATCCCTATGAAAGGGACGAGCTTTGATTCTCGTGGTACCACCCTCGTTCCCAAGCGATCCGCTTGGCTCGAACACACGATAACGAGTGTGAATCGCCGCACGATTGACCCGTACGGTGCTCTGAGGGAGTAAGGCGATCGGCGTGTTTAGGAAGCTCTCACCAGCCTTCCCTCGCTTTGAAACCCGTTACGACGTCTCATGTCCTCTTCAATGCATCGGTTATATGCTTATTAGTATAGTCAACTCGTTCCAGAAATACAATCCCTTTACCGCCGTCGATTCTCACCTTTTAACTCGATTTGCGTCGTCGTCGTCGAGATGCGTTGCATGAGCCGCTGCGCCTTCATTTTGTTCTGTGGCGAACCGTCGATCGAGAAGTGGGTCTCGAGCTCTTCTCCGCTGAAGTTCGAGCTGTAAAGCGTCGGCAAGCGATGCATCATGCGATACTGCAAAATAATGCCGAACAGTTCATCTCGTACCCACGGACTGATCGCCTCGGCCCCGATGTCATCAATCAATAACACCGGCACGTGTTGGAATGACGTCAAAAACGAATCGAACGAGTCGGTCCGGATTTTCCGTTTCGCTTCCGAGACGAATCCCGGGGCGTGGACAAGGATCGTCTCGATGTCCGCCACTTTCAGCTCATTAGCGATCGCCGCGAGCAAGTACGTCTTCCCGACGCCGAAGCTGCCGTGAAGGTATAAACCGTTCACTTTTTGGCGGGTCTTCATGCCTGAGACGAACCGCATCGATTCACGGAGTGCGATTTTACGGGCATCATCGGACCAGTCGAACGATTCAAAGCTCGCCTCTCGCACTTCCTCCGGCAAGAATAGGCTCTTGAACTTCCGGTCCATCTCTTTTTGGCGCCGTGCTTGACGATGCTTCACCGTCTCTTCATAACGGATTGCGATTTGACCGAGGTCGACATAGAGCACCGGCTGATGGCCCGGGATGACGGCTTGCTCCTCGACGAGCTTCTTACCGTCCATCTGTTCCGCATATTCACTGAGCTTCGTAAAGCCGACCTCGACCGCCGTCTCGTCTAACTCCGGATGTGCCTTTAAAAAAGCGACGACTTCTGGATGTTCGAGGGTGCGCCGGCGAATCGATTCGTACGCTTCCCGCACTTCTTTCCGGTTCATCATTTGGGCGAGCGTTTGATTGATGCGTTCCATGTCCCTCATCCTTTCTCTTTCAATTCATTCAACAGCTTAACGAGTTCCGCGTCGTCCGGGACCGATGCCTCGAGCTCTTGTTTTCGTTTTTGATCGTACGTCCGTTGCTCTTTCGCCTCGTCTTCGAGCCATTTTGGCAACTCGGTCTTGTCTTTGCGTCTCGAGCCGACGGTCGTCCGCTGTTGCACATTCTCCCGTTTCTGCTGTTTCTTCTCGATGAGCGCATCTTGTGTCGCTTCTTGTTCCAACGCGTCTTTAGCGTTTAAATAGCCCGCCGTCTTCCAACTCGTCGCGATCCGCATGACATAGTTCTCACTGAGCCGCGTCTGCTTCTTCACTTCGATACAGTAATAGAACAATGCATTGATGACACTTGGCGCGAGCCCGAGCGTATCGACGAGATCGATAATGAGTTGCTCGTCACTCTTCGACAGTTGTGGCGTCTTACGTAACGTCGACACGTATTGATGCGGATGCGCTTCTTCCATGACCGTCACGTCATGCAAATCACCGATTTCTGCTTTTACCGTCTCGTCCGACTTCACTTTCCGATGGCGCGTTTGTTTCTTCTTCAACTGCAACACCATTTGGCGGCAGCCGTCGCGTTTCTCTTGCTCGCTGAGTGGTAGATACGCCTCGTGGACGAAATACTCCTTCAACATCTCGGCCATCGTCTCTTCATCGATTTGTGAGACGTAGGCAAGCTTCGTGATCGTCTCATCGAGCTTCTTCGTGAAGAAGCCGACGGGGAAGTTCGTCAGTTTTTTGACGATTTCCATATCGAACGTATAGTTGATCTCGATTTTGGCGCGGTCAGGTTTCTCGTAGTTCTTTTGGGTGAACGCCATATGATTGACGCCTTTGACGTCGAACACTTCATTAAAGTCTTTCGTCACCTCGATAATCCCGGCCGGCAATGGATCGATCGTGAATCGTCCTTGCAACTGTTTAAAGCGAACTTCCCCGACTTTATAGAAGAGAAAACTCGACAACAGTCCGTCGTTCAAGAACGTATGGGGTGCGAGCGGGACACGCAGTTGATATACGTACTGGGTCAAACGCTCATCTTTCGTCTTATACGTCCGGACGAGACCGATCGCCTCGAGCCGGAACAGACAGTCCGTCAGCTCGTTAATCGAGTAATCGAGCATTTCACAGAGCGCGCTGTGCGACATATAATTCGATTTCATCTTCCCGGGCTTCAGCTCGCTCCAAAGCGTCTGATACATCGCAAGTGCCTTCACACCGATGACCGGCTGATATAAGTGATACAACGACTGATACGACTCGCGATCGATGAGCCCAGTGCTCATAATCAACAGTTCGTCAGTCCCGTACAGGATTCGTTCTTTTTCCATGATAGGTCTCCCCTGAAAAAAGGCGACCAGCAGGCCGCCCCTCTAGTTGGTCGATTTTTCTTGCTTCATTAAATCTTCAAGTTCTTTAAAGAACACAGAGATATCTTTGAACTGGCGATAGACGGACGCGAAGCGGACGTAGGCCACTTCATCGACGCGTGCCAATTCATTCATCACGAGCTCACCGACTTGTTCACTCGGAATCTCCGATTGGCCAAGGGCCCGTAGCTGCTGTTCGACTTTCGTGACCACACCTTCGAGTTGTTCCAGCGTGACCGGACGTTTCTCGCACGCCCGAATAATGCCGCGAAGCACTTTCTCCCGGCTGAACTCTTCCCGATTCCCGTCTTTTTTGACGATGATGAGCGGGGTCTGTTCGACCGTTTCAAACGTGGTGAAGCGATAGCCGCACTCCTCGCATTCGCGACGGCGACGAATCGAATAGAAATCTTGTACTGGTCGGGAGTCGAGCACTCTCGTTCCATTATGATCGCATTTAGGACAACGCATGCTCAGCCCTCCTTATCGTTCGACAGATTGATTCCCGATGGCGCGGAGCGGGAATTTCACTTGCAGCGCCTCATAATATGTGGTGACGATTTGACCAAGGTCCGGCCCGAGCATCTGATCCCGGTTCAACGTGAAGTCGACAGCCGTACGTCCGCCATCCACTTGAATGACTGTCGCCAGCGCGTCCCAGCCGTCGCCGTTAAACGCCACTTCGCCCCGGTCTGTATCGACACGGCGAACCGTTTGTCCTTGTGCCTCAATTCGTTCGCGGAGCCACGTGAGCACGGCGGTCGGCGATGCTGCCACGTAACGTGTGCGCAGCGCCTCATTTTTATGCGAATCGTCCGTCTGGACATGTGTTTGAAACTTATCCAATAATCCCATTATCCACCTCGACACCTTATTTATATAGGTTAAGCATATCAAAATTAAGCGGTTAACAAAACAATTAAAAGGGCTGACCGAAATTCGGCCAGCCTCAAAAGGTCAATCTGATTATTTGCTGATTGCAACTTGCGCTTCCGGAACACGAATCGGTCCCATTCCGCGATCAAGTTTCACGTCCTCACGAACTTTTGCTTCCAAGCCTTCCGCGATGTACTGCGAAGCTGTGGCCGGATCGATTCGGTCCCCACATGTGAACACATCGACTGATGCGTAGCCATGCTCTGGGAAACTGTGAATCGTTAAGTGTGATTCTGAGATGATAACAACTCCACTTACACCGTGTGGCGCAAATTTGTGGAAAGCGACTTCGCGGACTTCAGCGCCCGAACGAAGTGCTGCATCGACGAACAAGCGCTCGATGTAGTCGATATCGTTCAATTTGTCGGGATTGCACTCCCAAAGTTCTGTAATAATGTGACGTCCCATAGTATCCATATTAGTGGATCCCCCTTTACATCAATGGTCTCAAAGTAGTTGATGTTCACTCACTTTGTGCCTGAATCGCCCACAACCACGGGGGCAAGTTAGTCCTAAGAGGTCCTAACCCTTTAAGTTGCGTTTGTCAGACCAATTGAAGTTCACGAGTTAGAGTGTATCGTGTTTGGGACGTCGATACAAGACATTTGTTTCAATTCATTAAAAATATTTTTGTGTAAATATATTTTTTCAAACGTGGGTTTCTTGTTGCCCGATTTGCAAGTAGCTCGCGACCATGTCCAATAGGTCAACAACACGGCACGAATAGCCCCACTCGTTATCGTACCAAGCAAGTACTTTAACATGGTTTCCACCGAGAACCATTGTCGAATCAGCATCGATAATCGACGAACGCTCATCACCGTTGAAGTCGATCGAGACGAGCGGTTCGTTCGAGACACCGAGGATGCCCGTCATCTCTCCGTGAGCCGCGCGCTCGAACGCCTCATTTACTTCATCGACCGTCACGTCCCGGCGCAACTCGACGACGAGGTCAACGAGCGAGACGTTCGGTGTCGGGACGCGAAGTGCCATCCCGTTCAACTTACCTTGCAATTCAGGCAAGACGAGTCCGATGGCTTTGGCAGCCCCGGTCGAAGTCGGTATAATGGAACTACCACAAGCACGGGCGCGCCGTAGGTCTTTATGCGGATTGTCGATATTGTTTTGATCATTCGTATAGGCATGCACGGTCGTGACGAGTCCCGTCTCGATGCCGAACGTCGAGTCTAATACTTTCACGACCGGGCCGAGACAGTTCGTCGTGCACGACGCGTTCGAAATGACGTGATCGTGTTCCGGTAAATAGTCACGATCGTTGACCCCCATGACAATCGTCCGCAGCTCCCCTTTTCCTGGTGCCGTCAAAATAACTTTCTTCGCACCGGCCGTCAAATGTTTTCTCGCCCCGACATCTGAATTGAATTTACCGGTCGCCTCGATGACGATTTCAACCCCGAGCTCATTCCACGGCAACCGCTCCGGATCACGCTCGGAGACGAGCATGATTCGCTTCCCATCAACTTCAAGCGCATCCCCATGCGCCCGGACCGTGAGTGTGAACGGTCCGTGGACCGTGTCGTGCTTAATCAAGTGGGCGAGCGTCTCCGCCGGATAACTCGCATTGATGGCGACCACGTCGTGACGCCCTTCAAGCATCAATTTTCGGAATACCATTCTCCCGATTCGACCAAATCCATTGATTGCAACTTTCGTCCCCATGTAAAGTCCCCCTTTTTTCTGCGTTACGACACCATTATAACGGAAAAATGGAAGCGTTTTCACTATGAATCGTCACATTTCTTTCACTTTTTTACAGTTTCAGATTTGAAAAAGAGGGAAATTTGGTGAAGAGCTTGGAAAGGAGCTAGACAGCATGTTCGATTGGACCGATTTAGACAAATTTATCATCTCGTTTTTCATCATTTTGCCGATAGTGACGATTATCCATCAATTCGGCCATTTCTTCTTCGCGAAACTATTTGGGGGTTCGCTCGATATGGAGATTGGGACCGGTAAGAAATTATTCAAAGTCGGGCGCCTGCAATTCAACCGTGTCTACTTCTATGACGCGTGGTGTCAGTTCAGCGACTTGAAATATAGTAACCGCTTGACCCGGAGTCTCGTCTACGCGGGCGGATCCATCTTCAACCTATCGAGCATCTTGATCGTGAACGCCTTCATCTTGATGCGTGAGATTGAACCGACGCTATATACGTATCAATTCGCGTACTTCTCGTTTTATTACGTGTTCTTCTCGCTCTATCCGATTTATTATTCGAACGGTCATCCAAGTGACGGCCGAGCCATCTTCGACACATGGAAGAAAGGCCGACCGGACTCAGACCCATTGAACTGAACAAAAAAAGAAGGCGCTCAGTCGCCTTCTTTTTTCATGTCTTCAAATTGTTCGACGAGGCGGGCCACTTGGGCCGATAAATCGCCTAAGGCACCGTTGTTGTTGATTAAAAAATCAGCCTGTTGCTTCTTCTCTTCAATCGGCATTTGGGCATGGATGCGCGCGAGCGCTTCAGCTTTCGTCAAGCCGTTCCGCTCCATGAGGCGCATCAGCTGAATCTCCTCCCGACAATAGACGACGACCGTATAATCGACGAGGTCCCGCATCGTCCCTTCGAACAAGAGCGGGATGTCGAAGATGACGACCTTCTCGCCCGCCGCCTCATAGCCACGCATCTCCTCGAGCATCTCCTCGCGGATGGCCGGATGCATGAGTTGATTCAGCAATTGACGTTTGGCATCATCATGGAAAATCTCACGTCCGAGCGCCTGACGGTTCAATGCGTCGCCCGAGAAGCATTGTGGGAACGCCTCACGAACGGCCGCGAACGCCTTGCCTCCCGGCTCGATGACGATCCGCGCCATTTTATCGGCATCGATAATCGGGATTCCTTGTTTTCGAAACAGACGGGATACGGTCGACTTCCCTGTCGCAATTCCACCTGTCAAACCAATCTTCAACATCGTGTCCACCTCTTACTGTTGGCAGTGCGGACAGTAGTGCGTGCCCCGTCCGCCCAATTTCATCTTTTCAATCGGTCGGCCGCATCGTTTACACGGCTCACCGGTCTGACCATATACGTAGAGCGTCTCTTGATACGTTCCGCTCGCCCCATCCGGATTCGTGTAGCTTCGGATTGTGCTCCCGCCGCGCTCAATCGCTTCAGTCAACACGGCCACAGCTTCTTGATGCACCGAGCGCACCTCGTCAAGCGAGAGCGAGGCCGCCGGGCGCGTCGGATGGACCCCGGCCCGGAACAACGTCTCATCGACGTAAATGTTGCCGAGACCGACGAAAATCGACTGGTCAAGGAGTGCCGTCTTGATGGCACGGACATTCATCCGCTTCAAGCGGGTGTGGAGCGTCTCCGCCGTCACTCCCGAATCGAACGGTTCAAGTGCGAGTAGCGACAGCGGCGGTGTCACATACAACTCGTCATTCGTCTTCAGTTCCATCGTGCCGAACTTTCTGACATCGTTGTAATGAAGCGTCGTCCCGTCCGTGAACGTGAAGACAACGTGCG
Organism: Exiguobacterium sp. s36; assembly: GCF_018618345.1. Classification (NCBI taxonomy): domain Bacteria; kingdom Bacillati; phylum Bacillota; class Bacilli; order Caryophanales; genus Exiguobacterium; species Exiguobacterium sp. s36. Next base: position 292,669 of record NZ_JACSLW010000001.1, read on the forward strand.
TATGTTTGACCGGATTGACCATTTCGTCATGTGGGAAGAATTTCCCTTCCATTCGGAGATGCGAAACGAGATATCCGTTCGTCAATTTGAACAAAATAAATTTCCCCCGTCGCTCGACGTCTTGTATCGTCTCGTCGAGCAACTGTTGTTTCCAAATCTCCGGTTCGTGTCCCCGAATGATTTTCGCGTCGAGCACTTCGACATTTGCAATCGTTTTTCCGGAGACGAACGGTCGCAATCGGCGACAGACCGTCTCCACTTCTGGTAATTCAGGCATATTGATTTCCTTTCTCGCTCTTATTTCGTGTCGAACCACGTCTCACCAAACGAACCGTCCGCGCGGAGCGGGACATCCAAGGTGATTGTGTGCTCCATCGCTTGCTTGACGATTTTTTCGAGCGCTTCCGTCTCTGCTTTCGGTCCTTCGAAGATGAGTTCATCGTGGACTTGAAGCAATAGTTTCGAGCGTAAGCCCGATTCGCGGAGCGCCACATCGACGTCAATCATCGCTTTCTTGATAATATCGGCTGCCGTCCCTTGAATCGGCGTATTGATGGCCGTCCGTTCGGCGAAACCGCGCAAGTTGAAGTTGCGGGAATGGATGTCTGGGATATTGCGGCGGCGTTTCAACATCGTCTCGACGTAGCCGTGTTCCCGGGCCCGTTCGATGGCGGCATCCATGAATCGTTTCACTCCTGGGAACTGCTCGAAGTACGTATCGATGAACGTCTGCGCTTCTTTTCGGCTAATGCCGAGGTTTTGCGACAGCCCGTAATCACTAATGCCATAGATGATTCCGAAGTTGACCGCTTTCGCTTGGCGTCGCATGAGCGACGTCACTTCTTCTTTGGCGACCCGGAACACGTTGGCTGCCGTCGACGTATGGATATCCTCGTCATGCAGGAACGCCTCGAGCATCTTTTCATCCTGCGACATGTGGGCCATGATGCGGAGTTCGATTTGTGAGTAGTCGACCGCATAGAGCACCCAATCGGATTCGCTCGCCGTGAACGCCTTACGAATCCGGCGCCCTTCTTCCAAGCGAATCGGGATGTTTTGCAAGTTCGGGTTGACCGACGATAATCGTCCCGTCTGCGTCAACGTCTGCGTGTAACGGGTATGGATTTTCCCGTCGTCCTTGATGACTTTCTGTAACCCCTCGACGTACGTCGACTGCAACTTCCCAAGTTCGCGGTAATGCATGATATGTTCGACGATCGGGTGGAGTGGTGCAAGCTTCTCAAGCACGTCCGCCGCCGTCGAGTACCCCGTCTTTGTCTTCTTGACCGGCGGCAACGCCAGCTTCTCGAACAAGATGACGCCGAGTTGCTTCGGTGAATTGATATTGAACGCTTCACCGGCGAGGCTGTGAATTTCGGTCTCGAGCTGAAGCAGGCGTTCGCGAAGATCGTCTTCCATCACCTTCAACGTCGCCACATCGACATGAATCCCGGCCCACTCCATCTCAGCGAGCACCGAGGCGAGCGGTCGTTCCAAATCCTCATACAGCGATGTCTGCTCGTTTTTGACGAGTTCGTTACTGACGTTGACGAACAACGTCAAGATGGCCATCGCCTTCTCCCCGAGGTGTTGCTCGAGGACGTCTTGTTCCGGCACGTGCAGTTTTGCCCCTTTTCCATACACGGCCTCATCTTCAGGCAAGGCGTATTCGAAATGAGCGGCAATCGAGTCGAGCGTCGTCCCGCCCGACAAGTTGAGCAAATAGCCAGCGACGAGCAAGTCCTCGTAGCCTCGGAGCGACACGCCGTGGCGTTTCAATTGAATGATCGTCTGTTTCGCATCGAGACAAATCGTGGCCCGGTTTTCATCCGCCAGCCATTCGCGGACAGCCGGCACGTCTAAGAGCGACACGTCACCGACGGTCACCCCGGCTTTTGAAGCGATGGCCACGCCAATGACCGATTCTTCGAAATAATCGTCGCGAAGTTGCTCGAGGAAGAGGACCGCTTCTGTCAAATCTTGCTCGTCAATCCCAATATGGTTCACATCACGTACTTCCACGGCTTCCTCGCTCGACGCGTCGAGACTCAGTTTCCCGAGAAGCGACTTGAACTGCAGGCTCATGAACAACGGCTTCACTTTTCCAGCGTCATACGGATGGAACGTGAGCTCGTCCATGGTGACGTCAATCGGCACGTCGGTATAAATCGTCGCCAATTGTTTCGACATGAGCGCTTCCCGCTCGTTCGCCTCGACCTTCTCTTTTTGTTTCCCTTTCAGTTCATGCGTATGTTCATATAGGCCTTCCACAGAACCGTAAGCTGTGAGCAATTTGAGGGCCGTCTTCTCACCGACACCGGGGATACCCGGGATGTTGTCGGATTTATCGCCCATCAGACCTTTCAAATCAATCATTTGAAGCGGACTCAGTCCCTCATACCGCTCGTGGAACGCCGCTGCGTCCATCGTCTCGACGTCAGTGATGCCGCGCTTTGTCAAATAGACGGTGACACGGTCGTCAATCAACTGCAGTAAATCCTTATCACCCGTGACGACCGTCACTTGGTCGAACGCGGTATTTTTTGAAAGCGTCCCGATGATGTCATCGGCCTCGTACTGGTCGAGCTCAAGTACTTTGATACCGAACGCCTCGCAAATCTCACGGACGATCGGGAATTGCTCGCGGAGCTCACCCGGTGTCTTTTGCCGTCCACCTTTATAGTCGGCATACGTGTCGTGGCGGAACGTCTTTTTCGACGCATCGAACGCGACCGCGAAATGTGTCGGCTGTTCGTCTTCCATCAGCTTCAATAACATCATCGTGAACCCGTACACGGCGTTCGTGTTTCGACCGCTCGCATCCGTCATCGGAGGCAACGCGAAAAAGGCACGATACGTGAGTGAGTTTCCGTCAAGGAGTAGTAGTTTATTCATTGGACAACCTCCATTCTATCTGGTTCCATCATATCATACGGGTACATGCGTTCGAAAAAAAAGACCCTTTTCTAGGTACTAGAAAAGGGTCGATCTTCCCGATCGAGTGGAGATGAGCACCAATCGGGACACGAGATGATGAAGAGGTCTCATCCATAGAGTAGCATCGCTTTGTAAAGCCGGTATGAATTCACCATGAATTCCTTGTTAAGCACTCGGGAATTTGATGGTGAACGTCGTTCCTTCGCCTTCGACGCTATCGACTTGAATCGTCGCGTGATGGAGATCGACGATATGCTTGACGATGGCAAGACCAAGACCCGTCCCGCCGGAGTTTCGGCTCCGCGCCTTATCGACCCGGTAGAACCGTTCAAAAATTCGGCCCACTTCTTTCGGCGCGATGCCGATGCCGTTGTCTTTGACAATCAAATAAGAGCCGTCCGGTCTCTTCTCGACCGCAATCTCGACCTGGCTACCTTCCGGCGAGTAGTTAATCGCATTGGCGACGAGATTCAAGATGACTTGTTTGATTCGGTTCATGTCCGCCTGCAAGACGACTTCCCCATCATGACGTGACTCCAAGTGAATCGATTTCTGTTCCGCTTTTTGACTGAGCACGAGACAGACTTCCTCGACGAGCTGATTGAGTTGGACCGGGGTGAACTCCAAATGGAAGTCTTCCCGTTCGAGCCGCGACAGTTCGAGCAAGTCCTCGACGAGCATCTGCATGCGCGTCGCTTCCTTTTGAATGATATCCAAGAATTGATCGCGTAGTTCCGGCACTTCTTTCGCCCCGTCGAGCAGCGTCTCGCTGAAACCACGAATCGACGTGAGCGGCGTCTTCAGTTCATGACTGACGTTCGCGACGAAATCCTTGCGCATCTTCTCAAGTCGCTTCAACTCGCTGATGTCGTTAAAGAGAAGCGTCGTCCCGCGCAACATGCCTGTATCACTGAAAATCGGTGCGGCCGATACCATATACGTCTTTTGGTTGAAACCGGACCGAATCGATAGTTGTCGGCGATGCGGCTCCTCTGTCAAATAGACGTCTTCAATCAGCGTCTCAACGTCCGGGCTCGGCAAAATTCCATGATAAAACTGACCGATCATCAACTCATCATATTGGAACATGTCGCGATACGAGCGGTTGACGAGCGTCACGATGCCACGTTCGTCGACCAAAAGTAACCCTGCCCCCATATACTCGATGAGCGACTCAAGCCTTGCCCGTTGAACCGATTCCCCGAGTGAGATTGTCTCCAAGTTGCGGGCGAGCACGTTAATCGACCCGGCCAGGCTGCCCGTCTCCTCATCGTTTCGCAACTCGTAGACGCGGGCCCGATAGTTCCCGTCCGCCAGTTCCCGCAAGACGATGGTCGCCTCGTCGATCGGTCGGATGAATTGGTTCGTCAGGTTGTGTAACACGAAAAGGATTAAGAAGAACGAGAAAATCAAGGCTAGCGCGATGGTCAGCCAAATCCGGTCATACACCCCTTCCAAATCGGAGACATAACGGATAAAACTCAAATATACCGTGTCACCGGATGACAGTTCGATCGGCTTCGTGAACTGAATCAAGTCCTCGCGTGTCTCGTTGCCGAACGTCCCGCCTTCCGGAATCGACGAGGCATCCATCCGGAAATCAAAGGAACCGACCCGAAACGGTGTCCCGGCGATGACTTCCATCCGACGATTGAGGAGCAAGATATCGAAACTGCTCTCATCATCGATTTGACCGACGTAGTCTTGGATGTCCGCAAGGTCGCCTCCGTCTAAATAGAGCGCCGCCAACTCAGCGTCTTCTTTCAAGCGGTCGCGTTCAGAATCCAAATAGAAATCTTTGAATAATTGACCGAGCACGATTCCGAGGGTTAATAAGACGCCCGTCACGAGCAGGATGAGCGTCGTCAAAAACCGCGAGCGGTACGTCTTCATTCGGCCATCGGCTCTTCCATCTTATAGCCGAGGCCGCGAATCGTCTTGATATAGGTCGGTTTTTTTGTCACCGGTTCAATCTTCTCCCGGAGGTGGCTGATGTGGACGTCCACGATGCGCGTATCTCCGACGAAGTCGTAATTCCATATCGCCGACAAGAGCTGGTCGCGCGTCAAGACGCGTCCTTTATTTTTGGCCAGGTAGGCCAACAGTTCGAACTCTTTCGGTGTCAACTCGAGCCGTTCGCCGTTCTTGAACACTTCATAGTTCGACGCGATGATTTTCACGTCACCAATCTCAATGACGTCCGTGTCCGTCGCCGGCGCTTCTTGTGGGGCCGAACGGCGCAGGATGGCTTTGACCCGGGCCACGACTTCTCGTGGGCTGAATGGTTTCGTCAAATAGTCATCGGCACCGAGTTCGAGGCCGAGCACTTTATCGAACTCATCATCTTTCGCCGTCAACATGAGAATCGGTGTGTTCACTTTTTGTTGGCGGAGCCGTTTACAAACCTCAAGACCGTCCATCTCAGGCAACATCAAGTCGAGGACAATCAAGACGGCATCTTGTTTCTCGGCCAGTTCAAGTCCGGTCTTTCCATCGTGCGCCGTCTCGACTTCGAACCCGGCTTGTTCTAAATTAAACTTTAATAACGTCGCAATCGACACCTCGTCATCGACAACAATTACTTTATCAGCCACGCTTAGTTCCTCCTCTAATCTATCTGTTCAGTCATGTACACTACCTATTTTACAAATCAATGCCACCTACGACCAACCTCAAAGCAAATCTTTACAAAAACAAAACAAATCCACGTTCTGCTTTCAGTGTAGCATGCGCCACGCATACAAAAAAACTCGTCTGCCATGGCAGACGAGGTAAGCCCTCAGTTGAGGACGTTCAGGACGGAGCGGACCGAGTCGGCTGAACGCTGTAGCGCCGCCGTTTCGGCTTCCGTCAATTCAAGTTCGAGCACACGTTCGATTCCGTTCGCACCAAGAATCGTCGGAACACCGAGATACAAGTCGTGGAAACCGTATTCGCCGTCGAGATACGCGATGGCCGGTAAAATACGCCGTTGATCTTTGAGAATCGCTTCGACCATCTCGACGATGGCCGCGGCCGGCGCATAGTAGGCCGATCCGTTACCGAGCAGTTGGACGATCTCACCGCCGCCTTTACGGGTCCGATTGACGATTGCTTCGATGCGGTCGGTCGGCAACAATTTCTCGAGCGGGATTCCTCCCGCATACGAGTAGCGGATGAGCGGGACCATGTCATCCCCGTGCCCGCCGAGCACGAATCCAGAAACGTCCTTCACGGATATATTCAACTCCGCAGCGACGAACGTCCGGAACCGGGCCGTATCAAGCACACCGGATTGACCAATAACCCGCTCTTTCGGGAAGCCCGACTCTTTGAAGGCGGCACACGTCATCGCGTCGACCGGGTTCGTCAAGACGATGATAATCGCGTCCGGCGAGTAACGGGCCACTTCTTTCGTGACCGCCCGCATCACTTTGGCGTTCGTCGAGACGAGGTCGTCCCGGCTCATGCCTGGCTTGCGCGCGATTCCCGCTGTGATGACGACGATATCCGAGTCCGCCGTTTCGGCATAGTCCGACGTCCCTGTAATCCACGAGTCAAACCCTTGAATCGGCGCCGTCTCTTGCATATCGAGCGCTTTTCCTTTCGTCGGGTTCTCGTTTTCTTTGATATCGAGCAAGACGACGTTACCGAGTTCTTTTTGAGCCAAATACAGTGCCGTCGTGGCCCCCGTGAATCCGCTACCGATAACCGAGATTTTATTGCGACGAATCATTGTGCTCTCCCCCTTGGTTTAGCTGATGTCTTACATGTTTTTAATTAATTCATCCGCAAACTCTGAACACTTCACTTCTGTCGCGCCGTCCATGAGACGAGCGAAATCGTATGTGACGACTTTCGAGGCGATCGTCTTCTCCATCGAGTTGATGATGAGGTCAGCCGCTTCGTTCCAGTTCATATGACGAAGCATCATTTCACCAGACAAGATGACCGATGACGGGTTGACCTTGTCGAGGCCGGCATACTTCGGTGCCGTACCGTGTGTCGCTTCGAAGATAGCATGGCCCGTCACGTAGTTGATGTTCGCTCCAGGGGCGATTCCGATTCCGCCGACTTGGGCAGCGAGCGCATCCGAGATGTAGTCACCGTTCAAGTTCATCGTGGCCACGACATCGAACTCACGCGGACGTGTCAAAATCTGTTGCAAGAAGATATCAGCGATTGAATCTTTTACGATGATTTTGCCTTCTGCTTCTGCTTTCGATTGCGCTTCATTCGCAGCCGCTTCGCCTGATTCTTCTTTGATACGGTCATACTGCGCCCATGTGAAGACTTTGTCGCCGTACTCTTCTTCTGCAAGCTCATAGCCCCAGTTTTTGAAGGCGCCTTCTGTGAACTTCATGATGTTTCCTTTATGAACGAGCGTGAGCGATTTACGGTTGTTCGCGATGGCGTACTCGAGCGCCGCACGAACAAGACGTTTTGTTCCTTCAGACGAGATTGGCTTGATTCCGATTCCAGACGTTTCTGGGAAACGGATTTTGTTGACGTTCATCTCTTCTTTCAAGAATGAGATCAACTTCTTCACTTCGTCGCTACCTGACGCGTATTCGATTCCTGCGTAGATATCTTCTGTGTTCTCACGGAAGATGACCATGTCTGTATCCTCTGGGCGTTTGACCGGTGAAGGGACGCCTGTGAAGTAACGGACCGGGCGCAAGCACGTGTACAAGTCAAGTTCTTGACGGAGTGCTACGTTGAGTGAACGGATTCCGCCGCCGACCGGTGTCGTCAATGGACCTTTGATGGCAATCAAATATTCACGGATTTGATCGAGTGTCTCGTTTGGAAGCCATTCGCCTTTTTGGTTGTAGGCCTTCTCCCCAGCGTACACTTCCATCCATTCGATTTTCTTCTCGCCGCCATATGCTTTTTCGACAGCCGCATCAAAGACGCGCACTGATGCGTTCCAAATATCAGGTCCTGTGCCGTCGCCGATGATAAATGGAATCGTCGGTACGTTTGGTACGTTTAATACACCGTTTTCAACTGTAATCTTTTCGTTTTGTGTCAACATAATGAATCCCCCTAAGTACATTTATGTAGGCCGACGCGAGCGCCGACCTACGTCAATTGTTAGTTTACCAAAGTTTATGTCTAAATTGTGACTCGAACTTCTCGTTCGGCGTCAATTAACGCTCGTTCACCGGGACGTATGACCGGTTCGTCTCGCCGATGTATTCAGCGCGAGGACGGATCAAACGGTTGTCCGCGTACTGCTCGAGGATGTGGGCAATCCAGCCCGACATGCGTGAGACAGCAAAGATCGGCGTGAACAACTCTTCGTCGAGGCCGAGCGCGTAATATGTTGACGCCGAATAGAAATCGACGTTCGGTTTCAAGCCTTTTTCCGTCTCGACGAGATGATCGATTTTCTCAGACATCTCGTACCATTCCGGTTCGCCGATTTGAGCAGTCAATTGGCGGCTCATCTCTTTCAAGTGTTTCGCGCGTGGGTCGCCGTCCTTATAGACACGGTGACCGAAGCCCATGATCTTCTCACGGCGTTCGAACTTGCCGCGGACGTAGTCTTCGACTTTGTCGACCGATCCGATTTCATGAAGCATCTTCATGACCGCCTCGTTCGCACCTCCGTGGAGCGGGCCTTTAAGGGCGCCCATCGCCGCCGTCACACCAGAATAAATATCCGACAATGTGGCAACGCAGACGCGTGCCGTGAACGTCGAAGCGTTCAATTCATGGTCGGCGTGAAGGATGAGTGCCTTGTCAATCGTCTTCTCGGCGACCTCGCTCGGCTCTTCTCCATTCAACATGTACAAGAAGTTGCCCGCATAAGACAAGCCCTGTTTTGGTGCAACCGGTTGTTCGCCTTTACGAAGACGAGCGAATGCCGTCACAATCGTGGCGATTTGCGCTTGGAGACGAATCGCTTTGCGCATGTTCGCTTCCGGACTCATATCTTCAGACTCTTCATCATAAAGCGCGAGCTGTGAAAGTGCAGTCCGAATCGTCGCCATCGCATTGGCCGATTTCGGTGCCCGTTCGAGCGTCGCGATGACGTCTTCTGGCAATTTGGCTTCTTTCACGAGCGCTGCTGAGAGCTCAGTTAATTCATCTTCTTTCGGAAGGCGGTCGTTCCATAATAGGAAAACAACCTCTTCGAATGTGGCGTGGTCTGCCAAATCGTCAATCGTGTATCCTCCGTAAGTCAATTGTCCGTCGATAATCGAACTGACTTTTGAGGCCGCTGCCACAATTCCTTCTAAACCTTTTGTCGTTGACATCAATAACTCCCCCTCAGTCTTTAAAAGTGATCGACCGCATATACAGTCTGTGTGTAGGGAATAAGGGCGAGGAGTCGAAGACTCTCCCCAATCCGTTTCGAGCTCGCTCCACCCTGTCCTTTATCTAGTATAAACAATTTACTGAAAAAAAGAAATGTAAGCGTATCCAGCCGTCAAAAAATGTCAGAACCATTTTTGTAACAGGCTAAATCCACCTAAAATCAAGGCGGCGATGCCGGCTCCGACGAGCGGTCCGACCGGCACGCCTTTCATGAAACCGACGGCCAGGATGGTCCCAGCGAGCAATGCCGTCGTGACGACGGGGTCGACCCGCATCAGTTGGACCCCTTGGCCGGCGGCAAGCGCGACGAAGATTCCAGAGGCGAACGCGATGATGCCGACTGGACCTTTAATACTATTCCACAATTCCCGGAATCCGATGTCGCCGGTCGCAATCGGCACGAGGACGGCAATTGTAATAATCGTTACCCCCCAATGGATGCCTTTTGAGGCGAGCGTCGGGAACAATTGGTCGCCGAATCCGACCGCTTTAATAATCAAGAGGACGCTGCTGGCGATGATGACCGACTGGTTATGGGAGATAACCCCAATCAATACGAGCAACAGCAAGAATAAATAGGCACTCATCACACACTCTCTTTCTGAATGGAAAAAGAACCGACCTCATGAAAAGGTCGGTTCGATTGGCATTCGATTACGCGTTGTAGATTTTACCAGTAAGTGGGTCAATTGAAATCATCTGTCCGTCGCGGAACGTTGATGTCGCTGATTCGACACCGACGATAACCGGCTTGCGGAGTGATGGTCCAACGATACCGGCATGGCTCGTCAATCCACCGTCTTCTGTGATGATTCCAGCCGCTTTTTCAATCGCTGGCATCATTTCTTTATCTGTGAATGGTGCGACGAGAATCATGCCCTCTTTCGCTTTCGCATTCGCTTCGTCTGCATTGTTCGCAACGACGACTTCACCGACGAGACCACGCTCACCGATCCCACGTCCGTTTGCGAGGGCGTGACCGACGATATGAACTTTCATCATGTTTGTCGTACCAGCAGTCGCAGCCGGGATACCAGCCGAGATGACGACGAGGTCACCGTCTGTAACGAATCCAGCGTGACGAGCTGCTTCTGAAGCTTGTACCAACATCTCATCCGTGTTGTTTGGCATCGTGTCAGCCACGATTGGGTACACGCCCCAAACGAGGTTCAATTGACGTGCCACACGCTCTGACTCTGTGACCGCGATGATGTTCGCCTCTGGACGATACTTCGCTGTACGAGCAGCCGTGTAACCTGATTGTGTCGGTGTCAAGATCGCTTTCGCGTTCAAGTTGATTGCCGTGTGGGCAACCGCTTGTGAGATCGCATCCGTTACCGTGTGCTCACTGCGCTTCTGACGATCTTTGAGCAAGTTTTTGTAGTCGAGCATTTGCTCAGTACGAACAGCGATTGCTGCTTGCATTTGAACTGACTCGATTGGGTAGTCCCCTGCTGCCGTCTCACCTGAAAGCATGACTGCGTCCGTACCATCGAGGATGGCGTTGGCAACGTCAGATGCTTCCGCACGTGTTGGACGCGGGTTGCGTTGCATTGAATCAAGCATTTGTGTAGCCGTGATGACCGGTTTCCCGAGGTCGTTACACTTCTTGATCAATTCTTTTTGAACTGGTGTGACTTCTTCTGTTGGGATCTCGATTCCGAGGTCACCACGAGCGACCATCAAACCGTCAGAAATCGCCAAGATTTCGTCGATGTTGTCGACACCTTCTTGGTTTTCGATTTTTGGATAGATTTTGATGTGTGACGCGTTGTTGCGCTCGAGAAGTTGACGAATCTCAACGACGTCAGACGCACGGCGTACGAACGATGCCGCGATGACATCGATGTCTTGAGAAATACCGAACTCGATGTCGGCGATGTCTTTGTCTGTAAGGGCAGGAAGGTTCACTTTGACGTTAGGCAAGTTGACACCTTTCTTCGTCTTGATGACGCCTTCGTTTTCGATGACGCAGCGAAGGTCACGGTTCGGGAGTTTCTCAACGACAAGGAGACCAATGAGTCCGTCGTCGAGCATGATGCGTGAACCGACTTCAACGTCTTCGTACAAGCCTTCATACGTGACTGAGAAACGATCTTTCGTTCCGACGATTTCTTCTGTCGAGACGATGATGACTTCTTTGCCTTTTTCGAGGAGTGCTTTTCCTTCTTCAAACGTATGTGTACGAATTTCAGGACCTTTCGTGTCAAGAAGTACCGTCACGACTTTACCGGCAGCTTTTGATGCTTCGCGAATGTCACGGATACGTGCGCCGTGCTCTTCATAGTCACCGTGTGAGAAGTTGAGACGAGCGACGTTCATTCCGGCTTCAATCATTTCTGGAAGACGTTTCTCTGAAGCTGGTCCAATCGTACATACAATTTTCGTTCTACGCATAAATAAAAACCTCCTAGGGGATGTATTACATTTACACACAGAAAACGGGGGGTCGACCGACCTGATCCCGTCTCTGTGGAGTTCACTGCTACTCGTTAAATCGAAAGTTGGTTCGAAAGATCAATCAACTGCATATCAATCGAATGTTTGTTATGGTCGAGCGCTTCATCGATATCAAGATCCATCATCTTACCGCCGCGGATACCGACAACACGTCCGGCTTTGCCTTCGAGTAAAATCTCAACGGCATACGCACCCATGCGGCTCGCAAGCACACGGTCAGCAGCAGTCGGGGAACCGCCGCGTTGGATATGTCCAAGAATCGTTACACGCGTCTCTGAGTTTGTCTTCTCAGCGATCATTTTTCCGATTTCTTCGGCACTGCCTGCGCCTTCGGCGACAACGACGATCGAATGTTTCTTACCGCGCGCCACACCATGGTTGATGCGGTCGACGATGGCACTCAAATCTTCTGGACGTTCTGGGACGAGGATTGACTCGGCACCACCGGCAAGACCGGCATAAAGTGCGATGTCACCTGCATCACGACCCATTACTTCGATGACGTACGTCCGCTCATGCGACGACGCCGTGTCACGGATTTTATCAATCGCGTCAAGCGCCGTATTGAGCGCCGTATCGAACCCGATTGTTGCATCCGTTCCTGGGATATCGTTGTCAATCGTTCCTGGAAGCCCGATTGTCGGGAATCCAAGTTCCGTCAACTTCTGGGCGCCACGGTAAGAACCGTCGCCCCCGATGACTACAAGCGCGTCGATATTGAATTTCTTCAACTGCTCGACCGCTTTGGCACGGCCCTCTTCCGTTCTAAACTCAGGGCAACGGGCAGAACGTAAGAATGTTCCTCCACGCTGGATGATGTCACCGACAGAACCGAGGTTCAATTCAACGAGATCTCCTTCGATTAGACCTTGATAGCCGTTATACACACCGTACACTTCTAGACCTTCGAAAATCGCTTTTCGGGTCACGGCACGGACTGCAGCGTTCATTCCGGGGGCGTCTCCCCCACTTGTCAATACCGCAATACGTTTTAAATTCACGTCACTCACCTCTTATGTGTTTTAACGAAATCTGAAAATAAAATACCATGTCTGACCTTTGTTTTACAACACAAGTATGTGAAAAAAAAGCATGGGGTATGCTCAAAAGCAGTCAACTCGTGAGTGATTTAACGTGAACGCAAAGCGATTGTTAACGTTTTCACGAGCCAATTGTGCCAATTTCATGATATTTGGCAGCACGCCCTTGCAACAACTCGTTTTGAGTCCGTCCTCGCAACTCAGTCATGTGTTGTGCTAATACAGGCTTTAAGAGTGATGACTGTAATGACACATCGATATGGGCACCACCAAACACCTCGGTGACGACTTCATCGACAATCCCTAAATTCAACAAATCTTGTGCCGTAATCTTCATCGTTTCCGCAGCGCGTTCCGCAAGCTTCGCGTCTTTCCAAAGCAGGGCAGCCGCGCCTTCTGGTGAAATGACCGAGTACGTGCTGTTTTCAAGCATGAGCAACCGGTCGCAAACACCAATCCCGAGCGCACCGCCCGATCCGCCTTCCCCGATGACAATCGAGATAATCGGAACTTTCAACGTCGCCATTTCAAACAAGTTGCGGGCAATCGCTTCGCTTTGTCCACGCTCTTCGGCCGCTTTCCCAGGGTAGGCGCCTTTTGTATCGATGAACGTGATGACCGGACGATTGAACTTCTCTGCTTGCTTCATGAAACGAAGCGCTTTGCGATAGCCTTCTGGATGTGGCATCCCGAAGTTGCGTTTCATGTTCTCTTTCGTGTTCCGCCCACGTTGATGACCGATAATCGTCACCGGGACGCCGTCGAGTGTGGCCAATCCCGCTACAATCGCAGCGTCATCATAGCCGTGACGGTCACCGTGCAATTCGATGAAATCCGGGAACAGGCGATCGATATAATCGAGCGTCGTCGGGCGTTTCGGATTTCGCGCCAGCTGCACGCGATCCCACGGTTTCATATTCCCATAAATGTCTTTTTCTAATCGATGAAGCTTCGCTTCAAGGTGACGGATTTCACGGGATAAATCGATTCCTTTCGTCTCCGCCGTCTCACGCAACTTCCCGAGCTGTTCATTTACTTCTTTGATTGGATCAAACATGATGGACCTCCCCGCCGTGTAACACGATCATCTTCTTCAAGAACGAACGCATCTGTTCACGATGAACGACGGCGTCCAATTGACCCGCTTCTAATAGAAACTCGGCAGTTTGGAAGTTGTCTGGCAATTTTTCACGAATCGTCTGTTCGATGATGCGACGACCGGCAAAGCCGATTAACGCTCCAGGTTCGGCGACGTTCACATCACCAAGCATCGCGAAACTCGCCGACACGCCACCTGTTGTCGGATGCGTCAAGTAGGCGACATACAGAAGACCCGCCTCGTCATGTTCTTTCAAGGCGATTGACGTATTGGCCATCTGCATCAAGCTGACCATGCCTTCTTGCATGCGGGCACCGCCCGAGGCCGTGAACAAGACGACCGGCAATCCGTCTTTCGTCGCGGTCCGGACCGCCGAGGCGATTGCTTCTCCGACGTAGGCGCCCATCGACCCCATACGGAAACGGGCATCCATGACGCAGACGACGACCGGGAGCCCATCGATTGTGGCACGACCGCAAACAATCGCTTCCTCAATCCCAGTTCGTTCCCTGTCTTTTTTCAATTTATCTTCATAATCTGGAAAATCAAGCGGGTTCTCTTTGACGAGCGGTCCCGCAAATTTTTCAAACGATTGACCATCGACCAACATGTGAATCCGCTCATCTGCACTGAGCGGGAAATGGTAGCCGCAATCACACACTTTATGATTCTCGTTTAACTGTTTCGTGTAATGCATATATTTACAAGATGGACATTTCGTCATCAAGCCTTGTGGTGCATCAATCTTTGGTTCTCGTTGACGCAATGGCATATATCGTTTAGGTTTCTTGAAAAAAGCAGTCATCGCTTCCCCCTCGTTCATTCCGGCATCCCCGCCCCACGCCACATCTCCAACAATCGTCTACGTTCGTCTTCCGTATATAGGTCGCCTGCGTCCGTGCCGTCATAAAACCGGTTCACTTCGCTCCAGATTCGAATGAACAGTTCATTCTTTAATCCGAAGATGAGGTTTTGCCTGAAGGCGCGGTCCGTCTCAACGCTCGACTCGAGCAACGCGATGCGTTCCGGGGTCGGTTCGACCTCCGTCAACGCCAAGCGCTCAAGCAAACGCAACATATCGACGATGTCCGACGCCTTCGTCTGTTTCGTGACGATGAACTCTGACAAGATTTCAATGTAACGGTGCCGATCCTGTTCGCACAAAAACGTGCCGCCGCCGTGTTTCGTCTCAACAATCCCAAGGAAGCTGAGAGCCCGTAATGCTTCACGGACTGACGCACGGCTGATGGACAGCGTTTCAGCGAGTTCCCGTTCTGACGGGAGACGGTCGCCCGGCTCGAGTGCGGCCTGGACGATTAACGTTCTGATTTTAGAAATGTTTTCGTGAAATGAGGATGCGTGTTTTCCATGCATCTGACCGTTCAACTCCCTTTTGGATGGCATTATCTCTAAAGTGGTCAGACCAATTAAACAGATTATACCACTTTTTATGACTTGGTACTAGTTCCCGTGCCGGGCAATTTCGAGTCGACCCGTTTCAACACGACATCCGTATCGCCGAACCGCTGCCTCAATCCTTGCAACAATGCTTCTGTCGGATTGACGGCATATGTCGAGGCGAGTTGTTTCACTTCTTTCGAATCAGAGAATCGGCAAATGACGGGGACATCCCCTGGCGCTGTTCGCAATAGTTCTTCAAGGTCGGCGAACGACTCCAGACGCAATCGGACAAACAACGCTTGGCCGTGGAGAGGCCGGACGCGTTCGACGACGAGTTGGCGACGCCCGTCCCGTTCATTCGGATGTACCTCGAGCAAGAGGACGTTCCCGACGTAAAGTGAACGAGAGAATTGGGTGAACACGCGTGGAAAAATCACGACCTCGTCTTGCGAGACGCCGTCATCGACCATGACAACACCCATCTCTTCATTCTTTTTCGTCTTGAACGTACGAATCGCATCGACATAGACGACGATGAATCCCCGTTCGCCGTTCAACACTTCATCGATCGTCACCGTCTCAATCGAGAGCGGGGCGACCGTCGTCAACGGCGAGTGGACGATCCACGTCCCGAGTGCTTCCCGTTCTTCTTCGGACCAATTCGGCTCGATTGGTGCCGAGCGCTTCAAACCGAGTGCGGACAGCTCATCCGGGAGCAGATGCGTCTCTGTCTCCTCGCGAAGCCGTTCCACGGCCTCAAACGCACGGTGGCGATCGCCGTGATACATCCGGTCGAGGGCACCGGCTCCGAGCAGGCGCCGCAACTTCGGCTGGTCTTTCGAGCCCCACTCCATCAGTTCGAGCAGACGTTTTACGTCGGTGAATTCGGAATGGTGTTCAATCAACCGTTCGACGTCGCGTTTCGTCAAGCCTTGGACCGCCTTCAACCCGAGACGGACCCCCGGCCCTTCTAAAAAAGCCCCGGCTTGGCCATGCAGGACGTCCGGCGGATAGACGGGAATTTTCCCTTTTCGCAGCATGCGAACGAGTTGGTTCGTCTTGTCGTACGTGACGAGATAAAAAATCCGTTCGAAGTGCGCCTTCACGAAAGCCAAGCGATAACTGATCAAGCTGTAGGCCACCGCGTGTGAACGGTTGAAGCCGTAGCCCGCGAACTTCTCAATCCACGAGAATACTTGTCGCATCGAGTCGCTGTCGAACCGCTCCGACGAACGTTCCAAGAATCGACTCTTCTCGACGTCGATGGCCGCCACATCTTTCTTGGCGATGGCACGGCGAATCAAATCGGCCTCGGCATACGAGTAGCCGGCAAGTTCTCGCAGGAGGCGCATGACTTGCTCCTGATAGACGAGCACGCCGTTCGTCGTACGCATAATCTCACCGACGACCGGGTGGACCGGCTGATGCGGCATGCCATGCTTTCGCTTCGCATACGTTTCGATAAACTGCATCGGACCTGGACGATAGAGCGACATCGTGACGACGATATCCTCGAACGTGGTCGGCTTCACTTGCCGGAGCGCTTGTTTCATCCCTTCCGATTCGAACTGAAAAATCCCGTCCGTGTCACCGCGAGCGAGCACCCGCAACGTCTTGGCGTCATTCAATGGAATCGTCTTCAGCGAGAACAGTTCATCCGTCTCGCGAATGAGCGTCTCCATCTGACGGAGTCTCGTCAAGTTGCGCAGGCCAAGCAAATCGATTTTCAACAGGC
This sequence comes from Exiguobacterium sp. s36, assembly GCF_018618345.1. Lineage (NCBI taxonomy): Bacteria > Bacillati > Bacillota > Bacilli > Caryophanales > Exiguobacterium > Exiguobacterium sp. s36. The sequence goes on from NZ_JACSLW010000001.1 coordinate 309,647, forward strand.
CGAGCGCTTCGAGATCCTTCATATTATATTGGGTCACTTGCTCCCCTGCTGTCGGCTGTAACGGGGTGACGTCATCAAGCGCGTCACGACTGAGTACGAGTCCGGCCGCGTGGACCGAGGCTTGACGGGGCAATCCTTCGAGCTGGGCGGCGATGTGTAACAGTTGCGACCGCTTCTGACTGCCGGCGAACCATTTCATCTTCGTCGGATTGGCCAAAATCCCGGCCAACCCGTCGTCTTTCACTTGTTTGCTGGCCGCCTGTCCTTCTTCAAGCGTCAGCCCGAGCGCCCGCGCGACATCACGTAGCGCCGCTTTCGCGCCGAACGTCGCGAGCGTCCCGATTTGGGCGGCGTGGTTGGCCCCGTATTTATCGAGGACATAGCGGACGACCTCGTCGCGCCGCTCGTCTTCGAAGTCTAAATCGATATCCGGCATCGTGATTCGTTCCGGGTTCAAAAAGCGTTCGAATAACAGCTCGAACCGGACCGGGTCGACCTCGGTGATGTGAAGCGCGAAACTGACGAGTGATCCGGCCGCGGACCCACGCCCCGGACCGACTTCAATGCCTTGCTCCCTAGCGTAGCGGACGATGTCCTCGACGATGAGGAAATACGAGGCGAAACCGGTCCGCGCAATGACGTCGAGTTCATAGCGGGCTCGTTCGATATATTCCTCTTGGAACAAGTCGAGCGCCTTTAATCGTTCGGCGACGAGACGCTTCAGTCGGTCGATCGCATGTTCAATCTCTGGAATCGACGAGGTCGCCTCCGGCAAGCGTGTGACCGAGATGAGGGATTCGAACTCGTCCAACGCCTCAAGCTCGATCGGGTCGAACCAATCGTTCATTTCGCTCGGCAGTCTTACGTACTTTCCTTTCCGATGCACATCTTCTTGTGAGATGAGCTCGCCTTCACCGATGGCGACGATGGCGCGATACGCCTCGAAATCCTCCGGTCTCATGTAACACGTGTCCGGGGCCGGTACGAGTCGTGTCCCCAGTTCGTCACGCATCTCGCGTAATTGCCGGAGCATCAGCGTCTGTTCCGTCGATTGTGGCGCCGGCAACCCGAGCCACAGTCTGTCTTCATTCACATAACCGAGCAAATGGTTATAGAGGCGGCGGCGGTGAACCGGGTCGTTCGCTTTCCAGTTCTCCGGTAAGATGAGCACCGCCAGTTCGGTCGCTTCGGTCAAGCCATCGGCCTGGACGATGCGATACAGTTCGGGCACTTGTTCATCGGTCAACGCATAGACGAGAACGGAGACATCGAATCCATCCATTCGCAGCGTCGTCCGTAATCCGATAACGGGTTTAACCGCATAGCGTTCACATAATCGGACGAATTGCGGCAAGCCGTATAACGCATCGTCGGCCAAGGCGACCGCTCGACTCCCCCGTTCGGCCATCTGGGCGACATACTGTTCGAGCCGAATCGTACTTTGCATCAAGCTATAAGCCGATCGTACATTTAAGTGGATCACATGAGTCCCCCTTTCTTTTTTCACAATTGTCAAACTCATTTTGGCACTTGTCTGATACAATAATTATAGACAAAACTTCTCCTAAAAGGGGGTATAAACCGTATGATTATTAATCGGGGTAAAATCGCACGTGACAAGCTAGAGAATTTACAGAACGGCCAGACCGTCTTCGCCGATAGTCCGGAGATTATCGAACGACTCCGTCGTTATATCACCGAGTATCAACTCGATGTCGTCGAGGATGTGACCGACCGTGGTACGTGGTTCATTCCACAAGAAGAGGATAAACGCTGAAGAGAGCTGACCAACGGGTCAGCTCTCTTCAGTTTCGAACGTGAACGGGGCCGCGACTTCATCGAGCGCCATGATCACCTCGTCCATCTCTTCCCATTTATAGATCGTGGCACCGGCGGCCATCGGATGACCACCGCCGCGATAGCGTTTCGCCACTTCATTGATGACCGGTCCTTTCGAACGGATCCGGACACGAATCTCGTCCTTGTTCTCGACGAACATGACCCAACACTTCAGCCCTTCAAGGCCAGAGAAGCTGTTGACGAGCAGCGACGCCGCTTCCGGTGTCGCATGGAACGTGCGCAAGACGTCTGCATCGATTTTGACGTAGCCGACACCCGCGTCGGTCACATTGACGTTTTGTAAGACATAGCCTTGGAGTTGCAACGTCGCCAAATTCGTCTTATACATTTGACGATACAACCGGTTCGTATCGATACCATGGTTAATCAGTTCGGCCGCGACTTCGAACGTACGTGGCGTCGCGTTGCGGAACTGGAACCGTCCCGTGTCGCCGACGATTCCGGCGAACAACAAGAATGCGGACGCCTCGTCAAGTTCAAGCCCCCAAATCCCTGCAAGTTCAGCAATCATCTCTGAGGTGGAACTGACCGTCGTGTCGACGATTTGATGGGTCGCATACGCATCTTCGTCAGGGTGGTGATCAATCTTGACGACCGTTTTGCCGGTCAAGGCGTGCGGCCCATCGATCCGTTCATGGTTAGCCGTATCGAGCACGATGACGAGCGCCTCTTGATACATCTCCGGTTCGACATGCTCCATCTTACCTAAAAACTCTAAATCACGGACGATACCGCCGACGACATAGACCTGCTTTTCCGGATAGGCGACTTCAAGAATCCGCTTTAATCCGAGCTGACTCCCGAGCGCGTCAGGGTCGGGACGGACGTGTCGATGAATCATAATCGTGTCCGCCGCTTCAATCAATTTCAATATCGTTGCTGCCTCTGGCCAATGTGCCATTGCCATTCCTCGCTTTCTTGAACACTATTCTATGGTATGATGATAACAGATTACACGTCTGAAAGGGGTTTCTTCACTTGGGTCAATTAGTTATGATCGGACTCATTCTGTTTTCGTTAGGCGCTTACTTCGTTTCCAAACGACGCGCTTATTTGACGAAGACACCGTACCGGAAAGCACTGTTCAACACGCAAGCGCTCATCTGGCTGAGCATGTTTCTCGCACTCTTCGCCATCAACCAAATGGTTGGCGGACTCGGACTCGGCTCGACGATCGGTTGGATCGTCAGCATCGCTATGCTCGTCTTGGGTGTCGGCAACGCCATCGTCGGGTTCATTCGCTATCGTAAAATCTATCCGCTCGCTAGCGAAGAGCCAATCAACCAATCATAAGAGAAATAGAAACGAGCTGATGATGGCATCAGCTCGTTTTTTTGTTAGCGGTCAATCAATTGCGCCGTGACAAGCGCCTTGGCGACGAGTTGGGTGCCTTGTGTCATCTCGACATCGACTTTCCCGAACTTCCGGCCAAGGTCGAACACGTTGGCCGAGACGCGAATTTGACTCTCGATTTGAATCGGTTTCATAAAGTAGACCGTAATATTTTCGACGACGAGGTCGCCTTTTTTCATATGGCGTAGACTGCGGGTCGCTCCTTCGACGAGCAACGTCGTCAACACCCCTGACGATGCCGTCCCCATGTGGCTCGTCATCTGTGGCGCGACCTCGACGGTGAACGCCGTCCCGTTCGAAGCCGGGTCTTCTTTCAACTGGTTCGTGATCATATTGTCGAACGTCTCGCCGACTTGCGGTTGGCGGTTGGCGAGTTGGAGCGCCTTCAACACGTCTTGGCGGCTGATGATACCGAGCAGACGGCCATAGTTATCAACGACCGGCAACATCTCGATGCCTTCCCAAACCATTTGGTGCGCCGCATTGGTGACGCTCGTCTGAACGCCAACCGTGATCGGGCTCTTCGTCATCACTTTCTCGATCTCGGTATCATGCGGCCGGTCGAGCAAGTCTTTCGCCGTGATGACGCCGACGACTTTCATCTGCTCGTCGATGACGGGATAACGGTTATGTTTCGTCCGTTCGTTCAGTTCGTGCCACCGTTTGACCGTATCGTCCACTTTCAAATAGAACGTGTCGTGCAGCGGGATGACGATATCCGAGACGAGTAGAATCTCTTTTTTAATCAAGCGGTCATAGATGGCCCGGTTGATCATCGTCGCGACGGTGAAACTGTCATACGACGTCGAGATGACCGGCATGTGATACTTATCGGCCATCCGTTTCACTTCATCGGTCGTGTCGAATCCCCCCGTGATCAACACGGCGCCACCGGACTGTAGCACGAGTTCATGCGCCTTTTCCCGGTTTCCGATGATGACGAGTGAGTCGACGTCGATATATCGCATCATCGCCTCAAGCTTCATCGCCCCGATGACGAACTTCGAGAGCGTTTTATGGAGCCCGTCTCGGCCACCGAGCACTTGCCCGTCGACGATATTGACGACTTCTGCGAACGTCAGCTTCTCAATATTCTCTTTATGTTTACGCTTGATGCGAATGGTGCCGACCCGTTCAATCGTCGAGACGAAGCCTAAATTCTCCGCTTCCTTGATGGCCCGATACGCCGTTCCTTCTGATACTGCCAATTCCTTCGCGATTTGGCGGACCGAAATTTTAGATCCGACATCGAGCGACTCGATATGTGCTATGATCTGTTCATGTTTTGTTGTCATGTCACGAGTCCCTTTCCTCAATACATTTTCTGTCATCCTCAGTATACTGTATCAGTCTTCCTTCTTCAAACTGTACTACTGAAAATGTGACATTTCCTTTCCGTTTTGGAAAACGGTATAATGAAACAGAACGCCAATGAACGAGAAGGAAGGGAAACGAGTTGAATCAACGAACCAACCATATTGCACAATCTTTGGCCACTAAAGGGTTAGACGCTGCTTTTGTCACGTCGAAAGCATCGGTCTTTTATTTTTCGGGAGTATATGCCGAGGCACATGAGCGGCTCATCGCCATCCTCGTCTTGAAGAACGGCACGACCGCTCTCGTCTGTCCGGCACTTGAAAAAGGCATCGTCGAGGCGAGCGACTGGAATGGCGATATCGTCACGTACATGGACCACGAAAATCCATGGGACAAAGTCGTCAAATTGTTCCTCGACCAACAGATTATCCCCGAGCGCATCGGGATTGAAGGCGAGCATTTGACCTACAACCGCGTCGAACAGCTCCGCGCCGGCTTTGCCGGTCTCTCAATCATCGACTTGACCGAAGAGCTTCAGGCGCTTCGCATGATTAAGTCTCCGGACGAGGTCCGCCTGATGAAACGCGCCGCCGAACTCGCTGATATGGCGATTGAAGCCGGCATTCGCGCTTTGCGTGAAGGCGTGACCGAGCTCGAGGTCATCGCCGAAATCGAATATGCGATGAAGAAACAAGGCGTCCGCGAGATGTCGTTCGACACGCTCGTCTTGTTCGGCGAGAACAGTGCCGACCCGCACGGCGTACCCGGCAACAACCGCTTGAAGAAAGGCGACTTCGCCTTATTCGACCTCGGTGTCATTTGGCAAGGATACGCCTCCGATATCACGCGTACCGTCGTCTACGGCGAAGCGAGTACGAACCAACGTGAGATTTACGAGACCGTCCTTAAGGCCGAAGAAGCCGCCATCGAGATGGCGAACGTCGGGACGACGCTCGGCTCGATCGATATCGCGGCCCGCCAAGTCATCACGTCAGCCGGCTACGGCGAGTACTTCACGCATCGCGTCGGACACGGAATCGGCATCGAGGTGCACGAATTCCCGTCGATGGCGGCCAACAATGATATGACGGCCCAAGTCGGGATGACGTTCACCGTCGAACCAGGAATTTATCTCCCTGGCGTCGGCGGCGTCCGCATCGAGGACGATATCGTCATGACCGAGAGTGGTCCGTTCTTGTTGACGAGTTATCCGAAGACGCTCCAAGAAATCAATTGAGTCACAACAAAGACCAGCCGTACTCGGCTGGTCTTTTTCACGGTCAATAAAAGAGTCGGAACATGACGTCACGTTGCGGCACATCATTCCGTTCCATCGCCTCTAGAAATGCCTGCTTGTCATAACGGACCGACTGCGGATGGATGGCGAAGCCTGTCTCATCCCACTCGAGGATGCCGTAACGGGCCAAATCGTCACGGGCGACACCGAGCGCACCGGGATTGAAATAATGTTTCGTGTCGTCATGGAACACATGCTCCGGATGATGATGCCCGAAACAGATGACGTCCGCTTCATAAGACCCATACAGCGACTGCATGTTCGAAAGTGTCGCCTCGACGATGTCATGGAACGGCTCCTCGGTGATCGGCACGTCCCGCTTCTCGCTCGGGATATGATAATGAATCCCATATACCCGCGTACCCTCGACAACGCGTTCAATCGTACGCGGCAACTTGAAGAGCGCGTCCGCATAGTCAGGCCTAAGCGTGCGCGCCACCCACTCGTGATGCGGACGGGTATGGGCATAACTGTCAGGGTGACCCGTCCCGGCCATGAGCGACAAGACAGCCTCATCATGGTTGCCGGTAATCATGTGTACACCACGGTCGAGCAGACGTGCCATCACTTCGTTCGAGTCGGGCCCCATCGCGATCATATCGCCCAAACTCCAAATCTCGTCGACCTGCTGGCGATCGAGCTCGGCCAGCACCGCGTCGAGCGCTTGGACGTTTCCATGGATATCGGTCAACATGGCCAATTTCATGCGGTTTCCTCCTTATTTTCGGTATTGATGGACGACGTTGACACCTCCGGTCACATCGATGATGGCACCTGTGACCATATCGGAATCACGGGCGAGCAGGAATAGAATCATGCGGGCGATGTCTTCGCCCGTCCCGTGTCGTCCGACCGGGGTCTGGTCGTCCGGTTCGGCCGCTTCGATTCGCATTTCTTTTTGCGCGCCGACGATATTGCCCGGGTTAATCATATTGGCTGTGATGCCGTGTGCCGCTTCCTCGAGTGCGACCGATTTCGTCAAACTGACGAGCCCGGTTTTGGCGGCCGCGAAAGCCGACCGATGAACCCAGCCTGGTGCCGTCCCACTCTCCGGGAAGCCATATGTGATGATGCGGCCGAATCGTTTTGCCCGCATACTCGGGATAGCCCGACGCATCAGCCAAAACGAGGCTGACAAATTGCCGCTGATGACCTCGTCCCACTCCTCGTCCGTCAAATCGACGAGACACTTCCGTTCGAAGATGTAAGGCCCGGCGTTCAAGATGAGCGCGTCCGGCTCTCCGAATTTGGCCACCGCCTCTTCATAGCCACTCAGGACAGCTTCGCGGTCCGTCAACGGGGCCTCGACCATATGTAACCGTTCATGTTGCCAATCGATCGGCTTCCGCTGCAATACACTGACGTGCCAACCTTCCTCCAATAATCGTTCCGTCACAATGCGGCCGATCCCTTTCGCACCGGCCGTGATGACTACATGTTTCATCGTCATCCCTCCTCTGTATCATCTTACCCGTTCCGCTTGCCCATTTCCAAACTTCAACCTGTTCCATCAGAAAGTTGTGAAAATTTCACACATTTCTGAAAGAACCGGGCGTGAATTGAAGCAGAAGTGGTATACTATACATGTAAGCCGCACGTACATTTCAAGCGAAAGGTTGGGATTTACATGGCAATTGTCTACAAACATATTCTATCTGCCGTCGACGGCTCGAAAGAGGCCGAACGTGCATTTGAAACAGCAATCGACGTCGCACTTCGAAACGATGGCAAACTGTATATCGGACACGTCATCGATACACGGACATTCGCCACGGTTGAAGCGTACGACCGGACGATTACCGAGCGTGCCGAGACGTATGCGAAAGAACTGCTCGAGGACTACGTCAATCGCGCGAAAGAACGAGGTGTCAAAGAAGTAGAGACGGTCATCGAGTACGGCTCTCCGAAAGTGACAATCGCTAAAAAAATCGCACCGAATCACGACATTGATCTCATCATCTGTGGAGCGACCGGGTTGAACGCCGTCGAACGCTTCTTCATCGGTAGCGTCTCTGAAAGCATCGTCCGCTACTCGAAGTGTGACGTGCTCATCGTTCGCCAATAACAAACCAAGGGCCAGCGCGCATGCGTTGGCCCTTTCGTGTGGAGTCGCTTATGGTATCGGGTTGTCCGTCGCCACCATAGTTATGAGATTACGACAAAGGGCCACCGCAAATGCGATGACCCTTCGTTCACGTATTATAACACTTTGACAGTAACCGTCTTACGACCGAAGTTAAGGGCCGCACTTTGAGAGTACATCAAGATGTCGATTTTGTTACCTTTGATGGCGCCGCCTGTGTCAGCCGCTGTGTATGTGCCCATCAACTTCCCGCCGACGTACACTTGTACTTTCTTACCGAGCGGGATGACGCGTGGGTCGACAGCGACGACATTACGTTTTTGTGCTCGTACGTTCCAGCCTAGTGCCGTAACGCCTGAACATCCTTTGCAATATGGTGTGTAAGCCGATGCGTTCATCGTATATGTTTTCACACTAGCCTTCGCGACCGTTTTCTTCACGGTGCGTAAGTACTTTGTAGCGATCCAACCTGACTTGCCTTTGTAGTTGACGCGAATCCAAGCTCCTTTTGAGCCAGTACGCTGAAGTTGTTGTCCTTTATTAATCTTCCCAATCACTTTACCGCTGAGCGTTCCTGCCGAGCGGACGTTCAATCCGTTGACTTGGCTTTGTACATATACTTTTGAAGACGCCTCAACTTGTTGTTGGGGTAAGAGCATAGCGAGTGTCATGACCGTCAGTAGTAAGACCGTTCCAATTTTTTTGAGCATGTGGTTTGTCCTCTCCTAGTCGGTTTGTTAGTTGTAAGTTCATGTTGTCGAATCTGTGGTGCTATTCCAGTTGAAACATGTCGGATCAATTACCGAATGTTTCGTCCAGATAACTATATGACGAATCGTATGACCGTGCGTTTACAACTAAAATTCATTTGAGTGTCAGCAAAGTTACGGTTACATTACAAAACCGCCATCTTTTAAGGCGAGATGACGGCTTTGACAAAAAACTTTCTGTTCCGTCATATTAATTTCCAATTAAAGGTATTAATATGACTCGTTTGTTACATAATCGTTGTTTTCTTCAGCTGATTGTTACAAAATCAAATCTCATACTGCGTCCAACGTCATATGAAACGTACCGAACTTGTGACAAAAGCACTAAAAAAACGTCCGTCCCATATGAGTACGGAACGGACGTTGTAACAGCTTAAACGTGTGATTCGACGAGGTTGGCGATGCGAACAGTATCGCGTGCGATGACCAATTCTTCATTCGTCGGGATGATGATGACTTTGACCGGTGAGTGCGGGTAGTTGATGAACAACTCTTTGCCGCGTGCTCCGTTGTTGAGTGATGGATCCCAGTAGACGCCCATGAACTCAAGGCCACGAAGGATGCGCTCACGGATGACGTCAGAGTTTTCTCCGACACCAGCTGTGAAGATGATCGCATCGACACCGTTCATCTCTGCCGCATATTGACCGATATAGCCGTGGATGCGGTTCGAGAAGATTTTGAGCGAGACTTCGGCACGGTGGTTGCCTTCAGCCGCTGCTTGCTCGATGTCACGCAAGTCACTCGAGATACCCGAGAGACCGTAGACACCTGACTCTTTGTTCATGACGTTCAATACGTCTTCAGCCGACTTGCCAGTCTTCTGCATCAAGAACGGGATGAGGGCCGGGTCAAGTGATCCCGAGCGCGTTCCCATCGTGATTCCTTCGAGTGGCGTGAAGCCCATCGTCGTGTCAATCGAACGACCGCCGGCAACCGCTGCGATTGATGCACCGCTACCGAGGTGGCATGAGATTAAACGAAGGTCTTCAAGCGGACGACCGAGAAGCTCTGCCGCACGTTGCGTGACGTACTTGTGGCTCGTTCCGTGGAAACCGTACTTCCGGACGCCGTGCTCCGTGTAGTACTCGTACGGAAGGCTGTACAAGAAGTTCTCTTCCGGCATCGACTGGTGGAACGCCGTGTCGAAGACCGCGACTTGCGGTACGTTCGGTAAAATCGTTTGGAACGCACGAATCCCCGTCAAGTTTGGCGGGATGTGGAGCGGTCCGAGTTCGACGAACGATTCGATGTTCTTCATGACTTCATCGTCGATAACGACCGAATCCGCGTACAACTCTTTTCCGTGAAGGACACGGTGACCGACGCCTGCGATTTCGTCGAACGACTGAATGATATCAAGGTCAATCAATTTTTCGAGCGAGAGCTCGACCGCTTCTTTATGTGAATGAAGCGGTGTGACGATATGGAACTTTTGTCCTTCGCCATATTTAATCGTGAAGATCGCATCTTCTTTTCCGACACGCTCGACGAGCCCGACGGCGAGCATCTTCTCAGATGGCATTTCGAGAAGTTGGAACTTTAATGACGAACTACCTGCGTTGACTGCCATAATTTTTGTCATGTCATACACCTCTTACCTTTCGATTTAAACACGAGTCTTTATCTGTTCTCTTAAAAACCGATAACTGTATCATAATGAAGATACTTGATATGGCATATGTTTTTCAAGTCTTTTGCCCAATAAAAATTATGTTGTTTTAAACCAATCGTCAATCTGTTTCACAATATTGGCAACAGCACGCACATCCGTGAACGATGGCAACTCGACGAGGAGTGCTTGTTTCGGGCGTTTGACGCCTTCCCCAAGCTTTTGTAACATCAATAGGCTTTTCGCATATCGCTCGTCTTTGAACATCGTCGTCGGTAATTGAAGAACACCTTTGACGACAGCCTCACGGTCCATCCACTGTTTTAATTTCCCTTCGTCATCCTGTTCAAACAAATTGTTCGGGATGACAAAAATCCCGTGACCGCCTGGTTTCAAGTGACGCATCGCCTGCTCGATCAACAAGAAGTGCGAGTAAGAATGGCCTTCATCCCGTTTCAAGGCGTAGCCAGACGCCATGTCATCGTTCGGATAATAGCCGATCGGCAAATCGACGAGTGCCAAGTCGCTCGGCTCGACGAACAGCGGTGCGAGTGCGTCTTGATGGAAGTACGATACCGGCTTCCCGAGCAGGTTGCTGATTGCGTAAGACAGACGCAGCATCGTCTCATCGACTTCGACCGCCTGTGCGGTGGCATCTTTCAATTGTGACAACACGGCGTGGACGAGTGTGCCCGTCCCGCTACCGAGCTCGAGCACGTTCGCCCCGTCCTTGACGAGTTTCGTCGCCAAGTACCCGATGAACAGGCTGACGGCGTCCGGCGTCGGTTGATGGTTCGGCGGGAGTGTCGTCGTCTCCTCGAGGACGAGCAGACTGACGGCTTTGCGGACATCATCCGTTTTCTCCTGTTCGACATTGACTCGCTCAAACACTTCAATCAATGCCTCGAGCGGCAATAAGTCAAGGTCTGTCGTCAGCTTCTTCGCTTCTTTCTTCCAATCCCGATACAGTTGTTCAAATCGTTCCATCTTCGATCATCCTTTCCATACAAAACCGGCCCTCTTGTGGAGAGCCGGTCGGTTCACTTCTATTAGTGTAAGCGATTCGTGGTCGTTTCGCCAAGCGAATCAGTTCGCAGCGTCAAACGCCTCGAGCGCCGCATCGAAATCAACTTCCTCAGTCATCTCATCCATGTACTGGACGTACTGGACCGTACCGGCCGAGTCGATGACGAATACCGAACGTGCGAGAAGACGTAGCTCTTCCATCAATACGCCGTACGATTTCGCGAACGATTGATCGCGGTGATCCGATAACATGACGACATTATCAAGTCCTGACGCCGCACACCAGCGACGCTGTGCGAACGGTAAGTCGTTTGACACCGTCAAGACGGTACCGCCGAGCGATGACGCCTTCTCGTTGAATGCGCGTGTTTGCGTGTCACAGACACCTGTGTCGATCGATGGAACGACACTAATCAATTTCTTGCCTGGGTATGACGCGAACGTCACCTCTTCAAGTGCCGTCGTGAGCGCTGTAAAGTCCGGTGCAGTATCTCCGACTTTGACCGGGTTCCCTTGCAGTGTAACGGTATTGCCTTTAAATGTTGGCATCGTTTCATCCCCTTTTGCATGATTTATACTTCTTCATCATAGCGATGGCGCCGTCTCGATGACAAGCATCCTGCCTCAGACGGCCTGATTGTGATTTTCCCTATATCGAGCGTCTAAAACGCTGTATAATGAAAGAGACTCAATTGACAAAGGGGATGACTAGGATGAGAAACAACGTTTTTTTGTACCATCGTAACGTCAACGACTTTACAAAAGAAGTAAAGAAATTAATCGAAATCGGTGAGAAATACGGCTTCAACGTCGTCAATCGTCCTGAAGACGCCAACATCATCGTCGCCATCGGGGGAGATGGCGCGTTCTTGCAGGCCGTCCGCTATACGGGATTCCGTCAAGATGCCATCTACGTCGGGTTCGGCCGCGGCTTGAACGAGTTTTATTGCGACTTCGATATACATAAACTCGACGAAGTCGATCGTTTGTTCTCGGACAACAGCGCCCGTATCGAAGCCGGTCTCGAAGTGCGGAAATACCCGCTCTTGTCGGCATCCATCAATGAATCGACTCCGATGCTTTGTTTGAACGAAGCCTCAATCAAGTCGAGTATCATCAAATCGCTCGCCATCGAAGTGTACATCGACGACCTCCATTTCGAGACGTTCCGCGGTGACGGCATGGTCGTCTCGACACCGACCGGCTCGACAGCGTACAACAAATCACTCGACGGCGCCATCGTCGACCCGCTCATCCCATGTATGCAAGTGAGCGAGATCGCCTCGGTGAACAATAATCGTTACCGCACGCTCGGCTCGTCGTTCATCGTGCACGACTCACGCAAACTCTCGCTCCGCATCGTTGAGGACGGGAACGACTATCCGATTATCGGCATGGACAACGAGGCGCTCAGCTTGAAGTATACAGACCGCATCGATATCGAACTGTCTGACCAGGTCATCAAGACGGTCAAACTGAAAAACAACTCGTTCTGGCACAAAGTCCAACGCTCATTCTTCTAAACGACAAAAGGCTAGCCGTCCTCGTGGATGGCTAGCCTTTTTTTATTACGTGTTGACGACGTCGGCCTCGTATACCGGAGCCCCGTCGACGACCGTCATGACGAGTCGGTTGTCGAGGATGTCGCGTCCACGCAGGTCGAAGAAGTCCTCTTCCCACACTGTGAACGTCGCGTTATAGCTCTGAATCAACAAGCCGTCGCGTCCGTGTGTGCCTGTGGCGACACGTGGTGCATACGTGAAGCTACGGAGCGCCTCATACATCGATAGGCGTTCCGGCGGGTTGAGCGCCCCTGACTCCTCAAATGACTGACGGGTGACCGCCGCATACAAACCTTTCCGTACATCGACGGTAGAAATCGGGGCGTCACTGCCTCCAAGGACGAGCGCTCCCGTATCGAGCATCGATTTGAAGCGGTAGGCGTCATCGACGCGGTCGTTGCCGAGCCGGTCGAACAACAAGTTCATGTCATCCGACAAGAAAATCGGTTGGGCATCAATCAACACCGGCAACGCTTGAATCCGTTTCAAGAGCGCGTCGTTCAAGAGTGAGGCGTGAATGATTCGGTCTCTCGTCCCGCGCTTGGCCGGATATTTCTCAAGCAGCGTGATGAACTGTTCGGCGGCGGCGTCCCCAATCACGTGGGCCGCCACGTTCATCCCGTAGGACCGCGCCTTTTTGACAAGCGCCTCGAGATGATCCGGACGATGGACCTCGATTCCCCGCTGTGCCGGATCATCCGTGTACGGTTCCGACAAGAGTGCCGTCCGTCCCCCGAACGATCCGTCGACGAACAATTTCATCGCCCCGAAATCAAAACGCGGGCGCTTGGCGAGCGCATCGTGACGAATCAACGTATCGACGACTTGTTCATGGACGAGCAGATGCGCGTGGAACGGGAGATCCGCCAACACGTCTTCATACGCTTGAATCGTCTCGAGCGGGTCACCGTGATAGAACAAGTCTTCCGTATGGGCATTGACGATGCCGTGGGCGAACAGAGAGTCGATGGCCCGGTGGAGCGAGGCGACATTTTTCTCGCGATTCCCGCCCAGCTCTTTGTGGAGCAGGTCGAGCGCCGCATCGTACAGTACCCCGTTCAACTTGCCGTCCGCATCGCGTCCGAGCTTCCCGCCTTCGATGACGGTATGATGAATCAAGCCGAGCCGTTCCAACCCTTTCGAGTTGACGACGGCAACGTGGCGACAGACCCGTTTCAAGACGACGGGGCGGTCCGGAATGACGGCATCAATCATCTCACGCGTCGGCATTTCGCCAAGCAGACGGTCATTGAACCCTTCCGCGACGATCCAATCGTCGTTTCCACCCTTTTGCTTCATCGATTCGAGCAGAGCTTGCAAGTCCGTCGTCTCGGTCGCATCGATCCGGTCGAGCGCTTCCCCGTACCCGATTAAGTGGATGTGTGAGTCGGTGAACGCCGGATAGACGCTCTTCCCTTCAAGATTCACAATTTGCTTGATTCTTCCGGCGTATGTACGACGAAGGTGGCCTTCTTCCCCCATCTTCAAGATCCGGCCGTGCTCCACGTACATGGCACGAGCTTGTTCATGCTCTTTGTTCATCGTATAAATCTTTCCGTTAACCCATAGCGTTCCCATCACAAAATTCCTCCTCGATTCAAAAAAGATTGACGTACACGTTAATTCCCGTTTACGTCAATCTTCATGCATCATTATTTTCGTAATAGCTCTTGCTGTTCCAATCCTTTTTCGACACGTTGGCGAATCTCACGGGCCGCTCCTTCATCGAAACGTCCGAGGACACGCTCGCCAATCTCGACGGCCGTCCCATACTCACCATGTAAAAACTTGTTCTCGGCGAGCGTCAAGGCGATATGCACCTCGTTGTCGCGACGGCGATAGCGGTTCGCATACTGCAGAAGCTGTTCGGCGTACGTGACTTGGCGCAAGAGCGCTTTGACCCGGTCCCGGAAGTTGTCCATCGTCTCTTCGACGTCGTGGCTGAGGCCGACGATATACGTCATATTAAACGGTGCTTTCTCAAACTGTTCATCCAACGATTGCACGCCTTTTTGCAACTGGCGCATATCGCTCGTCAAATCAGTCGGAACGACCGGCATGGCGCTCTTCGCGAGCAAACGGCGATGGGCAGACAGTTCGCGCTTCCATGACTCGAGTTTGTTGCGGACTTCGAGTTCTTCTTTGCGAAGGGAGTTCGTGTTCTCGATGAACCGTTCATGCATCGCACTGAACTGATCGAGCGAACGTTTCGCTTCTTGTACTTTTGATTTAATCATGCTGAACGGAATCATCTGGGCGACGAGCGCCTGTTCGATGTCGAGTACGTTCGCTGTGAGCGTCGCACGCTCCCGTTCGAGCTGTTCAAACTCTTCGCCGACACGGGCATTAATCTCGTAATTGCTGACGAGGCGGGTCATCTCTTGATGGAGACGAGCCATGACTTCACTCGTCTGGCGGTCACGTTCTTTCACGGTCGCGAATTCTTTTTTCACGTATTGGCGTGCATCGACTTCGGTCCGGAACGCTTCGAACAGCTGATCGATGTCCGAGCTGAGCTGTTGCATGTCCATCTCGAAATGATCGAAGTCGAGTTGTTCAATCCGGTCCATGAGCGCGGCCCGGCGATCTTCCGCTTGCTCGATCTCTTCCATTAAACCGAGCGGCTCAAGCGCGTAGCCGTCCATTTGCATCTCTTTATGACCCGAGCGCAACTGGTTGAGCTGTTGTTTCAAATCGATTTGCACCGTGCGCACGAACTGCGGGATGACGCCGACGAGTTCACGAATCTTCGTCACTTTCTCAGACAAGACTTGGCCGGCGATATACGCCTCCGACACTTGTCCTTCCTGCTTCAACGTGATCATCTCGGTCCGCTTCGCTTCCGCTGCCGCGATTTCAGACTCGACGAGCTCGTATGTCGGGCCAAACGCACTGTTTTGGGCGACGAGCGTCTTCCGGAATTGATACAACTCTTTCTCGTCTTTTTTGACGATATCGAGAAGCGACGAATGGTGTTGATTGAACTCATCCATCTCATCGAGCATGGCGTGTACCATCGACTCGAGCTCTTCAATCAACTGTTCCGTCGCGTTCAAATCGGATTTCACTTTAAGGAAGCGATATTTGTCCAAATCTTCTTCGGCATGATAGAGCGCCTCATCGATTTGTCCCGTATGTACGCTGACGAGTTCGTCCCACGACTGATGCCATCGTTCGAACTTCTCTTTCGTCTCGCCTTCCATCGGCCATTGTTTGAACTTCTGCAGTTCAGCCGGCACACTGGCGCTGAGCACACTTTGTTTGCGCATGTCTAAATCATCAATTTTCTGGTAAAAATTCCTTCGTACGAGCATGCTTCCCAGCATGGCCCCTAATGCGATGACAATGATTCCAATTAAAATTCCGTAGATTCCGTAATCCATCTCTGTCACAACCTCCAAGCCGCTTTCATGGACTTATGTATCTAAATGAATAAATGAAGTATTTTATGAGTATAGATAATACTAATCATATTATAGAACCAATGATTTGCATAGGTTTTCCAACGGTTTAGGGAGAGAATGTTATTTTTCACGCGAATCTTTTGAGAAGACAAACCGAAAAAATGCGTGTACCATAATGCTAATTCATCATGCATTCATTCATAGGAGGGAATCAAATGTTTCAAACAACGACTTACACTGGCGACTTGGCCGCCGGGTACGACATGCTCAATAAACAGTTGGCAGCACTTCTAGAAGGCGAGACGAACCGTGTCGCCAATCTATCGAACGCGAGCGCATTGCTCAACCAGTTCCTCGACCGCATCAACTGGGTCGGATTCTATTTAACAGAGGGAGAAGATGCCCTCATCCTCGGACCGTTCCAAGGCCTTCCGGCTTGTGTCCATATCGCGTTCGGTAAAGGAGTTTGCGGCACGGCGGCCTCGACGCAAGAGACGCAACTCATCGCAGACGTCCATCAATTCCCGGGCCATATCGCTTGTGACGCGGCTTCTAACTCAGAAATCGTCGTCCCGCTCGTTCGCGACGGCAAGACGATCGGTGTCCTCGATATCGACAGCCCCGAGTTCGACCGCTTCTCAGATGTCGATCGCCAAGGGCTCGAGCAATTTTGCCAGACATTACTTCGCTTCATCTGATTGACAAGCGAATCGTTTCGTCGTATACTGATTTTTGTGCATGAAATGACGATAGCAGTCATTGACAGACGTATCCACCTTTCGGGCCTCGACTGAGTCGGAGGAGCATCTCGTAGCTTCGCTATCAAGTGAAGGTGCTTGAACCTAGAAAGGGGCGTCACCCGTCTTTGACACCGTTGTTCTTTTGTGCAAAATACATGAACAACAAGGAGGAGTCCAAACATGGCTCGTTACACAGGTCCAGCTTGGAAACTCTCGCGTCGCTTAGGCATCTCGCTTAGCGAAACGGGTAAAGAATTAGCAAAACGTCCTTACGCACCAGGTCAACACGGAAATGGTCGTCGTAAAATCTCTGAATACGGTCTTCAGCTTCAAGCGAAGCAAGCTCTCCGTCACATGTACGGAATCAACGAGAAGCAATTCCGTCGCATCTTCAACGATGCTGGGAAAATGCAAGGTATCCACGGTGAGAACTTCATGTTCTTGCTCGAGTCACGCCTTGACAACCTCGTTTACCGTATGGGTCTCGCTCGCACACGTCGCGGAGCGCGCCAACTCGTCAACCACGGTCACATCCAAGTTGACGGTTCACGTGTAGACATCGCGTCTTACCGTGTAAAACCAGGTCAAGTCATTTCAGTTCGCGAGAAGTCTAAAAACTTCAAAGCGATCGCTGAAGCTCTCGAAGTAGCACCAGCTACAAAAGACTACGTCACATTCGATGCTGAGAAGCTCGAAGGTACATTCGTACGTCTTCCTGAGCGCGCTGAATTGAACGACCAAATCAAAGAGCAACTCATCGTTGAGTACTACTCACGTTAATGCTTTTATCCCCTTCCCTGCCTCGGCAGGAAAGGGGATTTTTTTATTTCTTTAAAATCTGTTCACGAATCCGGCCCATCTGGGTATCGAGCGCATCCGCCATCTTCGCCGCTTCAATCAACTCGAGTTTCGACGCCTCCGGGACGACGTGCTGGTATTTATAATGAAGTTTATGCTCCGTCGCCGCCCAAAAGTCCATGGCGAGCGTGCGAATTTGAATCTCGGCTGGCACCCAGATGACGCGTTCCGCCAAATACACTTTCGTTCGGACGATGAGATGCAGGCTCCGATAGCCGGTCGGTTTCGGATGTTGGATGTAATCCTTAATCTCATCAATTTCTAAATCGTCCCGTTTTTTCAAATGATCGAGGATGGCGTAGATGTCATCACGAAAACTCGTGACGATTCGCACTCCGGCGACGTCAGATATATTGTCCCACAGCGCTTCCACTTCGAGGGGAAGCCCTTTTTGATTCATCTTCCGAATGATGGACGGCAACGTCTTCATCCTCGTCTTCACGTGTTCAATCGGCGAATAGCCGAGCCGCGTCTGCCAATCGAGGTCGATGATGCCGAGATCGCTCTCGAGTTCAGTGATCGCCATCTCGTAGTACCGGAATCGCTCCCGCCATTGATGGAACTGCTCGCCAAAAAATTCTTCAATGTCCATAACAAAGCCTCCTTGTCGTCTATACTTGCTATCGTAGCAGACCGAATCGATGTTGAGACAGAAAAAACGTCCATGTTCGCAACATTGGCGGACATGGACGCATGCATCAGACGTGACGGATCACGAAGTATTTTTTCTTACCGCGACGGATGATGGTGAACTCACCGAGCGTATCGGCGCGTGTCAGCGTCTTATCGAGCGACTGCTCCCGCTCCCCGTTCAAGTAAATCGCCCCGTTTTGAACGTCTTCACGGGCTTGACGTTTCGATGGTGCGATCTTCGCTTCGACGAGAAGGTCGACAAGGTTGCGCTCGCCTTCGAGCTCGAACTGTGGCATGCCCTTGAATGCGGCATCCATGTCTTCTGGTTTGAGCGTTTTTAAGTCGCCACTAAAGAAGGCAGTCGTGATGCGTTGCGCTTGATCAAGACCCGCTTCTCCGTGGACGAGTTTTGTCATCTCTTCAGCGAGACGACGTTGGGCGACACGCTTCTCCGGTGCAGCGACCACTTCTGCTTCGAGCGCCAAGATGTCTTCGTGCGACATGAACGTGAAGTATTTGATGAACTTGATGACGTCAGCGTCGTCGACGTTAATCCAGAACTGGTAAAACTCGTACGGCGTCGTCTTATCGGCGTCGAGCCAGACTGCACCACCGGCCGTCTTCCCGAATTTTTGACCGTCCGACTTCGTCACGAGCGGCACCGTCAACCCGAACGCCTTCTCCGAGTGACTGAAGCGGCGGATGAGTTCGAGACCGGCCGTGATGTTGCCCCACTGGTCGCTGCCCCCGACTTGAAGGCGGCAGTTCTCGTTTTCGTACAACTTCAAGAAGTCGAACGATTGCAACAACATGTATGAGAATTCCGTGTACGAGATTCCGTTCTCTAAACGTGAGTCGACCGAGTCTTTGGCGAGCATGTAGCTGATCGGGAAGTGTTTCCCGATATCACGTAAGAAATCGATAATCGATAACTCTTCCGTCCACTCGTAGTTGTTGCGGATAGAGATTGGATTCTCACCTTCGAGCGGGAGGAAACGGCTCAATTGGTCTTTGATTCGATCCGAGAACTGTTTGACCGTGTCGAGCGTGTTGAGCGAACGCTCGTCCGAACGACCTGATGGGTCACCGATCATCCCGGTCGCGCCACCGACGAGGGCGATGACGTGGTGTCCCGCCTCTTGGAAACGTTTGAGTGTTAAAATCGGGAGCAAGTGCCCGATATGAAGCGAGTCCGCCGTCGGGTCGAACCCGGTGTAAAGCGTCGTCGGATTGTTCAACTGTTCTTTCAATCCTGCTTCGTCCGTCATTTGGTTGACGAGACCTCGAAATTCTAAATCCTTCAATAATTCCATCTGTTCCACTCCTTCGATTGACATAAAAAAACGTCCCTTCTCATATGAGAAGGGACGGAGATTCCGCGGTACCACCCTAATTGCCACAGCTGTGGCCACTTGTAGCGAGAGATAACGGTCTCGACCCGGCCGAACGGCACGCTCCAAAAGTGTAATTCATCGATTGACATTGGCTAGTTCACAGCACCCACTAGCTTTCTGGACAAGCGGTCAGTCGACTACTTCGCTTTCTTCATAGCATCTTTGTTTATGGACTATGCTTTACATTTTATAAGTTCTATTTCCAAATTGTCAACTGGAAGATGGAAACTTGCAGCCGACAGTTGATTGTGAGGAAGGTCGGCAATGACTTGTGCTATAATCGTATATATTACTGTCCAAAATAGTTTTACACCATATTAAGGAGGCTGTCATGCTGCAAAAGATTCGAGACACATGGAACCAACCAAAGTCCTTGAAAGCCCGCCGTTATGCCAATGTATTTTACGATGTATCCTGGAACGTTCTGCTCCTAACGATTATATCGGTCGTTCTCATTGGATTTTTAGGCGCCGGGATCGGAGCGGGTTATTTCGCTTCACTCGTCAAGGATATGCCGGCACCCGCTTATAAGACGATGACGTCACAAATCAACACGTACTCATCGACTTCTGACATTTATTTTGGAAGCGGTGAACGAATCGGAAACTATACGACGGATGAAGTACGGATTCCCGTCGCCGTCGACAAAGTTTCTCCGTTCGTCGTCGACGCGTTACTCGCCACAGAGGACGTCGAGTTTTACGAACACGATGGTGTCGTCCCGAAAGCGACGCTCCGTGCCATCTTACAAGAAGCGACCGGATCGGAAGATCGGACCGGTGGCTCTACGCTCACACAACAGCTCATCAAGAACCAAATGCTGACGAACGAAGTGTCGTTCGAACGAAAAGCGAAAGAGATTTTACTCGCCCTTCGCCTCGAGAAAGCAATGAACAAAGATGAGATCTTGAACGCGTACTTGAACGTCGTCTCATTCGGACGAAACTCGATGGGACGCAACATCTCAGGGATTGAAGCAGCCGCTCGCGGTGTCTTTAACACATCGGCTGAGAAGTTGACGTTACCACAAGCCGCTTTCCTCGCCGGGATTCCGAAAAACCCGTTCCTTTATACACCGTATTACCAAGGCGGTGTCATTAAAGAGGACGTAGCACCGGCCATCAACCGGATGAAGACGGTACTCAACCGGATGTACGTCGCCGGGAAGATCACGAAAAAAGACTATGACGCTGCATACAACTACGACATCACAAAAGACTTCATGAAGACGCAATCGAAGCCGCGTGACCGCTATCCGTATGTTGTGCAATGGGCTGAAGAAGATGCTCTCATTATCGTCCGTGACCACATGCTTAAACTAGATGGCGTGAACGTGAACGAATTGAGTGCAGAAGAACGTAAAGAAATTACGAGCACGTACGGACGTCGCGCCCACAACGCACTCCGTCAAGGTGGATACAAGATTCATTTGTCGCTTGATAAACAAGTCCATGAATCGATGCAACAGCCGGCCCGTAACGTCAATAACTTCGGACCTCGAAATCCGGACAAAAATGTCGATCCTGACCAAGGTCCGGAACAAACGGCAGCCATCATGCTCGACAACAAGACCGGTCGCATCCTCGGATTCGTCGGTGGTCGTTATGTGAACGGCAAAGCCGATGATTTCAACCGTGCCCGCTTAATGGAGCGCCAAATCGGGTCGACGGCGAAACCGCTACTCGTTTATGCGAACGCAATCGAAAAAGGTCTTATCACGACGGATACGGTCATCGTCGACGAGGAGTACAAGTATCAAAACGGAACAAACCCGAATACAATCCCGGTCCGAAACGAAGACCGCGGATACCGTGGACCGATGACGGCACGTGACGCGTTGAAACTATCGCGAAACGTCCCGGCCGTGAAAATTTACGAAGAGCAAGGCGACTTTAGAAGTGATACTGAGAAATTGCTGCAGATGGGCATGAACGTCCCTGACGATACACGCGACGCGCCATCAATGGCACTCGGTGTCAGCTCGGTCTCACTCGCGTCGCTCGCCTCAGGTTACGCCATGCTCGCCAACGGCGGTGAACACGTCGAACCGTATATCATCGACCGTGTCGAGTACCAAGGCGAAGTCATTTACGAGAAGAATCCGAAGAAGACACGCATCTATTCGGATCGTACGGCCTACTTGATTGTCGATATGCTCCGTGACGTCTACACGTCAGGAACAGCGACGTATGCCAACTCGCTCTTGAACGTCCCTGGCGACTGGATGGGTAAAACTGGTACGACCCAAGATATTCGCGACTCGTACTTGGTTGGTTCGACGCCAGGTGTCACGCTTGCCGTCTGGACGGGCTATGATAAAGAGTATCCATTGAGTGACGGTGAAGGTTTCGGCCGCTACTTCCAACGGACGCAAGGTATGTGGTCAAAGATTGCCAACAACGTCTATCTCGATCGTCCAGAAGTGTTCAATTCGAACGCTCGCTTCGTACAACCGGCTAGCGTAAGAGCTGGCGACTTCGGTGACTCTGGTTCATTCTCTGAGAAGAAAAAAGTTGAAGAGAAGAAGAAGGAAGAGGAAGCGAAGAAGAAAGCCGAAGAAGAGGCGAAGAAGAAAGAAGAAGCCGAAGAGAAGAAACAAGAGGCTGAAGAACAGAAACAGGAAGCTGAAGAAGAGAAACAAGAAGCTGACGCTGCTGCGAAGGAAAAGGCAGCGGCTGACGCAAAAGCGAAAGCAGAAGCCGACGCAAAGAAAAAAGCGGAAGCTGACAAGAAGAAAGCTGAAGAAGAAGCAAAGAAGAAAGCCGAAGCTGAGAAAAAGGCTGAGGAAGACAAGAAGAAAGAAGACGCCGAAGCTGCAGACGGCGCCTAATCCGACAAGAAAGGTCGACACATCGCGTGTCGACCTTTTGTCGTTCAATCTTCCATTGTCGATAAGTCACCCGTCTCGAGGTTCAACTCCCATGCTTTCAAGACACGACGCATGATTTTCCCGCTTCGCGTTTTCGGCAATTTGTCTTTGAACTCGATCTCACGCGGAGCCGCGTGAGCCGCGAGTCCTTCTTTGACGAACTTTTGAATCTCCGCCTTCAACTCGTCCGACGGCTCATAGCCTTTACGGAGCGCGATGAACGCCTTGATGATCTCCCCGCGGACCGGGTCCGGTTTCCCGATGACCCCTGCCTCGGCGACAGCAGGGTGCTCGACGAGACGACTCTCGACTTCGAACGGACCGACCCGCTCCCCTGCCGTCATGATGACGTCATCGACGCGGCCTTGGAACCAGAAGTAACCGTCCTCGTCCATATACGCCGAGTCACCCGAGACGTACCAGTCTCCCCAGAAGTAACTCTCATACTTGGCGTCATTCTTCCAAATTTTCCGCATCATCGACGGCCATGGCGTCTTGAGTGCCAAGTTGCCCATCCGGTGCGGCGGGAGTGGTTGACCGCGGTCGTCTAAGATGGCCGCTTCACAACCCGGGATGGCTTTGCCCATCGACCCCGGTTTGATATCCATCGTCGGATAGTTACAAATCATCATCGCGCCGGTCTCTGTCATCCACCACGTGTCATGAATCCGTAATCCGAACGATTCGTTCCCCCAACGAATGACTTCCGGATTGAGCGGTTCTCCGACCGACAGGATATGGCGGAGTGACGACAAATCATATTTTTCAAACGCCTCTTCTCCGGCACCCATGAGCATCCGGAACGCTGTCGGCGCGCTGTACCAGACCGTGACACCGAACCGTTCGATGACCGAATACCAGAACTCAGGATTGAATCGTCCCCCGACGATTACGTTCGTCGCCCCGTTCAAGAACGGTGCGAAAATCCCATAGCTCGTCCCCGTCACCCAACCTGGATCGGCTGTGCACCAGTAAATGTCAACCGGTTGCAAGTCGAGCACCCATTTGCCGGTCATCAAATGCTGCACCATGGCGTTATGGACATGCAAGACACCTTTCGGTTTCCCGGTCGACCCTGACGTATAATGCAAAATCATGCCGTCTTCGCGGTCGACCCATGTGATGTCGAGATCGGTCGAGGCATCACCCGCCAATTTGCGGTAGTCGATGATTTTCCCTGCCTCTTTTACCTCGTCACCGACGATTAAAATCGTCTCCAAGTGCGGGAGTTGATCGACCGGGATACGCGGTAGGAGCGCCTCGGTCGTGACGATGACTTTCGCTTCCGAGTCGAGCAGACGGTCGTGGACGGCTTGCTCCATGAACGCCTCAAACAACGGACCGACAATCGCCCCGAGCTTGAGTGTACCGAGCAAAATAAAATAAAGTTCTGGACTCCGTGGCATGAAGATGAAGACGCGGTCGCCTTTCTCCACTCCAACCGATTTCAGAACGTTTCCGGCCCGATTGCTTTCTCGTTTCATGTCCTCATACGTGTAGCGCTCTTCTCGTTCCCCATCGAAATAGAGCAACGCCAGCTTCGTGGCGAGTTCACCTTCTGCGTGACGGTCGATTGCTTCGTACGCCATGTTGACGTTCCCCGTCAAATTCCAAGAAAATAATGCTTCTGCTTGTGTCCACTCGAACGACTGACAAGCATCTTCATACGACGCCAATTGATGTTCCCCTGATAACGCTTTCAATTTTTCCATCGCTAAAGATTCGCCTCCCCTGTAATGAATGGTATAACCACTTTCAGTATAGTGTTAATATTATGACAAATCAATGAATTTCCAAAATCTCCAAAAGAGTGTGAAACAAGCTAAATGAAAGCGCTATAATAGAAGGTGGAAAAGGTGGTGACTCCATGGAAAAACAATATCATTCAAAGGTGTGGGAAACCTCACTCGGAGCCGTAATCATCGATGGACCGATCGAGAGCGACGTGTTGGCCACGTATCGGCTCGATGAGGGATTGACCGCATTTCGTGAACCTGAGGACCAACACAAGGCGCTCGTCGAAATCGCTGACTTGAAAGAAGGCCGCATCATCGTGGCCCGCGTCGATGACCTCGTCATCGGTTATGTCACGTATTTATATCCGGACCCATATGAACGTTGGAGTGAAGGGAACGACCCCTATATCCTCGAGCTCGGCGCGATCGAAGTGAGCCCGCGCTTCCGTGGCCAACGGATCGGCAAGCAACTGCTCGAAGTGTCAATGATGGACGCGCATATGGATGACTTCTTGATTTTGACGACCGAATATTATTGGCACTGGGACTTGAAAGGGAGCGGGCTCTCTATCTGGGACTATCGGAAAGTGATGGAAAAGATGATGAACCACGGCGGACTCGTCTTCTTCCCGACCGATGACCCGGAGATTGCCTCGCATCCGGCCAACTGTCTCATGGCACGGATTGGCAAGAACGTCCGGCAAGAAACGATCGACCATTTCGATTCGCTCCGGCTGCGGCGCCGGTTCATGTATGACTAAGGAGGGACCTGGATGTTGATTGAACAAATGATGAACCGTCATGTCGTGACGATTCAACCGACCAACACGATCGCCCATGCGGCCAAGCTCATGCGTGATCATAAAGTGCGCCATCTCATCGTCACCAACCCGGCCCGACAAGTCGTCGGAATCGTCGGCCAGTTCGAGATGAGCGGAGCGACGAGCGTGTTCCATCCGGAGAGCGAGAGCGCCGACTTCAAAAACCCCGTTTCGAGCATCATGCGTCAAGATGTGACGACGGCACATCCGTACGACTTCTTCGAAGATGCGGCCGCTCTGTTTTATGAGTATCGCCTGACCTGCCTGCCGATTGTCGAACAAGGCAAACTCGTCGGCGTCTTGACCGAGACAGACTTATTGCGTTACTTCGTCCAATTGACGGGCGCGCTCGAGCCGAGCTCTCAGATTGAGCTCTTGGTCGAGAACACGACGGGGACGCTCGAGAAAGTGACCCGGCTCCTCGCCAAGACGAACGTCAACATTATCAACGTGTTCGTTCATCCGACGCCCGACCCATATAAACGCATCATCTCGTTCCGCGTCCAGACGATGAATCCGCTCCGCATCATCGAACGGTTGAAACGCGAGGGTTACGACGTGCTCGGTCCGGAGATGTCCCAATGAGACCGGCCTACATATTCGGGGAGAACGAGAACTCATACCGCTTCCATGCGGATCATCCGTTCAATCCGGTCCGCCTGGAGCTGACGACGTCCCTGCTCATCGCCTCAGGTAAACTTCAGGCCTCCGAGTGCATCGCCCCGCCCCTCGCCTCGGTCGAGTCGCTCGCGCTCGTCCATGACCTTGATTATATTGAAGCGGTTCAAGCGGCGGCGGCCGGTGAGCTGTCGACATTGAAAGCGAACAAGTTCGGCCTCGGCACTGAAGACACGCCCATTTTCCCAACCATCCATGAAGGGGCGGCCCGGCTCGTCGGGGGCACCGTTCACGCACTCGATTTGGTCGCGAGCGGTAAACTGGAGCGCGCCTTTCACGTCGGGGGCGGCCTCCATCACGGGATGAGGCGGAAAGCGTCCGGATTTTGCGTGTATAACGACGCAGCGGTTGCCATCGCCCACGTCCGTAAAGCGTACGGCAGCCGGGTCCTCTATGTCGATACTGACGCCCACCACGGAGACGGCGTCCAATGGCTGTTTTACGACGATGACGATGTGATGACGTTATCCATCCACGAGACCGGCCGCTACCTGTTCCCGGGGACAGGAGCCGTCACAGAGCGCGGCAACGGGAATGGGTACGGCTATAGCTGGAACGTCCCGGTCGATGCGTTCACCCAAGACGAGTCGTTCTTGCGCTGTTACGAGACAGTGTTCCGGGAAGCGTGCGAATGGTTCAAGCCGGATATCATCGTGACGCAGAACGGGGCCGACGCTCATGCCTTTGATCCGTTGACTCACCTTGCCTCGACGATTCGGACGTTCGAACAGATTCCTCAAATCGCCTCTCGACTTGCCGACGAGTATACGGAAGGAAGACTCGTCGCCCTCGGCGGCGGCGGCTATGATTGGTATCGGACCGTACCCCGGGCTTGGGCGCAAGTGTGGGCCGGACTGACGCGCGAGGCGCCGTACAGCGGCGACATTCCGCCCGAATGGATCGAGCAGTGGCAGGACAAAGCGGATTTAGCCTTGCCGACACGCTGGGATGACCATCCGTACACTTTCCAACATATTCCCCGACGCCAACAAATTGAGGAGAAAAATTGGGAAGTGACGAAACGGGCGTTCTGGCCGTTCATTTCGAACGATCGCAAATCACTATATGTCTAAAAAAATCCCCTCGTCCGCGGAGTGACTCCGACAGGCGAGGGGATTTTTATTCAGTCTTGACGTACCGAATCGCGACGTTCGATGCGGTGCGGCAAGACAACATTCTTCTCTTCGACTTCTTCCGCATTCAAGATTTTCGTCAAGAGACGCATGGCAACGGCACCGATGTCATACATCGGTTGGACGACCGTCGTCAATTTCGGACGAATCATCGTAGCGAGACGCGTGTTATCATGGCCGACGACTTCAAAATCGTTCGGGACCGAGAAACCGGCGTCTTGAATCGCGTGAATGACACCGAGTGCCATCTCATCCGTACCGGCGAAAATCGCTTTCGGGCAATCGTCACGTTCGAGCATCTTCTGCATCGCCTCAAGGCCTGATGCGTACGTGTAATTCCCAAGGACGACGTCACTCTCACGGAACGGGAGTCCGGCGTCGTCAAGGGCACGGCGGTAACCAGAGAATTTCTTCTCGCCATTGATTTGTTGCTCGAGTGGACCTGTGATGAAGCCGACTTGTTTATGACCGTGGCCAATCAACATTTCGGTCGCGTCGTATGCCGCTTGCTCATAATCGATGTTGACCGCAGGGAGGTCATACCCTTGGTTGAGTGTCGCCGCGAGGACGATTGGGACGGGTGACTTTTTAAACTCGTTGACGAGGTCTTCATGTAGACGACCGCCCATGAAAATGATGCCGTCGACTTGTTTCCCGAGCAATGTGTTCAACAAATGGATCTCTTTGTCACGGTTCGAGTCCGAGTTCCCGAGGATGATGTTGTACTTGTACATCGTCGCGACGTCCTCGATTCCGCGGGCAAGGTCTGCGAAGAAGATGTTCGAGATATCTGGGACGATGACGCCGACCGTCGTCGTCTTCTTACTGGCCAGTCCACGTGCGACAGCGTTCGGACGATAGCCGAGACGGTCAATCGCATCCTGGACTTTCTTGCGGGTCGTCGGTTTGACGTTCGGGTTTCCGTTGACGACGCGTGAGACGGTTGCCATCGACACCCCGGCTTCTCGTGCGACATCATAGATGGTTACATTGTTACTATTCATTAAAACTCCTCCTACAAGCAATGATTTTCAAACGATTTTCAAAAAACGTGTCAAAAAAGGAAGACAGGTATCTGTCATCATTTTACCCTGTCTTCACGCTATATAAAACGTTTCCAATTGGAAAGCTTACTTTTTCACCAAATCAAGTTGAGGGAACTGGGCCGTTAGCCCGTCCACGAATTGATCGAACTGATCGAAATCGAGTTGTTGCTGGGCATCCGATAAGGCGATGGCCGGGTTCGGGTGTACTTCCACCATGACCCCGTCCGCTCCGACTGCAAGCGCCGCTTTGGCCGCTGGCAGTAACAAGTCGCGTCGTCCTGTCGAGTGCGTCACGTCGACCATGACCGGCAAATGCGTCTCTTGTTTCAAAATCGGGACCGCGGTGATGTCGAGCGTGTTGCGTGTCGCCCGTTCATATGTCCGGATGCCGCGTTCGCACAAGATGACTTGGCTGTTGCCGCTCGCCATGATGTACTCGGCCGCATAGATGAACTCTTCAATCGTAGCCGATAAGCCACGCTTCAAGAGCACCGGTTTATCCGTCTTCCCGACTTCTTTCAGCAAGTCGAAGTTTTGCATGTTGCGCGCACCGACTTGGATGATGTCCACGTATGGAAGTGCCGATTCGACCGCACCAGGCGTCATGATTTCAGAGATGACCCGTAAGTCATGACGATCTGCCGCTTGCTTCAGCAGTTTCAATCCCTCGAAGCCGAGACCTTGGAAGTCGTATGGTGAAGTACGTGGCTTGTACGCCCCGCCCCGCAAGATTTTCACTCCGGACAGCGCCAATTTCTCAGCGACGGCGTTCACTTGCTCAAACGATTCGACCGCACATGGTCCCGCAATCAGTTGCGGACGTCCATTGCCGATTTTGACATCATCGAGCGTGACGATCGTGTCTTCGGCTTGGCGTTTCCGTGAAACGAGTAGCGTCTTGTCACGGTCTTCGCCTTGCAGTTCGGCCGAAGCTTTAAACATCTCTTTGAACAGATGTTGCAAGCGAGCCGTCTCGAACGGACCCGGATTCTCTGCCGCGATGAAGTCGAGCATCTCACGTTCACGTACCGGATCGTATCGCTCCACACCTTGCAGACGTTTTACTTTTCCAATCTCAACAGCGAGTGTGCCACGGCGGCTGAGCAAGTCGAGCATCTCACGATTCAACTCATCCATCTCGCGACGTAATCGATTCAACTGATCTTGTGGACTCATAATTACCCTCTCATTTCTAAGCCGTTCTTTCCAGA
Source organism: Exiguobacterium sp. s36 (assembly GCF_018618345.1). NCBI lineage: Bacteria > Bacillati > Bacillota > Bacilli > Caryophanales > Exiguobacterium > Exiguobacterium sp. s36. The sequence goes on from NZ_JACSLW010000001.1 coordinate 339,050, forward strand.
TTCCTAATTATAACGAACTTTAATCGCTTTGTCATAGGGAAATGGGCTGACGACACAAAATCAACAAAAAAAAGCGCCCGGCTAGTCCCGGACGCGTCATCACTTATTTGTTGCCGTTTTTAAGGTCTTGCTTCAAGTTGTTCAATTCTTGTTTCGACTCATCGTCGAGCAAGTCTTTCACAGGTGCCTCGAAGTCTGACTCATAGTCTTCCGATTGGTCACGGCTGCTCGTTGTTTTTTGTTTGTTTGCAGCCGATTTCGTCGCGTTCGATTTGTTCGCGTTCGGCTTACTATCTGATTGTTTCGGTTTGTCTGTCGACGCTTCTGACTTCGACGACTCGTTTGACTCATTTGAGGCTTTCGCTTCATTCGAATCTTTTGCTTCGTTCGACTGCTCTTCTGAAGCCTTATCGAGTTGCTCTTTCACTTCGGCTTCCGCCTCCGCTACGAGTTGATCAGCTTTCTCCATCGCTTCTTCGATTGACAATTCGTCTTCATCGACTTGTTGTTTCAATTCAGCCGCTTCACGGGCCTTGTCTTTGACGAGGTTTAAGACCGGAGCCGCTTTATCGCTCGCTACTTTAATCCATTCGCCGACGACCGGTTCTGCTTTTTCACGAACTTCTTTCGACTTGACGGTCAATCGCTCACGCGACGTCGCCGTTTTCTCGTCGAGGTATGTCCGTACTTCACGTCCGCTCTTCGGTGATGTGAGGAGTGCTACTGCTGCACCAATCACGCCGCCGAGGACGACACCTGCTAAAAACCCACCGCTTGATTGCTGTTCATTCGTATATGTCTTGTTCTTGTCGTATGTCATCGTTACTTCCTCCTTGTGATAGTTATGATTTGATTGTATCGTCTGTCGCAATCAACCCTGGTGAAACCGTAGTCGGTTCTTGTTTACGGTCCCGACGGCCGCGACGACGTGATGGTCGTTCGTCTGAAGACGTTTCTGTTTTGTTTTTCTTAAATAATTCTACAGCGACCGATCCCCAACGTACCGCTTGGGCAATCTGCTCTTTATTCTCGTCTGCTGCTACGTGAACAGAAGAAGAAACCGTCCGTACCGACTCTGTCACTTCGTTGAGTGACGTGCCGAGCTCATCAAGGGCGTGTGCCACCGGTGCGAGCAATTCTGTTTTCTCCTCGACGTTATCCACGAGACGGTTCGTCTTATGTAAGAGCGCCGTCACTTCCATTGTGATTCCGTCTAATTGACGTTCTAAGTTTTCAGTTGTGTTGGCGACGCTGCCGAGTGTCCGATTGACGTTCGACAAGACACGTGCCAAGAAAAATACGAGTACGACAAATGCGAGTGCTGCGACGAGCCCTGCAATGCCTCCTAATGTGATTTCCATGCATCCATTCCTCCTATTCGATAATGTGGTGGTTTCATTATAGCACCATTATGACTCAAAAGATTTGTCACAACCGTTTTCGCCATCCGGTCTGATTATTCCTTTACCCGTTTTTATGTTTTCGATTACACTAAAATAGAAATAAATTTAAAAAAGTTAAAAGGGGTGTTCGTATGAGAGATCCAAGAATCACGCAACTCGCTGATGGATTAATCAATTATTCAGTCGAATTGAAACCGGGGGAACGCGTTCTTATTGAAAATTTCGGCGTCGAGGAATCGCTTGTCGAAGCGCTCGTCGAAAAGGCGTATGAGGCTGGGGGGCATCCGTTCGTCTTATTGAAAGAGAGCCGCATCTTGCGCAAACTTTATACGGGAGCGAGCCGGGAACAGCTCGAACTCATGGCCGATATCGAACGCAAACAGATGCAAGCGATGGACGCTTACATCGGCCTTCGTGCCGGTGACAACATCAACGAACTGTCAGACGTGCCGGCCGAGCAACAAAAACTCGTCGGGGCCACTATCGGTAAAATGCATACCGAGGACCGCGTCAAAGGAACGAGATGGGTCGTGCTCCGTTATCCATCGCCGTCGATGGCACAACTCGCTGGTAAATCGACTGAGGCGTTTGAAGACTTCTACTTCAACGTCTGCACACTCGACTACGGTAAGATGGACCGGGCCATGGACGCGCTCGTCAGCCTCATGAATGAGACCGACCGTGTCACAATCAAAGGACCAGGGACGGACCTCACGTTCTCAATTAAAGACATTCCGGCCATCAAGTGTTCTGGCCAAATGAACATTCCGGACGGTGAAGTGTTCACAGCTCCGGTCAAAGATTCGATCAACGGTGTCATCACGTACAACACGCCGTCACCGTATCACGGCTTCACGTTCGAGAACGTGTCGTTGACGTTCAAAGATGGAAAGATTGTCGATGCGACAGCGAACGACACAGACCGAATCAATGAAGTGTTCAATACGGACGAAGGGGCACGTTTCGTCGGCGAGTTCGCCATCGGCGTCAACCCGTACATCCAACATCCGATGAAGGATATCTTGTTCGATGAGAAAATCGACGGCAGTTTCCACTTTACACCGGGTCAGGCGTATGATGACGCTTATAACGGCAACAACTCGTCAATCCATTGGGACCTCGTCAATATCCAACGTCCTGATTACGGCGGCGGCGAGATTTGGTTCGATGATGTCTTGATTCGTAAGGACGGGCGTTTCGTCGTCGACTCGCTCTTGCCACTCAACCCAGAGAACTTGAAATAACAAAAACAAGCGTGCCGATGACGGCACGCTTGTTTTTTCGTTACAGCTTCGTCTTTTTACCGAGCGCAGCCGACATCATCCAAATCTCTTTTTCGAGTCGTTCGATATGAGACACGAATGTGTCCTCGATGGCTTCGTCCCCGTCTTCGAAGTTCTCCATCGCGTCTTGCATCTCTTGGCGAATCTGTTTGAAGTCACTGATGACATCTTTAATCATCTGCTCGGTATCCGCGTGGCGGTCCCCTTCTTGCAACGTCGAATGTTCGAGATACTCCTTCATCGTCGCATACGGTTCGCCATCGTTCATCAATAGACGTTCCGCCACGTCATCGTACAGTTCGGCGACGAGATTATACAGTTCCTCTAATTTTTCATGATACGTGAAGAAGTGAGGGCCGCTAATGTACCAATGGTAGTTGTGCAGTTTGACGAATAAGAGGCCATAGTTGGCTACCTCTTTGTTCAATGTGTTTAATGCGCCTTGGCTTGCCATCCTTAACATCTCCTTTTCCAAATTCAGTCGCTAGTATTATTACCGTCTTAGCTCGATGTTAAACACAAAAAAAACGAACGGCATCAGCCGTTCGCTCTCGATTCACGCTTCAAGTTGGACGTGTTTCTCATATTCGCGTTGATAAGTCTGGATGTCCCCAGCCCCCATGAACAGGAGGACGGCATTGTCATGTGCCTGGAGCACTTGCGTTCCGCCGCGCTTCAACACGTTCGCGCCTTCGATGCGCGATTGCAGGTCTTCAATCGTAACTGTACCTTCTTGTTCGCGAGCCGAACCGAAGATGTCACACAAGTAAACGGCATCCGCTTCGGCTAATGCCGCAGCGAAATCATCCATGAATGATTTAAGACGCGTGTACGTGTGCGGTTGGAAGATAGCTACAACTTCACGGCCGACGTATTTTTTACGCGCCGCTTCCACTGTCGCACTGATTTCCCGTGGATGGTGGGCATAATCATCCACTAACACTTGGCTTCCGAGCGTCGATTCGCTGAAACGACGTTTCACGCCGTTGAACGTCTCGAGGCGGTCTTTGACCAACTCTTTCGGTAAGTTCTCGTAGTCACATGTCGCGATGACGGCAAGTGCGTTCAAGACGCTATGGTTCCCGTATCCTGGAATCCGGAACGTCCCATAGAAGTCGTCACGCAAATACACGTCAAACGTCGTCCCGTTATCCGTCGAGTTCACGTTCTCGGCGCGGAAGTCGTTATGAGCGCCAAAACCGTAATAGACGATTGGCACGTTCGCTTGAATGTGTTGAAGATTTTCATCATCCCCGCAAGCGATGATGCCTTTCTTCACTTGCTTGGCCATCTCTTGGAATGCGTCGATGACGTCATCGAGTCCTGAGAAGTAATCAGAATGATCAAAGTCGATGTTCGTCATGATGGCATAGTCCGGACGATAGTATAAGAAGTGACGCTTATACTCACAAGCCTCGAAGACGAAGTTTTTCGAGTCTTCGACACCTTCACCCGTACCATCGCCGATCAAGAATGATGTCGGCTCGATGCCACGCATGACGTGGGCCAACAGACCTGTCGTCGATGTTTTCCCGTGAGATCCAGTGATGGCGACACTAGTATAGTGGTCAGCCAACTCGCCTAGAAACTCATAGTACTTGTATATCGTCAATCCGAGTTCGCGTGCCCGAACAACTTCAGGGTGATCGTCTGTGAAGGCGTTACCTTGGACGACGATTTGCCCTTCAGTAATGTTTTCAGGGTCAAACGGAAGGATTTCAATTCCTTTACGGTTCAATGCTTCTTCAGTAAAAAATGCTTTGTCAACGTCCGAACCTCGGACCTCATTATTCATGTCATTTAAAATTTGAGCTAAAGGACTCATGCCCGTTCCTTTAATTCCGACGAAGTGATAACGGTTCATCTGTAAATAGCCCCCCTAATTCATTGCGGTCTGTTTCAAAAATGCGACAAACCTTTGTCATTATAGCAAAACTACCGGAGTCATGCTATTACAGATTATTGTTTTTTTTTAGCCAATCGGCGACTCTTGTACATCGCCATCCGGTCTTGCGGCGTCATCATGACGTTGAGCGGAGGGCCATCCGCTTTGTATGACACGCCCATGGCGGGCGTCAATGTTTCTTCATCAGGCACATCGACCGGTTCGTCCGACTGTAATGTTTTCGCAACATCCTCAACAATCGGTGCCACCGTCTCGACCGATGCTTCAGTCGGCAACGATGGTTCGGTCACATCTTGTTTTTCTTCACGAACGGCAATCTTTGACGATTTCAAATCGGTCGACCCCATGAAGACCGATGCAAATCCGCTCTCTACAATCGAGACTTCCCCGAGAAGCGGTTTTGTATCTGATTCATCCGGCTCATCTTCCAAGACGGTCGGACTCTCGTCAATCGGTTGCGATGTTTCCGCGGAAATAATCGACGCTTCGATTGGTGAATCTGTTTGCTCGGCCACCATTTCCTCAAGCGTCTCCGCTACTGGCGCTTCGTCCGCTATGACATCAAAGTCAGACTGTGGTGTCGTCGCTTCGTCCGTGTCCGGCGCCGATTCGTCTACTGACTCCATCACCGATTCATCTACAGAATCAATTACCGGTTCGTTCTCAGGCTCAGGCGTTACGCTTGGTGGCACCACCTCTGACATTCCCTCAACTGGGACGGCCACTCGCTTCGCTTGGCGCATCGCTGAATCGTCTCGCGTCTCCGGAGAATGTTCAGTCGGCAGGATGATTTTCGGTTTCGGTCGGGCGTATCCATAAATCGGAGACGGTACATCCGACGGCACAAATTCATCCTTCGGCTCGGGCTTCGGTGCAGGCGCACCTTTCTTCCCTTCTTGGGATAGTTCGCGTCGAATTCGGTCTGCTTGCTGTTTTAATGAACGTTCATATGCATCCATACTTGATTCCTCGCTTTTTCACTCAATCCTATTTAGCAAAAAATCGGTCGAGTTTAGCGACCGATTTCAAATGCTTTACCTACTTCATATTCGTCATCTAATACGAGAATTCCTTTTTCTTGCGGTGCATCAGGCAAGTTCAATTCACGCGCCGAACAGATCATCCCGTGTGAGCTCTCACCACGTAATTTAGACGGGCGAATGATCAAACCTGATGGCATGACTGCACCCGGTTTCGCGACGACGACTTTTTGGCCGGCCGCGACGTTCGGTGCGCCACAGACGATTTGGACCATACCTTGGTCAGTCTCGACCTGACAAATCGACAATTTATCGGCATCCGGGTGTTTCTCAGCTTCTTTGACATAGCCGACGACGAATTTCGGGGTAAAGTCCACGCCCGACAACTCGGCTTCGATATTTTGTTTGCGCAAGATGACACCGAGCGTCTCAATCAATTCGGCCGTCAATTCGACCGGTCCATGCCAATCGCTGACATCAAAATAGTTGCTCGCGTTGAACACGTTGTAGCCATTGACTTTCCCTGTCGTCGACTTAACGATGGCGACATCGTCTTTCCGTTCAACAACTTGATGATGGCGATCGCCTTCTCTTAACAGGACCATGAGGACATCGCCGATTCCTTCACGGTTATAAAAAGCATTGATTTGCATACGTAAAAACGCCCCTTCTTTCAAACTAGACACAAATAGTTTAGCAGATTATGCGTCGGTTGGTGGGTTCTTTTTTCCGACAATGAAAATTGGCTCGAGTACGCCAGCCTCATAATGGAAAGAAAGAGCCGTCACCGGAATCCGACCGTTCGTGAAAAAGTCGAACATGAGCTGTTGCATCGCATCATAACCCTGATCGTTGCGGATGTCCGCGATAATCATGACGTCTTGGTGCGGCACTCCGACGAGCATATCACCTTCGATGCGGCGTTCCATAACTCGTAAAAAGTCATCGTTCAAGATACGTGACGCCTCGTAGCCGTCCCGTGCCGCCAGGAAATAGAACGTGTTGCCGGCAACGGTATCTTCTTTTAAATCGGTCGGTAATTTTTTGACGTTATCCCGCGCCAACTCATCAAGGCGTTCGAGCGTCATCCCGCCCAAATGTCGCTCTTCGATCAAGCGATAGCCGTTACCCAAATCTAGGGCGTAAAAGACGGCAGTCTCAGCTGTATGCGGCGTCATCGCCAATGTCTCGCCCCGTTTCGTCTCGGTCGAGAACGAAGCAGAACGGATGACAGGATAAAGATTGGCCTCATTACCCGCTAATGTGATGTCGTCGTCCGCGGTGAGCGCTGTCTTGATGTAGTCTACGACCTCATCGACAGCGATTTCCCCTCGAACTTTTGTTTTCGCTACGAGCGGGGCGAGACGGATGTTGACGCCGAAACGATCGGTCGCCCGTTCGATGCGCAACACCTCATTCTCGCGGTCGTACGAGGTCCGGTATCCGTCAGTGAACTTACTTTCGAGATGACGACGTAATTCATTCCGCTCCATTTAAATCACCCTAACCCATGAAGGAAGGCTTCGACTTGCTCCGGCGTCTTCCGTTCGCGTCCGACATAGCGGTCGACTTCTTGTCCGCCGTTGAAAGCGACGAAGCTTGGAATTCCGAAAATGTCGAGTTCTTGCGCAAGCTCCATCCATTCATCACGATCGACGTAATAAAATGACCAGTCTGAGAACTTCGCTTCAACGTCCGGCATGAATGGGTCGAGGAAACGGCAATCGCCGCACCATGTTGCTGAAAACATGAGGACGCTCTTCCCTTGTTTCGCTGCTGTATATTCGTTCATCGTTGTCAGTTGTTTCATCTTCACCACTCCTGTTCTTTTTTCCTCATTCATGATAGCATAAGTCCGTTGTCACATTCCGCTCTCGTGTTTTATGATAGTCGGGAGTGAAGACTACGTGAAAAAGGTGAAGTCATGACAAAATGGACACGCGAACAGTTGAATCCAGAAATGAAGCATCCACTTGAACAACTCGTCGGCGTCATCGGCATGTTGGCGATTCTACGCTACGGTTATTTGTTCATCGATACGGACAAATCACGAGGCGAGATTTTCATTTGGCTCGTCGTCGGATTCGCCGTGATTTACATACTTGAACGCGTCGGCAAGCGTCTTGTGCGCAGGCTGCCCATCATTCGAAAACGTTTTTTACTCCCCGTTTATGCCGTCCTGCTCGTACTATTCCTCGCGAGCTTCCGCGTCCCGCGGGAAACGGTCGAAATCGTCCGGAATTTTTTCGGGTGGTGAACGAAAGAGAGCGTCCCGCTTATTTGCCGGGACGCTCTCTTTCGTATGTTCAATATTCGATTTTCATGTCGTTCGGTCGAATCCGGTTCATCCGGACCAACACTTGATAGACGGCGTAACTGAGCACCGCTGGCCCGACGATTAAAAAGCCGAAGACGACGATGAACGTATACCAACTGAAGCCCATCGTTTCGAGCATGACGATCGGTCCGACGAGTCCACTTGTTCCCATGCCAGCGCCTGCCGCGACGCTCTCGAGTTCAAACAACAGAATCGCAATCGGCGCGAGCACAGCGCCGGCCACGGTCGGCGGCAACAGAATCCATGGGTTTTTGACAATATTGCCGACTTGGAGCATAGATGTACCGATGCCTTGGGCGATGGCGCCTCCGATGCCATTGTCCCGATAGCTCGTGATGGCAAACCCGACCATTTGGGCAGCACACCCGACCGTCGCCGCGCCGGCGGCAATCCCGCTCAAACCGAGCATGAGGGCGATGGCCGCGCTCGAGATCGGAGCCGTGAGCGCGAGCCCCATCAACGTCGCGACGACGACGCCCATGAACAGTGGCTGCTGTTCCGTTCCCCATTCGATCCATGTGCCGAGCTGTGTCATGAACAACCCGACGTATTTACCGATATAGGTCGCACTTAAATAACCGATGCCGATCGTCGTGAACGGCGTGACCAAAATATCGAGTTTCGTCGACTTCGAGACGAGTTTGGCGACTTCGACGGCGAGCAACGTCGCCACATAACTGCCGGCCGGTCCGAACTCATAGCCGAACGCCCCGACGACGAGTGCCGAGAACAAGATGAGCGGTGGTGCCTGGAGCGCATAGGCGATGGCGATCCCGATGGCAGGCCCGGTCAAGCCGATGGCCACGTCACCAATCTCGATGAGCGTCGAACCAAATCCAGACAGGCTCGTCTCGAGCAACTGTCCTCCGGCTGTCTTCATAATCAAGCCGATAATGAGCGTACTGAATAATCCGAGTGCCATATAACTGAGAGCCGTCACGAAATAGAGCGACGGACTGAGCGTAATCCCTTTTTTCTTAAGCATGGAAATCCCTCTTTTCTGTCTTGTCAGTCGTAAAGTTTCTGTCTTCACACTTTTATCAGTATAAGCGTTTCTCGTGAAATTTCAATATGAAAAAAACGCCACTCCACGAGTGACGTTCTTCGTTCAATTAGCGTGAAGCCCGGAGCGTCTCCATCGTCGAGCGATCGAGTCGTTTGACGAGTGCCTTCAGGAGCGCTTTCGCCGCGTCGTAGTCGTCCGTATGCAAAATCGAGGCATGCGTGTGGATATAACGCGCCGCGACACCGATGACGGCCGTCGGCACCCCTTCCCCGCTCATGTGGATGCGACCCGCATCCGTGCCACCTGGCGAGACGAAATACTGGGTCTTAATGTTTTCATCAGATGCCGTATCGAGCAGGAAGTCACGCATCTCAGGAGACATGACCATGACTCGATCGAGGATACGAATGAGTGCCCCTTCCCCGAGCTGTCCGAACTCTGTCTTATTGCCTGATGCATCGTTGGCTGGTGATGCGTCGAGGACAAGCGCGACATCCGGACGAATCATTTCGGCTGCTGTTTGGGCACCACGGAGACCGACTTCTTCTTGTACGGTCGCCCCGGCGAACAAGATGTTCGGGTGATCGGCTTTTGTCGTCTCTTCGAGCAACTCGACGGCGAGCCCGACGCCGTAGCGATTGTCCCATGCCTTGGCCATAATTTTTTTCGGATGTTTGAGCGGCGTGAACTCGCTCGTCGGCACAGCCGGTAGACCCGGACGTACGCCCCACGATTCGACCTCTTCTTTCGTGTCGGCCCCGATATCGATAAACATTTGCTTCATGTCCATCGGCTTGTTCATCGCCTCCGGTCCAAGCAAGTGCGGCGGCGTCGATGCGACGACCCCTGGAATCAATCCATCGGCCGTCACGATGTCAAATCGTTGTGCCATGAGCACTTGGCTCCACCATCCGCCGAGCGGTTGTATGTACAGCATCCCGTTTTCTGTGATTCGGGTGACCATGAATGCGACTTCGTCCATATGACCGGCAACCATGATGCGTGGTCCCGCCTCATCGCCGACTCGTTTCCCAAAGATCGAGCCGATGCCATCCGTCATGACTTCATCGACGTGCGGTGTGATTCGGTCACGAACAAACCGGCGGACCTCTGATTCAAACCCGGGCGCGCCCGGAAGCTCTGTCAACGTCTTGAATAAGTCTCTCGTTTTTTGTTCCATTTCCATCCATCCCTTCAACCGTTCTTGTTTCATTATATACAGAACTTTTCGACAGATGCGAATGGTTTTCGTTCCAATGGGGTACAGGTTTTGGTACGATGTACATGATAGCCATAGTTCAAGGGGAGGTAGTCATATGAAGAAAAGATATTGGTTAGTTGGAATCGGGGTTGCCATCGCAGCCGCACTTATGACGAAAAAAGTGTTAGATGAACGAAGCTTATCGGCCGAGGATGCGCTTGAGTACACGAAGCGTGCATTTTCAGCCAAAGGTCACGTCCAAGGGGCATGGATCTCGGCATCACCTGAGATTTACACGTATGACGGACGCGAGTACGATGTCTTCAAAGGCGGCATCTCGGTTCTCGAGAACGACGAAGAGAAGACGTACCAATTCACAGTCGATTCAGAGACTGGCGCTCTACTTGAATATGCATGAGATGAGGTCGGCGAACATTTTCGCCGACTTTTTTTGTTTAATTCACCCAAAAGAGTGGAAAATTGAATATGGTACTTTTCAAACTCAAAAAGGAGTGATCCCACGTGAAGAAACTGATCGGTGAAGCAAACGAGCTCGTGTCACAAATGGTCGAAGGTATGGTCCACGCCCACCCTGAACTGTACGGTCGTGTGGAAGGATTCAATGTCATCTGTCGTGCCGACGGGGCCAAGTCCGGGAAAGTCGGACTCGTCTCAGGTGGAGGGAGCGGTCACGAACCAGCGCACGCCGGTTATGTAGGCGATGGGATGCTCGATGCCGCCGTATGCGGTGAAGTGTTCACGTCCCCGACACCGGACATGGTACTCGAAGGCATCAAAGCGGCCGATGGCGGCAATGGCGTATTGCTCGTCGTCAAAAACTACGCAGGTGACGTCATGAACTTCGAACTCGCCGCCGAGCTCGCGGACGCCGAAGGCATTAAAGTCGACCACGTCGTCGTCGCCGATGATGTCGCTATCACGAACAAAGAAGACCGTCGCGGTGTCGCCGGTACCGTGTTCGTCCACAAGATTGCCGGTGCAGCCGCAGCGAGCGGGAAGTCGCTCGATGAAGTGAAAGCGCTTGCAGAGAAAGTTGCGGCCAATGTCCGCTCAATGGGGATGGCCGTCGAACCTTGCTATATGCCAGTGAGCGGTAAACCTGGATTCGATTTGAACGAAGAAGAAATGGAAATTGGAATCGGGATTCACGGAGAACGCGGCGTCGAACGGAAACCGACGACGAACGTCGATGCGATTGTCGATGACTTGCTCGATCATTTGAAAAAAGAAGTCAGCCCCGGCGAAGTCGCCGTCATGGTCAACGGTATGGGCGGAACGCCTCTATCTGAACTGTACGTGACGTATCACTTCGTCGCGAAAAAATTGGAAGATGCCGGCTATTCATTGAAACGGAAATACGTCGGCAACTATATGACGTCACTCGAGATGCACGGCTTCTCGATCACACTCTTGCCGCTCGATGAAGAGTTGACGGGCTATCTCGATGCACCATCGGCGGCACTCGGTTTCAAACTCTAATCTACGAATGAGGTGTTCATGCAATGTTGACGATTGAAGGATTCAAGCAAGCATTACGGCACGCCCAATCAGAGATTGAGGCAAACAAGGATACATTGACCGATCTCGACCGCGCTATCGGCGACGGAGATCACGGCATCAATATGTCACGTGGCTTTGAAGCGGTTGTCGCTGTCCTCGATGATGACTACGCAACTCTCGGCGACTTGAGTAAGAAAGTCGGGATGACGCTCATGTCGAAAGTCGGTGGTGCAGCCGGTCCACTTTACGGTTCCGCCTTCGTCAAGGCAGCGCCTAAGTTTGGTGACGCGACCGAAGCCGATTTCAATCTCGTCAAAGAAGCGCTCGTCGAAGCAGCGACAGCAATCAAGGCGCGCGGGAAATCGGAAGTTGGCCAAAAGACGATGGTCGATGTGTGGGACCCGTTCTTGAGTGACTTGAACGAGTCCGACGACTTTGACGCGAAACTTGATCAACTCGTCGGTGCGACCGAGGATATGGTCGCCACGAAAGGACGGGCGTCTTATTTCGGTGAGAACTCTCGCGGCACCGTCGACCCTGGGGCCCTCTCGAGTTCAATCGTCTTAAAAGCGATTATGAAGGAGGTTGAGTGATATCGTAGAGCTCATCATCGTATCCCATAGCGCCAAAATCGCTGAAGGGATTCAAGACTTGATGAAAGAGATGGCCCCATCCGTTCCGATTCATTTAGCGAGCGGGCTTGAAGACGGCAGCATCGGGACTGATGTGACCCGAATCCTTGAGGCCATCGAAGCCGTCGACAAAGAGGCACTCATCTTATCGGATATCGGTTCGGCCACGATGAACGCCGAACTGGCCGTCGATATGTATGAAGGCGAGAAGACCGTCCAGTTTTATGACGGCCCGATCGTCGAAAGCGCCTTCGTCGCTTCCGTCTCAGCCGGTAACGGCATGGACGTTGCTCAAATCGTCGAACAGTTAAAGATGGCATAAAAAAAGAGCCTCGCGGCTCTTTTTTTAACGTGGGTTATCGTTTTTCTCGTAAATCGGGTTCATGTATTCAGTCGTCGAGTAGAAACGTGGCACGACAACGAACAAGATGACAGCCGGGATTGCGATCAAGAGTAACAAGATCAAGACAGGCAACCAATAGACGATTTGTTGTCCGAGCATGTCGATGTTTGCGTCTGCAAATTCAGTCGCGCCTTCGACTTCTGCAAGGTCAGCTGTTGCGAGGATTTTGTTGTCCGTCGCATCATAGTAATGGAACTCCGTCTTACGTGTGATGAAGATGCCGTCACGGATCGTATCAATTTCAACGACCGCCGCGATGACTTCGTTGCCATTCGAGTGACGGAGCGTCTCTTCTTTTACGATTTCAGCCGTTCCTTCTTTGTAATCATAGTGCGTGGCCTTCAAATCCTCTTCAAGGGCGTCCAAGAACGCCTCATTTGCCGAGGTATTAAGTGGTGCGATTGTTAGAATGAAGATTAGTGCAAGCAGGCTTGCCCATGCTTTTTTCAACATCCCCATGTTCCCCCTTCTCTAATTCCAGTTTAGCGTCATTCCTATTGTACCAAGAAGAAAGAAAAAAGTGTGAAGAAAATGCTATTAAAATAAGAAAAAAGCGTGTCAAATTTTCGGGCGGAACGCGGCCTCCATCCGATAAATCGGTTGTCCCATGGCGCTGAAGCGCTCTTCGTACTCGGTACGGACGTTATCTGCCGGTTCGTTCGCGTGAAGATTAAGTGAAATATCTGTGAAGTACATGCCGTATTGACTCATGCTTTCGAGTGAATATTCGAAGAGTCCGCGGTTATCCGTCTTGAAGTGAATCTCGCCTCCGCGTGGCAACACAGCCTCGTACGTGGCGAGGAATGTCTTATACGTCAAACGACGTTTCGCATGTCGGGTCTTCGGCCATGGATCTGAGAAGTTCAAATAGACGCGGTCGACTTCGCCGGCTTCGAAATAGTCGACGAGTTGCTTGGCATCCACAGTCAAGACGCGGACGTTCGGCATCGGCGTTTCGACGAGCTTTTGCACGATCGACACGGCGACGCTCTCGAACAACTCGATAGCGATGAAGTTGACGTCCGGGAACTGTTGGGCCATCCCTAAAATGAATTGCCCTTTCCCCGACCCGACTTCGATGAAGAGCGGATTGTCGTTCTTAAATTCTGATGTCCAGTTCCCTTTTAACGTTTCGGGATGAGTGATAAAGACGTGTTCTTGAGCTTCCATGTATTCTTTAGCCCAAGGCTTGTGACGTAAACGCATGTTTTTCCAACCTTTCGTTCAAGAAATGTTCAAGTTTCAGCTGACTAGCCGCTTCGCGCGAGCAGTCCCCTTGCGATTATACACGAAATCATTGTTTAATGGACATGAATCATCCTTCACAAGGAGGTTATATCGATGAGCACGTTAGATCAATTTCTTATTTTTTACGCGGCTCCGTTGACGTTCTTCGGCGCCGTCATCGCGACGTTCGTATGGGCGTATTTCATGAAACCTGATGATGTCTGATGCATATGGAAAGGGATGGCTCACACTCGTGATCCATCCCTTTTTTCATTGTGTCCGTTCCTCTGCTTCATCGAGCAATTCCCGGAGCACGGTCAATCCTTCTGCGCGGGCGATGCCGTTCTGTTCCCCATATAAGGTCAGAACCGTCTGGGCAATCGCATACCAGTGCATTCGATAGTGTAACTCGGAGGTGAAACGGATGCCGTAATGACTGAACCACGTCTCCCAGTCCACCTCGTCGACGTAGCTGTAGACGACCATGGCCAAATCAAAAGCACGGTCGGCGATGATAGCGTCATCCCAGTCGGTCAAATATAACAGACCGGTCTCATCCTCAATCCAATTGTTATGGTTCAAGTCTGAATGGCAGACGACGAGTTCACGTTCGTCATCAATCGGCTGATGGACCGACAACCAACGAATTGCCTCATCAATCGTCACGTCTGCCTCGTCTTGCTCGTAAGCGGCACATTGCCGGAGCAACAGTGAGGACGTGACCGGTGTATGATTCAACTGCTGCAACATGAATAATAGCTCTTTCGAATGATGAATCTTCCCAAGCTGTGCCGCCACATCAGCCCGTTTCATATCGGCTGGCGAGAGCTCACGACCTTCGATGAACTGTTGGGCACTGAGGACGTCACCGTTAAACATCCGTTTCGTCCACAGCAATTTGGGGACGATGCCTTCGGCGGAAAGAATGGCTAAAAACGGGGACGAGTTTCGTTTGACAAAGATTTTTTGTTGGCGCGTCGTCGCTACGTACGCTTCGCCTGTAATCCCGCCTGCGGAAGCCACCGTCCACTCTTCACCGAGCGCACCGATTATATCTGAATACATATTCATCACGCTCAAATCTCATTAAGAATTACAAAGATACAATCACCATATTAACACGCGATAATCGTCATTGACAACGACTCGACTTGAATCTGGCTCGGATTTCGTTCAATCGGGACGAGGCTCGCCGTTTCCCCTTGTACGTAGACGTTCCAGTCCCCCTCCGCTTGGAATGTCACATCGTGGAACGTTCCGTTCAGATAGACGCGGACGCGCTGCCAGGCATCATAAGAATGGCTCGCCGTCAGCTCGTATGCAATCACGCCCGGGGGCGACGGGAGGAACTTGAACTGTTCGATGACTTTTTGCCGGGTATCGTAGCGGAAACACGTGTGACGGCGCCGTAACTTGAGTAGGGTCTTCACAAACTCGACCTCACTTTGCCGCTCGTCACGTAAGTCCCAATCGAAGTGATTGATTCGGTCCGGTGCATTATAGCTGTTCTCAACCCCTTGTTTTGTCCGACCAAACTCTTGGCCGGCGTGAAGGAACGGGACGCCTTGCGACGTGATGACGATGGCTGTGGCGAACCGTTGCATCCGCAACCGCATCGTCTCGTCCATATCTTCACACGACAAGAGCAATTTATCGTACGTCGTATAATTGTCATGTGCTTCGACGTAGTTGATCGTATACTGCGGGCTCGGGAAACGCCCGACGGTGACGTTCGGGATTTGGACCGCTCCGGTGAGACATTCACGAAGCTCCCACTCCCGCCACTCGTTCCCGGAGACGAACCCGCGCTCCCGGTCATTGAACGTCGACCCTTTCAAGGCGTCCCGCATCATGTCATTGAAATGACCGATTCGGGGCATGAAGGCCGCGTTATGCGACGAGGCTTTCAATGACGGGCTGAGCGGTGTCGCCAAATCCCATCCTTCCCCGTAAATCAAAATCGAGCGATCGATTTTATCGAGTGCGGCCCGTATTTGATTCATCGTCTCGACGTCATGAATGCCCATCAAGTCGAACCGGAAACCGTCGACGTGATACGTCTCGGCAAAGTACGTCACACAATCGACAATCATCCGTCGCATCATATACCGTTCTGAGGCCGTGTCGTTTCCGACGCCGGTCCCGTTCGCGACCGTCCCGTCATGTTCATAACGGAAATAATAGTACGGGACGAGTGCTTCGAGCGACGATTGCTCACGGATGAAGATATGGTTCATGACGACATCGACGACGACGCGCATGTCATGGCGATGCAAGGCATCGACCATTTCGGCATACTCTAGAATGCGTGATAGCGGCTCGTCAGGTTTCGAGGCGTAACTGCCTTCCAACCCGAACCAATGGATCGGATCATAACCCCAGTTGTAAGGCATCCGGGTCGCTTCGTCGACGCTTCCAAAATCATGGACCGGCAATAACTGCAGGTGCGTGACCCCGAGTTCTTTCAAATAATCGAAACCGGCACTGTTCCCCGCCCGGGTTTCAAGCCCGGTCTCGACGATGCTGGCGTACAGCCCTTGCCGTCGACTCGTCGACGCAGGGTGGCTCGTGAAGTCACGGATATGCAGTTCATAGATGACGGCATCTGTCGCTTTGCGGAGAGGCGGGCGTTCTGCCGGCTCCACGTGCTCAGCGACGGCTGTCTCAACATCGATCAATACGCCAAATTCGCCATTTAGGCTGACGGCTTTGGCGTAAGGATCGACGACCTCGTTCGTTTCGACAGGTGTCTTGACGTACAGTCGATAAAAATAGCCTTCGTACAGTCTAGGAACATCGGCATGCCAGACGCCTCGACCGCTCCGAGACATGCGAAACCGTTCAATCTCACGATGCGTTTCGGGATCATGGATGACGAACCAAATCGAAAACGCGACGGGCGACCAGACATATGCCTCAATCGATTGCCCGGAAAATGAAAGGCCGAGCGGTCCGTCATAGGCATAGCGACGTTCAAACTCGTCCGTATGCACAATTTCGCGGGGCACGACGACAATCGTCTTATGTCCAGGGTGAAACACGGTATAGACCGCTTCGAGCGTAACCGGGCGCGTCAATTGGATATCTCGTTCAATCGTCCCCGCCTCTGTCGTCCATTCGTTGAGCACCACATAATCGACCGGTCGACCGTTTTGTTCGATTTGTACCGGTACGGATTCATATTCGGCAATGACTTCAAGTCGAATCGTCTCGAACGAGAGCAAGGAAGCCCGTTCAATCGTCACATGAGACGTCGTTTGCTGATTTGGTGTGTGATGCATACGCGTTCCATCCTCTCCTACCTACTGGTCCAAAAATTGTCGAAACGGCATCTTGGCTGTCGCATCTAGTAGTTTCGCCACATCTCGAATTTGTTGGGCTTTGACGATCGGCGCCCTCGTGTTCACTTGTTTCATCCACGGCTCATAATCCGCGCGTGAGATGAACTGAGTCGACCGAATTTCAGGCACATGATCGAAATAGCCTTGTGGGGCCACCGTCACTTTTTGGATGACCCCGTCATAGGACGGAAGAAACTGTCGAACGATTTCTTCGGTGCGCGTCAACGCGATGAGCGGGTTGACTACACGTTTATTTTCCCCTTTGAGCGGTTGATGAATCCACGTCTTCTGCTTCGATATGTGATAGATGCTGCGGTCGCCGTCGAGCCATTCGACCAGGTAAATATGCGATGGTCCGATGATGAGATGGCTCAGTTCGACCGTCGCCCCGTTCCATTCGACGACCGGACGATACATGAAGAAGTGTTGGTCGTTCCATTCGGATACCATGTTACGATATCCGTACTCTCGCAAAAACGGCAACATCGGGACGTCCACCTCGGTCGCCCCTTCACAGGCGTACTGCAGTTTTTGGATATGACGGCGGTTCGTGAGCAGCGTCTGGAACTGCGCCTCCGAGAGCGGTGTCGGTTCGAGCTCGATGCGTTCCGTACGGCGCCAAAATTTCCACCACGGGTTCTCAAACTCCATGATTTCGGGAGGATTCAACCGATTGGAATCGTGAAGACGACGCATGCGAGCGACATCGGACTCGACATACTCTTGAAAGCGATTGAACTGGTCGAGCATGTTTCGTTCATATTTAGATGTTACGTCAAAAATTTTAATCGGGATCGCCATGTGTCCTCCTCTGACCGCTGTAACGGAAATACTTCGACTGCCTCATAGGCAGGGGTATGGTTTGGATTGATTCGATAAAGTACGACCGTTTCAATCGGCTCCTCGATGGTAAACGTCGGGGCGATGTACGGGATTCGTGTGCCTATGTCCCACTTCTTCGCGAGTGTGACGTGGGGGACGAACGGTTTACGGTCGAGTGCTGGAATCTCTTCGGATAACTTTCGTCGAAGCGTCCCGGTAAGCGCCGTCAAGTCCACGGACGGTTCCGGGACGATCGTCAAGACACGCGGACGATCCGGTCTACCGAAGTGGTCGATTTGCTGGAACGTCAGCGCGAACGGGGCCGTCGACGTTGTCACTTCACGTGTGAGTTCTTTCACTGCCTCGACTTCATCATCGTCCAATGAACCGAGAAACTGAAGTGTCAAATGAAATTCCTCCGGACGATACGTTCGACGATACGAATAAAACGGCAAGATGTCCCGCTGTACATGTTCGAACTTTTCGTCCTCGATGGGTAGTGCCAAAAAATAATGTGTCGACATGACCATCATCCTTTCACTCGAAAACGTCTCAGTCCAAAGAAGAAGACCGCTCCTACGATGCTGACCACCGTGTACATCCAAAATACACCGATGATGCTGTTATATTCAATGATAAATCCACTGAGGAGGTTGAATCCGGCCGTCGCTAGTCCTGACGTGATGGCCATATAGACGCCAATCGCCGTCGAGACGACGTTGCGGCTGACAAGGCTGCGGACAAATTGAAGTGCGACCGGAATCAATAATCCGACGACCAGTCCTTGAACGATGGCAAGAATCCAAACGACCCAAATCGGGGGCTCAAGTGCTAACCAGCCGTTGCGAAGCGCCGAAATCAAGGCGGCTCCCGCCAGCACGTTGACCGTACCTAGACGTGAGACGATTTGGTAAGCCACTTTCATGAATGGAATTTCGCATAATACCGCGACAAGGAACAGTGTCCCGACGAGCGTCGTTGAGCCTCCGATGCTCGTCACATAAATTCCGAAGTAATAGTTATTCGCGTAAATAGGGCCGAAGACGAGCATGCCCCCAATCAAAAAGGCGATGAACGGCCCATTCCAGACGGCCGACCATTGGAACGGTGCCGTCGTGTGCACTTGCTTCGGTTCCTGTTCAGATACGCTCCGCACGAACAGCGTACCGATTGCCAGCATGACGGCGCTGAGTAAAAACGTACTCGCGAGTCCCCATGTCGTGTCCGAGATGCGACCCATGACGAACACCGCAATCGCAAATCCGGCCGATCCAAACAGACGGATGGCCCCGTAGTCGATTTTGGCGCGTGACGTATACTCGAGTGTCATCATATCGACGAGCGGGATGTGTGCACATTGGAAGATGGACCAGGCGATCATCAACATAATAATCCATACGTAAGACGTCGCGAACAAGAACGTGAGCGATAAGGCAGCCGCCCCGAGCATTGCGATAATCAGCCAAGCCCGAACCCGCCCCGTTCGGTCGGCAAGCATGCCCCATAGCGGTTGGACACCGATTGAGAGGATCGGCATGATGGCGACGATTGTTCCGACCTGACCCGGAGACAAATCAAAACGTGACTGCGAGAAGAAAAGTGCCATGTAAGGAATGAGGGCTCCTTGGGCAAAGAAAATGGCGACGTAAATCGATTGAAACGATATTTTTTGTTGGTTCACAGTAAACTTCCTTCCTAACAGACAGAGAGCCGACCGAATCAGTCAGCTCTCACGGGTTATTATTTAGCGAGCTCATAAATCGCTTCCGCATAGATGGCGGCGGCGCGAAGTAAATCTTCAATTTCCATGTATTCATCGACTTGGTGGGCGACGTCTTTCGCTCCAGGGAACAGCGCCCCAAAAGCGACACCAGCCTCGAGCGAGCGCGCATACGTCCCTCCGCCGATGGCCATCAAGTGCGCTGACTCGCCGGTCTGACGCTCATAGACGCCTGCCAACGTTTTCACGAGCGGATGGTCTTCGGCCACATGGTGCGGCGGCATATGATGACGCGTCGACAGTTCGAACCCGAACGACAAGGCGATCTCTTTCAAGTTTTGCAACCGTTCCTCGAATTTCGCGGTGTATGGATAACGGATATTCACCGTCGCCGTCCGTTCGTCCCCTTGATAGCGGAACACGCCACCGTTAATCGTCAAATCACCCGTCTCATCACTCGCTTCGATACCGAGTGAAATCCCGCGTGAATCGGCGAACACGTGACGAATGAACTCGATGTAGCGCTCTCCTTGAATGTCGAGCGGGAGCGTCAACAAGAAGCCGGCGAGGACGTAGGCCGCGTTGACTCCGTTATCTGGTTCCATGGCGTGGGCGGCCACACCTTTCATCGTGAACGTATACGTCCCTTGGTCCCATGTGCACGTGCCGTCCGCTTCATATTTTTCGAGATACGCTTCAAACTTTTCTTCGAGAACGTCTTCTGTCTCGAGTACCGCTGTCGCAAAGTCCGGGACCATGTTCGGCCGTTCTCCGCTCACGAACGAGACCAAGTGATGTTTCGAGCCTGGCACCCGTTGAATTGGGAGCTGCTTCAAGACGCCATCGTATAGCCCCTTTTCAGCATTGATAATTGGAAAGTCAGCGTCCGGTGCGAAGCCATATGTCGGCATCGCCTCTTGTTTGAAGTATTCGCGGACACAACGCCATTCGCTCTCCTCGTCGCAACCTGCAATCAGGCGGACGCGTTTCGATAGCGGCAATCCAAGTTCCTTCACGATGCGCAGTCCGTAATAAGCAGCCATCGTCGGTCCTTTATCGTCATTGCTGCCACGGGCGAATATTTTCCCGTCGGCGATGGTAGGATTGAACGCCCCATACGTCCATCCCTCCCCAGCCGGCACCACGTCTAAGTGACAGAGGATGCCAACGATTTCTTCCCCTGACCCGTATTCTAAATGCCCCGCGTATCCGGCGACGTCTTTCGTAGCGAACCCGTCTCGCTCTCCGAGTGCAAACATGTAATCGAGAGCTCGGCGGACTTCAGGTCCAAACGGTTCGTTCGGGCCGGTCTTCGTCTCATCAAGCACGCTTGGGATTTGCAATAACCCTGTTAAATCTTCTAAAAATGCGTCTTTTCGTGCGTCGACTTCTTGTCTCCAATTCATATGGATCTCCCCTTTGCGAATGTTCTCTCCCTTATTAGTATATCCAAATGTTAGAAAGACGAACATTCATTTCGAAAATATTTTTTCGTTCGTCTTTTAGCCTTTTGTCTACGTCTTTACATATCCTTCATTCGATATTTACGTTCATAATCGTTTCTTTACATTTCGATTGTTCGTTCTTTTCCCTTGCAATTCTATGCAGGAGCGGTATACTAAAGGTGTAATTTTAGAAAATAACAATTTCATATTTCATTTGTCGTCCGTAGGTTTTGTCTTTCATCATTCTACGCATTGGGAGGTTATCCAATGAAAGGTTCAACAGATCGTATGCTAACCCGCATCAAGTCCATTTATTTGTTCATTAACGAAAGGGAATGCGTCACCACTTCTGAACTAGTAGAGGAGTTCGGGATCACATCACGCACCGTACAGCGTGATTTGAACGTGCTTGAATACAACAATCTGGTTGAAAGTCCGAGTCGCGGAACGTGGACATCATCAAAACGTTCGCTCAAGACGGCAAATTAAATAACAAGTTACGAGGGATTCCGGCAACGGGTCCCTTTTTTTTGCGCCCAAAAAGGCACGTGTCGGCTGACACGTGCCTTCATTTCATGTGAAGAACAAGTCGACTTCCTCTTCGCTCAACTCCCGATACGCCCCGGGTTCGAGCGTCGGGTCGAGCTCGAGTGCGCCGATTTGGACCCGTTCGAGCTGCTCGACGTGTTTCCCGACCGCGGCAATCATCCGTTTTACTTGATGATACTTCCCTTCCGAGAGCGTCAGACGGACCGTCGAACGACGTCCGGATTTGCTGATGAGCTCAAGTCGGGCCGGTTTCGTCGTATAGCCGTCCTCAAGCTCGACACCCTCGGCGAAGTGACGGACATCGTCTGTCGTCATCTCCCCGTCAACTTCGGCGACATACACTTTGTCGACATGCTTACGCGGTGACATGAGCGCATGATTGAACGCCCCATCGTTTGTGAGAAGCAACAGACCGGTCGTGTCCTTGTCGAGACGTCCGACCGGGAACAACTCGTAATGGGCGTAGGACGGGTCAATCAAATCGACGACCGTCGATTCGACCTTATCCTCGGTCGCACTGATGACACCTGCCGGCTTGTTCATCATCAAGTAGACGAACGGTTTGTACTCGACGACCTCGCCTTGCACGGTCACCCGTTCCGTTTCAAGGTTGACTTGACGTTTCGCGTCTTTGACAGGTTGGTCATCGACACGGACAACCCCTTGTTTCAGTAAAATCTTGACGTCTTTGCGCGAACCGTATCCCATGTTCGCCAATAATTTATCAATTCGCATTAAGCTTTCCTCCGATACTGGAATCGTTTCCCTAATAGTTTTCCGGCCAAGTGGCTTCTCCAACCGAGATAGCCGTATACGACGAGACCGATTCCGAAACCGACGATCGTGGCAACGATATCATTGCCCCAACTCGGTTCATTCCGGAGCGTGACGAACAGCGAACCATACACGGCGATAAACATCGCGCCACCCATGGCAAACATGAGCATCGTCCGACGCAACAGTTGCTTATACGGAAACTGGAGCGCCCGTTGGATTTTCCAAACCATGAGGATAATCGCGACGATATAACCGGCGATCGTCGCATAACCAGCGCCGATCCCGCCGAGTGCATACACGAAAGGTACGTTGAGCACAGCTTTCGTGATGAGACCCATCGCCGTCGCGAAGATGGTGAAATATTGACGGTTGATCCCTTGCAGGATGGCCGCCGCCACCGAGTAATAAGCGAGGAAGAACGCACTCGGTGCGTAGTGGAGCAGGTAGACCCACCCTTCGCGGTCACCTGGGAACAACGTCCCGAACAACGGCTCCGCGAGCGCGACCAATCCGATGACGGCCGGGATGGTGACAAAGAACGATACTTGGAAAATATGGTTCACTTGATTGCGAACTTTGTTCATATCGCCGTGCGTGAACGATTTTGTCACGAGCGGGATGGTCGCCATCGACACACTCGCCGCAATCGATACCGGAATCAACACGATTTTATGGGCGTTCCCCGTCAAGAATCCGAACGCGGACGTCGCTTCGGCGACCGACTTCCCAGAGTTGAGCAACGTATTGACCATCGTCAACTGGTCGACGAACTGATAGAGCGGCGTCGACAGACCGACCATGACGATTGGAATCGAATAGCTGAGCAACTCGAGCAATAGTGATTTCATCGAACGGACCGGTGTGCCGGCCGGATTATCGGTTTGACGATGGATGTCTTTCCGTTTGCGCCAGTACATGGCGAGCACGACGATACTCCCAATCGCACCGATAAAGGCGCTGAACGTCGCAATCGTGACGGCGAGCACTTTCAAACCGTTCAACTCGGTCGTCGCCACGGCAGCGGTGCCACCGAGCGAGTCAGCGAGCGGACGAATGAGTGCCGAGTCCGAGAAGACGAACAAGACGAGCATCGTCCCACTGAGGAGGAACATGATGCGGACGATCTGTTCGATGACCTGGGAGATGGCCGTCGGGGCCATGTCCTGATGTCCTTGGAAATAGCCGCGCACCATACTCATCGCTGGGATGAGCAGGAGAGCGAAACTGACGCTACGCGTGACGAGCGTCAACGAGTCGATATATTGCTGATTGTTCTCCGAGTTGCGGACCATGAGTTCCGATAACCACGGTGCTGAGAAGAACAGTAATAAAAAAGCGACGACTCCGGTCACGAGCATCAGCTTCATCCCTTGACGGAACAAGCGCTGACTCGTGCCATATTCGCCGAGCGCATTATACTTGGCGATGAATTTCGATACGGCCACGGGAATCCCTGCCGTCGAAATGGCGATCATGAGCGCATAATAGGTGTACGCCGCCTGATAGAGCGTGACACCGGCAATCCCGACCATCGCTTGGAACGGGAACGTATAGAGCAGTCCGAGTGCACGTGAAATCAAATTTCCGGCTGACAGCAGCAGCGTGCCTTTGACGAAGGACTCTCGTCCTGAATCTTGTTTGACGCTTGATGACATGAGATACCTCCATCTATTGTTTCACAACTAATGTACCTAATTTTACAAAACGACCGTTTCTCATTATACTCTTACTGTTGCAGATAATAAAGTTACGAATTTGATTTGAAAGAGAAACGAGGGATACCATGAGGAAAGATGTAATCGTCATCGGAGGAGGCCCAAGCGGTCTGATGGCGACCTATGCCGCCGCTAAAGCCGGAGCGAACACGCTCCTAATTGATAAAGGTTCGAAGCTCGGACGCAAGCTCGCCATTTCTGGCGGAGGACGCTGTAACGTGACGAACCGCAAGCCCGTCGACGAGTTGATTCAATTCATCCCGGGGAACGGACGCTTCTTATATAGCGCCCTCGCCCAGTTCGACAACCAGTCGATTATCGACTTGTTCACCGGGTTCGGCATCCCTTTAAAAGAGGAAGATAATGGCCGGATGTTCCCGGTGACGGATAAAGCGCAAGACGTCGTCAACACGCTCCTCAGGGCCATCGACCAACTCGGTGTCGAGATTCGCAAAAATGCGAAAGTGAAGACGCTCCATTTTAATGAAGCAAATGAGTTCGAAGCGGTCGAACTCGAGGACGGCGAGCGGATTGAGGCCGGCGCTTGCGTCATCGCCGTCGGTGGACAATCTGTCCCTCACACCGGCTCGACCGGGGACGGCTATCCATGGGCTGAGAAAGCCGGCCATACGATCACCGAGCTGTTCCCGACTGAAGTACCGATTTTGTTGAACGATGCGTTCATCGGCACGAAACAGCTGCAAGGGCTGTCGCTCCGTGACGTCGCCCTCACCGTTCACGGCAAGAAAGGCAAGCCGATTAAGACACACCGTGGCGACATGATTTTCACGCATTTCGGGATTTCGGGTCCGATTGCCCTCCGGTGCAGTCAATATACGATTAAAGAACGCAAACGTAGCAAAGAGCGCGTCGTCGCCCTCTCGCTCGACTTGTTCCCGGATATGGCACGTGACGAGCTGTATCAAGAGCTTTGGAACCAAGTACAAGACCAACCGAAGCGGGCCGTCAAGAACGTCTGGAAAGGGTTCATCCCGGAACGGATGCTCGACTTGTTGTTGGCCGACCTCGCGTTCGGCGAAGAGGACGCGAGCCAGCTGAAGAAACAATCGGTTATCGATTTCGCGACCCGATTGAAGACGTTCGAGTTGCACGCCACCGGAACGCTCGATTTCGATAAAGCGTTCGTCACGGGCGGCGGCGTTTCCGTCAAAGAAATCGCCCCACAAACGATGATGTCGAAGAAAGCAGACGGCTTGTTCTTCGCCGGCGAAGTGCTCGATATTCACGGCTATACGGGTGGTTATAACATCACGGCCGCCTTCACGACCGGACACTGTGCCGGTTCACACGCGGCACAGTTCGCGGAACAGACGACCGTATAAACAAAGAGAGTCGATCGCACGTGCGATCGGCTCTCTTTTTAGTGTCACTGTTTTGCTTCAAGTTGACGTCTTACTTCCGCCTCGAGCTCTGGCTCGGGTGGCAACCAGCCTTCCGGCTTCATGACTTTATTGTCTGACGCACGGAGGATCGGCTTGCCGTCTGGTCCGAGCTTCGCCATATTGGCACGCTGCACGATTTCAAACAACGGAACCGGGTCGAGCCCGAGTTCGACGAAACTGCCCATCACGAAATAGAGGGCGTCCGTGAGCGCATCACCTTGTCCGACGAGGCGAGCGACGTCGTCCGTCGGCGGTGCGTCTTGGAGCGATTTTTGAACCGCCTGTTCGAATCCTTGTTGGAACGTGGCGACGGCAGCAAGGAACTCGTCTTCATTCCGTGCCGATTGATGTAAAAATTCGACGACAGCTTCTTCTGCCGTCCAGACCGAACGTTTGACAGCACGGTCTAAGCTAAGCGGTTGCGGTGCACTCGCCTCCGGGTGTCCGAACGTCTCGTGGAACTGGCGAACCTCTTCATAAAAGTAACGTTTGCTCATCTCATTCTCTCCTATCAGTCGACCGAGACGAAATCGTCAAGGTCGAACACATCTGGTCGCACGATGGCGAATATCTCATTGTCTTGCAGGAACATGCCGGTCGAGCCGTAGACGCGAGGTGTCACCATCTGCCCGTTCATCGTCCCTTCGTCCGGGTTAACCGTATAGAGGACGAGTTCTTCCGAATCGAGGACGTAAATGCGCCCTTGGCGTTCGACGAGGCCGACACCGCGGAAGTTCTCGAACTTCTGTTGAATCGAGGCGCTCATCCCTTCGGTCGTGAGCGGTTTTCTCGACTCGACAGCCCATTCCGTCTTCGGTTCCGGTGCTGCTTCAGCATCTGCTTCATCTGTCGTCGATGTCGAATCGTCGTCTGAATCGGTTTCCGACGATGTATCCGTTTCCGCCTCACTGTCGTCGACTGTCTCTTCCTCGAGCGTCCGCTCTTGGACGTACAACAGTTCTACATCCGGCGTTTCCTCCAAACGGCTCATGATAATCAATCGTTTCGTCTCTTCATCGTAACCGAGGCCGAACAACCGATCTGTCGAGGCGATTCCTTTAATCAATTTGCGTCGTTGTTCCGTCCAACGGCCTTCTACCCGCTCGATTGTCACGAGAACCCCGTTCGCCGTGACGGCATATATCTTTTCTTCGGAAATCATGCGCATGCCGATGAACTCGCCGAACCGATAGGGTTGCCCTTCGTTCTCCAATATGAGCGACGAATTCACGCGATTGGCATTCCCGCTCACTTCGAAGAACTCTTTATTTTTCGTCAAGACAAGATACGATCCGATCGTGTCACTATAGTACACTTCATCAATCTCTTGAATCTGTTCAAGGGCATCGGTCGTATCGATGTCCTCCTCGTCCGGCGAGGCTTCGACGGGAGGTACCGAAGTCGATTGATGGCTCGTTTGAATATCGATTTTCTCAAACGTCGAGGCGATCTGGCTTTGGATGTCCTCGTCCGAAAAGACGAACACATAGCATAAAATCACTCCGACGACGACGGCAAATAGCGTCGTATATAGTACGTATGAACGTTTCATGGACGTTTCGTCCCCTTTATATGCAGTATCGCCCTTTAGTGTAACAAACCCGACCCGAAAAGAAAACGACATGACGAAAAAGAAAGGAACGTGTGACAATGTCACACATTCCTTTGCTTATCCAACGACGATATTGACGAGTTTTCCTGGAACGACAATCACTTTGCGGACCGTCTTTCCTTCCGTGAACTCTTGAACGCGTTCGTTCGCAAGCGCATCGGCCTCGAGCGCTTCTTTCGAAGCGTCGCGGGCCACGTGCATCTTCGCACGAAGCTTCCCGTTCACTTGGATGACGACTTCAATCGTGTCGCTGACGAGTTTCGACTCATCGAACGTCGGCCATGCCGCGTACGTCAAGTCTTCTGTCATGCCGAGACGTTCCCATAACTCTTCGGCCAAGTGTGGCGCGACTGGGGACAGCATCTTGATGAAGTTGACCATCTCTTGTTTTGGAAGCGTGTCTTGTTTGTACGCCTCGTTGATGAAGACCATGAGTTGCGAGATTGCCGTGTTGAAACGGAGCGCCTCGTAGTCTTCTGTCACTTTCTTCACCGTCTGATGGTACGTCCGTTCGAAGTCGGCCGACGGAGCGCCGTCCGTGAGCTCCGTCTGGTCGAACAAGCGCCAGACGCGGTCAAGGAAGCGACGAGCGCCGTCAAGGCCGTTCGTCGACCAAGCGATGGCTGCGTCGAGCGGTCCCATGAACATCTCGTAAAGGCGAAGCGTGTCAGCACCGTGCGATTTGATAATATCGTCCGGGTTGACGACGTTCCCTTTTGACTTCGACATCTTCTCGTTGTTCTCACCGAGAATCATCCCTTGGTTATAGAGCTTTTGGAACGGCTCGTTCGTTGGAACGATGCCGATATCATAGAGCACTTTATGCCAGAAACGAGCGTAGAGCAAGTGAAGGACCGCGTGCTCCGTACCACCGATATATAAGTCGACCGGAAGCCAACGCTTCAACTTCTCTGGGTCCGCGATCATGTCTTCATTGTGCGGATCGATGAAGCGAATGTAGTACCAGCAACTGCCGGCCCATTGCGGCATCGTGTTCGTCTCGCGACGACCCTTCTCACCGGTAACCGGATCCGTGTACGTCAACCACTCGTCGGCGTTCGCAAGCGGTGATTCTCCCGTACCTGACGGCTTGATTTCATCGATAATCGGGAGTTCGAGCGGAAGCTCTTCAATCGCAACAGTCTTGAGCGTACCGTCTTCCATATGAATGATTGGAATCGGCTCGCCCCAATAGCGTTGACGGCTGAACAACCAATCGCGGAGACGATACGTCGTCTTCGCACGGCCAGTGCCGGCGAGTTCGAGTTCTTCGATGATTTTGGCGATCGCGTCGGCTTTATTGAGGCCGTCCAAGCTGCCTGAGTTGACGTGGACGCCGTCCTCGACGTAAGCCGCCTCATCCAAGTTGCCGCCTGTGACGACTTCACGGATCGGAAGGTTGAACGTCTTCGCGAACTCATAGTCGCGCTCATCATGTCCAGGTACGGCCATGACCGCGCCCGTGCCGTATGTCGACAACACGTAGTCAGCGATCCAAATCGGAAGCTTCTCCCCGTTGACCGGGTTGATGGCGTAAGCGCCGGTAAATACACCCGTCTTCTCCTTGGCGAGATCCGTCCGTTCGAGGTCTGTCTTTTTCGAGACTTCTTCGACGTATGCTTCGATGGCGACGACTTGTTCCGGTGTCGCGATTGCTTTCACAAACGGGTGCTCCGGTGCGAGCGTGACATATGTCGCGCCGTAAAGTGTGTCCGGACGTGTTGTGAACACCGTCACGACTTTATCGTGACCGTCGACTTTGAAATCGACTTCGGCCCCGACCGACTTGCCGATCCAGTTGCGTTGCATCTCTTTGACGCTGTCTGGCCAGTCAAGCCCTTCTAAATCATCGAGCAACCGCTCGGCGTATTCCGTGATACGAAGCACCCACTGCTTCATCGGCACACGGTAAACCGGGTGGCTTCCCCGCTCCGACAATCCGTCGATGACTTCTTCGTTGGCGAGTACCGTCCCGAGGGCCGGGCACCAGTTGACGGCGACTTCGTCGACATAGGCGAGTCCGCGGTCATGGAGTTGTGTGAAGATCCATTGCGTCCACTTGTAGTATTTCGGGTCGGTCGTGCTGATTTCACGGTCCCAATCGTACGAGAAACCGAGCTCTTTCAATTGGCGGCGGAATGTGCCGATGTTGCGCTCTGTGAACTCGCGCGGGTCGTTCCCTGTGTCGAGGGCATATTGCTCGGCCGGAAGACCGAACGCGTCCCAACCCATTGGATGGAGGACGTTGAAGCCTTGCATCCGTTTCATGCGGGCGATGATGTCCGTCGCCGTGTAACCTTCCGGGTGACCGACGTGAAGTCCCGCTCCTGATGGATAAGGGAACATGTCAAGGACGTAGAAACACTCCTTGTCCGGGTCTTCTGTCGTCCGGAATGCATCTTTCTCGTCCCAACGCTTTTGCCATTTCGGCTCGATGTCTTGATGTTTAAAATAGTCCAACATTCATCCTCCTCTGCATAATAAAAAGCCTTCCGCCCCGGTAATGGGACGAAAGGCTTGAAAGCTTTCCGCGGTACCACCCATGTTGCATTTCTGCCACTTGAGACGCCGGTAACGAGGCGTAACTCCGGTTCACCCTACTGTTCGTTCAGGCGAACTGCTCCAAGGCGAGTTCTCGCGGTCCATATACCGGTTCACACCACCCACCGGCTCTCTACAAATACAGACGTCACGATACTATTCCTCTTCTACGCATGTGTATGATCTCACTCGTTCATTTTAGCCCAATCTGTTTTAGAGCGTCAACTTGATTTTTCAGGTACTCGGATGTCCTTCATGAAAATGAAGAACGCGAGCGCGATGGCCGTGAGCAAGAATAGCATTGTAAAGACGGCACCGATGCCGAATACGTCATAGACGAGACCCGACACGGTCGGACCGATCATCCGACCGACCGAGGCCGCGATATTGACGAGTCCTTGGAACTGACCTGCTTTCCCCGGCGGTGCGAGTTTCGCGGCAATCGTCGGAACGGCCGGCCAAATGAACATCTCCCCGATCGTCATGACGATCATCGCGACCATGAACATCGTGAAGCCCCCCGCGAACGGGACGACCGCGAAGGCAGCGAGGAAAATGACGGCGCCGACGATGAGTTGCTTCTTCAAATCATCTTCAAAGTAACGAAGCGCCCGGTTGAGGAGCGGTTGAGCGAACACGATCAAGGCTCCGTTCACCGTCCAAAGGAGTGAATACTGGCTGATTGTCACGCCAAGGTCTTTCGAATGGACGGCGATTGTCCCTTGCCACTGCACGTAAACGAACCAAAGGGCCGCGTAGCCGATGGCGACGAACCACATCGATTTCATCGTCGCACTCGATAACGTCGTCGCCGCAGCCTCAAGCTGCGACTGGACGACCGGACGTGCCGGGTCTTTCAAATAACGGAGCCCGAATAAGAGGACGACGACGAATAAGACCGATAAGAAGAAGTTGGCGTAGAAAATCAACTCGATATCGATGCGCGCAATCTGTCCGCTCATCGCTGTCCCGAGGGCGACCCCGACGTTTTGAGCGACGTAAATCGCGTTGAACGAACGGCGTCCACCTTCCGGCCAAATCAAGCCGGCAAAGGCGTATACCGTCGGGAAGACGAGACCGCCGGAGAACCCGATTAAGCCGAGCCAGCCCAAGTAGCCGAGGAACGTGGCATGGAACAACAAGAACCCGAGCGAGCTCACGAGCAATAGGCCGACCGAGAGGATGAGCGTCCGCTTCCCGCCGATCCGGTCAAACAGCGTCCCCCCGATATAGTTCCCGGCAATGGCGAGCGCCGAGTTAACGAGCAACGCCATCCCTGCGAGCGTCATTGACTCGCCTAAATATCCATTTATATAGAGTGTGTTAAATGGCCATAAAAAAGACGCCGCCGTCGTATTGAGCGCCATCGCGATGACCAAAATCCATACCGAAATCGGCATTTTGTTGTTCATACCAGTTACTCCTTTCCTACCCGTTAAACGATAAAAATTCGGCACGACGGCCGAATCAAAAATAAGTCCTCCTCCAAGCTAACGGAACGCCTCATAACTGTCAAGAAAAATTACTTATTATGAAATAACGGTGACTTATCTTTGTGATAGCATGAGCAAAGAAGGAGAGGATATTCATGCAAAACCCGTTTGGCGAAGCCAAATATCACAAATTAAATGAAGCATATCGCCGCGAGTTCGGCGGAAAAGTGTTCAAAGTACCGCTCGACGGCGGCTTCACTTGTCCGAACCGGGACGGGCTCGTCTCGAAGGGCGGGTGTACGTTCTGCTCGGATGACGGAAGTGGCGACTTCGCAGGCAATGCCTGTGATCCGATTTCGGTCCAATTCGCCGAAGTGAAGGCGCGGCTGCACCGAAAATGGAAACACGCCCGTTACATTGCCTACTTCCAAGCGTTCAGCAACACGTATGCCCCCGTCGCCCGGCTCCGGGAATTGTTTGAGCCCGCCCTCGCGGAGGACGGTGTCGTCGGTCTATCGATTGCGACCCGACCGGACTGTCTGCCAGACGACGTCGTCGACTATCTCGCCGAGTTGAATGAACGGACATCTCTCACGGTCGAACTCGGCCTGCAGACGATTCACGATGCGACGGCGAGGAAAATCAATCGTGGTCACGACTACAAGACGTTCTTGGAAGGACTCGACAAACTCCGGCGACGCCAAATCAGCGTCGTTGTCCATATCATCAACGGCCTGCCGGGCGAGACGACGGAGATGATGCTCGACACGGCGCGAGAAGTTGCTAAAATGGACGTACAAGGAATCAAGATCCATTTGCTCCACGTCTTGAAGCAGACCCCGCTCGCCAGACAATACGAAAAAGGACTGCTCGAGCTCATGGACGAGACGACTTACGTCTCGCTCGTCTGTGATCAATTGGAAGTATTACCGCCCGAGATGGTCATCCATCGTCTGACCGGTGACGGTCCACCCGATCTGTTGATCGGTCCGACGTGGAGCCGGCACAAGATGGCCGTCCTAAACGCCATCGATGCCGAATTAATGCGTCGTGATTCTTTCCAAGGAAAAAAGAAGGATGAGAGCCATGGGATTAATGAGAGTTTTACCGTTCGCGAAATACCTACTTCGTGAACATGTGACGCCAGGTGCCGTCGCCATCGATATGACGGCCGGCAACGGGCACGACACATTGTTTTTAGCCGAACTCGTCGAAGCGACGGGACATGTCTATGCGTTCGACGTTCAAGCCGCGGCGGTCGAGGCAACACGGACTCGTATCGAGGAAGCAACATTGACGGACCGTGTCACCGTCATTCATGATAGCCACGACACGGTCCGGGACATCGTGGCAGACGAGACACGCCCAATCACAGCGGCCGTGTTCAATCTCGGCTATTTACCGGGAAGCGACAAGTCGGTCACGACGACCGGCAATACGACCATCGACGCCCTCGAGCAACTGCTCGATGTCATGGCCGTCGGCGGCGTCATCGTCGTCGTCATCTATCACGGCCATGAGAGCGGCAAAGTCGAGCGCGACGAAGTGCTAGCCTATGTCGAATCAATCGATCAAAAACGGGCCGGCGTCCTCCGTTACGGCTTCATCAATCAAATCAATCATCCCCCGTTCATCGTGGCGATTGAAAAACGAGCATAAAAAAACAGGCGACTCATGCGAGTCGCCTGATTTCATTCTCGAATCAATTCATAAAACGTGATGAGCGTCTCCGCGAACTTCGTATTCAATCGTTCATAGCCGAAGTGCGGGAACCCTTCGAGCCGACGAATATACACTTGGTCGCCGCCGATTTTCCGGCAGACGTTGAGTGTCAATTTCACATCGGCGAAGCGATCGTCCGGTGCGTAGAAACAAGCGAGCGGCAGACGCGGCAGATGTTTCTTCTCTTCTTGATGCTCGACGATTTCCTCTTCGATTTCACGGTATTGACCGTACGTGATCTCCCCGAAGCGCGACGACTCTTCCCCGCCACCCATGAACGTCATCATGCCGAGCGGAAGGTCAGGACGGAAACGGTCGACCGCACTGGCCACGACTTGTTTCAGTCCGCCGATTTGGCGGGACGGATGCCAGTCGAACAGCGGTGAGATGTACGTCAGACTGCCGAGCGGCACGTCATATTCCTGGAGCAAGCGGTTCGTCAACAACGCCCCGAGACTGAACGCGATGACGTGAATCGGCAGCTTGTACTGACTCGCCTCACGTAACGTGTTCTTGATTAACAATTTATGGTCTTCCGCCGTCAAACCGACCGTCTGGCCGGTCACGACGAGGACTTCATACTCGTCCCGCAACCGTCCTAAAAACGCCTCACTCAAACGCGACGTGAACTGGAGCGGATACACGATCACGATGACCCCTTTTCGTGATTCTTCTTCATAAGCCATGCTGTCACCTCATTTTGTTATCACATATCTTTATACTAACAAAAAACATCAGCCGAGACTGATGTTTGGTTGAAAATCCGTCTAGGGTCTTAGCGCGGGTCGTACCGTAAATGAATCAGTTCCATCGGTTGATCGTATACTTCTTCTTGGATTCGATTCAGTTCGATGAACGCCTCATGACTCAAAAAAGCGATGGCTTGCTCGTTCGAGCTTTCGACGTACAGCTCGATCGGTTGGACTTTCCGTTCCCGTAGATGCGACAACAGTGCCGTCCCTAGGCCTTGGCGGTGATGAGCCGGATGAAGATAGAGACGGAGTACTTCCCATGTGTCCCCGCGGTCGATGGCGTGATAGAAGCCGATGACGTCGCCTTCGGCCTCACCGACAATGAACAACTGCTCTTTCGCTTCCTCGCTTGAACTGATGGCGCGGACGATCTCTTCTTGTTGATAGGCGCGTTCCATTACTTTCGAACGAACCTCGTCTCGTTCACTGACCGTCGCGAGCGCAATGTCGCGGATGGTGGCGGCATCTTCTGGCACGGCTTCTCGAATCTTCATAACGGCATCCCCCTTTTGGCCAATCTAGTAGTAACATTCCCCATCGGCAAAAAAATATCCTGCCCGTTCATTACTTTTTGATGTCGAAATGAAGGAAGACGTTATTTTCCATTTTGTGTCGGGTATAAGAGTATCAATGCCAACTTATAAAAAGGAGTGTTACCATGGAACCGAAACTACAACACGATCCACAAGTCGAGCAAGCCAATCATCCGAACCGTCAGTTTGAACAGACGAACACAGGAGGCCCAAAAATCACAGTCGTGACCGGGATGCTCCTCGGCGCCCTCGTCGGCGGCCTACTCGCCTTACTTAGCACGTCAAACCGTGAGAACACGAAACAATCGTTCTCGAGCGCGAAGTCATCGGTCGGCGGTCTCGTCGACACGGTCAAACAAGACCCGGCCGGAACGGCGTCACAAGTCATCGGTCAAGTGAAAGCAGCGACCGAGGTCATTCAAGACGTCGCGACCGACGTGCAAAACGTCTATGAAAAAGTCGCCGGTGAAGTCGACACGGTCAAACAAGACGTGAACAAAGTCGTCGGGACGGCACAAGAAGCGAAATCGGATTTACAATCGATTGGCGAGAAAGTCGTCGAAGCGAAAGATACGGCACTTGGCAAAGAGAACTCAACAACTGAAGACAAGCCGCAAGCCTAAAAAAAACGACCTTTCGAGTGAAAGGTCGTTTTTCTATGCTTATGCGAAACGTTTCGCGCCTTCTTCGAGCACTGCCGCTTTGTCCGTTTGCTCCCATGGGAGTTCAACGTCTGTACGACCGAAGTGGCCGTAAGCTGCTGTCTGCTTGTAGATTGGGCGACGAAGGTCGAGCATCTTGATGATGCCGGCCGGACGGAGGTCGAAGTTCTCACGAATGAGTTCGACGAGCTCAGTCTCGCTCAATTTGCCTGTGCCGAACGTATCAACCGCGATCGATACCGGGTGAGCAACACCGATTGCGTAAGCAAGTTGAACTTCTGCTTTGTCAGCAAGTCCCGCTGCAACGAGGTTTTTCGCCACGTAACGAGCTGCATACGCTGCTGAACGGTCAACTTTGGTAGGATCTTTACCTGAGAACGCGCCGCCGCCGTGACGAGCGTATCCACCGTACGTATCGACGATGATTTTGCGTCCTGTGAGACCTGCATCCCCTTGTGGTCCACCGATTACGAAGCGGCCAGTCGGGTTGATGAAGTATTTCGTGTCCGCGTCGATGAGTTCAGCCGGGATGACTGCATCGATGACGTGCTCTTTCAAATCAGCTTGGATTTGCTCGAGCGTGATGTCTTCCGCGTGTTGTGTCGAGATGACGATTGTGTCGATGCGAACTGGGTTGTTCGCTTCGTCGTATTCGACTGTCACTTGTGTCTTACCGTCTGGGCGAAGGTAAGCGAGCGTGCCGTTCTTACGAACTTCTGCCAAACGACGTGACAATTTGTGAGCGAGTGAAATCGGGAGCGGCATGAGTTCCGGCGTCTCTTTTGTTGCGTAACCGAAC
Organism: Exiguobacterium sp. s36; assembly: GCF_018618345.1. Lineage (NCBI taxonomy): Bacteria > Bacillati > Bacillota > Bacilli > Caryophanales > Exiguobacterium > Exiguobacterium sp. s36. Next base: position 374,776 of record NZ_JACSLW010000001.1, read on the forward strand.
ATGAGACCTTGGTCACCAGCACCGATTGCATCGATTTCTTCTTCAGTCATTTGTCCTTCACGAGCTTCGAGCGCTTGGTCAACACCTTGCGCGATGTCTACCGATTGCTCATCGATCGATGTGAGGACAGCACAAGTCTCTGCATCGAAACCATATTTCGCACGTGTGTAGCCGATCTCACGAACAGTTTCACGAACAACTTTCGGGATATCCACGTAAGTTGATGTTGTGATTTCACCTGCTACGAGCACGAGACCTGTTGTGACAGACGTCTCAGCCGCAACGCGGGCGTTTGGATCTTCAGCTAAAATTGCATCCAAAATCGCATCTGAGATTTGGTCACAAATTTTATCCGGATGTCCTTCCGTGACGGACTCCGAAGTGAAAAGTCGACGGTTCAAGTTTGCCATTTCGAAAAACCTCCTATAATAAAGGGTGATGTGTGGACGGTACTCGTTCCCCTTACGCGTTGCTTTGGGACGGTAATGAAAAAAACCTCTCGCCATGTTCAAATGGGAAAGGTTGAATCGTTCTTCCTTACCCTCTTATCGTTCGAAGCTTACGCTTCGCTTCAGGATAGCACCTTTTCCGAATAACAATGAAAACTCGGACGGTTGCTGGGCTTCGTAGGGCCTTGTTCCCTCCACCGCTCAGAATAAGAGTATCCGTTACGAAGACCATCATATAAATGACACCCCGTTCTGTCAAGCGTATCGACCGAATTCGTCAAACTTTTCACAAACGGTCAAATAGTTATGTTTGTGAAATATCAAACATTTTTTTGTCCGTTTTGGTTTTTGTACTATGACCTGATACAGAATATGTTAGAATGACAATGTAAGAAAGCGCTTACTTTAAAGGGTAAAAAATGCTTGTTTTTGATTAGTATGTCACATATAATAAAAACGTCATACTGATTAAACGCGGAAGTATGCGGATTTCATCCACATCTATTTAGGGGAAAGGTGGGATTCAGGATGGCGACAACGCTCCTGAAAATCGAAGAATTAATTAAAGGTGCCGACATGATGCGGAACTTGACGGTTCCAGAACTGGTGGAAGAAGCCATTCGCAACGGTGAGGGCGTACTGACGAAAGACGGGGCTTTATCGGTCAGTACTGGGAAATTCACAGGACGGTCACCGAAAGACAAATTCGTCGTGCAAGATGAAGTCAGCAATCATTTAGTAGACTGGGGTCCAGTCAACCAACCGATCGCGGAAGAGAAGTTCACCGCGCTACTCGACAAAGTGTTGACGCACCTCGAAACGAAAGACAAGCTCTATTATCTCGAGGCGTCTGCGGGGGCAGACGAGCACTATACGCTCCCGGTCCGTGCCATCACGGAATACGCGTGGCACAATTTGTTCGCCAAACAGTTGTTCTTGCGTGAATGGCCGACGAAAGGTGCCTTCGAGCCCTTCACGGTCATCTATGCACCTAGTTATAAGGCCGACCCAATCATCGACGGGACGAACTCCGAAACGTTCATTCTCGTCTCATTCGCCAAGCGGACCATTCTGATCGGGGGAACAGAATACGGCGGCGAGATTAAAAAATCGATTTTCTCGGTCATGAACTTCCTGTTGCCGGAACAACATGTGTTATCGATGCACTGCTCGGCGAACGTATCGGACGCCGGCGAGACGGCCCTTTTCTTCGGTCTATCGGGAACTGGGAAGACGACACTGTCGGCCGACCCGGAACGCCATTTGATTGGGGATGACGAGCACGGTTGGTCACCCGACGGCGTCTTCAATATCGAGGGCGGTTGCTACGCGAAGACGATCAATTTGTCGCGCGAGAACGAGCCGGAAATCTACGATGCCATCCGTTTCGGCTCATTGATTGAGAACGTCGTCTTAGACGAGAACCGGGCACCGGATTATAAGAATATCTCGCTCACCGAGAACACACGGGCCGCCTATCCGATTCAATTCATCGATAACGCGATGCTTCCGTCACGGGCCGGTCATCCGAACACGATCGTCTTCTTGACGGCCGATGCATACGGGGTATTGCCTCCAATCAGCAAATTGACGAAAGAGCAGGCGATGTACCACTTCTTGTCAGGGTATACGTCAAAACTCGCCGGCACGGAGCGCGGCGTCACTGAACCACAGGCGACGTTCTCGACCTGCTTCGGGTCACCGTTCTTGCCGCTCGCACCGGAGCGCTATGCGGACATGCTCGGTACGCTGATTGAGAAGCACGACGTCGACGTCTATCTCGTCAACACGGGTTGGACCGGCGGCGCGTACGGAGAAGGATCACGGATGAAGCTCGCCTATACACGGGCGATGGTGAACGCGGCGGTCAACGGCAAATTGCGTGACGTCGAGACGACGCGCCACGACATTTTCAATGTCGAGATTCCACGCCACATTGACGGCGTGCCAGGCGACGTGCTCAATCCGCGGGACACATGGAAAGACGGAGCGCGCTACGATGCCGAAGCAACGGCGCTCGCCCGGAAGTTCCAGGACAATTTCAAACGATTCACGAAAGCGAGTGAGGCGGTCGTTGCGGCCGGACCAATCATCGTATAACGAAAAATGAGACGATTGCCGATTCGGCAGTCGTCTCATTTTTTTGAGTTGGCGAGCATCCATTCCATCGCCGCATCGGTCGTCTTCCATTTTTCCCAAAACGGGAGTTGATGGGCGAACGGGACGACCCAAAGTTCGGCCCGCTCCCCCATCCGTTCCGCTACCGCCGTCGCATGGCGCAGGCGGACTTGTTCATCATCGGTGCCGTGAATCAACAACGTCGGTGCATCCCATTCCTTGTAGAGCGGCGAGCGCTCGACATAAGCGGCACGGGCCGCTCCCGGGTCGCCCCCGGTCATACGGCGCAACATCTTCCGCATCGAACGCTGTTCTTCATACGTCCACTCGAGATTGGTCACACCCGCCCATGACGTGACGGACGTGAGCGGTCGTTCCGCGGCGAGCGACAACGCCATCATGCCCCCGCGCGAGAAACCAAGGGCATGAATAAACGTATCCGTTCGACAGACACGATCGTAGAGAGACAGGACGTCCTCTAGATCGGCGCCGCCGAAGTCCTCTTTCCCGCTCCCGCCATGGTTACCCCGGTAAACGGGCGCCACGACGTGAAAACCTTTGGCAGCGAACTGCATCAACCGGGGCAAACGCACATCCCCGATGCGTCCTGTTCCGCCGCGCAGATAGAACAGGACATGTCCGTTCGGCCGTTTCGGTGTGATCGTATAGGCGACGACGTCCTCACCGTCACGCGTCGCATACCAGCCACGATGGACCGGATAACCGGCGTACGGCGGCAGGACCTCGACCTTGTCAAACCAATTGTTTTTCATAGAGCACCTTCATCGTTTCCGGGAGCACCCGGTCTTTCATCATGAAGCTGTACCGATTGTTCCGGAGCAGATTCGTCGGCAATTCCTTCATAAGGACGGCCCCATCGGTCTCGTCGACCGCCGGATGATCGTCGAAACGTTCGATTTCGGCGAAATAAATATTTTTAATGACCGTGTCGCCACGCCCAAGCACGCGATATTGGCCGAGATAATGGAGCGTCTTCACGACACCGCCCGTCTCTTCATACACTTCCCGAATCGCGGCGTCATCTTCGTGTTCGCCGGGTTCGACTTTCCCACCCGGAAACTCGAGCCCGCGCTGCTTGTGCTTCGTCAGCACCCATTGATTTTCAAAGCGAGCGACGACCCAGACGTGGAGCGGTGTATCCGAAAATGGATAGTGCGCAAAGCTCAACTCGACTTTATTGTGATAGTAGTCCGTGAATGTCAACATAGTCCATCCCTTTCTTTCCCCTGTCTACTCTCACTTTACCTTGTCTTCCACTAGTTTCAAACAAAAAAATAGGCCCGCCGGAGCGGACCTACTCAAAATTATTGGTTCAAGCGCTTTTCAAGCTCAGCTTTTTGCTCTTCGTAACCTGGTTTTCCAAGCAACGCGAACATGTTCGCTTTATACGCTTCAACGCCTGGTTGGTTGAACGGATTCACTCCGAGGATGTATCCGCTCATCGCGCATGCCTTCTCGAAGAAGTAGAACAAGTAACCGAGGTGGTACGGCGTCATCTCTGGCAATTCGACGACGAGGTTCGGGACTTCTCCGTCCGTGTGGGCGAGGAGTGTTCCTTCAGCTGCCTTGTCGTTGACGAATTGAATCGTCTCACCAGCGAGGAAGTTCAAGCCATCGAGGTCTTGTGAATCTTCCGGCACGTTCATCGCGTGACGGACGTTCGTGACACGGATAACCGTCTCGAACAAGTCACGACGACCTTCCTGAATGTATTGTCCCATCGAGTGGAGATCCGTCGAGAAGTCGACTGCCGCCGGGAAAATCCCTTTGTTGTCTTTCCCTTCTGACTCGCCATAAAGCTGTTTCCACCACTCCGATACGTAATGCAAGGCTGGTTCGTAGTTGACGAGCAACTCAATCGACTTGCCTTTCGCATATAAAGCGTTACGGACGACCGCGTACTGGTACGCTTCGTTGTCCGCCAAGTTCGGAGACGAGTAAGCCGTTTGGGCATCACGTGCACCTTCCATGAGGGCGTCGATGTCGATGCCTGCTGCCGCGATCGGAAGGAGTCCGACCGGTGTGAGCACCGAGAAGCGACCTCCAACGTCATCTGGAATCACGAACGTCTCGTAGCCTTCTGCATCCGCGAGCGTCTTCAAGGCGCCACGGGCACGGTCTGTCGTCGCATAAATGCGTTCACGTGCGCCATCTTGACCATACTTGTCTTCCATGAACTGTTTGAGGACACGGAACGCGATGGCCGGTTCAGTCGTCGTTCCCGATTTCGAGATGACGTTGACTGAGACGTCCTTGCCTTCGAGCACTTGGAGCAACTCCGTCAAGTATGTCGACGAGATGTTGTGGCCGGCGAAGAAGACTTGTGGTGCGTTGCGTTCTTCCTTAGATAACACGTTGAAGAATGAATGTTGGAGCATCTCGATTGCCGCGCGTGCGCCGAGGTATGATCCACCGATTCCGACGACGACGAGGACGTCCGAATTTTCACGGATTCGTTCCGCAGCCGCTTTGATGCGAGCAAACTCATCCGTATCGTAGTTTGTTGGAAGGTCGACCCACCCAAGGAAATCGCTACCTGCCCCACTGCGGTCATGAATGACCGAATGCATTGCTTTCACGGTTTCTTGCAATTGATCGACTTCATGTTCCCCGACGAAAGACAGGGCGTTTGAATAATCGAAACGTACTGTTGACATGTCATTTCCTCCTTTAAATCGCTCATTGAAGAGCCATACATGACCCATCATAAACGGAAACGTCGGATTCGTTCAATCATTATTGCAAAATAGGCATGAAATCGCCTTATTTGCTCAGTTCAAGAATCGCTGCGACGTCTTCACGTTCGAGCGTACGGAAGCGACCGAATGCGCCTCGTTTCATCGCCGAGTCGAGGATGGCGTCAAATGTCGATTCATCGATGTCATAGTCACGGAGTGAGCTTGGTGCACCGAGCTCGTCGAAGAAGGCGCGGACAGCTGCAATCGTCCGTTTCGCCGTCTCAAGATCGTTACCGGCCGGTTCAACGTTGAATACTTCCGTCCCGAGGCGTGCAAAGCGAGCGGCGTTGTCTTCTTCAAGCACATGCTCCATCCAGCGCGGGAACAAGATTGCGAGTCCGCCTGCGTGTGGGATGTCATGGACAGCCGAGACCGCATGCTCGATGTTGTGTGATGCCCAGTCGCCCGAGGCGCCCATTTGGAGCACTCCGTTCAAGGCGATCGTTCCGGCGAACAAGATGATGGCGCGCAAGTCGACGTTCTCCAAGTCATTGACGAGTTTCGGTGCCGATTCGACGACCGCTTTCAACACGCCTTCCGTCATACGCTCTTGGACCGGCGCATGGTTCGGGTGGAAGTATTGCTCGAAACAATGACTCATCATATCGACGATGCCATAAATCGTTTGATCTTTCGGTACCGATACCGTATAACGCGGATCGAGAATCGAGAACGTCGGATAGACAAGCGGGTGGCCCCAACCGTACTTCTCTTGCGTCTCCCAGTTCGTGATGACCGAGCCCGAGTTCATTTCAGAGCCAGTCGCTGCGAGCGTGAGCACCGTACCGAACGGGACCGCTTCTGTCGGGATGTGGTCGCGAAGCACGATATCCCAAGCGTCGCCTTCATACGGGATGGCCGCCGAGATGAGTTTCGTACAATCGATGACCGAACCACCGCCGACCGCGAGCAACGCGTCGATGTTCTCTTCGCGTGCTTGTTTGACCGCGCGACGTACCGTCTCGATGCGCGGGTTCGGCTCGACGCCTGAGAAGTCGACGTAGTCGATCCCAGCATTGTTTAACTCGGCCACGACTTCTTCGTACGTGCCGTTCTTTTTGATGCTCCCGCCTCCATAGACGAGCATCACTTTCTTGGCGTCAAGCGCCTGTAACTCGCTCGCGAGTTTTTCGATTTGATGAGTCCCGAAAATAAGTTTCGTCGGGTTTTTGTATTCAAAGTTGTGCATAATTCATCCTCCTTCGAAAATATGTAACACCTACACTATATACCCTGTTTTTTGTGATTGAAAAGCAATCAGGCCTGAGCGTAGATGCGGTCGATGATTGTATGGAGCGTCACCGCCTGTTCCGCTTGCTGGTACGACGGCTCCTGACGACACGCCTCGAGAAACGTGTGAATCTGTCTCGCATACGGGTCTTCGAGCGCGAGGTGAGCCGGTGTCTTATCGAACAACGCCCCGTGCTCTTCCGTATGGATGACGAGTGGGAACAGCGACGCGCCACCGTTCGTCCCACGCAGTTCGACCCGCATCGTGTCCGCCGCGTCGACGTTGGCCATGAAACTCGCGTCTAAGAACAAGGATGCCCCATTATCGAACGTGACCATCGCCCGCGCCGTGTCTTCGACCGAAAACGCGTCCGCGTTCCAATCGCCCATCAGCCCGACACCAGGTCGCGTTCCGAGATATTGACCGACGTGACCGACCACATCGACCGGCTTCGGATAATCCATCAAATAGAGGGCAAGGTCGAGCATATGCACCCCGATATCGAGCAGTGCGCCGCCGCCCTGCAGCTCTTTATTCGTGAACACGCCCCATCCCGGGATGCCACGGCGCCGAAGGGCGAGCGCGGTCGCGGCATAGATGTGTCCGAGTTCACCCGCCTCGATTATCCTCTTCAATAGTTGGGTATCCGACCGATGCCGGTAATGGAAGCCATAATGAAGGGTTCGCTCAGCTCGTCTGGCCGCTTCTAGCATCTCGTTCGCCTCGTAAGCCGAGATGGCCGGCGGTTTCTCGCAGAGGACGTGACAGCCGGCCTCGAGTGCGGCAATGACTTGTTGTTTATGTAAGGCGTTCGGTGTACAGATGCTGACCGCATCGAGTGTCTCTTCGGCGAGCATCTCCTCGACCGTCTCGTACACCCGTTCGATTCCGAACTGCTTCGCCACCGCCTCCCCGCGTTCGCGTGTCCGATTCATGACGGCGACGACGTCTGCGCCTGCTGCGATGTATTGCGGGATGTGGGCGGTCTTGGCAATCCCGCCCGTACCGATGATTCCGATTTTCATGGTCCTCACTCCTTTTCTGTACTGTTCGTGAACGTGTGGGACATTTCCTGTACAAAAAAAAGACGACCTGCACAGGGCAGGTCGTTTCAATCACTTACTTTTTGAAGTTCGTGTTTTTGATCCAGTCTTCGAGCTTGTCCTTGAGGACAGTGAAGCCTGGTGCTTCTTCTTGCTTGAAGTTTGAAGCTTCGTTGCGGCGTGGTGCGCCACGACGAGCTGGCTTAGCCGACTTCTCGCGTTTTGGAGCTTCTTGTGTTGCTTTCATTGAAAGCTTGATTTTCTTAGATGCTTCATCAACATCAAGAATTTTCACTTCAACTTCTTGACCGACTTGAACGTACTCGTTCACGTCTTTCACGTAGTCGTGTGAGATTTCAGAGATGTGGACAAGACCTTGAGTCTCGTCGTCGAGTGCGACGAACGCACCGAAAGGTTGGATTCCTGTTACTTTACCTTTTAAAACTTGATCTTTTTCGTATTTTGCCATTACAAACACTCCTATGCTAAATTCATCAACTTACTATAACATACTTTTTTCGATAAAGTGTACAAATTAGTAAAAAAGATTATTTGGGATTGTTTTTGTGTTTCAAAGTCGACGGGTCGGGTAAATACAAATCAAGCAAGACTTCAAGTATTCCCCCCTGATTCCGCTAGGCTAACGCCTAGCCCTTTTTTTGTTCAAAAACTTGTAAACGGTTGCTGCGCGGCCACATCAAACACCGTTTCCCCCATCATTTCATTCAACATGATCGCGTTTCGATACACTGCCATCGCCAAATTCGTCGCCGCCGGACCGTGCGAATGTTCTAAATTCGTATGGGTAAATAAACTTCCCGCCAATGTCGTCTTCGTCGCAATCTGATAGCGATTGTTGACACGCCACTGCTGGTCCGCCTCCCATTCGATGTCGAACCGTTCGACCCATGTCGGGATGCGCGGTCGATATCCGGTCGCCGCCACGACCGCATCATATTCACCCGTAAACGATTGCCCCGTATATTGTTGCGTCCCTTCGACAGTATAAACGATTTCGTGTGCGATGTGCTCGATTTCAATCTGAGTGTACAGGTTCGTCGCTTGATCACTTCCGTCCGCCGTCCGATGATACAAAAATCCATAAATCGCCCGAAGCGTCTCAGGATTGACCCCGTTCCGGAACCGCTCGAACGCTTTCCCGAGCTGCTCCCGCTCCGCATAGGGCAATTGATTGAAATAGTCGACATACGGCAAGCTGAAAATTTCCTCGCCGAGCTTACCGCTCTCTAGTGATTCGAACACATCCGAGCGCGTCACCCAATCGATGCGTTGGCGCATTTTATCGGACCGGGTCAATAAGTCGAGATACACTTCAGCCGCGCTTTGACCGCTACCGATGATGACGATGCGATCGGTTTCAAGCAAGCGCTCCCGCTCCATCCGATACGAACTCGTATGGACGACATCTTGGAAGGCGTCCGGGACAAGCGGTTCTGCTCCCGTACCAATGACGACGTGACGTGACGACAGCACCGTTTCCCCATCCGGTGTCTCGACCGTGACGAGAAACCCATCCGCCACCGGACGGACATCGGTGACCCGGTGTGAGAACTTGATCGTGTCGAGCGAGGCGGCGACCGATTGTAAATACCGGTTGAACTCCGTCCGGGGAATTGTCGGGCTCTCCTGGACGATGAATGTCTGCAAGCGGCCGTTCTGTTTCAAATAGTTCAAATAACTGTGACGGTTCGTCGGATCGGCAAGCGTCACGAGATCATATAAGTAATGCGTCTGCATCGTCGCCGACTCGAGCAGCATGCCTTCGTGCCACTTGAAGTCGTCCCGTTCCTCAAAACAGACACCCTTCAATGAAGTCGCTTCACTGAGCGCCATCAATCAGAGATTGTACGGCCCACAGCCGATTGCTACAAAATCCACTTGTTCCATTGGCTTCACCTCGCTCGTATTTTCCCACCTATTATACCGCTAAAACGTAAACAGACCCTCATCGCTGAGAGTCTGTTGTTGTTGTTGTCGTCACCTCGAACTGTTTCATAAACCGATCGATGCGACGAATCGCTTCTTGTAACTGTTCGACCGACGTCGCGTAACTGGCACGGACGAAACCTTCGCCATTCGCACCGAACGCGTTGCCCGGTACGACCGCGACCCGTTCCTCGAGCAAGAGACGCTCGGCGAACTCTTCACTCGTCAAGCCCGTGTGACGGATTGACGGGAAGGCATAGAACGCGCCTCCCGGCACGTGCGTCGGTAATCCGGCGTCATTGAGGGCCTGGATGAAGTAGTTACGGCGCTGCCGATAGCTCTTCACCATCTTCGGTACATGTTGGTCGCGGCTACGGAGCGCCTCGAGACCGCCGAATTGGACGAGTGTCGGGGCACACATCATGCCGTACTGATGGACTTTGAGCATCTCTCGCGTCACGACTTCCGGCGCGCATGTGAAACCGAGCCGCCAGCCCGTCATCGCGAACGCCTTCGAGAACCCGTTGACGACGATCGTCCGCTCGCGCATATCGTGGAGCGTCGCGAAACTCGTGAACGGCTCATCGTAAGACAGCTCGGCATAAATCTCATCGCTGACGACCCAAAGATCGTGTTTCGTCGCGAGTCCCGCAATTTCGGTGAGCTCTTCGCCCGTCATCGTGGCCCCGGTCGGATTCGATGGGAAACAGAGGAGCATCGCCTTCGTCCGTTCGGTGATGGCCGCCTCGACATCGTCCCGGTTCAAACGGAACCCGTTCTCCGGACGACAGGCGACAGGAACGACCGTCCCGCCGGCGAGCTCGATGAGCGGTCCGTACGAGACGAAGGCCGGCTCGACGACGATGACCTCGTCACCCGGGTTGAGCAGCGCCCGGAACGCGATATCGAGCGCCTGCGAGGCGCCCGTCGTGACAATCAATTCCGTCGCCGGATCATACGTCGCCCCGAACCGGTCCGCCATATAACCAGCGATTTCTTGTCGCAACTCGAGGAGTCCTGCGTTGGCGCTATAAGCCGTATAACCTTGCTCGAGCGCCGCATAGCTCGCCTCGCGCACATTCCATGGCGTGATGAAATCTGGCTCCCCCACCCCGAGAGAGACGACGTTTTCCATCGTTTGCGCCAAATCGAAGAAGCGGCGGATGCCGGACGGCTTCATCGAGACGACTTGTTGAGATAGTGACTTCATGGCGTGATGTTCAACCGTTTGTCTTCGACTTGTGGGGTGAACAAGATGCCATCGTGTTTATACGTCTTCAATTTGAAGTGCGTCGTCGTCGAGACGACCGAATCGAGCGGTGACAGCTTATCCGACACGAAGGACGCGACGTCTTGGAGTGAGCTCGCCCGAATGACGACTTGCAAATCGTAAGCCCCTGACATTAAATAGAGCGCCGTCACTTCCGGGAAGCGATAAATCCGTTCGGCGACCTCGTCGAAGCCGCGGCCACGTTTCGGTGTGACTTTGACGTCGATGAACGCCGTGACGTCGTGCCGGTTGATTTTTTGCCAGTTGACCATCGCTCGGAAACCGAGCAAAATCCCGTCCGCCTTGAACTTCTCGAGCATCGCCTCAACGGTCGCCTCATCGGTCGCCAGCAAGTTCGCCAACAATTTCGTCTCGAGGTAGCCTTTCTCTTCGAGCAACTCGAGCAGTTCTAATTCTTTCGATGTGTACATAATTTATTCTCCTTCCGTTCTACCGGGGAACGCCCCTGTGAACGTTCTCTCTGTCTGTCTCACGTAGTCCCGTCGCTCGGCTTGAACGATATGGAAGTTTTTCATCTCCATATCGACGAGGCCGTGCTTGTGACAGAACCGATCAAAGTAACGACGACGCGTCTCATCTTGTTTGGCCGACAGATTGTCCGTGCCGTTGAACGCGTATAGCACGGTCGCGCGCGCGGGATGCCGAATCGTCCCGACTTCGCTGACACGTAGAATGAAATCCCAGTCCCAGTAGTTATAGACATCCTCGTCGAACGGTCCAATCGTCTCGTGGAGCTGTTTTCGATACAGCGTGCCGGACGGGATGAACGTCGAGTCTTGACGGAGTCGTTCCAAATCGAGGTCGTAGGCAAACGCCTCCCAGTCGGTGACGCGTCGGCGTCCGTCTTCCCATATGAAGCGGAACAGTTCCGCATCCGTGAAGACGAGGTCGGCCGCGCGGATGTCCTCGAGCGCCTGCTCGAGATGTGTCGGCATGAGCAGATCGTCATCGTCGAGCAACAAGACATACTCGCCGTTCGCCTCTTGCACGCCGAGATTGCGGGCTTTGACGTGATGGTTCTCGCCAAGTTCGATATAACGAATCGACAATCGATTCAAAAAAGGCGCCAAAAGATGCTGTTTTGGCGGCCCGTCATTATTGATTACAAGTACTTCGAACTGTTGAAACGTCTGGACGACCAGGCTTTCCAGCAGTTCGGTCAGTTCTGTCTCCCGTGAATAGACCGGGATGACGATGGAAACGAGCGGGTTCATCCGCGGTAAGCAGTTTCGACGTGTGGCAAGATTGTTTCCCAGCTCACGCCATTCTCTTTTGATACCGTGACGAAATCGCCATAGGCGAATACGCTCTCCACGCCTTCGATGGCGACGAGTTTCGCGAGAAGCGGTTGGTCCGTCTCTTCGCCAGCTTTTACGCTTTGGCTTTTCGCGCCGAAGACGTTCTCAGGAAGTGTGATTTTCATTGCATTTGGATTCGGTGTTGGATCGATACGTAACATCGTGGTTCCCCCCTTATAAGTGACAAGATTCTGAAGACGCGAGTAAGTGTGCCGCCATGGCCCGTGTTTCCGATTCGGTCGGACAGACGCCGAACGCGTCTGTCAAAATCCGGCGAATCGTTTCATCCAACTCATCGATCGTGTCGATGTGGATGAGCGCCAAGGCGATATCATCAAACTCTGGTCCATACGACCCAAGCCCGTAACCGAGTGGGTCCCATGCTAATAATAAGTCTTCTGCTCTCATTTGTTAAACCCTTCTTTTTACCTTGATTTCAAATCGTACTCCCTCAATCTACCTCACTTTTCAATCCGATGCTAGTGAGCGTTCGAATTTCCCTCGTTTTCAAAAACAAGCGACCACTATATATAGTAATGAATCAACAGTGAAAAGAAGCAGGATTTTCTCGAAAAATAACGAAGGCGACTGCCGAATGAGGTCGTTCGCTTCTCGATTGACCGCTTACATAAAAATGAATGTGCTGTCGTTTAACCGTCGTTCAAACTTTTTTCTATCTCAAATCTCATCTCAAATCGGATGACAGCGCCGTTTTTGAGTAAAAGTAATTCAAGCGTCTGCAGTTTGCCGAATGTCAAGATTGCAAAACTAAATATAGGTGATTTATGATTAAAAAGACAAGAAAACGTCAATATATAGTTAACGGATATTTATCACGTTCAGCTCACATTGACGTCGTATCGGACAAGTTCCGCTATACCTTTATAATATCTACATCCGAAGAAGGAGTGATCGTTTTGACATCCCCTATCCACCACGAGACGCTGTTGGCTGCGACGCCAACGCTCGCTGACGTCTCGACATTGATCCAATCCCTTAAACAACGCTACCCACAGCTCAGTGTTGAACGATATGAAGAACGGGCCGTTCGGGCGCTCGAAGGAAAGACACTGACACAAGATGTAGTATATGAACTCTTGACGATGCACGCCCTCGACATGTTGCAGGCAGAAGAGCCGGACTGGACGTTCGTTGCCACTGAGATGTACTTAAACCGCCTCTATTTAGAAGCGGCACGAAACCGTGGCTATGACGCCTCGATGCGTTACGGTGCGCTCTATCCGATGATTGAGACGCTCACGACAAAAGGCATCTTCACGTCGGCCCTACTCGATACGTACTCAAAAGAAGACATTGCCTACTTGGAGACGTTGATTGACCCGTCACGCGACCGCATGTTCACTTACATCGGTCTCCGGACGTTGTCGGACCGTTATCTCGGCCGTGACCATGTCAAGAACCTATACGAGTTACCGCAAGAGCGGTTCATGGTCATCGCCATGACGCTCATGCAAAAGGAGAACGCCGACCAGCGCGTCAAACTCGTCGAAGAAGCGTACTGGGCACTCTCGAACCTCTATATGACGGTTGCCACACCGACGCTCTCGAACGCCGGGAAATCGTACGGGCAGCTCAGCTCATGCTTCATCGATACGGTCGATGACTCACTCCGCGGCATCTACGATTCGAACACGGACGTGGCCACGCTCTCGAAAGGCGGCGGCGGGATCGGCGTCTATCTCGGCAAGATCCGCTCACGCGGCAGTGACATCAAAGGCTTCAAAGGTGTCTCGAGCGGCGCGCTCCCTTGGATGAAACAGTTGAACAACACGGCCGTCTCGGTCGACCAGCTCGGCATGCGTCAAGGCTCGATTGCCGTCTACCTCGACATTTGGCATAAGGACATCTTCGAGTTCCTCGATGCGAAATTGAATAACGGGGACGAGCGTCTCCGGACCCACGATTTGTTCACGGGCGTCTGTTTGCCAGACTTGTTCATGCGTACGGTCGAAGCCCGCGGTGACTGGCACTTGTTCGACCCGCACGAGATCCGGACGGTCATGGGCTTCAGCCTCGAAGACTTCTATGATGAGACAGAGAACGGCGGTTCATTCACGGAGAAATACATGGCGTGCGTCAATACGCCTGAACTGACTCGCGTCACGGTACCGGCCATCGACCTCGTCAAACGGTATATGCGCTCACAGCTCGAGACAGGAACGCCTTACATGTTCTTCCGCGACGCCGTGAACCGCGCCAACCCGAACAAACACGCCGGCATGATTTACAGCTCGAACCTCTGCTCAGAGATTGCGCAAAACATGTCGCCGACGACAATCGATGAAGAGTACACGGAAGACGGAAAAATCGTCATTACGAAGACCCCTGGTGACTTCGTCGTCTGTAACTTGAGCTCAATCGCCCTCGCCCGGGCCGTCAAATCGGACGTCCTCGAGCGACTCATCCCGATTCAAATGCGGATGCTCGACAACGTCATCGACTTGAACACGATTGAAGTGCCACAAGCGATGATCACGAACCAGAAATACCGCGCCGTCGGACTCGGCACGTTCGGCTGGCATCACTTGCTCGCACTTGAAGGCATCCGTTGGGAATCGGTCGATGCCGTCCAGTACGCGGAGAAGCTGTACGAGAAAATCGCCTACTTGACGATTCAAGCCTCGATGGAACTCGCCAAAGAAAAAGGCGCGTTCGGGGTCTTCGAAGGATCGGAATGGCACACGGGTGAGTACTTCAAGCGCCGCAACTACCGCTCACACGACGAACTCGATTGGGACGGTCTCGCCGCAGCGGTCCATCAAAACGGTGTCCGCAACGCCTATATGATGGCGGTCGCTCCGAACTCGTCGACGGCCATCATCGCTGGCAGCACCGCGTCAATCGACCCGGTCTATAAGAAGGTCTACTCGGAAGAGAAGAAAAACTATAAGATTCCGGTGACGGTCCCTGACCTCAACTCGGAGACGAACTGGTTCTATAAATCAGCGTTCGAAGTCGATCAACTCTGGAGCATCCGTCAAAACGCGGCGCGCCAGCGTCACATCGACCAAGCAATCAGCTTCAACCTGTACGTCAAAAACGACGTCAAAGCGACCGAACTCCTCTCGATGCACCTCGAGGCGTGGTCGCTCGGAATGAAATCAATCTACTACACGCGTTCGACGACCGTTGAAGTCGACGAATGTGAATCGTGTGCTTCATAACGTCACGTAACAGAAAGGTGGGAACGACCATGCACATCGCCATCGTCTATAGTTCCATGAGTGGGAATACAGAAGAAGTCGCCGAGCTGATTCAGGAAAGCCACGTTAATCGGGGCGACCGCGTCGTCTTGTTCGAAGCGGACCGCATCGGCCATCGCGAAGCCCGATCGCTCGCCACGTACGACCTCGTCTATTTCGGGTCGTACACGTGGGCCGACGGCGTCTTGCCGGACGAGATGAAAGACACGTTCCGGCTCGTCTTGAAAGAGCTCGACGTGCCGCTTCGCCAAGCCGCCGTATTCGGGACCGGGGACAAGATGTTCGTCCACTTCTGTCGAGCGGTCGATGAGATGGCGTACCACCTTTCGAAATACGGGATCCCGCTCGCCGGTGAAACGTTGAAAATCGAGCAATCACCGCGCAATCAACCGTACAACGTCCGTCATTGGGCCGAACGGTTGGCTAGAAACGCCGAAGAAGGAGTATATGTCCATGAACATTCAAAAGATCAAACTACTGTCGCCCAAACATCCTAACCGGGCGACAGCCATTATCGGGGGCGAGACGAGTTCCATCGTGAATTGGAACGACATCGCCTATCCACAGTTTTATACCATCTATAAGCAACTGCTCTCGAACTTTTGGATCCCGGATGAGATTTCGATGTCCAAAGACATGCAGCAATGGCCACAGTTGACGGAGCGCGAGCAGGATGCCTTCAAACGCATCATCGGTCTGCTGTCAATCCTTGACTCGGTGCAGACGCGTTACATCCTCGAGTCATCAATGTTCTCATCCGACTCGTCGGTGCACGCCGTGCTCGCCGTCATCGCTCAGCAAGAAGTCGTCCATAACCAATCGTATAGCTACGTCCTCTCGAGCCTCGTCCCGCTCAGCGAACAAAATCGTATTTTCGATATCGCCAAGGACGATGAGATGGTCATGAAACGCAATCAATTCATCTTGGACTTATATGAGGACTTCCGCGCCGATCAAACGGCCGAGACGTTTGCCAAATCGCTCGTCGCCTCAATCATTCTCGAAGGCATCAACTTCTATTCCGGTTTCGCCTACTTCTATAACTTGGCGCGCCATCAGAAGATGGTCGGCACGTCGACGATGATCAGTTACATCCAGCGCGACGAGATGCAGCACTCCTATTTCGTCAGCCAGTTGCTCCGGGCCGTCTTGACGGAAAATCCGGAGATTGACGCGGACGGTAGCTTCAGTCAGTTCGTCTACGACACGATGGCCGAAGCCGTCGACCTTGAAATCGAATGGTGTGAGTATGTGTTGCGTGATCTCGATGGACTCGACGTCAGCGAGATGCGCGACTACGTCAAATATCTCGCCAACAAGCGTCTCCGTGTCATCGGCTTGAACGATCTGTATGAAGGGTTCAATGAGGATGTCATGCCTTGGATTCGCGCTTATTCAGATGATTCTTTGAACGCGACCAAGTCAGACTTCTTTGAACAAAAATCACGTTCGTACGCGAAAGTCACCGACGCCAACGGCTTCGACGACCTGTAAGCACAAAATCCCCCGACTCATCGTGAGTCGGGGGATTTTTATAATGGATGAAGCTTAATGATAAGCGCGTACGTATTGGGCAATTCCTTCTGCGACACCTTCCGCCATCCGTTGACGTGAGGTGTTATTTCGTAAATGTGTGACGTCTTGCGGAGATGAAATGAAGCCGAGTTCGACGAGGGCCGATGGCATCGTATTATAACTGATGACATAATAGTTCGCCGTCTTGACGCCACGGTTCGTCATCCCGGACATTTTCCCCATCAAGTTGGATTGGATATTCGTCGCCAGGACACGGCTCTTGGCGCTATGGGCCGAATAAGACGAATAGAATGTTTCGACCCCTTTGGCCGCAGGCGTCGTCGCTGCGTTTGTATGCAAGCTGACGAACAAGTTGCCGCGAAGTGTCTTAGCGGTCTGAACGCGTTGATCGAGCGTCAAATAGACGTCCGTCGAGCGCGTTAACCGGACTTGATATCCATATTTCGACCGAAGATACGTCTCGACCCGCTTCGTCACGTCGAGGACGATCGTCTTCTCATAGAGTGATCCATTGACCGCTCCCGGGTCACCGCCTCCATGGCCCGCATCGAGGACGATGACGGCGCCACTCGTTGCATTCGGTTTAAGCGTCATCGCGTAAGCCGTTGAGATGTAGCCATCGCGGCCATTGTACTTGATTTTATAGAAACCGTTCGCCGAACCGTAATGGTCGACTTGAGTCCCGTGCGCGAGGCGACCGAGAACCGCCGAGCTCGCCGAAGCGCTCGCCCGAACGTTCAACACGTCTCCTGGTGTATTCGTGTACACTTTCCCTTTCGGCGTGGCCGCAGGGGCGGCCGGGGCCTTTCCAGCCGTCAGCCAAGACGTTGGCGTATAGAACGTCTCCGTTCCGATATAGACGACCGACCAGCTCGAATTATGTTTACTGTAAGTCACGGTCGTATACTTCGGCAATACGCGAGCGACCGGTGAAGACTGAAGCGTTTTCTTGTAGAGGTTCGCATTCCGATTCGCATAGCCTTGTACTTTTTGAATGACCGGTGGCTTCGCTACCGGCGGTTTTGCTACCGGAGGCGCACCCGTCGTGATCCCAACTGTCGGCGTGTAATACGTCTCGTTCCCGAGATAGACGACCGACCAGCTCGTGTTGTACTTGCTCGAGACGACCTTCGACTTAATCGGCAATACCTTCAACACCGTTGAACGTTGATTGCGCTGACCGAACAGCTTCAACTCACGATTCGCGTAACCATCCGTTTTCACTACTGGCGGTTTTGTCGTCGCCGGAGGAGTGGCTGGCGCTCCCGACGTAATCCAAGCGGTCGGCGTGAAGAACGTCTCATTGCCGAGATAGACGATTGACCAGCTCGTGTTGTACTTGCTCGAGACGACTTTCGACTTGACCGGAAGCACCTTCAATACGGTCGACCGTTGATTTCGTTCACCGAACAGCTTCAACGATCGGTTGGCATAACCATCCTCTTTCGTCACGGTCGGTGTCGAGGCGACGACTTTCGGGGCAATGTATGCTTTGGCCGCATAATACGTTTTGCCGCCGATATACACTTTTGCCCAAGACGAGTTGTGGACCGCATATTGGACGGTCGTGCCTTTTTTGAGCGTCCGATAGACAGTCGCTTTGCTATGGGCGGACACACGGATATTCAAGTTGACCGTGGTCACGCCTGTCGAAGTGGCCGCTTGCTTCGTTACGGTCGAAGATGGTGTAGCGATTCGCTTGATATACTGTGCTGAAGCATAATACGTACGACTGTTTAAATATATTTTGCTCCACTCTTTGTTATAAGTTCCATATTTTACTTTTGTTCCCTTTTTTAGCGTTTGAATCAATTTCCCGTTCGTGCTCGGTGTAGCGCGCACATTCAGATTGACAGTTGTTTCTCCTTCCAAAGTAGCCGCTTCAGCTGACGGTATTTGGATTGAAAACAACAAGACAATCATGATGAGGGCAAGTTTAAAAAGCTTCATATTCATCCAAAATATTCCTTTCTTCTACGCGCATCGCAACTGACAACACCTTCATAGTAGCACATTGCTTTTATTAAAAAAGTAAATATTTGAAAAAATGATGAATACTTTTTACAAAAAAGGGGAATGTTTTTACCCTTGTTTTCGAACAATCAAGAACGAATCGGCACCATGCCGCTCGGTCTCGACCACGAAAGAGTCCGGGAGCTGGAAAGCTGCAGTCAACGAGCCGTTTGTTTGGAGCGGAGGCTCTGGCTGACGGATCACGAATCCATCAAGCCCTTCCACTTCGGCAATTTTTAAAAATCGCGTCAAATGCCCTTCTCGCTCTCTATATCGGCTCGCCTCCTCGAAAGGTTTAGCCGCCACCCCACCCCAATACCGTCCTTGGACGTGTTCCGAATAGACGCGGACCGACGCTTCCGTGATCGGGTCCGGGGTATGGTCGAAACGTCCGAAGTCCCGGGATGACTTGTCTTCGATGAGTGAGCCAATCGCTGCATATAAATCAAAGTCGTTTTGGGACGCAAGGTCGAGGACCGCTCGTTGGACAGCCTCGATATGTCGCTGCAACGAACCCGGCGTCGCGGACGCCTTCAGTTTTTTGTCCCCTTCATAGGCGTTTAAAATCCGTCCGACTTCCCCGGCCTCACGAACGAGCCGATAGTACGTCTTGTCCTGCGCCTCCTGACCATTTCCGGCCTCTTGACGCTGAAGCGTGATGGCGTACTGGTTCGCCAGACACGTCGAAATGACGAACACGTCCATCAGTTCTTCCCGTAGCGCCGATTGGTCGTTCGCATACAATGCTCCGCCGACTTCACCGACTTCTTCTAGCAGTCGGGCCAACCCCGATAGTGGCCGCCAATAGCCACCTAAATGAATAATCATTTGATCGATTCGTCGTTGTAATTCCTTCATATTTAATCACCTATCCATCCTCTTTATTTACCGCCTGCGTGGTATACTATGCTCAATCAAATTGTTAAGAAAGGGGCTATGCATCTTGTCGCCAGCCAGACTATGGCAATTACTTCGTTTCCTGCTCGTCATCATCGGCCTCGTCTTCGTCATCTGGGGACTGAGTGTCCTCTTCACGTACACGTATCCATTCGTGTTCGCTCTCTTGTTATCCTTGTTGACGGTTCCACTCGTCAATTGGTTCGAGCGTGAGACCAAGTTACCACGCGCCCTCGGCACACTCGTTTCTTTGTTGATTGT
This sequence comes from Exiguobacterium sp. s36, assembly GCF_018618345.1. NCBI lineage: Bacteria > Bacillati > Bacillota > Bacilli > Caryophanales > Exiguobacterium > Exiguobacterium sp. s36. The sequence continues at coordinate 394,843 of NZ_JACSLW010000001.1, forward strand.
CATGAGCGTCGTCAGCGGAATCATCGCCATCGTCGTGACGCAACTCATTCGCTACTTGACGATCGCCGCCGAAAAACTGCCTGCCCAGATTGAAACGTTCACCGAATACATACAACGCCTATTCAATGAAAAACTCGCCCCGTTGGTCAACGATGCGTACGACAGCATCCAACGGCTGAACCCCGAACAGGCGAACTCGCTCGAAGGCGGCATCACCGAAATCGGTGTCCAACTCGGCGCCGCGATCGGCGTCTTGTCCCGAGGTGTCGCCGGCTTGTTGCAGGACATCTTGAGCGCGTTGCCGCTCGTCTTGCTCTTGTTCATCGTCATCGTGCTCGCCTGGTTCTTCATCACGAAAGACTGGCCGAATTATATGAAGTCCATCGCTCGCTTGAATGAACGAAAAGGCTTCAAGGAGTTCGAGCTCGTCATGACGAATTTACGCTCAGCACTGTTCGGTTACGTCCGCGCGCAATTGACGCTCATCTCGATCACGTTCGGAATCGTCTTAATCGGCATGTTCATCCTTCGTGTCGACAATCCGTTCTCGTTCGCCCTGCTCGCGGCCATCTTTGACTTGTTGCCGTACCTCGGTGTCGGGACGCTGTTATTGCCGTGGGCCGCCTATGCCGCCGTCACGGGCGAATGGTTCCTCGCGATTGGGCTCGTCGTCCTCTATATCGTCGTTATCGTGCAACGCAATCTGGCCGAACCGAAAATCGTCGGCTCTCACATCGGCCTCGACCCGCTCGCCGCCCTCATCTCGATTTTTGTCGGGCTCCAGCTGTTCGGTGTACTCGGCTTCATTTTAGGGCCGGTATTGGCCGTCTTGCTCAAAGCCCTCTATAACGCCCAAGTGTTCCACTATATGTGGAAGTTCGTCATCGGGCCGACGACACCAAAAGAGCGATGACACGTCATCGCTCTTTTGTCTTCGGCACCGCCACGAACGGTGCCCCTTCAGTTTGGTCCGGATGCGTCACCATCCCGGTCGTGCCCGCCTCATAGGCGGCAACGGCCAAAATACAGGCGTCGATGATATCATCGACTTGCACGTTCGACATCTTCCATTTCCATGGCGAGCTGTTCGAATAACGGCGCAACAACTCGATCCGTTCGAGTTCTCCCGCCTCGGTCTTCTTGCTGAAGGCCGCCTCGTTCCCCGTCATGACGGCAAAACACACTTCAGGATGCGACTCGTAGACATCCGCATCCGTGATCGTTTGAAACTCACGGATACGCGGCACCAAGTTCCACGCCTGTTTACTGATCCCTTTTCCGACCAGTTCCCGGCTCTTCGCATTCGCCTCGGCATAGGACGCCTCCATGAGCACGTCTTGAATCGGCGGCGTGAAGATGGACGACTTCCGCTGCTTCAGTTGTGACCGCATCCAGGCATCACACGACCGGTCCGGCGCATCAATCGTCGCCAAGTCTTTCGGCATGTCGACAAAATGGACGGCCCCTTCAATCAATAAATCTTCCAACTTTTCTGAGATGGTCAAACAGAGCGAGATGCTGTCGTACGTGATTCGTACCCAGCTCCCGCGCGCGCCATCAATTCCTACTCCGACCACGTCGTCCCTCCTGCATCAAAAACAATATTCCGAGCACCGCGCATAAGACGGTCACTCCCAACAACCATTGACTCGGCCAAGCCGTGTATCCGAGTCCGGAGACGACGGCTAAGCCAATCAATAACAATCCTGACTTCAACGTTTCCACTCTTCGAGCATCAATGCGAGCGTGCGCACCATGACCCCAGTCGGTCCTTTTGGTCCGAGATCGCTTGCCGCCGAACGTTCACTCGTCCCGGCGATATCGAGGTGGAGCCAAGGCGTGTCGCCGACAAACTCACCGACGAACGCGCCACCAAAGATCATATGCCCATAACGGCCCGGCGAGTTGTTCAAATCTGCGACTTCTGATTTCCGGACTTGTTTAATGAAGACGTCGAAGTATGGCATTTGCCAGACGAGTTCATTCGTCTCTCGGCTCGCAGCTTCTAAGGCGCCGTAGAGCGACGCATCGTTCGTCAGGCAACCAGTCACTTCTGTGCCGAGTGCGACGAGCACACCGCCCGTGAGCGTCGCCACATCGATGATGGCTTGTGGTTCATACGTCTTGGCAAACGTGACTGCGTCAGCGAGGACGAGACGACCTTCTGCGTCGGTATTGAGTACTTCAATCGTCTTCCCGCTCATCGCCGTGATGACATCATCCGGTTTGAACGCGTCCCCTGAGATCATGTTGTCCGTCGATGGGATGACGCCGATGACGTTCACGTTCGGTTTCGTCGTCGCAAGCGTCTCGAATAGACCGAGCACGGTCGCAGCTCCTCCCATGTCGCCTTTCATGCCGACGATGCCGTCTTTCGGCTTGATTGAGTAACCACCCGTATCAAACGTGATTCCTTTTCCGACGACGGCGACGGGCGCTGCATCGCCTGCACCGTGGTATTCGAGGACAATCAATTTCGGCGGGATAGTCGACCCTTGATTGACGGCGAGCAGCGCCCCCATCCCGAGCGCCTCCATCTCTTCCTTCTCCAAGATGCGATGGCTGAATCCATGACGTTCGGCCAATTCGACCGCATAGTCCGCGAGTGTTTCCGACGTCAAAATATTGGCCGGCATCATCGTGAGCGTCCGTGCGACATTGACACCGCGTCCGTAAGCGGCACCCGTCAACGCCTCTTCCTCTACACCAGCACCGAGCAACGTGATCGTCACGTCTGACTTCGCCGGCTTCGGTTCAGATTTGTATGTAGGGTGCTCATATGTCGCCATTTCATACGCTTCGGCAAACAGTTTCGCCGTGTTCGGTCCGAACGTGTCGAGCGCGACCGCGACGTTCGTGAAGGCGCGTGCTTTAATTTGTTTCGCGACTTTCCCGAACCAATTGCGCACATTCTCAGGCGTATTCTCGTTGCGTTGTCCGAGACCGACGAATAGGATGCGTTTGACCGTTCCTTCAAACGTCGGGACGATGGACACTTCCCCTGTTTTCGTCGAGATGTCCGACGCTTGGATGAGCGACTTGACGCGCCCGTTAAACAACGTATCGAGTCCTTCGTCAATCGTGTCGGCAGCACCGATTCCGACGACGATCGTGTCATATGAACCGTTCCAATCTAAATCCTTCACTTGATACATGTTTGCCACTTCCCTTCTTTATATATGGTTAGCATAACGAACTTCGGCGAAATAATGAAACAGTATGCGTAAGAGTCATGAATTCTTCGAATTCAGGCGTTAACTCCTCGTTGTGACGATGATTTATTTTATGATAGGATAAGAAAGTACGCAATCAGGCATCCCTCACTGTTGAGGCGAGGCCATTTTGTTCGGTCGAGGCTTCCCCTAGTAGTAGACCGTTGCTACTTTAATCTTCCAGGTTTTCGTTAGTTCCTTTTTCATTTCGGGTAAGAACTAACGAGATAACATTGGAAACCACTATTTCTTTGAAGAGAGGGACTACGCTTATGTCACACATTAAAGGTATTGGCGCATCTGCAGGAATCGCAGTTGCGAAAGCATTCGTCATGGAGACACCTTCATTCGACATCCCGACAAACAAAATCGAGGACGTAGCAGCTGAGAAAGCCCGTTTCCAAGCGGCCATCGCTCAGTCAAAAACAGAACTCGAAGAAATCCGTCAAATCACGCTTCGTGAGCTCGGTGAAGACAAGGCAGAGATTTTCTCGGCTCACTTGCTCATCGTCGAGGATCCTGAGATCGTCTCACAAGTGAACGACAAAATTGAAAGCGAACACATGAACGCTGCGAAGGCGCTCGATGAAGTCGCTCAAATGATGGTCATGATCTTTGAATCGATGGATAACGAGTACATGCGTGAGCGCGCAGCAGACGTTCGTGACGTCACGAAACGTGTCATGGCGCACATTCTCGGTGTCACGTTCATGACGCCAGCCTCAATCTCAGAAGAAGTCATCATCATCGCTGAAGATTTGACGCCGTCTGATACAGCTCAGCTCAACCGTAAGTACGTCAAAGGATTCGCGACAAACATCGGTGGACGTACATCTCACTCGGCAATCATGTCTCGTTCACTCGAGATCCCTGCCGTCGTCGGTACAAAAGTAGCACTTGAAGAAATCAAAAATGGCGATCTCGTCGTCATTGACGGGACAGAGGGCGACGTGTTCGTCAACCCGTCTGAAGAACTCGTCAACGAATATAACGAAAAACGCGCTGCATTCGAAGCGTATAAAGAAGAGTTGAAACAACTCGTCAACGAAGAGTCGATCACAGCCGACGGCCACAAGGTCAAACTTGCAGCGAACATCGGTACACCGAACGACCTCGAAGGCGTATTGAAAAACGGCGCTGACGCCATCGGTCTTTACCGGACCGAGTTCCTCTACATGGACTCGGAAACGTTCCCGACGGAAGAAGAGCAGTATACAGCTTATAAAGCAGTCATCGAAGGTATGGACGGCAAACAAGTCGTCATCCGTACGCTCGATATCGGTGGAGATAAAGAATTGTCTTACCTCGACCTTCCAAAAGAGATGAACCCGTTCCTCGGCTATCGTGCGATTCGCCTTTGCCTCGAAGAGACGGACTTGTTCCGCACACAGCTTCGCGCGCTTCTCCGTGCCTCAGCGCACGGTGACCTCGCCATCATGTTCCCAATGATCGCGACGCTTGAAGAGTTCCGTGCTGCGAAAGCCATCTTGCTCGAAGAAGAAGCAAAATTGAAGACAGAAGGAATCGCTGTCGGTAACTACGAAACTGGGATGATGGTCGAGATTCCATCGACTGCCGTCATGGCGAAGCAATTCGCGAAAGAAGTCGACTTCTTCTCAGTCGGCACGAACGACTTGATTCAATACACGATGGCAGCGGACCGCATGAACGAGAAAGTCTCGTACTTGTACCAACCGTTCAACCCGGCCATCTTGAACTTGCTCCACAACGTCATCACAGAAGCACACAAAGCCGGTAAATGGGTCGGTATGTGTGGAGAGATGGCTGGAGAAGAGCTTGCGATTCCAATCCTGCTCGGACTCGGTCTTGACGAATTCTCGATGTCGGCTTCAAGCGTCCTTCGCGCACGTAGCCTCGTGAAGCGTTTGACGAAGTCGGAAACAGAAGCAATCGTCAACGACGTCCTCAACATGGATACAGCTGAAGAAGTCGTGAACTTCCTCAGTGAAAAATTCGATATTAAGAAGTAACACAAAAAAAGAAGTTCTCGCGGTTGCGAGAGCTTCTTTTTTGTTTACTCGGCTCCTTTGTCATCCATTCTGAAGTCGAGCGCTTCCCCGGCGACGACCGTCTCTCCGAATGGGACGACGACGATTTTGCCGTCTCCGTTCGTCCAGATGATCGGCGTGATGAGCGATGGGACTTTGTCACGAATCAAGTTGAGGTCGACATCGAGCAAGACGTCCCCTGCTTCGACCCGGTCGCCTTCTTTCACTTTGGCGACGAAGCCCTCCCCTTTCAGGTTGACCGTGTCGAGTCCGACGTGGATGAGAATCTCTCGTCCGTCGTCCGCGAGTAGGCCGATTGCATGTTTCGTCGGGAAGAACGTGGTGATTTGACCGGTAACCGGCGCAACGACTTGTCCCGAGCTCGGCTCGATGGCAAATCCTTCACCCATCATCCGGCCCGAGAAGACTTGGTCCGGCACATCGTCAAGCGATAAGATGACACCCGACATCGGGGCAAGGAATCGATGGTCGGCATGTTCAGCCGCTTCCGGTGTGATGACAGCTTTTTCTTTCGGTTTATATTCGCCGCCTTCGATGATGGCCGCGATTTGCGATTTGAGCGTATCCGATTTCGGACCGAAGATGGCTTGAATATTATCCCCGACCTCGAGCACTCCGGCCGCTCCCAAATCTTTCAGCAAGTCTTTATCGACTTGTTTGACATCGTTCACAGTGACACGCAAGCGTGTGATACAAGCATCGAGGTGTTTGATGTTATCCGGTCCACCAAGTCCAACGAGCACCTCATACGGTAAATCATCTCCGACGACGGCGCGGGCGCCTTTGCCTTCGGCGACGGTTTCACGTCCCGGTACTTTCAAGTCGAACTTCGTGATTGCGAAACGGAACCCAAAGTAATAGATGACCGCGAAGACGAGACCGACTGGAATGACGAGCCACCAGGCTGTCCGGTTCGGTAATACCCCGAACAAGAGATAGTCGATGAGTCCGCCCGAGAATGTCATCCCGATTTTAACATTGAGCAAGTGCATGGTCATAAAGGAAAGTCCAGCGAAGACGGCATGAATCCCAAAGAGAAGAGGTGCAACGAAGACGAACGAGAATTCGACTGGTTCAGTGATCCCAGTCAAGAATGAAGTGAGGGCTGCTGAGAAGTAAAGTCCTTCGACGTCTTTCCGACGTTCTTTCGGGACGGTATGGAACATGGCGAGACAAGCGGCAGGTAATCCGAACATCATGAACGGGAATTTACCGGTCATGTACGTCCCGGCTGTAAATTCGACCCCGTCACGAAGCTGGGCGAAGAAGATTCGTTGATCCCCTTGGACGAGATCTCCTGCTTGGTTCGTATATTCTCCGAACTGGAACCAAAACGGAGAGTACCAGATGTGGTGCAGACCGAACGGAATCAAGGAACGTTCGACCAATCCGAAGACGAAAGCGGAGACGGCGACATTCGCTTCAATGATTGTGCTCGAGAACGTATTGATGGCCGAACCGATCGGCGGCCAAATGTAGGCGAGCGCAATCCCGATCAACAAACTGAACGCGGCGGTCGCGATTGGCACGAACCGCTTCCCCGCAAAGAACCCTAAGAAATCCGGCAACTTGATGTTGAAGTACTTGTTGTAGGCGAAGGCGGCAATCAGACCGGCGATGATACCCCCGAATACCCCCATCTGGAGCGTCGGAATCCCGAGTACCGTGGCATAGGCCGGGTCACCCTGGGCAATTTCCGCGGTAATCCCGTTCCATGTGCTGATAACCTTGTTCATAATCAAATAACCAACGATAGCTGCTAACCCGGCAACACCGTCCCCGTTGGCTAGCCCGATGGCGACACCGACGGCGAACAGTAGACCTAGATTGGCAAACACGATATCCCCGGCATCGGTCATGACTTGCCAGACGAGGACGAGTGAATCGTTTGCCAAGAAAGGTAAGAGCGAAACGAGATCAGGGTTTTGGAACGCCGTACCAAATGCGAGTAATAGACCGGCTGCTGGTAGAATCGCAACCGGAAGCATGAGTGCCTTTCCGATTCGCTGCAAAACACCAAACACTTTCTTCCACATCATGGTTCCCTCCTTTTGTCAGAATACTTACTTTTCCCCATCTACTAGTAGGCTGAAACCGTTTCCCCATACAAAAAAAGCCAACCCATAAAGGATTGGCTTCTCACGTAAATTAGTTAGCTTTCTTTTCGTTACCTGAAGCGATGACCGCTTGCATTTCTGATTTCAACGCATCCGAACGTGGTCCGAAGATGGCTTGAATGTTGTTACCGACTTCAAGGACACCAGCTGCCCCGAGACGTTTCAACTCTTCTTTGTTGACTTGGCTCTTATCTTTTACTTCGACGCGGAGACGTGTGATACATGCGTCAAGGTGTTTGATGTTTTGTGAACCACCGAAACCAACGAGGATATCTTGTGCAAGTTCCGAACCTGTAGCAGTTGATTGCTCAACGACTTCATCTTCACGGCCCGGTGTTTTAAGGTTGAACTTACGGATAACGAAGCGGAATCCGAAGTAGTAAACGACTGCGAACACGAGACCGACTGGAATGACGAGCCACCAGTCTGTACGGTTAGGAAGTACACCGAAGAGAAGGTAGTCGATCAAACCGCCCGAGAACGTCATCCCGATTTTGACGTTCAAGATGTGCATGACCATGAATGAAAGGCCAGCGAAGACTGCGTGTACTGCGAACAAGAGTGGGGCAACGAACAAGAATGAGAACTCGATCGGCTCAGTGATACCAGTCAAGAACGATGTAAGTGCTGCCGATGCCAAGAGACCACCGACGACTGCTTTACGTTCAGGACGTGCTTCGTGGTACATTGCGAGTGCTGCTGCTGGAAGACCGAACATCATGAACGGGTACTTACCAGTCATGAACGTACCGGCTGTGAGTTCAGCGCCATCACGAATTTGTGCGAAGAAGATAGCTTGGTCACCACGAACGATGTTACCCGCTGCATCCGTGTACGAGCCGAACTCGAACCAGAATGGTGAGTAGAAGATGTGGTGAAGACCGAATGGAATCAATGAACGTTCGATCAAACCGAAGATGAAGGCCGCGAACGTGCGGTTTTCAGTCAACATGAAATTTGAGAACGTGTTCAAGCCGTGCTGAACTGGTGGCCAGATGAGAAGCATGACGAAACCAGCGACAACTGCCAATACTGCAGTAACGATTGGGACGAAACGCTTACCAGCGAAGAAGCCAAGGAATTGCGGCAACTCGATGTTGAAGTACTTATTATATGCCCAGGCGGCTATCAGACCGACGATGATCCCCCCGAATACCCCAGTTTGGAGCGTTGGAATCCCGAGTACTGATGCGTAAGCCGGATCACCTTGTGCGATGATTTCAGGTGTGAGTTCGAGCCAAACACCCATAACTTTGTTCATGATGAGGAATCCGACGATGGCTGCGAGTCCGGCAACGCCGTCCCCTGCTAAACCGATCGCGACACCGACTGCGAATAAGAGTGCTAAGTTCGAGAAGATAATGCCACCCGCTTGCTCCATGAGCTGAGCGAATTTCACAACGCCTTCGTTCGTTAACCAACCAGCGCGTGATGTAAGGGCCGGGTTTTGCATCGCGTTACCGAATGCAAGAAGAAGACCGGCTGCCGGCAAAATCGCAACAGGAAGCATAAGTGCTTTACCGACTTTTTGAAGAACACCAAAGATCTGCTTAAACATGATAAATCCTCCTTTTTGTGATTGTTTCGTGCGGAAAGACGACTGTAGATGTCAGACAACCGACGTATCTAAACGTTTTCATAATAAACGTTTATAAAAACAGAAACAGGCATGAATAAGGTATAGAACGTAGACCTCTCCTAATAGAGAAATCGTTGCGTTCCACTCCTTACTCATGCCTGATCGAATCAGTAACACGTAAGATACGTGGTATCAGTTATCTACTTGTTAGGCGCTGGAGATGCATCGTCAAATATGTCGCTTCACCTCGCGGGACCGGACGCTTTAATTCGCGTTCCATGATGCCCATCAGCTCCCAAGCAGTACTATAGCATAGCGGATATTCTTCGCGCAATACCTTTTCAATTTTTTGTGGGGCCTCCACCATCTCACCCGTCGCAACCCGCTCAACGGCGTACCTTAAGTGCCGAAGTAAGCGCTTATAATCGAGTGAACTCCGGTCCATTTTGACGTTCAAACGACTCTCAATCGTCTGAACGATCTGCCCGATAATTTGGTTGTGTCGATTGACCTCGAGGACGTTTTTGAACGTCGTCGCCGAATGGATGTGGAGCGCGATGAAACCGATCTCCGCGTCCGGCAATAACACGTCAAGCCGCTCGTGAATCATATCGACGATACGTTCGGCGAGCGCATACTCGTTCGGATAGAGCGATTCGGTCTCAAGCAGGAACGGATTCGTGACTTCCATCCCTTGTTCAATCCGCTTCATCGTGAAGAACAAGTGGTCGGTCAAACCTATATGAATATGTTGGTCGACTTTTTTACCGGTGTTGTTCTCGATAAAGCCGACGATTTCTTGCATGAAAGCAATAAAGTCCTCGTCGACGTGTTTGACGAGTTCACGATATTGCGATTGTTCTTCTTTGTCCGTCAGTTGATACACTTTCTCCGGGACACTGGCCGGGTCGACGAGATCGCCCGCTTTCTTGCCGAAGCCAATCCCTTTCCCGAGTAGAATGACTTCCGGTTCCGGATCATGTTGGCAAATGACAACGCTATTATTCAACACTTTCTTGATCGTATACATCGGTAATGTCATTCGTATCGCATCCCTTATTCACTAAAATCGTTTCGTACTAAGTATATCGGTTCATCCCCTAAAAAAGTAGGCGGAAAACAAAAAAGACGAACATTTCTGTCGTCTTTAAAACATTGAGTAACCACTCTTGCGCAAGTAGCGAATCGTGACCCCGGCCAAAATCGCACCGAGCAACCCGAAACCGAGCATGAACACATCCAGAAATTGAAGGCCGAGCACGCGTTCGTAAACGTTGGCGAGCGCGGTCGACGTCTCAGTGATGTAACTCGAGAGCTTGACGTTATCAATCATCATAATGACGAAAATCGGATAGATGAACACGAGCGTCCATGTTTTTTTAAGCAGCATGTTCAAAATGAAACCGATGCTGAAGAAGATGACCAAATAAAGAATCGCCCCAATGACAGCCTGGATAATATGCATGCGATTGCCCCCTTTTCCCGTTGTCTATTATACCGAATCGCCTGCGCTTAGGTCAAAGGTGAACCGCACCCTACCGACAATAAAAAAGTGACCCGCTCCTAGGAGCGGGCCACTCGATGTCATGGCTTAGAATTTACCTTTTTTGAGGACGAGACCATACTTCTTCAATTCGAGGAAGTGTTTGTTATCGATCACTTTCTTCATGAATGAAGCGTTGCGACCGAAGATCTTTTTGCCCATGACGATGCCGATGCCGTCGTTATGGCCAAGTGATGCGACTGTTCCTTTGCTCTCATACGTGAATTTCGAAGTCGATTTCCCGTTGATGAGTGCTGCGATGTTTTTCGCCACGTTGTGCGCTTGTTGTGTCGCAATTTGGGCAGTCGGCGGGTATGGACGGTTTGAGACCGGATCCATGACAGCCGAGCAGTCACCGATGATGAAGACGTTGTCGTGACCAGGGGCACGGTTGTCCGCCTCGACCATGACACGGTTACGGACCGCTTCAAAACCAGACTTCTCAACGATCGGGCTACCGCTGACGCCACCTGTCCAGAGAATCGTGTTCGCTTCAATCGTCTCTGTCGTGTCACCTTGGAGTGGACCGAACGTGACGACACCAGGCTCAACGCCTTTGATGCCGTTTCCGAGTTTCATCTCGACGCCGTTTCGTTCGAGCCATTTCTGCGCATACGTCGTGAGTTCTGGGTCGAAACCAGGAAGTACAGTCGGAGCGGCTTCGATGTTCACGATGCGAACCGCTTCACGTGGCACGTCATACTGTTTGCAAAGCTCAGGCACACGGTTGACGAGCTCACCGAGGAACTCGATTCCTGTGAAGCCGGCGCCACCGACAACGATCGTCACGTACGAGCGGTCAGCTGAACCGTTCGTTTTATATTGAGCGAACGAGTACTCGATATGTTCTTTGATTTTACGGACGCTGTTGAGCGAGCTGATTGTCATCGCATGCTCTTTAAGGCCAGGGATACCGAATGTCTCCGGTACGCCGCCAAGCGCGAACACGACATAATCATATTCAACTGCTGAACCGTCTACGAGCAAGACTTGTTTTGCCGTAGTATCGACGCGATCGACGATCCCTTTGACAAATTTCACACGTGACGGGTTCACGACGTCGTTGATGTAGATGCGAGCTTGATCCGGTTTCATCGTTCCGGCCGCTGGCTCATGAAGCCACGTCGTCTGGTAATGGTAATCATGCTTGTTGATGAGCGTGATGTTCGCGTCGCCAGCTGAGAGCGTCTTCTGGAGGTTGACCGCTGTGATGAGTCCACCGAAACCTGCGCCAAGAATAACAATGTTAGGTCGTTTCATGTTCATTTCCACCTTGTTTTGATAGTTTTGTTTTCTTGAACAATCATGTTGTGTGTTTTTTCACATGAGTGTTCACAATAAAGCCCAAACCTTGTTCAACCAATGTTCACAATTGCTTCTCGTTCATTGTACGCTGTTTGTTTTGTTTTCTCAATGGAAAAGCATATCTTCTTGAAATTTTTTTGAATGTGTAGCATGTTTGTACAGAATGGATTTAATTCACGATTGTCACTATAATAGATGTATACGTTTTGAGGAGGAATTCGATGAAATCGACGAAAGATGTGATCATCATCGGTGGCGGCCCGGTCGGACTGTTCACCGCATTTTATGCAGGTATGCGCCAACTCGATACGGCGTTGATTGAAAGTTTGCCGCAACTCGGCGGACAATTGTCGACACTGTATCCAGAAAAATATATTTATGACATCGCCGGCTTCCCGAAAGTGAAAGCCCAAGATTTGATTGACCAATTGAAAGCCCAAGCCGATCAGTTCGAACAGGACTATCGCCTCGGGGAGACCGTCGAGACAGTCGAGCGTCTCGAAGACGGCACGTTCCAGATTACGACGAATAAAGACGAGTACCATACGAAAGCGATCATCATCACGGCTGGGAACGGGGCATTCGCCGCACGACCGCTCGGCCTCGATGGTTGTGAAGACTATGCAAACCTTCATTATTTCGTCGACAACATGGAGAAATTCCGTGATCGTCGCGTCATGATCGCCGGTGGCGGCGACTCGGCCGTCGACTGGGCACTCATGCTTGAGGGAATTGCCAAAGAAGTCCATATCGTCCACCGTCGCGACCGCTTCCGCGCCCATGAGCATACGGTCGAACAGATGAAAGCGTCGACGATTAACGTCTGGACGCCATATAACATCGAATCACTTTCAGGTGAGACGCACATCGAGTCGGTCGAATTGACGGACAAGGACGGCGAATCGAAATTCGTCGAGATCGATGACCTCATCTGTAACTACGGTTTCGTCTCGTCGCTCGGCCCAATCAAGAACTGGGGCATGGAGTTCGAGAAGAACACAATCCGCGTCGATTCGCGCATGGAGACGACGGTCGCCGGCATCTTCGCTTGCGGTGACATCGCCACGTACGAAGGAAAAGTGAAATTGATTGCGACCGGATTCGGAGAAGCCCCGATTGCGATTAACCAAGTGAAGCAGCTCGTCGACCCGACAGCTCGTCACCCGCAACATTCAACTTCGGTATTTGCCGGGAAATAATATGATACCCCCTGTCGCGACAGCACAGGGGGTTTTGTAGGCACTTGCTCGTCTTATGACGATGTCCCCCTAAGCTACTTCAAGGAGGAAATTATGAAGATTGTAACGACAACCACACTCACCGAGTCTGAATTAAACTATATCTATCAGATTCACCAAGACGTGTTCGGCGATATCCACCGTTTCACAGATAAGTTGATTCAAAAATCACATCTTGTCTTCACTCTATCGATCGAAAACGAGAAAGTTGTCGGCTATAAAATCGGCTATCCGCTCGATGACAAACGCTTCTATAGTTGGATGGGTGCGGTCGCCCCTGAAGCCCGCAACCGCGGAATCGCGACAAAACTGATGAGCACTCAACATAACTGGGCGCAGTCGCAAGGCTATCAATCGATTGACACGAAGACGATGAATCGTTGGCGTCAGATGTTGCTATTGAATATTCGACACGGCTTCGATGTGAAGGCAGTCACCGTCGATGAACATGGAGTTGAAAAAATCCTATTACGCAAGCAACTGTATCAGTAAAACAATCATCTTGTATTCCACCCTTACTTGCGAATCGTCTGCATAATGACCCGGTCGATCCAGTCATCGAGTTGGGTAAAGACGAAACCGGCCTTTTTCGCCTCGGCAATCGACATGTAATAGTCGACGTCCGTATCGTATGGCGACGACTCCCCGTCTTTAATGATGTGGACCGGTTTATTCAAGTGATGCCCGATGCGCTCGAGCAGTGCACCCATCGAGATCACTCCTTCGCTTGCCGCATTGAATGGACCGGTCACGTTGGCCCGACCGACCCATTCTAAAAAGGCCGCTGCCTCAAAACTTGAGATAAAGCCCATCTTCGCTTCGGGATGATGCAGTACGACCGGCTCTTCTCGACGGACAGCATCGATATAAAACTTGAGACGGTCCGTATAGTCGTCCGGGCCCAAGACGATCGGCAAGCGGACGGTCGCGACTGGGAACGAGGCACGATGGAAGAAGTAGGACTCGGCTTCCCGCTTTCCTTGACCATAGTCGTGCTCCGACTCGAGATGATAGTCGTGATGGAGCGGATTGAAGTCACTTTCTTTCAAATCGGCACCCGGTGCATAGACCGACATCGTCGACGTGAGCACATACTTGCCGACTTGGTCCATGAAGGCGTCCGATGCAATTTTTGCCTGATATGGATTGAAACAAATATTGTCATAGACGAGGTCGTAACGGTCACGCGATAAATCTTTCATCGTCGCCACCGACTGCCGGTCCCCTTTGATGGAACGGATGCCCTCTGCCTCTGGCACTTGGAGCTGTCCACGCGTCACAATCGTCACATCGTCACCGGCCTCCGCCAACCGAAGCGCCAACCGTTTTCCAAAATAGCGTGACCCACCGAAGATCAATACTTTTTTCATCGTCCCTACCCCTCCTACATAAAAATGACATCTCTTTTCATTTTCCCTTGGTTCCTCTCGACTAATCTTCCACATCCTTGAATTTTTTTGTTATTCTTATATATATGATAGAAGAAAGAGGCGAGGTCCATGCATCAAATCATGTTAGAAAAAGGATGGACGTGTGCGTTACCGAAACAATACGCCATCTACCAGAGTTTATCGGATTTCAGCCGCTACTCAGTGCTTGACCAAGAGGAAGAGAGCGTCTGTTCGTTCCAAATCACGACCGACACATGCAAAATCACGGCGTTCCGCCCTTGGCAACATCACATCGAATTGAATGCGACATCCAAAGTGATTCGCTTGATTTTGATGGAAGAAACCGACTGAATCGAAAAAGGCCAATCGTCCACACGATTGGCCTTTCGTTTAGCAATCTCCAGGTGTCCCGGCGTTCGACGCCGTCCGGAAACTCGAACCACATCCACACGTGGCGATGGCGTTCGGATTTTTAATCGTGAACCCGCCTCCGAGCATCGACTGCTTATAGTCGATTTCGAGCCCGTCGACGACCCCATGGTCGGCTTCGGCGACGATGACGCGGACGCCGTGATGGTCGAATTGGATATCTCGATCCGTTTTATCTTCATCAAATCCCATTCCGTACGAGAGACCGGTGCAGCCTCCGCCTTGGACCTTGATGCGCAAGTACTGATTCTCGGGGTGTTCTGTCTGTTTCATCATATCGATGACTTGTAATGCAGCTGACTCTGTCAAATGAATCATCTGAACTCCTCCTTCATTATCTTAACTTCAAGTCAACTGACTTGAGATTTTGTGAAATATCTTGTATAACTAAACTGTAACAAAAAAAATTAAATCGTTCCATCTTCGGGGCAGGGTGAAATTCCCGACCGGCGGTATTGAAGACATGATCTTCTCAGCCCGTGAGCGAGCAAGGCGTTGCTTGCTGATTTCGTGAGATTCGAAAGCCGACAGTAAAGTCTGGATGGGAGAAGATGGCGGCATCCGACCGATATCCGGATGTTTTCTTTGACGTGGTCTCTTCCGCGACGGAAAACATCTATTTCGTATGCGCGTAACCTCTCCCGATTGTATGATGCAATCGGGATTTTTTATGCGACGGGTGCCATTCATCAAGGAGCGACAAAAGGAGAGATTTTGATGAAAACAACGCGCAACAAACGATTGACAACACTGGTGACGCTATCGATGCTCGGGGCCATTTCTTTTGTCCTCATGCTCTTTAACTTCCCGCTGCCTTTCCTACCACCATTTCTAAAAGTGGACTTTAGTGACATTCCCGCGCTCGTCGCCGGGATCGTCTTCTCCCCACTCGCAGGCGTCGTGGTCGTCGCTCTAAAAAACGTCCTCTACTATGTCTTTAACGGTGGCGGCGTTCCGGTCGGTGAAGTCGCAAACTTCTTTGCAGGTGTCGCCTTCATGTATCCGGTCGCATGGTTCTACCATAAACGTAAAACGAATAAAGCGCTCGCTTCAGGCCTCGTGGCCGGCACAATCACGATGGCGCTCAGCTTGGCGATTTTGAACTATTTGCTCATCTTACCAGCCTACGCGTTCTTCTTCGGCATGACCGAGATGGCGCAACCGGCAGTCAAAACGGACCTCGTCCTCTATGGCATCTTGCCGTTCAACCTTATTAAAGCGTTGTTGATCAGCGCCTTGTTCGTCCCACTCTTCCTCAAGTTGAAGCCGTGGATCGAACGCCAGCGGATGCAACTTCAAGCGTAACTGACATGCACCTCGATTTCGATCGAGGTGCTTTTTATTTGGATACGTTATGCTTAGGAGAGGATTGGAGGAGATGGATTGAACACGATTGAAGAGGTCACTCAATTTTTAGAAAATGATTCAGAATTAAAGCGTCTCCTGAAAGATGTCGCTTCCCTCGAACTACCCGACTGGTGGATTTGTGCCGGATACGTCCGGTCGAAGATTTGGGATGACGTGCACGGCTATCCAACACCGACGGCGACCGAGGACGTCGATGTCATCTACTTTGACCCATCTCACAACGACGAAGCAATCGAAAAAGAGTATGAGGCACAATTGCACGCCCTGTCACCGACTGTCCCGTGGTCGGTCAAAAACCAAGCCCGCATGCACCTCGTCAATCAATTGCCACCCTATAAGTCTGCGACCGACGCCTTGGCCCACTTTCCCGAGACAGTCACAGCCATAGGTGTCAGCCTCGATTCAAACGAATGCTTGATCGTGGCCGCGCCTTACGGTGTTGATGACATCATCGAATTGAGGCTGCGACCGACCCCAGCATTTGCAGACGGATCCCCGCATCACCACATTTATCAAGCGCGGATCCAAAATAAGAATTGGCAAGCCATTTGGCCGAAACTTCAAGAAGTGGACGTGACTCGTAACGGACTGTAGAACCCGACCGCCGATACGGTCGGGTTTTGCTATTCATTCATCTACAAAAAAAGAGTGACCACCGAAGTGATCACTCTGAGTATATCGTATTTGATTAGAGAAGCAGACCAGCAAGCGTGGCTGACATCAAGTTAGCAAGCGTACCTGCGAGAATCGCGAGGACACCCATACGTGCGATGTCGTTCCGACGGTTCGGTGCCATTCCACCGAGACCACCGAGAAGAATCGCGAGTGACGAGATGTTGGCGAATCCACAAAGTGCGAAGGCAATCATCGCTTCCGTACGAGCTGAGAGTTCACCCGTTCCAATTACAGGTGCGAACTCTGAGAACGCTACGAATTCGTTCAAGACGAGTTTTTGACCGAGGAAGCTACCGAACTGAACAGCATCAGCCCACGGTACACCGATGACAAATGCGAGTGGTGCAAACACGTAACCAAGAATCAATTCGAGTGAGAGGCTGTCGAAACCGAACAAGCCGCCGATTCCACCAAGAATCAAGTTGACGAGCGCAATCAATGAAACGAACGCGAGAAGCATCGCACCGACGTTCAAGGCAAGGAAGAGACCGTCAGAGGCACCACGAGCGGCCGCATCGACGAAGTTCGCTGCTTTGTCCTCTTCGTCTTCAGCAATTTCGATGTCATCATTATACTCTTCTGTTTCAGGAACGATGATTTTCGCGAACAAGAGACCAGCAGGTGCAGCCATGAAACTCGCTGCGAGCAAGTACTCGAGCGGTACACCAAGGGCAGCGTATCCAGCGAGAACCGAACCGGCAACCGACGCGAGTCCCCCGACCATGACGGCGAAGAGCTCCGATTGTGTCATCGTTGGAAGGTAAGGCTTGATGACAAGCGGTGCTTCCGTTTGACCGACGAAGATGTTTGCCGTCGCTGAGAGCGACTCTTTACGTGATGTGCCGAGAGCTTTCGCAAGGGCTGTACCGAGAATTCGGATGACCCATTGCATGACACCGAGGTAGTAAAGCAAAGCGATTAAAGAAGACATAAAAATGATAATCGGCAACACTTGGAATGCGAAGACGAAGTTGTCCCCTCCTACAGCTGTACCGAAAACGAAGGCGATTCCGTCATTCGCCGTGTTCAAGACGTTTTGAACGCCTCCTGAGATCCATTGTAACGCACTGCGTCCTACTGATGTGAAGAGGACGAGGAAAGCGAACGTGAACTGTACCGCGAAAGCGGCAAGCACGGTACGCCATTTGATGGCTTTACGGTTGGTTGAGAAGATGTAAGCGATTCCAATTAGTGCCAAAATACCAACCACGCTCATGATATTCATTGGTGTTGTGCTCCTTTCATATTGGGAAAACCTGATATTGTGATATACCCGAATCGAGATGTGTCCTACCGTTTGAAACGCTTTCTTTTTATGTTGTTAAACGTCAGACAACCTACATTCGAACCTCTTTGAATATAACAGACCCTTTTTAAAAATGCAACGGGTCAAAACAGTCAAAATAAAAAAAGTTTGAAGTTGCTTCAAACTTTTTCACCAAGCCATTTCTTCAATTTTTTCATATACGTTCGTCACGAGTTGCTCTGGCGTATCTCCCGTCACGACCTCTCCGTCGACTAGGCAAAACAAGTCGAGCGAACAGACGCCACAGTAGCCTGTACAGCCGTATTCAACGACGTCTAGGTCTGGATCGGACTCTAGTTTGGCCCGGGCGATTTGTGAGCCCATCGCCAAATTGGAGGCGCAGAACTCAATGATCGGATTCATCATGTCATTCACCCTTCCCCTTTCCCTCAAAACAGGAAAATGGTTCTTCTACGGCGTATTATAACATGATACAGTTGAAGTGTAACAAAGGGGGATTTTTATGCGCAAATTAGTCGTCTTGGGAGGCGGTTACGGGGGAATGCGTGTAATCGAACGCGTCCTCGGCCATCAGCTGAAGGATGTATCGATCACACTCGTCGATCGTCTACCTTACCATGGGTTAAAAACAGAGTATTATGCACTTGCGGCGGGGACCGTATCGGATCGTGATATCCGAATCGATTTTCCAGAAGAGATCGATTACATATACGGACAAGTCACCGATATCGATACCGGCGACAAGATGGTCTTGCTCGCGAGCGGTGAAAAAGTGCCGTATGACGACCTCGTCATCGGACTCGGTTGCGAGGACAAGTATCACAATGTGCCTGGTGCAGCCGAGTTCACGTACAGCATCCAAACGTTAGAAGAATCACGTAAGACCCAACAAGCCATCAACGGTCTGTCACCCGGTTCAATCGTCTCAATCGTCGGCGCTGGATTATCGGGTGTCGAACTCGCCAGCGAGCTACGCGAGAGCCGTCCCGATTTGACGGTCCGTTTGTTCGACCGTGGCCCATCGGTCTTATCGTTCCTATCGAGCCGTGTCTCGATGTATGTCCAGTCTTGGTTCGAAGAGCACGGCGTCGAGGTCATCAACCAGTCGAATATCGTCCGGGTCGACGCCGACGGCCTATGGAATCACGAGCAACACTTCCCGTCTGATTTGACGGTTTGGACGGCTGGGATTCAACCGGTCGCCGTCGTCCGAAATCAAGGATGGGAACTCGATGGCGGCGGGCGCGTCAAATTGACACCGCACCATTACGTCCCGGAA
Organism: Exiguobacterium sp. s36; assembly: GCF_018618345.1. Classification (NCBI taxonomy): domain Bacteria; kingdom Bacillati; phylum Bacillota; class Bacilli; order Caryophanales; genus Exiguobacterium; species Exiguobacterium sp. s36. The sequence continues at coordinate 414,276 of NZ_JACSLW010000001.1, forward strand.
CAGCCGGACATCTTCGTCGTCGGAGACAACGCCAGCCTTCCGTATGCACCTTCCGGTCAACTTGCGGAAGCGCAGGCCGAACAGATTGTCCAAGTGTTGCTCTGTAAGTGGAAAGGTGTCAGTTATCCAGATTTGCCGGATATCAAACTCCGAGGGACACTCGGCTCGCTTGGGAAGAAGGCCGGGTTCGGCGTCTTCATGGGCAAACAGTCGCTCACCGGCAAAGTCGCCCGCCTGCTCAAGTCCGGGATTCTCTGGAAACATAAAGTCATTAAATAACATGAACGGGTCGACCATAATGGTCGCCCGTTTTTTTGTGTAACGTGTTCGATTTGGCGTTCTGCAGCCATCGCCTTGAGTCAAAAGTCTTGTATCTGAATCCCCTGTATCCTTATCTAAATATTCAGATTTTTAATTCCATTGACATATTCTACCCGATGGGAAAACTTGTTACTCTATGGGCACGGCAGTTCGACATCGCGTCACCTCGCCTACATACCCCAAAGGAGGAAACAAGTTGAAAAAAGTTTGCAGCACTGTCCTCGCCTCACTGCTCGTCCTGTCAACCGTTCCGGGAGGCGTAGATGCCGCCCCGAACAAAGAGAAAGAACGTGTCATCGTCGTCTTCAAGGAATCGGCGAAGAAAATCCCGCTCTCGATTGAAGGCATGGAAGTTCGCCAACAGTACAAAAACCTTCCGGCCGCAGCGCTCGAAGTACCGAAGGCTGCCTTGAATGGCTTGAAGAACAACCCGAACGTCGCCCACGTGGAAGTCGATCAAACGGTACAAATCGAAAATCAGACGCAAGACTGGGGCATTCCGAAGTTGAAAGCTCCATCAGCTTGGCAGAGTGGCTACACCGGGAAAGGCGTGAAAGTATCGGTCGTTGATACCGGAATCTCGCCGCACCCTGATTTGACGATTTCTGGTGGTGCCTCGTTCAGTACAGTCACGAGCTCATACGCGGATGACAACGGTCACGGGACGCACGTCGCCGGGATTATCGGTGCCCGCAACAACAGCATCGGAACGGTCGGGATTGCCCATGAGGCGAGCATCTATGCCGTTAAAGCACTCGAAGCCGACGGTAGTGGTAGCCTCTCGAGTATCATCGCCGGGATTGACTGGTCGATCACGAACGATATGGACGTCATCAACTTGAGTCTCGGGACGACAAGTCCATCGACGACGCTCCAACAGGTCGTCGATCGCGCCAATAACGCGGGTATCCTCGTCGTCGCGGCAGCCGGTAACAACGGACGCTCTGACGGTACAGGCGACCTCGTCAACTACCCGGCCCGTTACAGCTCGGCCATCGCCGTCGCGGCGACGGACATCAACAATAACCGCGCCTCGTTCTCGGCGACAGGTAGTACGGTCGAAGTCGCGGCACCAGGTGTGAGCATCAACTCGACACTCGCGAACGGCGGCTACGGTCAAATGAGCGGGACATCGATGGCGACACCTTACGTCGCCGGTAACCTCGCACTCATGAAGCAAGCGTTCCCGACGTTGTCGAGCTCGCAACTCCGCACGAAACTATCACAAGATTCAATCGACCTCGGAACGGCCGGACGTGACACATGGTTCGGGAACGGACTCGTGCAAGCACCGACGGCTGGCGGCACGACGCAACCGGTCCAAGCGCTCACGACGACAGTATCGACATCGAAATCAACTTACTACGCTGGTGAAGTCGTCTCCATCTCTTCAACAGTCCGGAATTCGAACGGCCAAGCGGTCGCGAACGCCGACGTCCGTGTGACGGTCACACAGCCAAACGGCGCGACGCTCACAGGAACAGGCAAGACAAGTTCAACGGGCGCCATCACGTTCACGCTCTCAACAACCTCTTCATCACAACGTGGGACGTATCAAGTGAAATCTGATGCGACGCTCACGGGTTACACGTCAGGTTCGGCGACGTCGTCGTTCCGTCTTCTATAACGCAAAAGAGTCGAACGACAATCGTCGCTCGACTCTTTTCATGCTGTCGTCTGTTCGATGGCCGAATAGACTTTCCGAAGTTGGACGACCCCTTCGTCCACCACTTCCCCATCGATGAGCACGAGCGGATAGAACCACTCGTCCTGCTTGATTGCTTCGGCGATGTCATCGTCCGCCGTCTCAAAATCGATATACTCGAATTCGAACGCCTGATTCGGGTACTTCCGTGCCAATGCGCTTTGCAACCATTCATATGTCTCAATCGAGCTCGGCGCCCCGACACAGCTCGCACACTGTACTTCGGCCCCATATACGGTGATTTTCATATCCATTCCCCCTCTTCTTTCCTATTATACAAAATCAAGAAGGGGCATCGTCACAAAACGCTCAGCGTTAATGATTGAGAAACAATCTCAAACTTGCTAGAATGAAAGAGAACCAGAAAGGGGTAGATACCATGGAAATGTTTGATCAAGTCCAAGAAGTACTCGATAAATTACGCCCGTTCTTGCTTCGCGACGGCGGTGACGTCGAACTCGTTGATGTAGAAGAAGGCATCGTCAAACTTCGTTTAATGGGTGCATGCGGCAGCTGCCCATCTTCAACAATTACATTGAAAGCCGGGATTGAGCGCGCGCTCATCGAAGAAGTACCTGGCATCGTTGAAGTCGAACAAGTATTCTAAACAAAAAGGGAGACAATCATGTCATCCCTTTTTTTCATGCATGCGTCCATTCGTCCAAGCTCTCGACCATATAGGTCGGGAGTTTTTCTTGTTCCTGAATGAAAGCCGGACCATGTACGCCTGAGTTGACGTGGAGCGTCCGAATCCCGCCGTTGATCCCGAACAAGATGTCAGTATGGTAGTTATCCCCGACCATGACGACTTCTTCTTTCGTGAGACCAATCATCTCAAGCGCGATATCGACCATGACCGGTTCCGGTTTGCCAATAAAGAACGGATCTTTTTCCGTCGTCACCGTCAAGACGGACGTGAGCGCACCGTTCCCTGGTAAAAAGCCGCGTTCAGTCGGAATGGCGATATCGCCGTTCGTCGAAATGAAACGAGCGCCGGAGCGGATCGCGAGCGCGCCTTTCGCCAACTTTTCGTATGTGATGTGTCGGTCGAGCCCGACGACGACGTAATCCGCCTTCGCCTCTTCCGTCACATGGAAACCGCGTTCTTCGAGCGCCAGGCGCAGGCCATCTTCCCCGATCATGTAAATCGTCGCCCCTGGCGTCATCTTCTCGATATAACGGGCCGTCGCCATCGCACTTGTCAATACGTGCTCAGGCGTCACATGCACTCCCATCGAGACAAGTTTATCCGCCACTTGCTCCGGCGTCATCGACGCGTTGTTCGTGACGAATAAGTATGGGAAGCCGGTCGCCTCGAGTCGATTCACGAAATCGACCGCTGCTTGAATCGGGGCCGTCCCCGCATACATCGTGCCATCTAAATCAAATAAGTATCCTTTAATCGGATTCATCCAATCACTCGCTTTCTGGTAAAAATGCTGATACAGGACCGAGCTCCACCTCGAGATAGCGTCGGACCTGCTCTGGGAATGCCTCGAACGTTGATTTATCACGGTCGACCCAGGCGTCGAACCGGGCCGAATCTGCCGTGACGAACTCCCTGACATAGTGCGCCCGTAATCCGACGAGCGCTTTCGTCGCTTCCGCCGTCCCGGCGTCGAGCACACGCTCGTCGAGCAAGATGTCGACAATATCCTCATAGCTGCCCGGGTCACGCATGATGAACCCGTCAATCATCGAGTTGCCGACGTCAATCACGCCCTCCATCAAGTGAACGGCCAAACGTTGTTTCGCCAGCTCGATGGTGAACGCGTCCCCCTCTAATTGGTCGAGTCGACTGAGCATCGTCTCCATATGGGTCAACGTCTCGTTAATCTTTTCTCTGTTTACAAAATACATCGCAATCCCCCCTGCCTCTTATAGTAATCCTTTTTCTCGTTCGAGAAAAGAATCTCTCCTATTTACATCATTTACGTAATTGTGATACACTAATCCACGGATTAACACAACTATTAGTATGTCACATTAAATAGATATCATGTGGAGGGTACAACACTATGGAACGAGAATTAGCGTTAGAGATCGTACGAGCAACCGAGGCGGCAGCACTGGCCTCATCGAAATGGATCGGTCGTGGTCAGAAGAATGAAGCGGATGACGCAGCGACATCGGCCATGCGTGAAGTGCTCGGCACAATCAATATGGATGCAACCGTCGTCATTGGTGAAGGTGAACTCGATGAGGCACCGATGCTATACATCGGGGAACGTCTCGGGACGACGTTCGGACCAGAAGTCGATATCGCCGTTGACCCGCTCGAAGGGACATCGATCGTCGCCAAAGGACTCGGGGACGCCATGGTCGTCATCGCGGTCGCGGATAAAGGCGCCCTCCTCCACGCACCAGATATGTATATGGATAAGCTCGTCGTCGGCCCGAATTTAAAAGGCAAAGTCTCACTCGACGAACCGCTTGAATCGATTATCGAGAAAGCCGCCCTTTATAACGGCAAGCGCATCGAGGAAGTGACCGTCATCATGCAAGACCGTGATCGTCATGAACATTTCCGTCAAGCGGCGATGAACATGGGCGCACGCGTCAAGCTGTTCGAAGACGGCGACGTCTCGGCGGGAATCGCAGCGGCCGTCAAGTCGAACCCGATCGATATCTTCATCAGTACGGGCGGCGCACCAGAAGGCGTCATCACGGCAGCGGCCGTCAAAGCGCTCGGTGGCGACATGCAGGCACGCCTCCACCCGATGAATGAAGAAGAGACGGCACGTGTCATCTCGATGGGCATCGAGGACCCGCTCCAATTGCTCACGCTTGACGACCTCGTCAAGAGCGACGACTGCATCTTTGCGGCGACAGGCGTCACATCGGGCGAATTGCTGGACGGCGTAAAATTCTTGACGGACGATATTGTCGAGACGACGTCACTCGTCATGAGATCGAAGACGAAGACGATTCGTAAAGTCGTCGCCGAACACACGTTATCGCTCAAGCCCTACCTTCAAAAACAAGAAGTCAACGCCTAATACAAAACCTCCGCTCTCGATGAGCGGAGGTTTTCGTTTAGAATCCTTGTTCAAAATCTGTCCCGACATGGTTCGTCTGCGGGTGTTCTGCTTTCCGAAGTGAATCGTAGAACGTCGCATACGTCGTCGTGAAGTACGGATAGACGTACAAGAAACCGATGCCGAGTGTAATGACCCCGAGAAGGAACCAACCGATAAACGAGAGGACGAGTTTGAACGCGTCCATCTTATGCCCGTCCATCATCCGGCGTGATTCGGTGATCGCCTCGAGAGCCGATAATTCCGGCTGGTCACGTAAGATGTAATACGTGAGAGAATACGAGAAACTTTTGATGATTCCCGGAATCACGAGGAGCAGCGACCAAAGGAAGATAAACAATCCCATGAAGAACGGGGCGAGCACGTGCTTGACGTATCCCGTTTTGAACGGCTCGAACAACGTCGAGACAGCAGGCTTGTCACCGCGCGATACAGACAGGACGAGCCAAAACCAACCGATTGCGAGCGGCGCAATCAATAATGTGAGGAGGAGCGACAAGAACGTAAGTCCCGTGTCCGCCGCTGTTGGGACCGCTTCAGGGTCTACAGGAGGCGCGAACGATTGTGGAATCCCGTTCAAGACGACGAACAAAATTAATAGCCCGGCGAGTAGCCAACGCTTACCAGTTAACATTTGTTGTGCATGTTGCTTAAGTTGTGCAGTCATTTTCATCATCCTTTTTTTGAGTTCTCTCTTCGGTATACGTCATCACTTCACGAAAAGTTTCAAAAAAAACACGAAAAAAGGGAAAAGGTTTTTCCTTTCCCTTCAATACATGATGTTGCCCATGAAAAACTGTGACATCGATACAATAAATAAGAGCACACCTGTGGCCACTACCGCCAACGAAATAATTTTAAAGAGGCGGCTTCTCAAAAACGCCTGACGATATTCAAAGCGGCGGATTAGCAAGACGTGGACAACCTCATAAATCAGGACTGCGGCGGTGAAGTAAAACGTCATGATACTCCCGAACCCGAAGAACAACATCGCCAGTACGCCCAAGCCGAAATTATGAATTCGATTATGGACGTCATCGCGGTCACCGACGGTCGCCGTTTGTACGTGTTGCATACTTCCACCTCACTTCCAAAACCCACAAAAACCCGAACAGAAACAATAACCTTAAATATAAGTTATCACAGATTTCCTATCCCTAAACCTGTCACACCGTCTTTTCACCTAAAAGAAACATTTGGAAAATAAATGTAACAAAAAAGCGCTGATGTCATCAGCGCGTCATGTACCGGTCGAAGGCTCGACTTCTTCCGATTTATTGAATTTGCGTTTCAGTTTGAGCGGTTGTTTCGTGCCACCGAAGACTGGACCGTCTTCCGCCTCATCGATTTCCGTCTCTTTTTTGAGTACAAAGAACGGGCACCCAAAGTTACAGTATTCATACACGTAATCCATCACGTGATCGATTCGATTATCATACGTCGCGAACTTGGACTTCGTCTCATAGAACCCTTTCAACCGAAGTTGTCCGTGGCCCCAATCCCCGACGATATAATCGTATTTATCAAGCACGTCGCTATAGCGTGCGATGAACGCTTCCTCGTCAAAACCGTCACGTTTCTCTTCAATGACGGTATAGCCATGGCGATTCACTCTAATCATGTTTCACACCTCCACTGTTCTATCATAGCATGCCAACCGGTCCCGTCCCTATCCTTTTCGAATGGCATTATGACGGGTCACGATCGTCTCGCGTAATACGTCACGCAGCAGTTCCGGCATAAAGTAACGCTTCGGCTGATCGGCCAAATACGGAAGAAGCGGTCCGAACGTGAACATGTCGACCGTGGCGACACGATACGTCCCGTCTAGCTTGATTTCCTCACCATTAATCGAATAGCGACCGTGTCGGCTGTCGATTCCATGGAGGATCGGGCTACCGAGCACCGTCCCGCGAAAACCGAGGCCACGGACATGCATTGTCGTGAACGCATCTTCTTGGACGTCGTTCAAAAATCGAACGAGGGTAGCCCCGTCAAGCGTCAAGAGACAAGGGTTGATCGGATGCGGACAAATCCGGTGCAACATATTTAGCGTGACGTGGCCCGGGCGCAAACCTTCTAACAAGACACCGGATGGGATGATACTCAACTCGGCGTCACACCAGTCCGCGAGTCCGCTCGCCAATAGGTCTCCGATGGCTGACGGACCGAACCAGTCACTTTCATAACCTGGTGTCTCGGCAATCGTCACATCGAGCAGACGCTCGGCTTGACCATACTCTGCGGCTAGGACCGCGACCGTCGCTTCATCAGGTTCGCGCTCCGATACATCGTGGAGACAAGCCCGTTTCTCGATGACCCGCTTTCCTTCGATGGTCAACTCGATTTGCCCGACGTACTGTCCGTATTTACCGGCCTGAGCGATCAGGACGCCGTTCGTGACGACACCTTCATCGAGTACGTGGTGGGTATGGGCTCCGAGGATGACATCGATTTCTGGGAACGCCTCGGCGAGCCGCTCGTCGGCGTAAAAGCCGAGATGGCTGAGCGCGATGATGACGTCGCAGTCTCGAAGTGTCTCGAGGGCACGCGCCGTTGCCCCATGTGGTGCTTCGATGGCCCAACCGAGTTCAGGATAAAGCTCTTCATACGGCGCGGTCACCCCGAACAGCCCGATCTGAATTCCCTCTCGTTCGACGATGAGCGTCTCCGACGCCCATTTTGGCCGTTCACCAGCTGCTTGATAGACGTTCCCTAATAGGACTGGGAACGCGGCCTCGTCATACAGATGGGCGAGCCAGTCGTGCGGGAACGTGATGCCTTCATTATTGCCGATCGTGACCGCCGTCGGTCGAATCCGGTTGAGCAGTCGGACGTTCACTTGTCCGCGCGTCACTTCTGTCGCCGGATGGGTGCGGTCGGCATGGTCGCCGAGATCGAAGACGAGCGTCTCGTCCGTCCGATGCTCATTCAAAAACGAGACGAACCGCGGCCAGTTATGGAATTTCGAATGTAAGTCATTATAATGGAACATCGTAATCGTTCTCAAGACGATCCCCCTTCCTAGAACAGACTGATTTGGCTCGGGGCGAGTTCATATTCGGCACCGAGAATCTCAATCAACCGTTTGGCGTTTGGTACCGCGTCGCCGGCCGAGTTGTTGTTGAAGTAGACGTACACCGACTTCGCTGTTTCGTCGACTTGTTTGAGGGCCGCGGCGAGCTCCTGCAGTTCATCCTCACTATAGCGATACAGGCAGCGTACGTGACGCCATTCCTGGCTCGTCATGCCCGGTTTCCGAAGCCAGCCGGCGGTGTTGCGGCCGTGCAAACGTACGACGGCCACATCCGGATTGGTCACGACCGGGACGAACGGGATGCTGCTCTCTTTCGTTTGCGGCTCATCACAAATCGTATTGATGAAACGTTGTTCCGCCAAGAACGCGAGCGTCCGCTCCCGGAACGCCTCCGAGAACCACGTCGGGTTCCGGAACTCGATGGCGATGTCATAGTCGCGCAACTCGTCACGGATTGTCCGTAAATAATCGAGATGTGGCTTCGAGACATCAAACCAGGGCGGGAGTTGGACGAGCACGGCTCGTAGCTTCCCGGCCTGTTTCAGCGGTTCGACGGACGTCCTGTATCGCTCGAACAGCTCGGCGAGGGGCAGCTTCGGTTCCCGGTCATGCCCGCTCATTTCCCTGGAAACTTTGACGATGAATTGGAACGTTTCCGGTGTTTCCTGGTTCCATTTCTCGTAATTCTTTACCGGTTGAATCGCATAAAACGAGGAATCGATTTCAACGGTCGGGAAATGCCCCGCATAGGTCGACAGTTTATGTTTTCGTTCTTCTGGGGTCGTATACAGTAAATCATGGTCTCCCCACCCCGTCACACCGACATAAATCATCACATTCCCTCCTCAACTTATTGTTCGAACGTGGCCGCCGTGTTACGTTTCGACCAATTCAACGTTCCCGCGAACGTCACGAGCAACAGGACGAGCCCCATCACAAACGGATAGCGCATATCGATATCGAAGGCGATTCCGGCAAGCGTCGGTCCGACGATATTCCCGATGCTCATATAAGCATTGTTCATCCCCATCGCAAAACCTTGCTCTTTATCTGCCATTTTCGATACGAGCGTATTCAATACCGGTCGTAAAATTGACGTCGACAAGAAGATAATCAACGTGACCGCGAAGAAAATCGTGTAAGACCCGGCAAACAGTGAGAACAAGAAGCCGAGCGCAGCGAGCATGATAAAGATGAGCACGACTTTAATCTCACCGAACAGCGAGACAAGACGGTCGACCGCGAACAGCTGGACGATGACGCTGACGATTCCCGTCCCGGTGATCATGACCGCAATCTGTTGTGGCGTCGCGCTGAACGTCTCACTGACGAACAGACCGAGGACCGACTCGTACGCCATCAAACCGAACGCCATGACCAAGTTGATGACGAGCACGAAGAAATACGGTTTCCGTGTCGACGACACGAGTTGACGCGGTAACGATTCACTCTCACTCGTTTGGACATACGGTTCACGGTCCGGTTCTTTCAATAGAATGATTGACGAGATGACGGCAACGAATGATACGATCGCCGATAACAAGAGCGGTGCCTTCAACCCGAATTCGGCGAAGAATCCACCGATTCCTGGGCCGATGACAATCCCGAGCGACATTGCCGCGGAAATATAACTGTTCCCTTTCGCCCGTTGTTTGAGCGTCGTGATATCGGCCACGTAAGCAAAGATGGCCGGAATCAAGAGAGCGGCCCCGACGCCGCCGATTGCCCGTGAAATCAACAGGACGGTCAAGTTGTCTGATAAGTAAAAGACGCCCATCGAGATGGTAAAGCCGATGAGCCCGAGGATGATCATGAGCCTGCGCCCGTAAACATCCGCCCATTTCCCGGCAATCGGCGACATGAGCAGCTGGGCCCCGGCAAAGACAGAAATCATGAGTCCGGCAGCGGTGCCGCCTTCTCCAATCATCTTCAAATAATCAGGAATAATCGGTATGATAATCCCGAATCCTGCTACAGCGATGAACATGTTCAACATGAGAATCGCCAATTGTTTCTTTTGTTTAGTCGTCAATGTATGTCACTTCCTTTTCATCCTTTCATTTTACTTGTTGATGAATGAAATGAGCAAACGATAAGACAGCAAAACACCCATCCTTGACCAGAGGATGGGTGTTCAAACACTTGCTTATGAGATGCGTGATTGAGCGAGTGCTTGGTTGGAACGATTTTTCGGTAATAACAGTGTGATCACATACACGATCAATGTTGGAACTGCCCAAGCAAGTCCGATCTCAGCCATCGGCAAGTTCGTGATCCAAGCTGTTGCTGCTGACGGCGCCAATCCGTGTGTCGTCTCGAAGAGCGAGAGAACGAGGGCCGTATATACAGTCGCCTTCATGGCGACATGCGGGTTGCGTTGAATCCGCTCCGTAATCGAGACGAGTACGAGTGCGATCATGACCGGATACAAGAGCGTGAGGAGCGGTACTGCGATTTCAATCAACATACCAAGTCCGACGAGTGAAATCATGAAGCCGAACAATGTCGTCGCGATGACGACTTGGTAATACTTGAGTGATTCGAACGTGTTGCTGATGAAGCGTGAGAACTCAGTGATGAGTCCGACCGCTGTCGTCAAACAAGCGAGGAAGACCGCAGCCCCGAGTACGAGCATTCCGACTTGTCCGAAAGATGAACCTGCAAACGCTTGAAGCAAGCTTGCTCCGTCTGTCGTTCCTGTTTGGCCTGTCATGTTCGCTCCAATCGACCCGAGCGAGATATAGACGAGCATCAAACACGTGACAGCGAGCATTCCAGACGTCCGAAGAAGTGAAGATGCTTCTTTCTGGTCCGTCATCCCGTTCGCTTTAAGCGTGACGAGCACGATGGCGCCGAAGACGAGAGCGCCGAAGACGTCCATCGTCAAGTAGCCTTGTTTGAAGCCCTCCCCGAGAGCGCCAATCCACGTCTCATATCCTTCTGCTGGTGCGACCGGCTTCCCGAGTGGAGCCACGAGGTTCGTGATTCCGATTGCCGCAAGCAAGAGCAAGAGAATCGGTGTAATGATGCGTCCGATGACTTCAATCAATTTCTGAGCGCGTAACGTCAAGAAGAACGTCAAACCGAAGAAGACAGTTGAACTGATTGCGAGCGTGAGTGTAGATGGCGCACCGAGGAACGGTACGACTCCCATCTCATACGTGACTGCTGCCGTCCGTGGAATCCCGAAGAACGGTCCAATCGCCACGTACATTAATCCCGTCAAGACGAGCGCAAGTCGCTTCGGAATATACCGAGCGATTTGGTCAGATCCACCGCCTACCCGCGCGACTGCGAAGAGCGCGAGTAATGGTAGCCCGACGCCGGTAATGACGAAGCCGACTAGGGCTGGGACGAGGTTCTGTCCTGCCATCGCACCTAGCATCGGTGGGAACAGCAAGTTCCCGGCCCCGAAGAATAATGCGAAAATCGTGAATGCTAACGGGAATAATGTCGATTTTTTCATACAACTACCTCCACATACATGTAATACCTTCCGTGTTACCAATGAATCAAATGACTAAATTTTCTGACAATAAACCGCTTGGTCTATTCCATTATACACACTTTCATTTTTTTGACCACCCTATCCATAAAAATGATGTTTATTTTTTTAAAATGTGGATTTATTGTATGGAACCGTTCCCTTAATTTACAAATTATCGGTTGGTCGCACTCACTGACTAGCTGTAAATGAGAAAAATGGTCAATAACGGATATCAAACTTCCGGAATGATTCGACCGTCGTGTCTTCCGCTTCAATCCGTTCGACCCCGACAAAACGATTCCCGTTATAGAGGGCGCGTTTATAGGATTCGAGTCTCTCCGCGTCTCCTTCGATTTGAAGTTCAACCGTCCCATCATTCAAATTCCGGACCCAACCTGTGATGCCGTATTCAAGGGCAGTCGCTTGCGCGAAGTAACGGAAGCCGACCCCTTGGACCCGGCCTGATACGATAAGATGCTGTGCCTGTTTCATATAAGTCTCCTCCTCTAATTTGAAAGAATGGGTTTAGCCTCTGTCTCGTTAGGCAACAATATATAAGTAAAATACTGGATAGGAGTGGTGATGTGGAACAACTTGTGACTGTGGTGACGACAATTTCAGATTGGCTATGGGGTGTGCCAATCATCTCGTTACTCGTTTTGTCTGGACTCTATTTGACGATTCGTTTAGGATTCTTCCAATTCCGATACCCCCTCTACATAATGCAACAAACGTTAGGCAGTGTCTTTAAAAAACCAAAAGGTGAAGGTGACATCAGCCCCCGCCAGGCGTTGACGTCAGCCTTATCTTCGACGATCGGTGCCGCCAATATCATCGGGGTACCGGCCGCCATCATGTTCGGCGGGCCGGGCGCCATCTTTTGGATGTGGGTCATCGCCGTCGTCGGCATGGCCATCAAGTTCTCGGAGAGCGTCCTCGCCGTCCGTTACCGCGAGAAGAACGAGGCCGGTGAATTTGTCGGCGGTCCCGTCTACTATATGGCGAAAGGCTTGAAGCTGAAATGGCTCGCCTCATGGTTCGCCTTCGCTCTCATGATCGAACTCATCCCGAGTATCATGGTTCAAGGAAACGCCGTCAGTTCGGCCGTCAGAGAGACGTTCAACGGCAATACCCTTGTGACCGGGATTATCGTCGCCGGGTTCGTCGCCCTCGTCGTCTTCGGCGGTATGAAACGGATCGCGAAAGTGACGGAAGTCATCGTCCCGGCGATGGCACTCGTCTATGTTGGTGCCGGTTTCATTATCGTCTTGATGAACTTCTCGCAAATCCCGGAAGTACTCGGGCTCATCTTCTCATACGCATTCCAACCGATGGCCGCGCTCGGTGGTTTCGCTGGTGCCGCCATCGCCGAGACGATTCGTTGGGGCTTCGCCCGTGGTCTTTATTCGAACGAGGCAGGACTCGGGACGGCACCGATTGCCCACGCCGCTGCGCAAACGGATCATCCGGTCCGGCAAGGTTTCTGGGCCGTGATCGGGATCGTCATCGATACGCTCATCATCTGTAGCACGACGGCGTTCGTTGTCTTGTCGTCCGGGGTATGGACACGGGCCGATGCGATGAACGATCCAGCCGCCCTGACAACCATCGCGTTCCAACAGTACTTCGGTTACACGGGTAGTCTGCTCGTCACAATCTCGCTCATCTTCTTCGTCTTGTCGACGATTATCGTCATCATCTTTTACGGGTCGCGTCAAGCCGAGTATTTGTTCGGCTTGAAGGCCGGATTCCTGATGAAAGTCGTCTATATCGCCTCGATTGTCATCGGTGCGATCGGTGGAGCCCAGATGATTTGGAACTTCCTTGATTTGATGCTCGCGATGATTCTCATCCCGAACATGATTGCCGTCTTATTGCTCAGCGGTGAAGTGAAGCGCTTGACGACCGAATTCTTCACGTCCGAGAAATACTATAAGAAAGACGTCGCCGAGAAGAAGGCGTCGTAACGACAAACCCGGCTGCATGAGCAGCCGGGTCCTTTTTTATGTTACTGATTCGATTTTGTCGATTGCTTGGCGAATCCGTCCGACCGAGGCATCGAACTGTCCCTGTTCCTCGTCCGTCAGTTCAATCTCGATGATTTGGCGGATGCCGGTCCGATCAATCAAGGCCGGTACGCCGATATGGAGACCTGAGGCACCGTATTCGCCATCGAGGTGGGCACCGATCGTCACGACGGAGTTCTCATTCCGGACGATGGCGCGGACGATACGGAGGAGCCCGAGCCCGATCGCGTAGTACGCCGCGCTCTTATATTCGATGATTTGATTCGCCGCATCGCGGACTCCTTGATAGATGGCGTCCAAATCTTCTTGGCGATACGACTCATTCTCCGCGAGCAATTGTTGGACCGATTTTCCGTAAATCCGGGCGTTGTCCCAAGCGACGAATCCTCCGGCACCGTGTTCGCCCATATAGTAGACGTGGCAGTTCCGTGCCGACAAGTCGAAATACTCGCCGACCTTATAACGGAGACGGGCCGTGTCGAGCACCGTCCCCGATCCGATGACGCGATGCTTCGGCAAGCCGGACGCCTTCCAGACGACGTGTGCCATGACATTGACCGGGTTCGTCGCGACGACGATGATGCCGTCGAATCCGCTCGCCATAATTTGTTCCGTGACATGTTGCATGACCTTCGCATTTTGTTCGGCGAGGTCCATCTGGGTCTGACCGAGCTTTTGCGCGGCACCGGCCGTGATGACGACTATATCGGCGTCGCGGCAGTCCGAGTAGTCACCTGCCCAAATTCGGACCGGACTCGGGGCGAATGATATCCCGTGATTGAGGTCCATCGCCTCCCCTTCAGCCTTGGCGTGGTTCGAGTCAATCAAGACGAGCTCTTCACAGAGCGCGGCCATCGACAGTTGATAGGCGAAACTGACGCCAACCCATCCGGCGCCGACGACGGCGATGCGGGTGATGTCTTCTGGGTCAATCGTGTTCAAGTGATCCATATGCTTCATCCCTTTCTAAACGTGTTCTCTTTCTTAGCATACCCGACTCGTCTTCGTTTCACGACAAAAAATGCGAACTGCTTTAGATTATACAAAAAACCAGCGAAGTCGAGCTTCGCTGGTTGTCGAGAAATCCTTACTTATTGTTTTTTTGTAGCACTTTCAAGCCTGTGCCCATGTCAGACGCGAGCACATAGTTTTGATCGACGTAGACGCCCCAGATGTTCGCATCGGCCGGAACGTATTTTCCGATTTGTACCGGTTTACTCGGATTCGAAATATCAACCGCTCGCACCCCGCCCGCGTAGTGAGACAGGTACAACGTGTTCCCATGTACTTCTGGATCATGTACCGTTTTACCGAACGTGACTTGTTCAGCCGGATTCTCAGAGATATCTTCTGTCAAATCCGTCTTGAATTCGCTCAATAGTTTCGGATTCGTTTTGTTTTTAATGTCGAAGATTCGAGTGTATCCGTACGCTTGTTCGTAGCCTGATTTAACCGGCGCATACACTTCTCTCGTTTCGACGAGTACCGTGCCGCCTTTTGCAAGTGCCGCCGAGTGCGCCGATCCTTGTTGATCTGACGCAAATGTCGTCCGTCCTTCGTATGTCACGTTGTCTGGGTCTGAGATGTCCAGGATGATCGTCCCAAGATCCCAGAACGAGAGAAACGCTGTTTTCCCGTTCTCATCCGCATAGGCGCTATGGTTGAAGACTGGTCTCTTCTTGCCATCTGGCGCGTTCCACGTGTATCCGTCAAAGCTTTCATCCACTTCCGGCAAAGAACGTGGATCGAATTCGTATAGCTTCTTCGGTTCCGCTGGGTTGGTCACATCTACGAGTTGGAAATCCTTCTCTTTCCCGTGCGAATAGTAGTCCGCATAAGGATTCGAGGCAAGGACCAATACCCGGTCTCCTTGTGTCGTCAAGTAAAGTTCATGTGTCCCTCTCGTTTTCTTTGTCACTTCGTAGAAACCTAATTTCTTTGGCTCGTACGGGTTCGTCACATCATAGATCAGGAACCCGCCTTTCGAATTCGGATTTTTAGAGTCGAGTTGTTGAACCGATACAACCGCCAAATCACCTTTGAATGATTTTGTGTTCACCGTCTTCACGATTACTTTTTCCTGCCAAGTCCCAGGAATGTCTTGATCTGCGAATACAGCGACTTCTTTCGGGTTGGATGGATCTTTCAAGTCAAACACGCGAACCCCCCCGTTGCCTCCACCGGCAGTATGTGTCCCTGTGTATGCAAATCCTTTATGGGCGTACACGTCAGCCGTACTATTTTTCACACCTTCTCGGATTTCTTTCAGTGGTACGGCTGCCGTCTCATGTAGATACTTGACGTTCTTGCTTCCTTCCGTCACGGAAACCGAACTGATTTCATCCGGGTTACGCTCCCCTTTCTCGATGTTGATGTCACCAAGCTCGTCATGCGCGTATGTAACCGGTAAAGCTGATGAGACCGTTAATCCTGTGACGAGCGCTGCGCTTAATAAGAACTTTCCTTTCAAAATAAATTCCCCCTTAGATTTTTTTGATAGAAACTCTGTTAGAGGCAGAATGCAAAAAAATCCTTCTGAACTCATAAACGAGACAGAAGGATTCCGAAAAATTCCGATTTCCTCTCATCTCTCAGCGTTCGCTGTTAGATTTAGCACCGTTTCCGTACTGGCGATTCAGTACGGATGGTTGCCGGGCTTCATAGGGCTAATTCCCTCCACCTGCTCTTAATAAGAGTATTCATATCAAATTACTTTGTATTATGACGACGTTTCCATGGAATGTCAATATATTTTCTGCATAATCTTTACAGGTGAAGTTGTGGTTTATTCTCGCTCCCGATAATAGTGCACCGGCCGAATCTCGAGCCGCCACCCTAACGCTTCCGCTTCGGGCACTTGGGTCGTCGGATGGATGGAAGCGATTCTGAGCGCATCCTCCATATCCAACGCTTCAATCACGAACGCACTTCCCATCACTTCTTTCGATTCTGTAGCGGACCCATCTGTAATCGAAATCTGCTGTGACTCCCGCTTGAGTTGTTTCACGCTCGCTTCAAGCCCCATGTCCATCAATACCTTTTCACTTGCATACAGCTCCTGTAAGTGTCGTTCACACGTCGCCATGATTTGATCGATTTCTAGGTCGGACTTCTCGTTCATTTTGTCAGCGTCGAAATATCCCGTTACCAAGAACAGCATGTGATTGTCTCCTCTCGCATCTATAGACACGCGTCATCTAATTCCATTCCCTATTCCCTGTTTACAGACATAATCGACAAAAAAGACGGTCGACATGAGTTCATGTCAACCGTCCTTCTCTATATATACAGGATTATCCGATCGATCCTTCCATCTCAAACTTGATGAGACGGTTCATTTCGACGGCATATTCCATTGGCAATTCTTTCGTGAACGGCTCGATGAAGCCCATGACGATCATTTCCGTCGCTTCTTCTTCCGAGATTCCGCGGCTCATGAGGTAGAAGAGTTGCTCTTCTGACACTTTTGAGACTTTCGCTTCGTGCTCGAGTGAGACTTGGTCGTTCAAGATCTCGTTGTACGGGATCGTGTCCGACGTCGACTGATTATCCATGATGAGCGTGTCACATTCGATGTTCGAACGTGCGCCTTTCGCTTTACGACCGAAGTGGACGATACCGCGATACGAGACTTTTCCGCCTTGTTTCGAGATCGACTTCGAGACGATTGACGACGACGTGTTCGGTGCGAGGTGAATCATTTTCGCGCCCGCGTCTTGGTGCTGCCCTTTACCGCCGAGAGCGATTGAGAGCGTCATACCGCGTGAGCCTTCACCTTTCAAGATGACGGCCGGGTATTTCATCGTGAGTTTCGAACCGATGTTACCATCGATCCACTCCATCGATCCACCCGCTTCACAAACGGCACGCTTCGTGACCAAGTTGTAGACGTTGTTCGCCCAGTTCTGAATTGTCGTATAGCGGCAGTATGCGTCTTTGTTGACGAAAATCTCAACGACCGCTGAGTGGAGTGAGTTCGTCGTGTAGACCGGTGCTGTACATCCTTCGACGTAATGGACAGAAGCGCCCTCGTCGACGATGATGAGCGTCCGCTCGAACTGACCCATGTTCTCCGAGTTGATGCGGAAGTAAGCTTGGAGCGGTTGCTCGAGCTTCACGCCTTTTGGTACGTAGATGAACGAGCCACCTGACCAAACAGCCGAGTTGAGTGCCGCGAACTTGTTATCTGTCGGCGGAATCAATTTTCCGAAGTACTCACGGAAGATGGCTTCATCTTCTTTCAAAGCAGTGTCTGTATCTTTGAAGATGACACCTTTCGCTTCGAAGTCTTCTTGCATGCTGTGATAAACGACTTCAGACTCATACTGAGCCGAAACGCCTGCCAAGTATTTTTGCTCCGCTTCCGGGATTCCGAGCTTATCAAACGTACGTTTGATTTCTTCTGGAACCTCGTCCCATGAGTGCTCTGTCTTTTCAGACGGTTTGACATAGTATGTGATCTCATCGAAATCGAGTGCCGTGAGATCGCCGCCCCATGTCGGCATCGGCATTTTGCGGAACTGCTCAAGTGATTTCAAACGGAACTCGAGCATCCATGCCGGTTCTTCTTTCATGCGCGAGATCGTCTCTACGATTTCATTCGTCAAGCCGCGGCCTGAACGGAAAATCGAGATGTCTCGGTCATGGAAGCCATATTTATAATCGCCAATGTCAGGCATGTTTTTCGCCATATCGGTCTCCTCCTTCTGCTTACGCTTCCTCGTCGACTCCCTTTTCAAGCGCTTTCCACGCAAGCGTGGCACACTTGATGCGAGCCGGGAACTTTGAGACGCCAGACAACGCTTCGATGTCGCCTAGGTCGAACGTGTCTGTATCGTAGTCTTTCCCTTGGACCATCTCCGAGAAGATGTTCGCCAATTGGAGAGCCTCGTCCACAGACTTGCCCTTCACGATTTGAGTCATCATCGATGCCGAGGCGAGACTGATCGAACAGCCTTCACCTTCGAACTTGGCATCTTTCACGATTCCGTCCTCGACTTGGAGTTGGAGTCGGAGTGAATCCCCGCACGTCGGGTTGTTCAAGTCGACCGTCACGCCATCTTCGATGACGCCACGGTTTCTTGGGTTTTTATAATGATCCATGATGACCTGTCGGTACAACATGTCGAGATTGTTAAAACTCATAATTGAAATACTCCTTCGTTTGACGTAGCCCTTCGATGAAGCGGTCGACTTCTTCTTTCGTATTGTACAAGTAGAAGCTCGCTCGGGCTGTCGATGATTGCTTCAGGAGGCGCATGAGCGGCTGGGCACAGTGGTGGCCGGCCCGGACCGCGATGCCTTGCATATCCAATACGGTCGCAAGGTCGTGTGCGTGCACGTCACCTAAGTTGAACGTGACGAGTCCAACGCGTTCCTCAGGCCCGTAAATCTCAATGCCTTCAATCGTACGCATCTGTTCGATGGCGTACGTCGCGAGCGCCCGTTCGTGGGCCTCGACGTTCTCAAGACCGAGGTCTTCTAAAAAGTCGATGGCTGCTGCCAAACCGACGGCGCCAGCGATAATCGGCGTCCCCGCTTCGAACCGGTACGGGATGTCTTTCCACGTCGACTCATACAAGTCGACATAATCAATCATCTCGCCACCGAATTCGACCGGTTCCATGTGTTTGAGCAACTGCTTCTTCCCGTATAAGACGCCGATTCCGGTCGGACCGAGCATCTTATGGCCTGAGAAGGCGAGGAAGTCGCAATCGAGTGCTTGCACGTCAAGTTTCCGGTGCGGTGCGCTTTGCGCCGCATCGACGACCATGACCGCACCTTTTTCATGGGCGAGCTTCGCCACGTCGGCGATCGGGTTAATCGTGCCGAGCACGTTCGAGACGTGACTCATGGCGACGATTTTCGTCCGGTCCGACAAGACGGCACGGACCGCGTCGAGCGTGACCCGACCGTCCGGCGTCAATTCGACGTAACGGAGCGTGGCCCCTTTACGCTTGGCGAGCTGTTGCCACGGAATCAAGTTGGCGTGGTGCTCCATCGGTGTGAGGACGATTTCGTCCCCCGCGCCGACGTTGGCATCCCCGTAGCTTGACGCGACGAGGTTAATCGCCGTCGTCGTCCCGCGTGTGAAGATGATTTCTTCTGGGACGGCGGCGTTGATGAATGAACGGACGCGCTCCCGCGCCCCTTCATACGCATCCGTCGCGTGCGTCCCGAGCGTATGGACGCCCCGGTGCACGTTCGAGTGGATGCGGCGATAGTAATCCTCGATCGCCTCGATGACAGCGAGCGGCTTTTGGGAGCTCGCCGCACTGTCGAGATAGACGAGCGGATGACCGTTGATTTCCTGATCTAAAATCGGGAACTGTTTACGAATCGAGGCATCGATCATCTTAACGTACTTTCCCTTCGATGACTTCACGGAGACGGTCTTTGACCGACTCGATCGCGAGTTGCTCGACGACCGGGTTCAAGAATCCGTGAATGATCAACCGTTCGGCTTCTTTGCGTGACAGACCGCGGCTCATCAAGTAGTAGAGTTGCACGTCGTCGACGCGTCCGACCGAAGCGGCGTGACCTGCCATGACGTCGTCCTCATCGATGAGGAGAATCGGGTTCGCGTCGCCACGTGCCTTTTCAGACAACATGAGGACACGTTCCGTTTGAACGCCGTTCGATTTCGAAGCGCCATGGTGAATCATCGATGTCCCGCTGAAGATGGCCGTGGCCGAATCTTTTTGGACACCGTGAATCAAGATGAACCCTTCTGAAGACTTCCCGAAATGGTCCGTCCGGATGTTGAAGTTTTGTTTCTGTGCGCCACGACCGATCGTGACGGCTTTCGTGTCTGAGAACGTGTTGTCTCCGACGAGGTGCGTTTTCGTCTCGACGACCGAGTTGCCGTCGTTCATGTGTCCGAGCGCCCATTCGAGGCGTGCGTTCTCATAGACGACACCGCGGCGGTTCATGAACGAGAGGGCCGACTCAGCAAGCTGATCGACACCACCGAAGACGACTTTCGCGTTCGCGGCAGCGAACACTTCTGTCACGGCGTTGACCGTGTGCGGCTCGTACGTGTTCGAGAGGAAGCTCTCGACGTACGTCAATTCACTGCCTTCGTCTGCGACGATGATCGTGTGGTGATAGAGCGCACCGTTCGCTTGTTCCATCGTGAAGATGGCTTGAAGCGGGTCTTTTAATTGTACGTTCTTCGGTACGTATAAGAACGCACCGCCGTTCATGAGGGCAGCGTTCAACGCAGACAAACGTTCTTCGTCCACGCGGACACCTTCCGTCATGAAGTACTTCTCGACGAGCTCTGGATGTTGTTCCATTGCTTCGTTGATGCCCATGAAGAGGACACCTTCTGGCGTTGCAAGTTCGTTGTAGACGACATGACCGTTGCGTTCAACGAGCACGTTTGTGCGATGGTCTCCAAGAAGTGCTTCGATTTCAGGCGTCAAGCCGTCGTGCTTCGTGAGTTCGACGTCTCCAGAGACGAAGTCCCATTTATCAATCTTGATTTTTTCAACTTTTGGCAAGGCGAGAGTCGGCGCAAGTTCTGCTGCTTCTTTGCGACGGTTGACCATAAATGCTGGTCCACCGAGCGCCTCTGCACGTGCCGCTACTGCTTGTGCATCCAATTCAAATTGTACGGTCATCGTACAGCCTCCTTACGCTTCTGTGTCTACTGTCATTCCAAGATCTTGCTTCACCCAGTCGTAACCTTCAGCTTCGAGTCGTTGTGCAAGCTCTTTGCCACCTGACATGACGATTTTCCCGTCCATCATGATGTGAACAAAGTCTGGCTCGATATAGTTGAGGAGACGTTGGTAGTGCGTGATAATCAAGCAACCGAACTCTTCTGAGCGCATTTCGTTGACGCCTTTGGCGACGACTTTGAGCGCATCGATGTCAAGACCTGAGTCAATCTCATCGAGGATGGCGATGTTCGGTTTGATCATCATCATCTGAAGGATTTCGTTACGTTTTTTCTCTCCGCCTGAGAAGCCTTCATTCAAATAGCGGTGTGCCATTTCTGAAGGGATTTCAAGGACATCCATCTTCGCATCGAGTTCACGGATGAACTTCATGAGCGAGATTTCTTGACCTT
Source organism: Exiguobacterium sp. s36 (assembly GCF_018618345.1). Taxonomy (NCBI): domain Bacteria; kingdom Bacillati; phylum Bacillota; class Bacilli; order Caryophanales; genus Exiguobacterium; species Exiguobacterium sp. s36. The sequence continues at coordinate 435,968 of NZ_JACSLW010000001.1, forward strand.
CTTCACGGCGCGAGTTGATTGCTGAACGCAAGAAATCGGCATTCGTGACACCACTGATTTCAGCAGGATACTGCATTGCGAGGAACATTCCGGCTTGTGCGCGCTCGTCGACTTCCATGTCGAGTACGTCTTCGCCGTTCAAATCAACGCTTCCGCCTGTGACTTCATACAATGGATGACCCATAAGTGCCGATGCGAGTGTAGATTTACCCGTCCCGTTAGGACCCATGATGGCGTGAATTTCGCCACCTTTAATTTCAAGATTCAGACCTTTGACGATCTCTTTTCCTTCGATTGAGACGCGGAGGTCATCAATTTTCATGTGTGGTACGTTAGACATTCGGATACCCCTTCCGTTTTCTCGCCATTTTTGGCGTAGATTAGATATATTCTAATCTTAATCTAGGCAATTTTTTATTTCAAGCGACTCACCTTATTATTCATTCTCAATAAAACATAAATGTTGAGAATGAGAATATCGGGAAATCAAGACTTTATCCAACTTTTTCCTCGATTAAGGCTAAACTTGCTTTCCGTTCTTTCAAGGCGCCGGCGAAAAAGAAAGATCCACACGCCGTTAAAACGGCCAAGCTTCCAAACACTGGAAACGCTGCATTGTCAAACCCATCGAGCAAGAGTCCACCGATGACGGGACCGATCGTCTGACCGAGCGCCGTCAATCCCATCGCTCCGAAATACGTCCCGCGCAGATGGGCCGGTGCCAATTCGTCCGTCAACACGTCCGTCATCGTGAACATGAGCACCTCGCCAACCGTGAAGATGACCATCGCGACGAATAAGATCCACGTCTCGGTCGCGAAACCGATGAGCAGGAGTCCGGTCGATAGCGTGCCGACTCCGAAAAAGAGCGACTTAATCGGCGACACGCGAATCCCGAACCGCATAATCGGATACTGTACAACGAGCACGGTAATCGCATTGACCGTCAACAGATAGGCGAACAAGCGCGAGCCGTCACTGAAGCCGTCATGGAAAGCGATGAACTGCGGCAACGTCGCATTGAACTGACTATAGCCGATGATGGCAAAAATCATCCCGATGATAACGAAGCGGAACGTCTTATCTTGTTGTAACACACGGAACGTCTCCGTCAAGCGCGGCCGGACTTTGACACCGTCGCCTTCCTCGAACGGATACTTCCGGAACAGCGTCGAGATGACGAGTCCGTATAGCACGTAGACGCCCGTCACAACGAAGAAGGCGCTCTTCGCACCCGTGAGCGACAAGACGACCGCGAGCAATGGTCCGATTGCCGCCGCAATGTTGATTAAAAAGTAACGGACGTTATAGACGATGACGCGCTGGTCCGGCTGCGTCGTATCACTGATGAGGGCGCGGGACGCCGGTTCGAGGAACGACCGTGACACGCCCATAAGTACCGAGAACATATAAAACCAATATAACTCTGTCACGAGTGCGAAACCGCTGAACGTCAAGGCGTTCAAGACGATGCCGATCAGCATCAACTGTTTGCGCCCATAGCGATCGGACAGCGTCCCCCCGAAAAAGCTCATGAACAACCCCGATAGCGCCGAGATGGCGAACACCGTCCCGATCACGCTCGCCGAGAAGCCGAGCGTCGCGAGATAAATCGCAAAAAACGGCATGACAAAAAATGTCGACAGCCGGGCAAAAAATGTGCCAAACAAGACACCCAGCGTCAGCGGATGAATGTGTCGTATGTTCATCCGGATCCCCCCTTTTCCTACATATATGTAGTGTACTTCTATTGGTGAACCAAAACTACTCCAAATAAAAAAGGCCCGGGATAGCCCGGGCCTTGCTAAAATTATTGTTTGACCGGTACGACCGCACCTTTGTACTCATCCAAGATCCACTGTTGTGTCTCTTCTGACGTGAGGACTTCGAGGAGAGCCTTGACGCGCTCGTCATCTTCGTCGCCTTCACGTGTGACGATCAAGTTGACGTAAGGTGAATCTTCGCCTTCGAGAGCGATCGCGTCTTCGAGCGGGTTGAGGCCGGCATCGATCGCGTAGTTCGTGTTGATGAGGACCGCGTCCCCTTCACCGTTGTTGAACGCTTGCGGGAGAAGTGCCGCTTCGACGTCTGTCTTGAATTTCAAGTTTTTCGGGTTGTCGACGATGTCTGACACCGTCGCGTCTACTGTTTTGCCTTCCGCGAGCGTGAGCAAGCCTTCCGATTGGAGCATCGTGAGGATTCGTCCGTGGTCAGCGACCGACGAGCTCATGATAACTTCAGCGCCGTCTGGAAGCTCATCGAGTGAGGCGTAGTCTTTTGAGTACACACCAATTGGCTCGATGTGGACGCCACCGGCTGAAGCGAATTTGTAGTCTTTGTTTTCAGCCATTTGCGACTCGAGGTACGGCTCATGTTGGAAGTAGTTCGCGTCCAATTCACCGTCTGCGAGTGTCTTGTTCGGAAGGACGTAGTCTTGGAACTTCTTGATTTCGAGCGTATAGCCCTTCTCTTCATACTCATCTTGCACGTGCTCTAAAATCTCAGCGTGCGGGACATTCGATGCGCCGACGACAAGTGTCTTGTCATCGCCTGAACCTGATTCTGAATCCCCACCGCCACAAGCCGCGAGAATCGTGAGTGCTGAAGCTGCCGTTAAACCGAGTACTGTTTTCCATGATTTCATTATAAAACCCCTCCAAATTTTCTATTTGATTAAGCGGAACGCTTATCGATTACAGATACGAGTCGATCGCCGATGAACTGGATGACGAAGACGATGACCAAGATTAAGACGGTCGCGACGAACGTGACGTCACTTTGTGAGCGCTGGAACCCTTCGAGGAAAGCCAAGTTCCCGAGTCCCCCGCCGCCGACGACCCCTGCCATCGCCGTGTAACCGACGATCGCGACGATCGTGACCGTGATGCCTGACACGATGGCCGGCAATGCTTCTGGGAACAATACTTTATAGACAATCTGCCATTTTGTTGCTCCCATTGATTCGGCCGCCTCGATGACACCGCGGTCGACTTCGCGAAGCGCGAGCTCGACCATCCGCGCATAGAACGGGGCCGCACCGATGATCAGTGCCGGCAGTGCTGCCGTTGACCCGAGCATCGTCCCGACGACGAGTAACGTGAACGGGATGAGCAAGATAATCAAAATGATGAACGGGATTGACCGGAAGATGTTGACCACCGCGCTGATGACCGTGTAAATCGGACGGTTCTTCATCATGAGCGGCTCATTTGTGACATATAAAAGCATCCCGAGGGCGAGACCGATGACGAACGTCGCGGCTCCGGCGACGAGCGTCATATAGAGCGTCTCCCACGTCTGTTCTAACATGACTTGCCAATCTACATTAGGAAACATCGCTTTCTACCTCCACTTCCACTGCCTGTGATCGGATTGAGGCGATGGCCCGCTCGACTTCAGCCGGCTCTCCGATCAATTGGATGAATAATGTCCCGAGGGCACCGACCTGTGACTGCGTCACCTTCCCGCCGATGATGTTGAAGCCGATGTCATGCTGCTTCAATACTTCCGACAGAATCGGTTGTTCGGCCGTCTCGTTCAAGAATTTGAGCTTGACGATTTGACCGCTCGGATAACGAGTTTTCAAATGTTCGAACGTGAGCGACATGTCTTCGACCGCGCCGATCTGCTTGACGAACTCTTTCGTAATCGGCTGTTCCGGGTGTTGAAACACGTCGGCGACTTGTCCGGTCTCGACGACCTTTCCGGCCTCCATGACGGCGACACGGTGACAAATCTTTTGGATGACGTGCATCTCATGGGTGATGAGGACGATCGTCAAACCAAGTTTCTTGTTGATGCTGACGAGCAGTTCGAGAATCGAATCCGTCGTCTTCGGGTCGAGTGCGCTCGTCGCTTCATCGCAGAGGAGCACTTCTGGATTCGTAGCGAGCGCACGGGCGATCCCGACTCGCTGCTTTTGGCCGCCTGATAGTTGTGACGGATAGCTGTCTTCTCGTCCGGCGAGGCCGACGAGCTCGACGAGTTCTTGGACGCGGCGTTTGCGCTCGCTCGCCGGTACCCCGATGAGTTCGAGCGGGAAGCTGATGTTCTCAGCGACTGTGCGCGACCATAACAAGTTGAAGTGTTGGAACACCATCGAGACGTTTTTACGTACCCCGCGTAGTTCCTTTGGTGTGAGTTTCGTCAGCTCGCTGCCGGCGACCACGATTTCACCACTTGACGGTGCCTCGAGTCGGTTGAGCAAGCGGATGAGCGTCGACTTCCCCGCCCCTGAATATCCGATTATTCCAAAAATTTCGCCGCTTTCGATCGTAAGCGACACATCATCGACCGCCTGGACCCGACCGTTTTTCGTGTCGAACCATTTGGCCACATTGCGTAATTGAATCAATCCATTTCCCTCCTGACAACAAAAAAAGTACGCACGTTTGAGCAAACGTGCGTACTTTATCGTACGGACAACGATTGCTCTCATCTTCCAAGGTATACACCTTGCTGGAATTAGCACCATTTCGGATTGCTCCGCGGTTGCTGGGCGTCATAGGGCCAGTCCCTCAGCCTCTCTTGATAAGAGTGGTTGCGTATTCGATTAGCCTTATCATAGCGACATATTATTTTCATGTCAAACTATTTTATGCGAAAAAATAAAAAAGGTGCCATCCGAGGATGACACAGAACGTAGCACCTTGAGTCACTGAAGGACAACCCATAGATGAACCTCTTTTGCCCGATCAGAGCATTCATCCTTATATGGGGGATTTTTACCCAACCATCACTCGGTCTTCGAACGGACCATGCAATTACGCGACCGGTGCCCCGACGCTTGATTTTTTTGGGGGACAATCGAAGGGAAGGTCCACCTGAAATCGCGTAAGCTCATGCAGCGGTTGTTCGAAAACGTCTTGATGACGGGAAAATCTCGTCCTATGTTGTGTTCAAGTAAGATGTTGTAATGAATATATCATTCGTGAACTTTCTGTGTCAACTGATTATTTAAAATTTTCAGATTATTCTAATCATCCTATCTCATTTAACGAAAGATAGGACGTGCTGGACGTTTTGAAACGCGTACAAACGATCGCGAACTTGGCCATTCTCCAGCTTCAATAGCGCCGGGACACTCATAACCTGATATGCCTCGAGCTCGTTCGGAATAAAGTTGGCATCGCATTTTTCAATCTTCAATTCTGGGTCGACCGCCTCGACGACCGAGAGCATCCGCTCGGCCACGGCGCATGTACCGCACATCGGGGCGTATATATATAAGAATCCGTCTGTCATCATGTTGCTCACCTCTCTTCTAAGTATATGAATCCGGCCCAGTCGGTTCAAAAGTTGTGCTCAAATGGAAAATTCTGAACATTTCAACATTTCTTGTTGACGCTCGGCAGAAAGAGGCATAGTATGGTCATTAACTTTATCGCTTTTGTACATAACAGCAAACCAGTAGAAAAGGACAGGTGAATCCCCAATGACGGAAGAGAAGCTTACCGGAAAACAATTTTTAATGAACGTCTTGAACGGCCTCAGTCTTGCCATTCTCATCGCCCTCATCCCGAGCGCTTTGCTCGGTGAATTAACGAAAGCCATCTTGCCGTATTTTCCGTCCTTGCAGTTCATCTTAGATGCGACGACGATTGCGATGCGCCTCTTACCGGTCATCATCGGTGTCGCCGTTGCCATGCAGTTCGGACGATCTGCGCTCGAGGCCGGGACGATCGGCATCGCGACCCAGGTCGGGAGTGGCGCCATCCGCATCGAGGAAGGCGCGTTCCTCATGGCCGGAATCGGTGACGTCATCACGGCCGGTGTGACGGCCGCTCTCGCGACGTTCCTCGTCATGCAGTTGTCGCCACGCCTGAAGACATACACGGTGCTCGTTTTGCCGATGACGATCATCGTCGTCGCGGGAGGCATCGGCGCGTTCCTACTCACCTACATCTCACAGATTACGACGTACGTCGGAACGATCATCATGACGATGACTGAACTGCAACCGATCGTGATGGGCATGTTAATCGCGATGGCGTTCTCGCTCATCATCGTATCGCCAATCTCGACGGTCGGGATTGCCACAGCCATCAGCCTGTCTGGTGTCGCTGCCGGGGCCGCCAACCTTGGCGTCGTCGCTGCCGGCTTCGGTCTCGCCATCGCTGGCTGGCAGATGAACGCGACCGGAACGTCGATCGCCCACTTCCTCGGCTCACCGAAGATTCAAATGGCGAACTTCGTCCGTCGTCCGATTATGATGTTGCCGGTACTCGCCAATGCGGCCATCCTTGGAGCGCTCGCAGGTATCCTTCGGATTGAAGGCACACCAATCAGTGCCGGATTCGGCGTCTCGGGTCTAATCGGTCCGGTCAACGCCTTGCATTTGATGCCGGGAGGATTCGCGCTCTGGAACGTCATGCTCGTCGTCGTCTTATTCGGGCTCATCCCAATCACACTCGGGATTCTGTTCTATCGTTTGTTCAACCGGACGTCGCTCATCGAGCCTGATCATTACCGTCTCGACTTCGATTAATCAAAAAAACCCGGCTTCTCGTAAAGAGAAACCGGGTTTTGTTTAGCCTTGAATCATCGCTTCGTATTCTTCGGCTGACATGAGCTTGTCGACGTCTGACGCGTCGTTCAACTCGACTTCGATCATCCAAGCGCCTTCGAACGGTGCTTCGTTGACGAGTTCTGGTGAATCGGCGAGTGATTCGTTCACCGCTGTGATTTTCCCAGAGATCGGTGCATAAAGCTCCGAAACCGTCTTGACCGATTCAACCGAACCGAACGGCTCGTCGAGTAAGATCGTGCCACCGACTTCAGGAAGTTCGACAAAGACGATATCCCCTAGTTCGCTTTGTGCGAAATCCGTGATCCCGATGCGGGCGACGCTTCCGTTCACTTCCACCCATTCGTGCTCTTTTGAATAACGTAGATTGGCAGGTACTTTGCTCATCTTAACTTCCCCCTCAAATGAATTAGACTCACACGAGTATTATAGCACTTCGCCCCAAACGTCTGTAAACGACTTTTCTGAAAATCCGACAGTTGATTTTTGACCATCTGTCACGATTGGGCGCTTTAAAAGCATACCATTGCTCGCAAGAAGCTCGAGTTGTTCGTCTTCTGATAGATTTGGTAGCTTGTCTTTAATGCCTTCGTTCCGATACACTTGTCCGCTCGTATTGAAGAATTTTTTAAGCGGGAGACCCGACTGTTTCCATAGCCCAGCCAACTCGCCTTTCGACGGCGTCGCCTCGACGATATGGATATATGTATAGTCGATGCCGTTCTCTTTCAACCACTTCTCTGCTTTTTTACACGTACTGCATGGCGGATAGCCATATAGTGTCACCATGTTCATCACCTCTCCTGTTACTGTAGCATATTCCGATTCGTCGGTTCACGTTTCAAGCAAGCGCACAATCTCTTGCTTGAGCGCCGGATTGACCGAGTGGTGCGCCTCGATGTGGCGGAGGATGGCTGCGGCCGCCTCGACCGATTTTCCGTAACCGGGTAACCACTCCTGTAGACGTGCGACGAGCTCCGGATGTGTCCCTTCGACCCGTCGCGTCGGGTTGAACGGGTCGCTCGTCTCCCCGTACGCGATTAACACGTTGTTGACAGCCGCGACTTGAATGAGTTCGAAGCCAGCGAGCTGTTCACCGCGCCGTTCCCGGAGCAGTCCGACGTATAGGTTCGTCAGTGCCTCCTCGTAGCGATGTGCGGCGTCTGAAGGGCGTGTAACAAGCTTCGGCGTCGCAAACGTATCGAGCGCCTCGTCACGCTGCCAAACGACACGACCCGGTGTATAAGCGATTCCAGGCATCTCTACGATCTCGAACACGGCGAACTCGGCGTAAATGCCGTCCTCATACATGACCTTGTGCCCGTCTTTCGTGTTTTGGAACTGGTACGCCAACGGCTCGACCGCGAGCCAGTCCAAATTGTCGATGAAGCGGGCCTTATGCCCGTCCTCGACGATCAAAAAGAAATCGAGGTCCGAATAGTCGTCGAGCCGATCCATCTCAAGTCCAATTGAACCGAGCGCGAGGAGCATGAGCGTGCCCTCATGCTTGGCGACCGAGCGGCCGATTGCATCCATCCGTTCTAATAAGTAATCTCGTTTCATGCGTATCCCCTCCTTCGTCCATTGTATCGTTCGCAGACAGCAAAAAGAAAGGGCCGACCGCGTCCGGCCACCCTTTCTCTCGCTTGCTTATACGATGAACTTGTTCGCTTTGATGAGGCTCGCTGCGACTTCGCGCTTCGTGCCGATGACGTTGATCGGCTGATAGCGGCTGAACTTCTTCATCGCCGACAAGAGCATGCGCTGCTCGTCGCCCGATGCGGCCGCATACAAGACTTCTTTCGCCATGAGTTCGACTTGCTTGAACACTTGCTCGGCGAAGATTTCTGTATAGCGGACTTTCTGCTGGTTCTTCTCAGCGCCTGTGCGAGCGATGGCTTTCTCCGTCCGTGCGATGGCCGCTTCAAGCGCATAGATGGCGCTGATGATGTCGGCAATCTTCGCGAGGATCTCTTGCTCGTTTTGGAGGGCCTGCTGATATTTCTGGACGGCCGTTCCGGCAATCATCAAGTTGATTTTCTTCATGTTCGAGAGAAGCATCTTCTCACGTGCGAGCGGCGACCCGTCAAGTTCTTGTGGCATGTAGCTCATGAGCTCTTTCTGGAGCTTCTGTGCTTCGGCGAGAAGCGGCAAGTCGCCTTTCATCGCTTTCTTAAGAAGCGTGCTCGGTACTATTAAGCGGTTGATTTCGTTCGTTCCTTCGAAGATGCGGTTGATGCGTGAGTCACGGTACAAGTTCTCGACTTCATATTCAGTCATGAAGCCGTAGCCGCCGTGGATTTGAACCGCTTCGTCGACGACGTAGTCAAACGTCTCCGAGGCGAACACTTTGTTGAGTGAACATTCAATCGCGTATTCGGCGATGGCTTGGGCAACTTTCGAACCGTCACGCATGTTGTCGTCGCCTAGCGCGTCGAGGCTGTCTTGGAACAGACCGCCCGTCCGGTAGACAGAGCTCTCCATCGCATAAATGTTCGCAGCCATCGTCGCGAGTTTCTCTTGGATAAGCGGGAACTGACTAATCGGTGTCTTGAACTGTTTGCGCTCGTTCGCGTACTGGACCGAAAGATCGAACGCACGTTTCGACGAACCGACCGCACCGACCGCAAGTTTGTAACGACCGACGTTCAAGATGTTGAAGGCGATGACGTGGCCTTTGCCGATTTCTCCGAGGAGGTTGTCGACTGGGACTTCGACGTCTTCTAAGATGAGCGTCCGTGTCGATGAGCCTTTAATGCCCATCTTCTGTTCTTCGGCGCCTGTCGAGACACCTTTGAATTCACGCTCGACGATGAAGGCGCTGAACTTGTCGCCGTCGATTTTCGCGTAGACGACGAACACGTTCGCGAAACCAGCGTTCGTGATCCATTGTTTCTCCCCGTTCAAGACGTAGTGTGTGCCGGCCTCGTTCAAGACGGCCGTCGCTTTCGCACCGAGCGCGTCCGAGCCTGAGCCTGGCTCTGTGAGCGCATAGGCTGCGATCCATTCCCCAGTCGCGAGCTTCGGCAAATACTTATGCTTTTGCTCTTCTGTCCCGAAGAAGACGATCGGGAGCGTCCCGATGCCGACGTGGGCGCCGTAGCTGAGGGCGAATGAACGCGCTTTGGCGAACCGCTCTGTGATGATCGATGACGAGATTTTATCGAGCTGATAACCGCCGTACTCTTCTGGCACGTCCGCGCCGAGGAGGCCGAGCTCGCCCGCTTCTTTCAACAGTTCGACCGAGAGATCGAACTCGTGTTTCTCGATACGTCCAAGGACAGGCATGACACGGTCGTCAACGAAGCTCGCCGTCGTGTCGCCAATCATCTTGTGCTCATCTGAGAAGTCTTCCGGTGTGAACAAACGATCTGCGTCGAGTGCGTCGATGACAAAGCTACCGCCTTTAATCAATTCGTGTTCTGTACGTTCCATTGTCAATTCCCCCTTATAGTAATTCGAAGACGCCAGCAGCACCCATACCGCCACCGATGCACATCGTCACAACCCCATACTTTTCATTGCGTCGTTTCATCTCATGCAAGATCGAGACCGCGAGTTTCGCGCCCGTGCAACCGAGCGGATGCCCGAGGGCGATCGCGCCGCCGTTGACGTTCACTTTCGACGGGTCAATCCCGAGTTCACGGATGACGCCGAGCGATTGGCTCGCGAACGCCTCGTTCAATTCGAACAATCCGACTTCTTCGAGCTTCACGCCGGCCATCTCGAGCGCTTTCGGAATGGCGACGACTGGCCCGATGCCCATCACTTCCGGACGGACACCGCCGACCGCGAACGAGAGGAACTTCGCCATCGGTTTCAAGCCTTGACGTTCTGCTTCTTCGCGCTCCATGACGAGCACGGCCGCCGCGCCGTCTGACACTTGTGACGCGTTCCCCGCCGTCACTGAGCCTTTGATTTTGAACGCCGGGCGCAACTTACCGAGCGCTTCGAGCGTCGAGTTGGCACGGACGCCTTCGTCATGTTTGACGACGAATTCACGTTCCGCGACTTTCCCGTCTTCGCCGAGCACTTGCTCGACGACCGTGACCGGGACGATTTCTTCTTCAAACTTGCCGCCCGCAATCGCTGCCGCCGCTTTTTGGTGGCTGTCGATCGCGAACAAGTCTTGATCTTCGCGCGAGATGTTATATTCGGCCGCGACACGTTCTGCCGTGTGGCCCATGCTCATATAGTATTCCGGAGCCGTCTCCATGATTGTCGGGTTCGGACGGATGACGTGTCCGCCCATTGGGACGAGACTCATCGATTCCATACCACCGGCGATGACCGCCGTCGCTTGGCCGATCATGATTTTCGCTGCCGCGTCGGCGATGGCTTGCAAGCCTGACGAGCAATAACGGTTGATCGTGATGGCCGGTACTTCGTGCGACAAGCCACCCCGGACGGCCGCGTAGCGGGCGATGTTCATCCCTTGCTCCGCTTCCGGCATGGCGCATCCCATGATGACGTCGTCGATTGGTCCCGTGTAGCCTGACCGCTCGAGCGTCGCTTTAATCGCATGACCCGCGAGTTCGTCCGAGCGAACGTTTCGGAACGAACCGCGTTTTGCTTTTCCGACCGGCGTTCGTGCGCCGGCCACGATGACTGCTTCTCTCATCTGTTAAGTCCCCCTTTTGTCAGTTCCGAAGTGGCTTGCCTTTGACGAGCATATGTTGCATCCGTTGCTGCGATTTCGGTTCCCCGATGAGGCTTAGGAACGCCTCGCGCTCGATGTCGAGGAAGTACTGCTCATCGACCATCGTGCCGTATGCCAAATCGCCGCCGCTGATGACGTGGGCAAGTTTTTTCGCAATCTTCAAATCGTGTTCAGAGATATAGCCACCGTAGAACATCTCGTACGCCGCGAGTTCGAGCGTCGCTTTCCCCGTTTGACCGACGACCGGCAACTTCTCACGAACCGGTGCCGTATAGCCGTCAGCGAGACCGAGTACCGTCTGTTTCGCATCGAACGTCAAGTGGTCGCGGTTCATCGAGATGCCGTCGACCGGGCGGTGATAGCCGAGCGCTTTCGCGTCATAGGCCGACTTCGATACTTTCGCCATGGCGATATTCTCGAACGTCTGTTGCGCCGCTTTCTCGATGTTTTGCATCGACTTCGGCGTTTGCTCGAGGAGTCGACGATACGTGTTGACGTTCCCGCCCCCACCTGGGATGAGGCCGACACCGACTTCAACGAGACCCATATACGTCTCAAGCGCCGCCTGCATGCGTGCGGCCGGCAAGCTGATCTCTGTCCCGCCGCCGAGCGTCATGCCGTAAGGCGCGACGACGACCGGGCGACCTGCGTAGCGAATCTTCTGGACGACTTGTTGGAACTTGTTGATGATCCAGTCGAGCTCGTACCAGTTCTCGTCTTCCGCTTCCATGAGCATCATCGCCAGGTTGGCGCCGACACAGAAGTTCTTGCCGTCGTTGGCGAGGACGAGTCCTTTGAAGTCGGTCTCGACGAGGTCGATTGACTGTTCGATCATCTGCATGATGTCGACACCGATCGCATTGTTCGGTGACGTGAACTCGAGGGCGACGACGTCGTCACCGATGTCGATGAGGCGGGCCCCGCCGTTCTCGAGCACGATTCCGTTCGATTTGGCGAGCGGTGCGAGTTTCACTTCTTTCGGGTTGACGGTCTTCTCAACGTACGTCTGTGACGCTTGGTCGTAATACTGGTCTCCCTTATAGAATGTCGTGTGTCCGGCAGCGAGCATCTCGTCGATCCACGCCGGGACGTCATACCCTTCCGCTTTCATGCGGGCGACCGATTTCTCGACACCGAGTGCGTCCCACGTCTCGAACGGTCCGAACTTCCAGCCGAAGCCCCACTTCATCGCGTCATCGATGGCGACGATCGAGTCACTGATTTCGCCTGTGAGACGCGCCGAGTAGACGAGCGTCTTCGCCGTGACCGGCCAGAGCAGTTGTCCGATGCGTCCTTTGTTCAAGATGGCGCCTTTCAACTTCGCCTTCGAGCCCGGGAGCGACTTGATTTGATCGAGTTCCGGACCTGTAATCGCTTTCAATTGTTCGTACTCGAACGTGTTCAAGTTCAACTCTTGGATGACCTTGCCGTCTTTCTTATAGAAGCCTTGTCCGGCCTTTTGACCGATCCAGCCCTTCTCGACGAGCGTCTTCATTTCAGCCGGGACGTCGAACGTGTCCTTCTCTTCGCTTGCGTCGAGTGTCTCATAGACGTTTCCGGCGACGTGGACGAACGTGTCGATGCCGACGACGTCGAGCGTGCGGAATGTCGCCGATTTTGGCCGCCCGATGAGCGGTCCGGTGATCGAGTCCATCTCGCCGATCGAGGCGTTCTGTTTGAGCATCTCTTCGAACGTGACGAGGAGTCCGTACGTACCGATGCGGTTACCGATGAAGTTCGGTGTGTCTTTCGCTTCGACGACGCCTTTCCCGAGACGGTCCTCCGCGAAGCGGGCCATGAAGTCGATGACCGGGCGTGCCGTCTGCTCCGTCGGGATGAGTTCGAGCAGTTTCAAATAACGTGGCGGGTTGAAGAAGTGTGTCCCGAGGAAACGTGTCTTCAAGCCTTCCGGCAATACGCTCGCCATCGCCTCGATCGAGATGCCTGACGTGTTCGAGCTGAGAATCGCGTCTTCACGGATGTAAGGAGCGATTTTCTCGAACAGTTGCTGTTTCACGTCGAGCCGTTCGACGACGACCTCGATGACCCAGTCCGCTTCCTTCAAGCGCTCGAGATCATCTTCTAAGTTCCCCACGTCGATGAAGTTCAAATGATCCGCTGTCGCGAGCGGTGCCGGGTTTTGTTTCAATAGCTTCTGACGGTTCTCAGAGGCGATGCGGTTCCGCACTTCTGGTGACTCGAGCGTGAGCCCTTTCGCTTCTTCTTTCGCCGTCAATTCACGTGGTACGATGTCGAGCATGAGCGAACGAATCCCCGCGTTCGCCAAGTGAGCCGCAATCCCCGCCCCCATTACTCCTGAACCGATGACGACCGCAAAACGGATATTGCTCGTCAAACGGAGGTCGGCTGATTGTTCGATGTGACTCGTCATATTGTTCCCCCCTCAATAAGAATGAATAGTGATTCATTTCAAGCGTAAAAAAAATCGCAATCACCATCGTGTTTACTCTTCTATCATAAATGAATGACAATTCATTCGCAAGCGTTCATTTTTCAAATTCGTTCCAATTTCGTCGATGACGATTACATTTTGATGAGTGTGGTATAGACAGAAAGAGTCAATTTGAGAAAGGGGAATGTATACATGAGTGAGAATCGTTTAAACACAGTGGGGAACCGACGTGATTTTGAGTCGTTCAAAAAGGACGGCCAAGAGCAGGCCCATCAACCGGGAATCGACTCGAAGATGGAGCCGTTCCCGATCTATGAGCGTGAAGGATATAAAGGAAGCGACAAACTGAAAGACAAAGTGGCCATCATCACAGGCGGCGACTCGGGAATCGGGAAATCGGTCGCCATCTTCTTCGCCCATGAAGGTGCGAACACGGTCATCGTCTATAAAGATCAAAACGAGCTCGAAGACGCCGAGGCGACGAAAGAGCGCATCGAAGAACTCGGTCAGGCTTGCCTCTTGTTGCAAGGAGACATCGGTGATTCGGACTTTTGCCAAGATATCGTCAAACAGACGCTCGAGACGTTCGGCCACTTGGATATTCTCGTCAACAACGCTGCCGAACAACATCCGCAGGAGTCGCTCCTCGACATCTCGGATGAGCAACTCGAGCAGACGTTCCGCACGAACATCTTCAGCATGTTCTATTTGACGAAGGCCGCCCTTCCGTACTTGAATGAAGGCGCGAGCATCATCAACACGACGTCGATCACAGCGTATCAAGGAAACGACCAGTTGATCGATTACTCATCGACGAAAGGTGCAATCACGTCGTTCACGCGTGCGCTCGCGAGCAACCTTGCCGAGAAGAAGATTCGCGTCAACGGTGTCGCACCAGGTCCAATCTGGACACCGCTCATCCCGGCGACGTTCCCGGCAGATAAAGTCGCCTCGTTCGGTGACTCGGCCGAGATGAAACGTCCGGGTCAGCCGGCGGAACTCGCACCGGCTTATGTGTATCTCGCAAGTGACGATTCGACATACGTCAGCGGGCAAGTCATCCACGTCAACGGTGGGACGGTCGTAAACGGATAATCTTGTCGCAGGCCCAGTTTACAGCTGGGTCTTTCTTTTACATATAATGCGTCCTTTCGGCGCCCATGCTTTCAGCAGGCAGTCCCGAAGCCTCCTCGCGCCGTTCCCGGCACTGCGGGGTCTTCGTCGGACTGCTTTCCTGCATGAGTCAGGGCGCCGGTGGACGCATTACCCTGACGATGAAGAAGAGTACGACGAAGACATTTTAGAGTTCGACCCTCACTTTGACCATGATGCCAAGATGGAAATCAAATTGAACGAACAAGGCGTCAATTTCGTCGGCAACGTCGAAGGCTATCTCGCCCTTGCGCGAATGTTTACATTTTTAGCGCAAGCACATATGTACATTCGCATGGAAGAGAACCCTTCGCCAGACGTGAATACTTCCTATGGATATGGCCCGTATCATATGAAATACTTTATCCGAGATGCGTTCATTCAAAATAAACAGTACCTGTTTACATCAGACGCCTTGCAAAATATAGACCCAGAATATGAGCAAGAACTTTTCTTCTGGTTATCTGATCAAATCGGTCCGGAGTTTTGGGTAGAAAAGATGAAGACGAGTAATGACTTGAATCGAGGCACAGTTTCTTTAAACAAATGCGTCTAGAACACGCGAATCGACGTCATCAAATAATAGAGAACGCATCAAAAAAGCACGAACGTCTGCAACAGACGTTCGTGCTTTACTCATTTCTTGACCATTCCTTTTAAGACGAACGCGACGTTCGCCGGACGTTCCGCGAGGCGGCGCATGAAGTAGCCGTACCAGTCACGGCCGTATGGCACGTAGACACGGACTTTGTAGCCTTGACGGACGAGCTCGAGTTGACGCTCGACCCGGATGCCGTACAGCATTTGGAACTCGAATTGGTCGAGTGGGATATTGTTCAGTTTCACATGCTCGATGACCGCATCGATCATGTGGTCGTCATGTGTCGCGATAGAGGCGTAGTTCCCGTTCGCAAGATGGAGTTTGACGAGCTTCAAGTAGTTGTGGTCGACGTCTTCCTTTTCGGGGAATGCGACCGTCGCCGGCTCTTTGTAAGCCCCCTTGACGATGCGAAGGTTCGGCTTGAGCGGTGCGAGATGGTTGATATCATCTTCCGAGCGGTACAAGTACGACTGGATGACCGTCCCGAGGCCGTCGAAGTCTGCTTTCAACTTCTTGAACAAGTCGAGCGTCTTCTCGCAGCGCGTCTCGTCTTCCATATCGATGGCGACGAACACGCCGACTGCTTTCGCCGCCGTCAAGATTTGACGCATGTTGTTTTCAATCAACTCGTCCGAGATGTCGAACCCGAGTGACGTCAGCTTGAGCGACATGTAGGCGTCGAGCTTCTCTTCTGCCATGATTTCAATCGCCCGAATGATTTCATCGCGGTTCTCGTTCGCTTCCGCGACTGTCATGATGAACTCTCCTAAATGGTCGACCGTGACCGCCAACCCTTTCGCGTTCAACTCGCGAATCGTCGGCACCGACGTCTTAAAATCTTCCCCCGCCACAAAGCGCGAAGCCCCGAACCGAAGCCCGTATTTTTTAGCCAAACTGTTGAGTGTTTTGTTTTGAGACATGTAGATAAATCCATCGCGCAACACTTTTTCCATCTGATTTTCCCCCTCACGTTTACACCCATCTATCTCTATGACGATGTCTGAAATTATTATGACATACAAACGTCAATTCGTCTGTAATTTTGTAATCGTTTTCAGGATTTCATTTCCCTTTATTTAGAAAAAAACAGACGCCCCGCAGGACGTCCATTTCAAAGACCCGTATTCGGTGCCACGTAAAGCAAGATGCTGAGGAAAACGAACACGCTTCCTGCCAGCACGAACAGGTGCCAAATCGCATGGTTGAACGGCAGCTTCTGCCATACGTAGAAGATGATCCCGACCGAATAGGCAATCCCGCCGGCCAGGAGCAACATGAAGCCGTTATGACCGAGCGATTCGTACAGTGGACGGATGGCGATGAGACAAATCCAGCCGAGGCCGAGATAGGTCACGTTCGACACCCACATGTATTTGCCCGTCGAGAACAACTTCCAGACGATTCCGAGCACGGCGACACCCCACACGATGCCGAACAACGTCCAACCGAGCGTCCCTTTGAGCGAGACGAGCGCGAACGGCGTATAACTACCGGCAATGAGTAAGTAAATCCCGGCGTGGTCGAACACTTGGAGCACGCGTTTCGCCCGTGGATGCGGAATCGCATGCATGAGTGTCGAGAATAGGTACAGTAAAATCATCGATGCCCCGAACACGCTCACCGCGATGACGTTGCCGGTACTGCCCGTCTCCGTCGCCGTCATGATGAGCAAGACGAGCGCGACGATACTGAAGATGATGCCGAGCCCGTGGGTGATGGCGCTCGCAATCTCTTCCCCAAGCGTATCCGCATGGAGCATCTCTTTTAGTTTCTCTTGTTCCATTCGCGTCCCACCTTCCCATTTATCCCTCTAGTATGGTCATTTCCCGATTTCAACGCAAACAAAAACATGGGTCGAATCGACCCATGTCTGATTATTATGCGACTTCCTTCACCGGAACGTCACATTCCATATTTTGTGCCCGCATCGCTTTGGCGCGCATGTGGAACAAGACGAGCAACGTGATCGTCCCGATTGTAGCGATGACGTACGGGATGACCCCATCCATCTTGAAGCCAATCGGTGCCGTCAAAATGTAGAACCAGACGGCATACAACATGAACGTCCCCGGGATGAGCGCGATATAGTGATTGCTCCCTTTAATGTACAAGTACATCGCCCCGACGAACAAGGCGATGACCGCCGTCGTCTGGTTGGCCCAGTTGAAGTATTGCCAGAGCATTTGGAAGTCCATGTTCGTGAGCACGTATGAGATCGCGAAGAGCGGAAGTGCGATCCAGAGGCGTGACGAGAATTTCTTCTGCGCGATGCTCATGTAGTCGGCGATAATCATCCGCGCGCTACGAAACGCCGTGTCGCCTGACGTGATCGGTAAGACGATGACACCGAGAATCGCGAGCGTGCCGCCGATGCTGCCGAGCATAAGCGTCGCCACTTCTTGAACGACGAGCGCCGGTGTACCCGTTTGAATCAATCCGAGCAATTCGCCTGGCTCAAAGATGGCCATGGCAGCTGCCGCCCAAATCATAGCGATGACCGCTTCGACGATCATCATGCCGTAGAAGATTTCACGACCATTGCTTTCTTTCATCGTCGTCCGCGAGATAATCGGCGACTGCGTAGCATGGAACCCAGACAACGCTCCACATGAGATTGTGAAGAAGAGGAGCGGCCAGATAGGCAAACCGTCCGGATGCATGTTCGTGAGTGTCATCTCTGGAATCTGATAACCTTGTGTGAACAGGCTGACCGCAATCCCGACGGCACTGATCATGAGGAGCGCCCCGAAGAACGGATAGATGCGTCCGATGATTTTATCGACCGGAAGGAGCGTCGCCAAGATGTAGTAGGCGAACACGGCGAAGATGACGATCGTGAGCGTCGTCGCATTGCCGTCGAACAAGTTGTTAATCATGTTACTCGGTGACGTGACGAATACCGTCCCGACCAAGAGTAAGAGTAAGAGTGCGAAACCGTTGACGACGTGGCGGAGCGAGCGGCCGAGGAACTTCTCAGCGAGCTGCGGCAAGTGCGCCCCGTTGTTGCGGAGCGAGATCATACCCGTCAAATAGTCGTGTACCGCTCCCGCGAAAATCGATCCGAAGACGATCCAGAGGAAAGCGACCGGTCCGTAGAGCGCCCCCATGATCGGTCCGAAAATCGGCCCGACGCCGGCGATGTTCAACAACTGAATCATCGAGTTCCGTTTTTTCCCCATCGGCACGTAATCGATGCCGTCCTGTGACGCGTAGGCAGGCGTCGTCCGCTCTTCCTTGATGCCGAACGTCTTCTCGACATAGCTGCCGTACACTTTGTACCCGACGAATAAAATCGCCAAGGCAATAAAGAATGTAATCATGTGTGCTGTCCCCTTTTGTACATATGTAGCCAATCCCCGTCGGCCCCAAAAAAAATGAATCCCGTTGTTTTACACGTATAATGTAAACGCTTACGTGACTGATTATACAGGAGTTCCCAAAATTTTGTAAGGGGTTTCGTTCACTTTTTTGACACTTTTTCGAACACTAAAAAACGGCGCCCTCTTGGGACGCCGTCTCGGTTGAATCGCTTATTTCAAGGCGAACTTCGCTTGCTTCGCCCCTGCGCCAGTATAGTCGCTCGCGATGACCGCGTAGCTTCCTTTGGCGAGACCTTTTTTGAATGTGAATGTATATGTTCCGGCCCAGCTCGCTTTCACTTTAGCGACTTGTTTGCCTTTCGCGTCTTTCAAGACGACGACGGCTCCCGGTGTCGTTTTCCCGATGATTGCTTTCGTGCCGGCTTTCACGCCTTTCGTGTTCTTCGGTGTCGCGATGGCCGCTTTCTTGAGCGTGAACGCCTTCGCTTTGACGACCGTTCCCGTCACATCTTTGGCGACAACTTCATAGTCGCCATAGATGAAGCCGGCCCGTTTCGTGAATTCGAACGATCCGTTCTTGTCAGCCGTCGCATACGCGATTGTCTTGCCGTCACGCTTGAGCGTCAACTTCGTCTCCGGTGTCGCTTTTCCTGAAATGACGTTCGTGTTGGCGTACGTCAACTTCGACGCGAGCGCCGGCGTACCGACGAAGCCGGCACCGACGACTTTCGTTTCTGTCACCGTCGCGCCATCGAGTTCAGAGACGATTGTGAGCGATTGACGGAGCTTGAGCGGTTTCGTCACCAGCGTGTACTTGCCGTCTTTGTCCGCTTTCGCTGTCGCGAGCACTTTGTCGCCATCTTTCAGCGTGACCGTCGCGTTCGGCGTCGTCGTGCCCGTCACCGCTTTCGCACCTGGCTTGATCGTGTTCACCGTGAGGGCGAGGTCGACCGCCGCTGTATCAAGGTCGATTGTATACGTGCGGAACAGGCGGTTTGCGTCATCTGCACGTGTCGTCTCGGTCGCTTCGATGCCTTCGTACAAGTCGACGTACTGTTTGCCGGCGTCGGCCGTCTCGAACTTCGCTGTCCGCTTCGCGTCGGCAACGATCTTCCAATTGTCGTCCGCTTTGTATTCGAGTTTGCCAGAGACGATATAGTCCGAGATGACGTTCCGTGTCTCATACGCCGAACGATAGACGATGTTCTTGCCGCCACCGAGACCTGGGAACGATGTCGAGCCGGCGCGATAGTTGTTCGTCGCGATGAGGAACTCTTGGTCGAGTGTGATCGGCTTGCCATTGTACTTCACGTTTTTGACGCGGTTCGCATCTTTGTTTTCCTCAATCAGTTTCCCGCCTGCATCGAACTTGGCAGGACCGGTCACGTCGATCTCATACGTGAGGCCGTCGAGGACATCGAAGTTGTAGCTGCGGAACTCCAAGTTGAGCAACTCATCGTTCGTGTCCGAGACTTGTTTGTACGCCCCGGCTGACATCTCGAGCCAGTCCATCACGTCCGCACCTGTCACTTTGACGACTTCGAGCGTGTTCGGGAAGACGTATAGGTCGGCCACGTTCTTCAATGCGATCGAGCCTTTTGGGATATTCGTGTAATAGCTAGCGTCCGTCAAGTTACGGTTACCCGCTTTGAATGGAGCACCCGCCGAGAGGAGCGGAAGCTCTTTATACGCCGCGAGCTCCGGGTTCGTCGCAAGTTCTCTCTCGACGTACCATTTCTGTGCGTTCGTCACGAACTGGACCGACGCGTCGTCACGGACGAGCGCGAAGTAGCTTTGGATGTCGTCTTGAATCTCACCGACCGGGCGGTTGATGTATTCGATCGTCGCCTTATGGTCCTCGTCGATGAGTGTTGCAATCGTCGGGTCGACCGGCGTGTCAGCCGTGACTGTATCGAGTTTCGCGTTCGCGTCGAGTACGTTCCATTTGCCGTCGACGAGCTCGAGGTCGAGGTCGATGACACCGAGGTCTTTCCCTTGGTTGTTCGCCATGACGACCGGCTTGCCGTTGATTGTCCCTTTGTTCATATCCACGTTCGGGAATGAAGTGAACATCCCTTTCGCGTCTGGGAAACGGCCGTGCTGGTGACCGGTCATGACCATGTCGAGCCCTTCGATTTTCGTGAGCGTATAGCCGACGTTCTCTTCCCCGTCTGATTGCTCATCCGCGAGTGTCGCACTTTCCCCGATTCCTGAGTGCGCGAGCGCGACGACAACGTCTGCGCCTTGCTCTTTCAATTTGGCGACGGCCGCTTTTGCTGCCGGTACCATATCATCTGCCGTCACCTTGCCTTGGAGGTTCCCTGAGTCCCACGACATGATTTTCGGCGGCACGACCCCGAACACACCGACTTTAATCGTATGTGTCTCGCCGTCCCCGTCGACGACTTGGCGTTCGATGATTTGGACTTCTTGTCCGTCCTCGTTATATTTCGAGACGATTGGCTCACCCGACAAGTCCTTCACGTTCGAGTTGACGAAGCGAAGCTTGCCTTTCGACCCTTGCATCGCGTCATACAAGAACTGGAGCCCAAAGTTGAACTCGTGATTCCCGAGTGTGACCGCATCGAACTCGAGTGCCGACATCGCTTGATACATCGGATGTTCGAACGCGCCTGGTGCTTTCTGATGCTGTTCGCGGACGTAATCCCCGAATGGCGTCCCTTGAAGCGTATCCCCGTTATCGAACAGGAACGTGTTCGGCTTGCCGGCGTCCGTGCGATGTTGCTGAATCAACGTCGCGACTTTCGTCAACCCGATTGTGTGATCGATCTTGTCTTGGAAGTAATCGTAGTTCGTGATGTTCGTATGTAGGTCGGTCGTCTCCAAGAAGCGCAGTTTGACGACGTCCTCGTCTTCTGCTGCCGCGTGTTGGAGCGGGATGAGTGTTGGGACGATGAGCGAAGTAACAATGGCCATCTTCGTAAATTTAGACATGATTTTTCTCCCCATTCATGTGGTGTGCATTGCGGACTAAATATACCATAGCGGCCCCTCCATTTTAATGAAGCCTATGTCCTATTTCCTTAAAAAATTGGTAAAGAAAGGTCTGGTCCTAGACGACTTTCCGAGAACATGGAAAAGGTCCGCATCCGTATGATTAGACCGAACAGACGACTTCGCGTTAAGCGATTTTTCGATTGAACTTGTTCAGAGGCTAGACATCGCACAAGCAGTCCGTTAGACCTAAAAAACCATCCCCGACGCGTATCGGGGATGGTCATATCGTCACGAACGGATGCGAATCGAAATCGGTCCGTCGTTCTCATTTTCCGGCCGCTTAAAGCGGACGTGGAGCGGATAGTCGTGTTTCGGTAAAATCGGCTCGGCGAGCACGGCGTCGGCCTGGCCGACGACCTCGTCTCGCTGCATCAACTCGAGCGGAAGACGCGGGATTTGGAGCGCTTGCTCGGCATAGCCGTTCCGGACAAGAAGCGAGGCGCCAATCTCCGTGTCGGTCACGTCGAGATGGACGAGCAGCAAGTCGAACTGGCCTTCGGCGACCGGGCGGCTGAGGATGTTCATCCGTTTCAGGCGATGCCATGCCACGTCCGGGAACGCATCCCGTTCGGCGTCGGTCACATCTTGGAGCGGAGCTGTCGGGTTCATTTGGAAGGCGAGCTGAATCGACTCGGTGTCGAGTTCGTCGACATCGGTGAACAGTTCCTCTTCGAAGAAGTCGAGATAGACGGGCTTACTCGTCATCGCCTCGAACGACGGCAAGTCCATCCGGCTGAGCATCTTCTGGCCGAGCGGTTCACGCCGTTCGTTCAACAAGAGCACCGGGATCTCGTCGAGCGAGAACTCGGTCGCGACCGTGTTGCGGAATAAGGCGACCACGGACAGACCGCCCGGGTTCTTCGTCGCGCTGAGCAGTTCGATCGACAACTGGTTGTCCGCGAGCGGTGGCAACGTCGTCGCATGATAACGGAACACGTACTCATCTTCTTTCGAGATGTCCATCCCTTCATCGAACACGAGGCGGAGCGTCCGCTCGTCGTCTTGGCGGATGATCGTCTCGACTTTTTTTCGTTTCAACAGTCCGAACATGTCACAGCCCCTCCTCTTCCCGTTGCGCAAAGTATAGATCTAACTGGCACAGTTGAATCGTCACGTCGCGGGCGATATCGAGATACGTCTCTTGGAAAATCTCGAGCCCTTCCTTGCCGAACTGACGGCTCGGGTCTTCCTGGCCGTAGCTACGGAGCCCGATACCCTCTTTCAAGGCGTTCATCGTCGTCAAATGGTTCGTCCAGCGGATATCGAGATGGCTGAGCAGTTGTTGCCGCGCGAAGGCGATGACTTCCGGATAGCCCTCGATGCGCTGCTTCGCCGTCGCGACGATACCGTCAATCCACGGTACGACCGCTCGTTTCAACTCGTCTTTGTCCCCGACCTCGTCGTCCCACGTCGGCGCCTGTTGCGTCAAATACATATAGTCCTCGATGAGCGCGGCGGTCGCCCACTCTTCCGGGACGAGCTCCACGTCGATATGACGGTCGAGCGTCTCTTCGAGCGCAAGGCGCATCATCGCGAGCACGTTGTTCAAGATGGCCGTCGCATTGGCGTCGACCGCCTCGTCGCGAATCGAGTAGATGATGCGACGTTGTTCGTTCAAGACGTCGTCGAGCTTGAACATGTAGTCGCGGACCGACACGCCGACGCCTTCAATCGTCGTCTGGGCGTATTCGATGATGTCGCTCGCTTCCTTATGGCGAATCTCTCCGTGCTCGTCCGACTTCAGTTTGTGCTCGACCCGTTTTAAGCGCTCGGCGGCATACCGTTTGACGAGGTCGTCCTCGAGCGAGACGAAGAAACGTGACATGCCCGGATCGCCTTGGCGTCCCGACCGTCCGCGGAGCTGATTGTCGACGCGGAGCGACTCGTGTCGTTCCGTCCCGATGACATACAAGCCGCCGCGTTCGCGCGCCGTCTCGTCTAAGACGATATCGGTCCCGCGACCGGCCATGTTCGTGGCGATCGTCACGTGTCCGAGCCGTCCTGCCTCGGCGATAATCTCGGCCTCTTGGGCGACCGTCTTCGCGTTCAACAGTTCATGCTTGATGCCTTGTCGCTCGAGCTGTTCGCTCACCGCTTCGGATTGAGCGATTGAGGTCGTCCCAATCAAAATCGGTTGTCCCGTCGCGTGGATGGCCGCCACTTCTTGTCCGACCGCCGCATATTTATGGGCGATCGTGTCAAAGACGCGGTCCGGCAAGTCTTCACGCAGACGCGGCCGGTTCGTCGGCACTTGAACTACATCCATCTGATACGTCTTCATGAACTCTTCGCGTGACGTCTGGGCCGTCCCGGTCATGCCGCCGAGGAGCGGATACATCCGGAAATAGTGTTGAATCGTGATTTCGGCCGTCGTTTTGTTCTCTTCGGTGATGTCGAGCTGTTCTTTCGCCTCGAGCGCCTGATGGAGGCCTTCCGACAGGCTGCGTCCTTCCATGACCCGGCCCGTGAACAAATCGATCAATTCGATTTTTCCTTCTTGGACGATATAGTCGACGTCCCGCTCGAACAATACGTTCGCCCGGAGCGCCTGCATCATGTAATGATACAGGACGTGATGCTCGGCAGAGAACAAGTTGTCTACCGAGAACAACGCTTCAATCTTCTCGATGCCCTTATCCGAGAACATGACGGCGCGCGCCTCGAGGTCGACCGTATAGTCGTCTTCCGTCAATTGACCGAACACGGTTTGGGCGAGCCGTTTCAGGCGGACGTGTGACTCGTCCTTCTGGGCGATGATGAGCGGTGTCTTCGCCTCGTCAATCAAGACGCTGTCGACTTCATCGAGCAATGCGAAATGGAACGGACGCTGCACGCGTTCTTCCGGCGAGCCGACCAAGTGGTCCCGAAGATAGTCGAACCCAAACTCGGTCCCGACCCCGTATGTAATGTCGGCCGCGTACGCCGCTTGTTTGTCAGGGAGCTCCATCTCCGGCACGTTCAGTCCGACCGTGAGCCCAAGGAACGTGTGAATCTTGCCGATCTGTTCGGCATCACGTTGCGCCAAATAATCGTTCACCGTGATGACGTGGACGCCTTTCCCTTCGAGCGCCTTGACGAACGCCGGCAATGCCGCGACGAGCGTCTTCCCTTCCCCGGTCGGCATCTCGGCGATGTTCCCTTCAAGTAGCGCAAGGCCGCCGATGAGCTGGACGTCATAATGACGGAGCCCGATCGTCCGGACGGATGCCTCGCGGACGAGGGCGAACCCTTCCTCCGTGATGGCGCGGACATCCGCACCGTCCGTGAGCCGCTGTTTCAGTTCGAGCGCGTACTGGCGAAGCGCCTCATCGTCTAAAGCGCGCATCGTTTCCTCGTACGCGTTGATGCGTTCGACTTGTTTCTTATAGGTTTTCAATCGTCGTGCCTGATCATTGGTCAATTGCTTCACAAAATCAATCACAGGATAGCCTCCATCGTCCGAAACCATATTTGTCTAGCTACCCTCTCATTATACCGGATTTTGTTTCCGCCTCGTTTTTTTATTTTGGCAAATCCCAGAAAGTTGGAATTCCACCACTCATTACACCCTTTTTTTTACTCTTTTCAAAATTTCTTTTCATTTTTCTATTTGAGACGGCGTGAGACCGTGATACGATGACAAAAACAGAACGTTTGTTCGTAAAAAAGGAGAGGTGGCTATGCGACGTCGGATTTTTTGTATCGACAGCGTCTCATTCTATGCCAGTTGCGAGTGCGCCGCCCGAAAGTTGAACCCGTACAAGACGAAGCTCGTCGTCTTATCAAACCTCCAAGATCACGGCGCCCTCGTCCTCGCCGCGACACCGCCGATGAAGCAACTGGGCATCAAGACCGGCTCCCGGCGCTTCCACATCGACCGGTTGCCGTGGCACGAACGACGGCACATCATCTACGCCGAGGCCCGGATGAGCCATTATTTGAACGTATCCGTGCAAATCGTCCACATCTTGCATCAGTTCGCACCCCCGGAGGCAATCCGCGTCTACTCGGTCGACGAGACGCTCGTCGACTTGACGGGGACGGAGCGGCTGTTCGGGAACGATGCGCACCTCGCCCGCCTCATCCGCTCGACCGTCTTCCGCTATACCGGCATCCCGGTCACGATCGGTATCGGGCCGAACAACGTCCTCGCCAAGCTCGTCCTCGACCTGCATGGGAAGAAGACGGGTGTCGCCAGCTGTTTCCTCCATGACGTCGAACGATTAATCCACCCGGCCCCGATCGGCAAGATGTGGGGCGTCGGCGCGAAGATGGAAGTCCATCTCCGGCGGCTCGGCATCGACACGATTGGCGACCTCGCCCGCTATCCGCTCGAGACGCTCCATGAGAAGTTCGGCGTCATCGGTGCCGAGCTGTGGCATCACGCCTGGGGCATCGACGAGTCGCCGACGATCCTCCCGCCAAGCTCTTTGTTCGGGGCGAAGCGGCAGCGTCCCCGGACGATCGGCCACGGCATCACGCTCATGAAAGACTATACGACGTACGCGGCCATCCGGCTCGTCTTGCAGGCCATCGCCGTCGAGGTCGGGATGCGGACGCGACAGGCGGGACTCGTCGGCGGCAGCGTCCATCTCGGTGTCCGCTACACCCGGACGAGCGAGCGGCGCGGGTTCAGCAAACAAAAAAAGCTCGCCCGCTTCACAGCGGACGAGCGCGAGTTCTTGCCGGTATTGTTGACGCTTTTCCTCGACGCCTGGGACGAGACGGAGGCAGTCCGTTACGTCTCGGTCGCCCTCGGCAAGCTCGAGCCAAGGAGCGACCATGTCCAACTCTCCTTCTTCGAGGATGAGTGGGCCCGGGCGCGCCGGTTCGACTTCCTCGATCTCGTCGATAGCTTGAACGTCCGCTTCGGACGCGGCACGATCCGCCCAGCATCGAGTTTATTGAAAGACAGTCCGCTCCGGACGCGGCAACGCCTCATCGGCGGACATAAACAAGGAGGTGAATCGTCATGAGCCAGACCCGCTACAAAGACCGCGGTGAATTGAAATGGATTCCGTTCCTCATGCCCGAGCACGTGGCGCTGCTGAAGAAATATTACGCCCACGTCCAAAAGATTGAGCTGCCCGACTTGGATGAGCAATTGCTCTACTTGTGGCAGACCGAGCTCGAACGCGCCATCCGTGAAGGTGACGCCGTTGAGCTGACGCTGTTCGACAACGGCATGACCCATACGGTGCGCGGCTACGTTCATGCCATCTATTATGCGGAGCGTGAAGTCGAGCTGTTCGACACGGACGTGCGCCGCATCCCGTTCGGTCAAATTCTGTCCGTCCGTTAAGACGCGTCAATCGCTTCCTGCGTCGTCTCGAACGTGTCGACGTACTCGAGCACGCCGTAATGCGTGAGTGTCTGGCGCACCGGTGTCGACAAGTGCGCAAAGACGACACGACGGTCGGCCGCTTTCAATTCCCGCACGACGCGGCGAATCTCTTCGACGGCCGTCACATCGATGACCGGACAACGGTGGAAGTTGAAGATGAACACGTCAGGCTCGTCATGGATATGATGCAACACATGCTCGAACATCTCGATCGCCCCGAAGAAGAGCGGTCCCTCGACGCTGAAGACGACTTGGCCGTCGCGCGTCACGTACCGTTCCGTCTGTTCGCGGACGTCAATCGTATCGGCCATCCGTTTCGCGAACAAGGCGAGTGCACAGATGACCCCGACCTCGACGGCGACGACGAGGTCGACGAAGACGGTCAGCCCGAACGTGACGAGCAGGACGAGCGATTCGGCCGACCGATGTTTGAGCATCTCGAAGACGTGGTGCCGCTCCGACATGTTCCAGGCCACACGCATCAAAATCGGGGCGAGTGCGGCCAGTGGGACGTAGCTCGCGAGCGGTGCCAACACGAGCACGGCGAGGAGCACCGTCAACCCGTGGATGACACCGGAGCGGCGGCTGACGGCCCCGGCTTGAATGTTCGTCGCCGTCCGGGCGATGGCGCCGGTCGCTGGAATCCCGCCGAAGAACGGGACGACGACGTTGGCGAGCCCTTGCCCGAACAGTTCCTTGTCCGGGTTCATCTTCGTGCCGGCCATGCCGTCTGCGACCGCACCCGACAATAGCGACTCGAGCGCTCCGAGGAAGGCGATGGCGAACGCCGATGGCATGAGCGTCGCAATCAAATCGAGGTCGATCGCGAGCCAGTTGAACTCAGGCAGTCCGCTCGGGATGCCGCCATAGGCGCTGCCGATCGTCGCGACTTCGCCCGGGATGACGAGACTGACGAACGTCGGCACGAGCATCGCCATCAAGAGAAGCGGTAACTTGACCGGCAGTTTTGGAACGAGCCAGAGCGTCAAGAAACCGACGGCGGCAACGAAGACGGGCCAAAGACTCGCCTCCGGCAACGACGTCACGAGCGTTAATAAGTTCTCGTGGAAGTGCGGTGCCTTCTCGAACGTGATGCCGAACAGTTCATCGAGCTGGTCGACGAAGATGACGACGGCGATCCCGGCCGTGAACCCGATGGTGACGGCCCGCGGCATGAAGCGAATCAGTCGTCCGACGCGGAGAACGCTCATGAGGAACAACAGGATCCCGGCGAGGAACGTCGTCACAAGCAACCCTTCGTAGCCGTGCGCGAGCATGACCCCCGAGACGATCGGGATGAAGGCGCCGGTCGGTCCGGCGATTTGGAACGTCGAGCCTCCGAACAGGCTGACGAGGATGCCGGCGATGATGGCCGTATAGAGCCCATACACCGGTCCGACGCCCGAGGCGATCGCGAACGCCATCGCGAGCGGCACGGCGACGACCCCGACGGTGATTCCGGCCGAGATGTCTTTCTGCCAGCCTTGGCGTGATGTCATGAAGTTGTCCATTCTTGCATTCCTTCTTTCAATGAGGTCGAAAACGAGTTCAGTGTACGCCTGTCCCCATCCTTTGTAAACGACTCTGGCGAAACGTTAACATAATCGACAAAACAAAGACGCATCGCGATGGATGCGTCTTCGTTAGTTCGCTGGTGCTTCGACTACTTGGTCGCCCTCGTCCGCATCTTCCCCAAGCAGACGGACGTGACGGCCGAACAGCCACATGACGACGAGATGGGCTTTCGCCTGCGTCTTCGTATAGAACCACCACGGTAGCGCCGGCACAAACTCGTGGATGGCGACGAGCCCTTCGTCCGATTCCGGGAGCCGTCTGAACTCGAGTCGGCCCGTCTTGTCGTCTTCACTCAACTTCGTGAACAAGCCACCGTCAATTGCGAACGATGCCATATCATCCGTCGCTTCGTCCTCGAGCGACAGATGGAGCGCGACGAATGACGGACGGAGGAGCGCAATCTCCCAGTCATCGTCTTCTTTCGTCGTTTGGATGAGCGGATACGCGAGCCGGCCGAGCCACTCGAAGTACGTGTCGGCCATCCATAGCGCCGATTTGTTCTCTGGCAGACCGAACCGTTGAATCGAGCGGACGGTATACTGTTGCGGCGCTTTTTTCTTCTTGCCGCCACCTGACTTCTGTTTCTCTTCTTCCTCGAGCGCGTGCTCGACCGCTTCCTTGAACGGGATTTCCCCTTGCTTGACGCCGGTCGTGTCTTTCGCGACCATGGCGTGGCCCATGCTTTCGACGAGCGGATAGACGGTGTCTTTCGGCTCACCCGTCACCGCCATGACCCAGAGGCGGGATAGCTTGATTGTCGGGAACGGGAAGTCGATCATGACGCGGCGTTTGCCCATGACCTCAGCCGTATCTTCAATCATCTTCCGATACGTCATCACTTCTGGGCCGCCGATATCGATATGATGGTCGTACAGCGCCTCGGTCCCGACGACCGAGATGAGCGCTTGGACGGCTTCACGCAAGTCGATCGGATGTGTCTCCGTCTTCGTCCAGTTCGGGAGAATCATGACCGGCAACCGTTTGACGAGTTTCGCGAGAATCGGGAACGACGAACCTTCTGGACCGATGATGAGTCCGGCCCGAATCGTCGTCACCGGCACCCCTTGCCCACCGAGAATCCGTTCGACCTCGAGCCGGCTCTTCAAGTGACGGGACAACGTCTTCGACTCTTTCGGAATGATGCCGCTCAAGTAGACGATTTGTTCGATGTCGTTCGCTTTCGTCGCCCGGGCGAAGTTATCGGCGATGAGCGCGTCCATGTCTTCGAACGTCGCCTGCGTCAATCCGCCGTCCGGAATCATCGAGTGGACGAGGAACATGGCGTAGTCCGCTCCCTCGCACGCCTCGCGTGTCTGTTCATACGAGAACAAATCGCACGACCGCCACGTGATGTGGTCCTCGTCTTCTTTGTTCTTCGTCGAGCGGGATAAGGCGATGATGTCGTATTCTTCTTTTAAATGGTCCATCACGTTCGAGCCGATATAGCCGCTCGCGCCCGCGATGACGATGGTTTTCCGCATAGTGGTCACTCTCCCCTTTATTTACACATAAAGGTACTGTACCCGTCTTAGGCTGAGATTAAATCAGTCCCGCGCCCTACAGTATGTACTGGAAAATATATGTAAACTAAAGCCAACTATAAGCGGAGGAGGAATGACTATGGGGTTTTGGTATTTCTTGATGCTATTGATTGGTGGAGCGCTCGTAATTCGCGGCCTATTCAAAAAGAACACGAACGGACTGATACGGTTCGGTACACTCGTCATCGGAGGGCTGTTAATCACACTCGGCTTGTTCATGTTCCAAGACGGAAGTGATGCAATCGTGGCGGATTTGTTTAATTTGTGGTGAGTCTCGAATTTTAGAGTTTAGTTCATGATGAGATTAAGTGTGAATTGAAAACGAGTCGAACCTGATTAGTAATGGTCGATTCGTTTTATGTTTTCGGTGCTCAATTGTCAATCACGTTATCCTTTTCGTTCCATTATAAAATGGGATAAATCGATAACAGCGACTTAAATCTTTATATCATTCATTATTCTTGAATACATGCAGACTCTTCCACTTGTCATAATGATGGACTTATACATTAAATTATTTTTTTAATTTAACTATGTAGAAAATGTCGATTAATACCCTCTTTTCAATAATTATGAACAACTGAAGACGAACTAGTCGTTGTATATTCATCAAAAACGGAAGAAAATTTTACATAAAGTGGTTATTTAATTAAGGAGCATTTAAACTATATCTTAGAAGTATATTCATAATCAAATTATAGTAATGGGGCGAAATAATGGAAACTACTCAGGATGACATAAGAGAAAGAATCGAATTTGACTTAAATGAATTTGAGAACACACTATCTGAGGAAGAAGATAAAGATGAAATTCGAAAACATAAAGACCAAATTGTCGATTCGCTGATGAAGGGGAATTTAAAAGATTTGGGTGGACTAATTGCAATGAGAGGATTTGTCTACCAATACTATGTAGCAATGTACTATATGACATGGATGATATATCCCGCAAAACACAACTGGTGGCATTCTGTGATTTTGGAATATTTTGATGATATTACACTTTTGGGAGATGCAGAAGTAAGATTTATTCAAGTCAAAACGGTAAAAGAGGATGGTTATAAAACTCATAAACCTAACGATTTTTATAAAAGAAAGCCAATGAAACAAACTACTCCTCCAATCTCGCATTTTAACAGCTGGGTTGAGAAAAATTTTTTGGGTTATGAACATTTTTTAATAAATCCTAACATAGAAAATGCTACAGTACTTCTTCCTCAATTCGAAATTGTTACAAATACCCCCAGACATAGTTTGGATGGATTGGCTAAATATACAGATAATTCGGAATTCAAATTACTAAAAATTACAGAGCTTGGAACAACAGAATTAATAAATGACGATGATACTCTAAAAAAAGAAATTATTAAACCTATTAGCATTAATGGATCTTACCATGACTTTAATGCTTACTCTTCTAAAAATATTGACTATTACTTAGATAAACTGTTTATCAATAAACTTGGGTCTACCGAAGAATTAAAACGAGACATTATACATATGATAGGTGAAATCATAGATATAGATGGTATGAGAAACCTATCAATTTCTAATTATATTGTTGAAAGAATGTTTCAATATGTAATATCAAATAGTCACCAAGACGCTCAAGAAAAAATCAATAAAAGTGATTTAATTATTACCAATCAAGAAATAAAAAAAATGGTAGATACATGGTTAGTTGAAGCAAAAGAAGTAATGACCGTAGAGACTTATTATGATAGTGCTTGGGGATTATTCGAAACTGCCTTAAAAGAATTAAATAATGATATCAACAGTCAATTTTCGAATTATAAATTAAAACAAGAACTGTTATCTGAGCTTGAGTGGCTTAATCATCATATAGCAGATAGCAACTCAAAAAACATGGTGTATTGCGTGTCCATTTTGAATCAAATTTTTAGTGCTGAAAACAGTGTGTCGATATGGAATTACAGTGAGAGTGAAATTATAGTTCACTTGAAAGAGGCTTTACTGTTTATTATATACTTCCTAGTATTTTTAGAAGAAAATTCAGAAGTTTATCATGATGCAAGAATGTTATTTCATCAAGGAAGGTCAAACGTTCTAGACAATTTATTATTTACTATTTATCATGCTCGCAATAAACAAAGTCAGCTTAGATCTTTAGAAAAAATTAAAATTAGTTTAAATGAATGTGAGGTTTCTAGACAAATCACATTAGATTTATACTGTTTGATTTTAGGAACCAAACAGGATGCGACCCAATCTTCGGCCTCGTCCTTACTAAGTAAATTCAAAAAAATTACTAGTTCTAATGAAGAAATTAAGAAAATAACTGATGTCCCCACACATTTGCATTTCTTAGATAGTAAGGGTATAAACGATTTTTTTGAAGTATTGAATTCTGAAGATATGGAATTAGATAGTTTCAAAACTGATGACCTTATAGAAACCTGGAGTAATCACCTCAATAACTTGGTCAAAGAAATGGAGCGGATACATATTGAAAGCTGAAAAAATTTCCGAAGTATTGAAAGATAATAATTTCGTGTACAAAAAAATGAATAATGAAATACAATATCCTCTTGAACAGTTAAATATTGATTCTTGGTCCGACGATACTCGAATGATATTTATAAAGGAATACAGAACTAAGAACTCATTATCTAGATGGACAGACGATGATTATGTACAAATATCAATCGCTTCACATTTTATTGATAATAAGTTTCAAAACAACCTATATTTCTTTATGGTGCTAGATTTTAATTCAGACGATGTAGAAACCAGATTAGCCATAAATAAAATAGAAAAAAATGATGAGATTTGTAAAAAATACATTCTCAAAAGCGAAGAAGATATTAATAAGATACCTTTTATAAGAATAAAAACGGTAGATGCTGAGAAGTTTGATTATGACAAAATATTTAAAGAAGAAATATTAAAGACTCCATTTGATCCAGAAACACCTGATTTAGTGGATTCAAATACTCTATTAACAAGTTACTTTCAGGAGTATTTGACTGACAAAAAAAATTATAGCGTTGACATTAATAAAATATTAAAGATAGAAGAGGTGTAAGATGTTTATAAATAAGGTTATACTAGAGAACTTTCGAATATTTAGAGGTAAGCATGAATTTGACTTCAATAATAGAAAAGTGATTGTTATTGAAGGACCAAATGGTCATGGCAAAAGTACAATTTTTGATGCTATCAATTGGGTTATGTCAGGAAAGATTTCAAGATACATTGGCTCAACAGAATATCAACAATTTAACTATTTAATCAATAATGATGCACTAAATAACGGCTGTGAAGCAGCTACTGTTGAACTATATTTAGGAAACAATGGAGAGATAAAAATAAAAAGATCTATAAAAAAGAATAACGAAACTAAATTGACTATAAACAATAAAAGCTACGGTATTAAAGAAGGGCAAAATCAAATTTTAAATTTATTGATAGACAAAAGAATATTAGATGATTCGGATTTATTAGCGTCTTTTGAGTTATTAACATTTATCGAATCAACACTCATATTATCTCAAGAAAATTTAGAAGAGTTTGTACGAGGGAATAAACCGAGTGAACGCTATAAAAAGCTAGAACATGCATTGGGTATAACTAGATATGGAAATGACTTTAAAGAGTATTTACAAAAATTAAAGAAAAAGTGCTCAGAAGAACTAAATTCTTTAAATAATGATAGAGAAATTAAAACCCGTAAACTTGAATTACAAAGTAATGAATATAATATTAAAAACGATTTCAGTAAAAAAAATGGCGTTTTACTAAAGTCGGAAGTAATAAAACAAATTCAACAGTGCTGGATAAATAACAGTAATGTCCATCTAAATTCTTATGAGATCATAAAAAATATTACTACTATTACAAAGAAGGAAAAAGAGCTTTTAATTCAATATATTAATATTCTTGATTCCGAGAAACACAAATTATTAGAACAAAAATTTAAAATTGAATCAAGAAATTTATATATTTCTGACTATGGTTCAAATCTTAAAATTGAGGATATTACAAAAGAAATTCATACTTTACAAAGATATGTACATAACCGTAAGCATGGATTAGAAAAGTCAAATTCCAGAATACATAACTTAGAGAAAATACTTTTTATCAATCAGTCACTTCTTAGAAATCAAGAGCTACAAACAAAAAAACAAAAAGAGTTAGATAAACAACGTAAAGAAATAAAAAATATACTTGAAGTTATTTCAACAACATCCTTAGAGATTAATTTTAGCGAAATTCTAAAATTCAAAGAACAATTTACTAATAATAATGAAAAATTGAATCAATTTTTACAAAAAGAAAAAATTCTTCACCTAAAAGAAGAATTAAAAACTCTTAACGTAAAAAAACAAGACACAAACAAAAAAATCAAAGTACAAAAAGATATATTAAAAGAAATTCAACAAAAAATTATTCAAACCGAAAGTAATATTTTGAAGTTGGAAAATAAAAAAAGTAGCAATTTAGATATTCAAATTCATAATATAATTAATGAAGTTCAATTACATCACTTAAATAACAATGGACAAAGCTGTCTCGTGTGCGGGACAAATTTTAATAACTCTGAAACACTTAAATCGTCAATTTATGATCAAATAGAAAACTCTAAATTATTTTTAAATGAAATTGAACTATCAATAAATTCATATAAGGTTAATAAAAATAAATTTGTTACTAAACAAATTTTAGAAACTCAAAAATTGGACCTCCTAGAGATTTCAATTAACCGTATAAATGATTCATACTCTACTATAAAAAAAGAAATGAATTCTTTAAATTTTAATAATTCTATACAAGTTGAAAATTTACATGACATTCAAACTATGATCAAAATCCTTCAAACATTTAAAAAAGAAAACGAAAATAAATATGAAGGATATCTTGAAATTGAAAAGAAACTTAATTTAATAATGGAACTGGAAAAGCAAGTAAAAAATATCGAAGAAGAGATAGTTAAGTTTGTAAGTGAAAATCGTTTAGATAAAGACCTGATTTCAAATGAAAAAAAATTAGAAAAAAGGATTTCAAAAACCAAACTCTATATTACAAATGTGACAAAAGTTATTAGTACAGTCGAAAATAAAATTATTGAAAATGACCAACTTATTAAAAATGAAATAAAGAAAATAAAGTCCCTTCAGGAAATTAAAAATGAAATAGAAGAGAAATATCAGACTATTTTACCTTTAGATAGCTCAAAAATTGTAGTTTTTATTGATGAAAGTTGCGAGCTTATAGAGAATGCAAGATATCTGTCTAATAATGCTTTAAACGTGGTAACAAATTATCTAAACCTTGATGAAGTCAGTGATTTAGAAATTGCAATAAAAAATATCAATTCCCAAATTTCAGAAATTAATAATGACATTATAAAATATGAAAATGTGTCTCTTCAATTAAATAATTTTAGTGATCAACATGAAAAAATACAAAATGACTTAGTAAATAAATATTTAAATAATTTATCAGAACTTGTGAATAAATATTTCAGACAAATTTCTCCACATTCTTATCTAAATTATGTGAATATGATAACAAAAGAGAATGAGCTTTTTCTTATGTTAAGCAACACTCTACACAATGTCAATTCAACTAGTGTCAACAAAGAAATTTCCCAAAACGCTAGTCTTACATTAAGTGCTGCTCAATCTACAGTGCTAGCGATGAGTATATTTTTGGCACTTAACAAATCACAAAATTGGAGTAACCTTAAAGTAATAGGCATTGATGATCCATTTCAAAATCTAGACGATATTAATGCTTTTTCATTTATAGATGTAATTTCAAATTTAATCTTGATAGAAAGCAGACAAATCTTTTTAAGTACACATGATTCTAACTTTGGGAAGTTACTTATAAGAAAAATTAATTTGGATGCAAATGAATGTGCATATTTTAAAATACAGTCGTACACAGAGGAAGCAATAAAAATTCAATCTAATCAATACAGGTTACTAAGTAACACATAAAAAAAATTAACAAAAAAGATAACCAAAAGAAATCACTCTCATAGGTTATCTTTTTTGTTAAATCTTAATGGAGACAGCGGAAGTCGAACCCACGTCTGAAGGTATTATAACGCAAACTTCTATGTATGTAGTTCATCAATTAAGTCTCAATGTGATAATGCCGACAAACAAGCATTATCACATCCAAGTTGAGATTTCGAATTAAAAAATTATGAGCAGACTCATGCAATTTGGCACACTCATGATTGATTCTTTGTTAATCGAACACGGATGACCCTCTTCTTTCATTTCAACTTCTTATAGCATGACACTTAAAGGCAGCTAAGCTGTCTGATCATTCCCTAGATGGTTTCTTGTCATTTTTCTTCTGCAAATATGCTTCTCGAATCTGATTGATCTTATCTTTTTTATTCGAGACAGCTGGTTTTTTCCCATCTTGATACTTGGCAGCAGCCACTTTACTTTTCGTATCTAATTGATATTTTCCCATTTGGTTCACCTGCTTTCATTTCATTGTGATTGAGTTGTTCCATAAAAATCAAAAGACCTTCTAATCTCAATGAAATTAGAAGGTCTTCATGAAATATCATTGATTGCAGTCGTTATAGACTGCTTAAAAATGGAGACGGCGGGAGTCGAACCCGCGTCCGAAGGCATCGTAACGCATGCTTCTACGTGTGTAGTTTATCTATTGAATCTCAATGTGACACTGCCGATAAACAGGCGTTGTCGCATCCAGTCTGATTCATCTCTTCTTCGCGCCCTCAGACGGCGAGGTTGAAGCGTAGCTTGCTTAGTTTGAGACCCTGATAATCATCCACACAAGCGATGGATGTCAGGATCCGCAGGGCACTTAGGCTGCTGCGAGTTGTGTGTTAGTTTTGCCAGTTATAGGCGTTTGCGTTTTAACGAGGCCGACCCCTCGACACGCCACATACGACCGACCTACCCCCGTCGAATCCATAACGTCCCCGAGGTGGTAATTGGTACTACAACAACTATACCACAATCAGGTCTCGCTGTCAGTATTTTTGCCGGTCCCGCAGTGCCCGGTCGACGTCACGCTTCGCGTCTTTCTTCTTCAAGTCGTCGCGCTTGTCATACTTCTTCTTCCCGCGCCCGATGCCGAGGAGACATTTGGCGAAGCCGTTCTTAAGATACACTTTGAGCGGGATGATCGTATAACCGTCACGCCCTTGTGCGACGATGAGCTGATTGATTTGCTTCTTATGCAACAATAGCTTTCGGATACGAAGCGGCTCGTGGTTGAACCGGTTCCCTTGCTCGAACGGGCTGATATGACAGTTATGAAGCGTCGCCTCGCCACCGTCAAAACGGACATACGCATCGGCGATATTGATCTTCGACTGGCGCACCGATTTAATCTCGGTCCCCGTCAACACCATGCCGGCTTCAATCGTATCTTCGATCGCATAATCGAAGGACGCTTTTCGGTTTTGCGCGAGCGCGTTCGAATCTTTCTTCTTGGCCATAGACATTCAGTCCTTTACTTCAATATGGAGGAGGGGTCGCCCCCTCCCGTCAGCGACGCTTCTTCGCTCCGCGTTTGGCGTCGCCTTTACGTTTTTGACCGTCTTTCTTCTTCAAGTCGAGCGCCGAACGTCCTTGCGACGACTTCGGCTTCTCGCCTGGTTTCGACGATTTCCCGGCTTGGCCAGGTTTCCCCGGTTTGCCCGGCTTGCCACGCTTCGGACGTTTGTCATCACGACCGCGTCCTCCACGCTTGTCGTCTTTCTTCGGACGACCTTCCGTCGCTTTAATCGTCGTCGGTTGGCGACGGCGCGACTGTTCCCGCTTCGGCATGCCGACGACGGTGAAGTCGATCGTACGCTCGTCCAAGTTGACGGCGTCGACCTTGACGCGCACTGCGTCCCCGATGCGGAACTGACGTTTCGTCCGCTCGCCGAGCAACATGAGCTGCGACTCGTCGAAGTGGTAATAGTCATCCATCGACTGGAGACGGACGAGCCCTTCGATCGTGTTCGGGAGCTCGATGAACATCCCGAAGTTCGTGACGCCACTGACGACGCCGTCGAACTCTTCTCCGAGACGTGATTCCATATACTCGGCTTTCTTGAGCGCTTGTGTCTCGCGTTCGGCATCGACCGAACGACGCTCGCGTTTCGACGCCTGTTCGGCGATCGAGTCGAGACGGTCCTCGTACTTGGCAATCGTCTTCTCTGACACGTCGCCATTGAAGACGTACGTGCGCATGAGACGATGGACAATCAAGTCCGGATAGCGACGAATCGGCGACGTGAAATGCGTATAGAAGTCGGTCGCCAAGCCAAAGTGGCCGAGCGAGACGTCATCGTACTTCGCCTGTTGCATCGAGCGGAGCATGATCGTGCTGATGACCGGCTCTTCCGGTTCACCTGAGATCGCCTTCAAAATCTTCTGCAGCGTCTTCGGCTCGACCTTTTGGCCTTTGAACCGCTCGATGTGCACGCCGAAGTTCGCGACGAAGTCGAAGAAGAAATCGAGCTTGTCCGGTTTCGGGTTATCGTGGACACGATAGATGAACGGCACGTCCATCTTGTGGAAGTGTTCGGCGACCGTCTCGTTGGCCGCGAGCATGAACTCTTCGATCAACTTCTCGGCGACCGAGCGTGGACGCAAGACGATGTCGGCCGGTTTGCCTTCCTCGTCGACGACGACCTTCGCCTCGGCGAAATCGAAGTTGATGGCACCACGTGAGTTACGGCGTGTGCGGAGCACTTCCGCGAGCTCGGCCATCAGGTCGAACAACGGGATGTACGGCTCATAACGTTCGAGCGTCGCTTCGTCATCGCGTTCGATGATTTCACGGACGTTCGTGTACGTCATCCGCTCCGTCGTCTTGATGACACTCGGGAACAGCTCATGATTGACGACCTTCCCGTTTTGCGGGGAGATCTCCATGACACAGCTGAGCGTCAAACGGTTGACGTGCGGGTTGAGCGAACAGATTCCGTTCGAGAGACGGTGCGGCAACATTGGGATGACGCGGTCGACGAGATACACACTCGTCCCCCGTTCGAACGCCTCGACGTCGAGCGGTGACCCTTCCGTCACGTAGTGTGACACGTCGGCGATATGAACGCCGAGCTCATAGTTGCCGTTGTCGAGTTTCTTGACGTGGACGGCATCGTCCAAATCTTTCGCGTCTTCGCCATCAATCGTGAAGATCGTCTCGTTACGAAGATCGACGCGTCCCATGAAGTCCTTCTCGTCTGCCTCGTCCGGTACGGCGTTCGCCTGGTCGATGACATCTTCCGGGAACTCCGTCGGGATGCCGTGCTTATAGACGATCGACAAGATGTCGACGCCTGGGTCGTTCTTGTGTCCGATGATGCGGACGACGTCACACGCTCCGGCGAAACGTCCGTCCGGATATTTCGTGATGCGAACGACGACTTTATGGCCATCGACGGCACCGAGCGATTTGTCCGGGTTGACGACCGGCCAGAAGTTGATGCGCTTGTCATCCGGCTCGATGAAGGCGAACTGGTCGAGGCGTCCGCTCGGGAGCGTATACGTCCCGACGAACTCCGACAAGCCACGCTTCAAGACTTTGAGGAGCACGCCCTCGGTCTTGCCGCGGTTGTCCTCGCGTTTTTTGACGAGGATCGTGTCCCCGTGGTAGACGTCTTTCAATTGGTCAGGCGGAAGGAACACGTCTTCCGTCTCCCCTTCGACCGATAAGAAGCCGAAGCCGCGTTGGTGAATCGAGATGATTCCCGCTGCTTGGCCGAGCACGGCGAGCGTCCCGTAACGGTTCGTCCGTGTGCGGCCGATTAAGCCCTCTTCTTCGAGGGTGTTCAAGGTGCGGATGAGCTCTTTAAAGGCATCCGTCGACTCGAGCGCAAGACGCTCGGTCAATTGGTCCACTGTCAGTGCTTTATCACTGGCTTGGATGATTTCTAGTAGTTGGTCACGTAAATTCAACGTGACACCTCCTTTTTAGACTGACCAGTCTAACGTTTCGAGAAAATCGAGCACGTCCTGGTGCAGTTTCTCTTTTTCTTTATCGAGTGTGATCACGTGTCCCGACTCCTCATACATGAGCAGTTCTTTTTGGAACGCGTTGATCGCCTCGTAAATTTCGTGTGCAGATTCAGGATCGACCATTTGATCTTTCGCCCCTTGGACGACGAGCGCCGGGACGAAAATATCTTCGAGTTTTGTCGTCGTGTCACGGACGAAGGCACGGAGGTCTTTGAGCGTCGGCATCGGTTTGAAGTCCGCCATCTCCTGTTCGATCTGTTCAGGTGATTTGTCTTCTCGAGATTTATATTCTCGAGCGTAAGCTTTGACTCCTTTGTATAACCGGTCCTCGGCATCGATTCCGGTCGGGGCGCACATCGGGATGACGCCTTTGACGTTTTCCTGTGAAGCGAGGCGAAGCGACATGACGCCGCCAAGAGAGAGGCCACAGACGGCAATCTCCTCATAGCCTTTATCTTTCAACGACTGATAGGCGTTCAAGACGTCCTCCCACCAGTCCGCCGGTCCGTACTGAAGCAATTCTTCCGGCGGGACGGCATGGCCCCGGTACTGGGGACCCATACACGTATAGCCTTCTTTTTGCAGGAAACGACCGAGCATGCGGACATCCGCGCTCGATCCGGTAAAGCCATGTAACATCAACACGGCACGTGGTCCGCCTTCAAAGAAGAACGGTTTCGGTGCTGTAATTTTCATTGCTAACGTCATCTCCTCATACAATC
The DNA here is from genome assembly GCF_018618345.1 of Exiguobacterium sp. s36. Taxonomy (NCBI): domain Bacteria; kingdom Bacillati; phylum Bacillota; class Bacilli; order Caryophanales; genus Exiguobacterium; species Exiguobacterium sp. s36. Next base: position 476,792 of record NZ_JACSLW010000001.1, read on the forward strand.
CATTATTCCCAAAAAATAATTGAAAAAAACAAAAGCCGACCGCCTCACGTAAAAATCGAGAACGATCAGCCTTTCATCATAATGATGCGACTAGTAATCCTAAAATGAAAAACAATGTGCCTAGTACAGCTGCAGTTCGGTTCAAAACAGCGTCGAAGCCGCGCGCTTTCTGGCGGCCGAACAACTGCTCCGCGCCACCTGCAATCGCCCCAAGACCTTGCGACCGACCTGACATGAGCAGTACGACGACAATCAATAAAACAGCCACGACGAGTAGGCTGATTGTAGCGATCGTTTGCATAGTAGTCAGTTCCTCCTTCTTTTTACACGCTTCTTATTATATAGAAGTTGACGTCAAAACACCAGCTTTCAAATTATCGGGACGGGTAGCTGAACCCTTCCCCGATGACCTCTTTCACTTGGTGGATGACGACGAAGGCACGTGGGTCTGTCACTTCGACGATTTTCTTGAGCGGGCCGACTTGGCGCTTATCGACGATCATATAGAGCATGTTCTTATCCTGCTTTGTATAGTAGCCGTGACCATGAATAATCGTCGCCGAGCGGCCGAGCGTCTCCGTCAACACGACGGCGAGCTCTTCTTGCTTGTCGCTGATGATGGTGACAGCCTTACGGATGTTGAGCCCTTCAGCGACGAGGTCGATGACCCACGAGCCGATGATGATGGCGATCAACGTATAGAGCACGACTTGTTCCCCGAGGATGAAGCCTGACGCCCCGACGACGATGGCATCGATGATGAACATCGACACAGCGACGCTCATATGCAAATAGCGTTCCATGAGACGGGCGATGATGACCCCGCCTCCGGTCGTCCCGCCGACACGGAGCACCATACCGATGCCGACCCCGATCATGATCCCAGCGTACACGGCCGCGAGCAGTTTGTCCTCGGCCGGGCTGCCCCAGTCATGGGTCAAGCTGAGGAAGAACGACGTCGCGATGACAGCGACGACCGAATAGACCATCGTCCGGCGGTCGAGCAGCTTATAGCCGACGATGAATAAAATCCCGTTCCCGATAATCGACGTGACCCCGAGGTCCCAGCCGAACAAGTAGTACAGGATGATGGTGACCCCGAGCAGGCCGCCTTCCGAGAAATCGTTCGGGACGGTGAAATAGTTCACCCCGAACGCGAGAATGAATGAGCCGGCGACGATCCAGGCGATATCCTTCAAGGAAATCGATTGGAGCTTCTTCCAGACTTGTTGACGCAATAGATGTTGTTGCTGACGTTTCATCATTTGTCCCCCTTCCATATAAAAAAGACCGCGGCACAAAGCCGCAGTCTAAGTTTTACTGTTGAACTGGCTTTGGCGCACCGTCTTTCATAATCGGCAACTTGCGGTCTACGACGTTCGTGTAGACGTTCAAGAGTGCCTCTTTTTCCAAATCCCAGTTATATTGCTCACGCGCCGTCTTCGTGTTCTCTTTGACACGGGCGTAGAGTGCTTGATCGTCGAGCAGGCGGTTGACGCCTTCGGCGATCGATTGTGGGTCGTGCGAATCGACGACGACACCGACGTCGTTGCCGGCGACGACACGTTCGATTTCCGGGAAGTCACATGAGACGACCGGTACTTCGGCCATCAAATATTCGAACAGTTTGTTCGATGACGCCGAGTAGTGGTTGAAGCAGACGTTGTTCAACACTTGGAAACCGAGATACGCGTTCATCGTATAGTACGGTAACGCCTCGACCGGTACTTTGTCAATCATCTTGACGCGGTCGCTGACGCCCTCGTCCTCGATCATTTGTTTGATCACCGGCTTGAGTTTCCCGTCCCCGATCATGACGAGCGTGCCTTCGTTGAAGTCCTTGACGGCGAGGATGAGTTGCTCGAGTCCGCGGCCGGCTTGGATGCCGCCTTGGTACAAGAGGATCTTCTCATCTTTTGGCAAGTCGAGGAGCGCATGCAAGTCTTTACGGAGCGAGAAGTCGAGCGGACGATAGAACGGATAGTTGTGGAGCACGTACGGATAGAATCCGTAGAGCTCTTCGTTGTGCGCCGCGCGCGTGTGGTTCTCGACCATCATCGAATCGACATACGGCAAGAGCCAGCCTTCAAGGTTACTTTGGATATAACCGTAACCGGTCCGGTCCGTCTGGACTTCGTGCGAATCGTAGACGATTTTACCTTTGTTGACGAGCTTCCCGGCAATCAATGCCTGCGGGAGCGTGTTCAAGTCGTTGGCGTGATAGAAATCGTACGACTTCTTCGTCGAAGTGAACACCATCTCGAGCATCGCGCTCGCGTTGACGATGTTTTTACGCACCGGTGGGAACAAAATCGCACCAGCTGCCGCACCGAGTCCGATCATCGTCAGTGGTGCGAGGACGAGCAGTCCCGCGCCGACGAGTCCGGCACCGAGTTGACGCGTCTTCTTCGCGCTGACCCATGTGCGGACCGATTTGAGCGCCTTCATCCCGTTGGCGAGAATCGACGGCTGACGTTTGACGCGGATGACGCGGAATCCTTCCGGACGCATCTCCTCTTTCGGGAGCGACGGATTTTTCGGGTCTTGGAGCGCGATCAAATCGACTTCATAGCCCGCCTCGGCGAGTGCCGAGCATTCGCGCAAGACGCGCGCATCATTCGTAAAATGGTTCCATACAAACATACATACTGACTTCATCGTGTTTCCTCCATCGTTACTTTTTCTATCACGTCTTCGAGGACGTGTATGTTGTTTTCCCAACACAGATTGTCTTTCACATAACGGATCCCGTTCACGCCGTACTTCTCGCGCAAGTCGGGACGTTCGAGCAGTTTCCGGAGCATGAGCTCGATCTCGTTGATGTCACGCTTCCGTGACACGTAACCGACCTCGGCCGCTTCGATGACATTCGCCGCATGGCCTGACACCGCCGCGACGATTGGTTTGCCGACCGCCATATAATCGATCAGTTTGCCCGGGATGACCGTATCGAACACTTCTTGCTCGATCAAGCTGACGAACGCGACGTCCGCGTTCTTGATGGCTTGGAACGCCTCCGTCCGAGGCATCGCCTCGAGGAACAGGAAGTTCTTGAAACCGCGGGCTTTAATCATGTCTTTCAATTCGTTCTTCCGGTATCCGTAGCCGATCAATTTGAAATGGACGCGCGGCTCGTCACGGAACCGCTCCGCGAGTTCGAGTAAGAGCGACACGTCTTGGGCGAGGCCCATGTTTCCGGCGTACAGAATCTCCATACGGTCGTCCTCGGGGACGGTCCGCTCGAGGTTGCGCTCGCTCTCGCGAATCGAGTTCGGCATGTAATGAATCATGTCGTTGTCGACGCCACGTTGGCGCAAATAGCTACGGAACCCTTCCGAGTTGATGATGATTTCATCGGCCGCCTTATACAACCGCTTCTCAAACCAAAACGCCGGGGCGAGCATCCAGTCGTGTTTGAACACGCCGACGCCTTTCACCGACTCCGGCCACAGGTCACGGACGTCCAAGATGAACGGGACGCCATACTTCCGTTTCGCATACACACCGACGAACGCCATAAAAAAAGACGGGGTCGTCGCAAAGACGACATCCGGTTTCGAGTCGAGCTTTTGGACGGCAGCGACGCCTTTAATCATCTGTTCCAAAAACAAAGCGAGCCGGCTCACCATGTTCGACGTATGCTTGCGTTTCTTCGTGATGAGACGCTTGATGAACGGCTGGTTGTTGAGCGCCTTGTCGTTCCAGAAGCGGTCGTCTTTATACAAGTTGAAGTTCGGATACGACGGGGCGGCCGTGATGACCTCCACCTCGTAACCGCGTTCTTTCATGAGATGCGTAATATTTTGCATCCGGTTACCGGCACTGCCGATTTCCGGATAATAGTTTTGACAGACCATTAACATTGTTTTCAAAAATAACACACCTTACTGTTGTTCGAGTTCGTCCACGAAGCGCTTCAAGAGCGTGTGGACGTTGGCTTTTAAATCTGGGTCGCAGAGCGCATGGGCAATCGTCGCTTCGATGAAGCCGATCGGTTCCCCGACGTCATAGCGGCGCCCGTCAAATTCATAGGCGAAGACGGTCTCCACCTCGTTCAAGCGGGCGATGGCGTCCGTCAGTTGGATCTCGCCTCCCGTCCCGATTTCTTGCGCCGACAACGCCTCGAAGACGTCCGGCGTCAAAATATAGCGGCCGAGGATGGCGAGGTTCGATGGGGCTTCTCCGACGGCCGGTTTCTCAACGAACGTCCGGACCGGGATGAGCTTCCCTTCGACGGCAAGCGGGTCAATTATACCATATCGATTCGTCATTTCATACGGGACGCGCTGTACCCCGATAATCGAACGCTCATACTGCTCGTACTGGTCAATCAATTGCTTCGTCGCCGGCACGTCCGCCTCGATGATATCGTCCCCGAGCAGGACCGCGAACGGTTCGTCGCCGATGAACTTGCGGGCACACCAAATCGCGTGACCGAGCCCTTTCGGCTCCTGTTGCCGTATGTAGTGGATATTGGCGAGGTTCGACGAGTGGCGCACCGACTCGAGGAGCTCGGTCTTGCCTTTTGACTCGAGGTTCTGTTCGAGCTCGATGGCCCGGTCGAAATGGTCCTCGATGGCGCGCTTGTTCTTCCCGGTCACGATGATGATGTCCTCGATACCGGAAGCGACGGCTTCTTCCACGATGAATTGGATCGTCGGTTTGTTGACGATCGGGAGCATTTCTTTCGGCATCGCTTTCGTCGCCGGCAAGAAGCGGGTACCGAGCCCGGCGGCCGGTATGATGGCTTTCCGTACGCGTGTCATGGACGTCTCTCCTTTTTATGCTGTATCTGATGATTATACCCAATTTTCTAGCGTTCACGCACACAAAAAAACGGCCGTGACATACGTCACGACCATTTCCGGTCGTCCATATACTTGTACAGGAACCAACCGCCTACACCGAGCGCGATGAGAAGAAGGAGAAAACCGCTGATCATCATGACGAACGCCTCCTTTTACCTACACTAGTCTATTCCCGGAATGAGCACTCGACAAGCGTTCGTCTAAAACCTTTCTTAGAACCACTTCCGTCCATGCACCTCGATGAACCGGTACTCTTCTTGATAATGGTCATAGTGCCCTTCATCGATCATGTGTTGGAACGCCGCATCCCCTTCTGCCGCTTTCCGTTTCATCAATCGACAAAGCGCATCGATTCGTAACAGTAACATCGTCAGCAACTCTGCTGTCGACCCTTCCAATCCGTATGCTTCCAAGAAGAGAGCGACTCGTCGTTTGTACGTCACGTCATCGCGCTTCGCCTCATAGTGAACGACTTCACCCGACTCGGCTTGGTGACGCCGGCTGAGCGGGACGAACGTATAAAGGGCATACACGACATCCCAGGCTCGTGGTCCGGGCGCCGCCAAATCAAAGTCGATGACCCCTGCCACTTTCTCGTCATGGAAAATCGTATTGTAGACGGCGAAGTCGTTATGGCAGATGACGTCAAACGGTTCTGGCGTATTGTCGAGTGGTTGCCAGTCAGACGGCCACTCGACATCCGCTGTCGCGTCATGCAGCCGGCGCATCAGCCGAGCGGCGTCTTGAATCGCCTCATCTGACCACATGTAGGCTTTCAACGGATAATCGGCCGTCTCCCCTTCGAGATACGTCAAAATCTCCCTGCCCTGATCATCCATCCCGACAAATCGCGGAACACCTGCTACCCCATTCGCTTCCAAATGTTTTAACAACCAATGGACGTTCGCACTGCCGTCTTTCAACGTCCGATAGACATGATTCCCCTTTTTATAGACGGTCGACACGTTCCCGCCACTCAACCTTTTTTCTTGTTCATGCGATTGGTCCATGTAACTCCCCCTACTCTTTATCTATACCATATTCAGTATACAGCAGGACGAAGTGTCGATGACGAGGAGACTCGACACAGAGCGTTCGCGCCCGTCCAAGCGGCACCGTGACTCTTGCAGGAAAGCAATCGCGCGGAGACCCCGCAAGCACGAAGTGCGAGGAGGCTCCGTGGATTGCCTGCAGAAAGTATCGGTGCCGCAAAGACGAGTTTAGCCACAAAAAAACAGGCCCGCACAAGGCGGACCTGAAAACAATCAATTATTTTTTGAGGTTGTAGAACGACTTGATACCGTCGTATTTCGCTACATCGCCGAGCATGTCTTCGATGCGGAGAAGTTGGTTGTACTTCGCGATACGGTCTGTACGCGAGAGCGAACCAGTTTTGATTTGACCAGCGTTTGTCGCAACAGCGATGTCCGCGATAGTCGCATCTTCTGTTTCACCAGAACGGTGTGAGATAACAGCTGTGTAACCAGCTTTTTTAGCCATTTCGATCGCGTCGAATGTTTCTGTGAGCGTACCGATTTGGTTAACTTTGATGAGGATCGAGTTCGAGATTCCTTTTTCGATACCTTCAGCAAGTTTCTCAGTGTTCGTTACGAAGAGGTCATCCCCAACGAGCTGAACTTTGTCACCGATTTTGTCAGTGAGCAATTTGAAGCCGTCCCAGTCGTTTTCGTCGCAACCGTCTTCGATTGAGATGATTGGGTACTTGCTTACGAGCTCAGCGTAGAAGTCTACGAGCTCAGCAGTTGTCATTGACTTGCCTTCGCCAGCGAGTTCGTACTTGCCAGTTGACTTGTCGTAGAACTCAGAAGATGCAACGTCCATTGCGAGGTAGATGTCTTCGCCAGCTTTGTAACCAGCTTTTTCGATCGCTTCAAGGATAACTGTGATCGCTTCTTCGTTAGACTTAAGGTTTGGTGCGAAACCACCTTCGTCACCGACAGCTGTGTTAAGACCCATACCAGAAAGAACTGATTTGAGGGCGTGGAATACTTCTGCACCCATGCGGAGCGCTTCGCGGAACGTTGGCGCGCCAACAGGCATGATCATGAACTCTTGGAAGTCAACGTTGTTGTCAGCGTGCGAACCACCGTTGATGATGTTCATCATTGGAGTTGGAAGCGTCTTCGCGTTGAATCCACCGAGGTACGTGTAAAGTGGAAGGCCGAGCTCGTCTGCTGCTGCGTGTGCTGCTGCCATAGAGACACCAAGGATCGCGTTTGCGCCGAGTTTACCTTTGTTTTTCGTACCGTCGAGCTCGATCATTTTCTTATCGAGTGCGTTTTGATCGAATACATCGTAGCCGATGAGTTCTGGTGCGATTGTGTCGTTTACGTTAGCAACGGCTTTAAGTACGCCTTTACCAAGGTAACGTGACTTGTCGCCATCACGGAGTTCTACTGCTTCGTGCTCACCAGTAGATGCGCCTGAAGGGACGAGGGCACGGCCGAAACCGCCGTCTTCTGTGAAGACTTCTACTTCGATTGTTGGGTTACCGCGTGAATCCAAAATCTCGCGTGCGTAAATTTCTGTAATCATTGACATGAAAATTCGCTCCTTTTTGTTTGGAAAGTTTTTTTGAGTTACTTCGTGACGATTGATGTACCGGTCATTTCAGCCGGTTGCTCTCCACCGAGAAGGTGAAGGAGCGTCGGGGCGAGGTCGCACAAAGCGCCTTGGAGAACTGGTTTCAGTTCTACCCCTTCTTTCGTGACGATACATGGTACTGGTTCCGTCGTGTGAGCCGTCATCGGTGAGCCGTCCGGGTTCGTGACAAGGTCAGCGTTCCCGTGGTCCGCCGTGATGATCGCCGCGCCACCTTTGGCAATGAGTGCGTCCACTACTTTACCGAGGCATTCGTCGACGACTTCGACAGCTTTCTTCGTCGGTTCGAGCATACCGGAATGGCCGACCATGTCCGGGTTCGCGTAGTTGATGATATACGCGTCATACGTGTCCGATTCGATGCGTTCGAGAAGACCTTCCGTGAGCTCGTATGCGCTCATTTCCGGCTTCAAGTCGTACGTCGCCACTTTCGGTGACGGTACGAGGAAACGATCTTCACCTTCGAACGGTGTTTCTTGTTGTCCGTTCAAGAAGAACGTGACGTGCGGGTATTTCTCAGTTTCCGCAGCGCGGAGCTGTTTGTACCCTTGCGCGGCGAGAGTCTCACCGAGCGTGTTTTTCAAATCTTCTGGTGGGAAGACGATGTCCGTGTCGATTTCATCCGAGAATTTCGTCATCGAGACGAGCAAGATGTTCTCTGGATGTGCGCTCGAAAGTTCGAAGCCTTTGAAGCCGGTCTTCTCTTTGAACACTTTCGCCAGTTCAATCGCCCGGTCCGGACGGAAGTTGAAGAACATGATTGCGTCGTTGTCTTTAATCGTCGCAATCGGTTGACCGTCTTTCTCGATGACCGTCGGTAAGACGAATTCATCCGTCAAGCCGTCTGCATACGACTGTTTAAGAACGTCGACTGCATTCGTACCGACTTCGCCTTTCGCGTTGACGAGCACGTCGTATACTTTCTCGACGCGTTCCCAACGGTTGTCGCGGTCCATGGCATAGTAACGTCCAGACACGCTAGCGACTTGACCGAGTCCGAGTTCAGCGAGCTTCGCTTCCGTCTGTTCGAGGAAGCCAGCGCCTGATTTCGGATCACAGTCACGGCCGTCCGTGAAAGCGTGAATGTAAACTTTTTCGATGCCGTGGAGTTTCGCGAACTCGACGATGGCGTACATGTGATTGATGTGTGAGTGAATCCCACCGTCTGAGACGAGTCCCATGATGTGGAGACTCGAGTCATACTTCTTCACATGTCCGGCCAAGTGATTCATCGCTTGGCGGTCGAAGAGTGAACGGTCTTTGATGGCGTTGTTGACGCGTGAAAGTGACTGATAGACGACCCGGCCGGCACCGATATTCAAGTGACCGACTTCCGAGTTCCCCATCTGTCCTTCCGGAAGGCCGACGTACTCGCCTTTCGCGTTCAAGAGCGTATGTGGATACTGCTCCCAGAAGCGGTCGAAGTTCGGTTTGTTCGCCGCAGCGACCGCGTTACCGAACGTCTCGTTCCGCATTCCAAAACCATCTAAGATGATGAGGGCGACTGGTCTTGCCATTTAAATCGCCTCCAACAACTTGAGGAACGAAGCAGCTTCAAGTGAAGCACCGCCGACGAGCGCGCCGTCGATGTCTTCTTGTGCCATATACTCCTTGATGTTCTCAGGTTTTACAGAACCGCCGTATTGGATGCGAACCGCAGCCGCCACGTCTTCACCGTAAAGACCTTTTACCACGTCACGAACATATTTGCATGAGCTTTGCGCGTCTGCTTCGTCCGCTGATTTACCAGTGCCGATTGCCCAAACTGGCTCGTACGCGATGACGAGTTGTTTGACTTGGTCAGCAGAGAGGTCCGCGAGGCCACCTTCGACTTGCGTCTTGATGACGTCTTCGAACTTGCCGCCTTCACGCTCTTCCAATGTCTCACCGACACAAACGATTGGCGTAAGACCGTGTTCGAACGCTTTTTTCGTTTTGCTGTTGATGAACGCATCTGATTCGCCGAAGTATTCGCGACGCTCTGAGTGTCCAAGGATGACATATGTCACGCCGAGGTCAGCGACCATGGCCGGGCTGATTTCGCCTGTGTATGCCCCGCTGTCTTTGTCGTACATGTTTTGTGCACTGAGTTTCAAGTTCGATCCTTTAGCCGCTTCTACCATTGGGGCCAAGAATACTGCTGGTGCACCAATCGCCGCGTCAACTTTGTCCGTTGACGGGATATTGTTTTTAACTTCCTCTACGAAAGCGACGGCTTCCGAGAGTGTTTTGTTCATTTTCCAGTTACCTGCAATAATCGGTTTACGCATCGATAACCCTCCTCTGTTTTACTTGTCGTTCAACGCTTCGACGCCTGGAAGTTTCTTGCCTTCCATGAATTCGAGTGAAGCGCCGCCACCAGTTGAAATGTGGCTCATTTGGTCAGCAAGGCCAAACTTGGCTGCTGCTGCCGCTGAATCCCCACCACCGATGATTGAATATGCATCGCTATCTGCAAGTGCTTGAGCGACACCTTTCGTTCCGTTGGCGTACTTATCAAGTTCGAATACGCCCATCGGTCCGTTCCAAACGACAAGTTTCGATTCGCGAATCGCTGCCGCGTAAAGTTCGACTGTCTTCGGTCCGATATCAAGACCCATGTGATCCGCTGGGATCGAGTCGATATCGACTGGTCCGACGTATGTCTCTTCGCCGAATTCTTTCGTGATGACACAGTCGACTGGCATCAGGAATTTCACGCCTTTGTCTTCTGCTTTTTTCATGAACTGACGAGCGAGGTCGAGCTTGTCTTCTTCAAGGAGTGATGTCCCTACTTCGTGCCCGAGTGCTTTCGAGAACGTGTACGAGAGACCGCCACCGATGATGAGTGTATCCACGATGTCAAGAAGGTGGTCGATGACCCCAATCTTGTCAGCAACTTTCGATCCGCCGATAATCGCCGTGAACGGACGGTCAGGATTCGAGAGTGCCTTGCCGAGGACTTCAAGTTCTTTCTCCATCAAGAAACCAGCAACCGCGTGGTCGACGTGGTGCGCGATGCCTTCTGTCGAAGCGTGGGCACGGTGAGCCGCACCGAACGCGTCGTTGACGAAGATATCAGCGAGTGCCGCGAAACCTTTCGCGAGTTCTGGATCGTTTTTCGTTTCACCAGGGTAGAAACGGACGTTCTCGAGAACGACGACGTCACCTTCACCAAGTTTTGAAACGGCTTCTTCTGCGACTGGACCGTACGCCTCTTCGACGAGGGGTACTTCTTTGCCGAGAAGTTCAGCGAGACGTGTAGCGACCGGTGCGAGTGAGAACTCGAGGTTCTTCTCGCCTTTTGGACGGCCGAGGTGGCTCGCCAAAATGACTTTCGCGCCGCCGTCGATCAAGTGCTTGATCGTTGGGAGTGCCGCTTGAATCCGCGTTTCATCTTGAATGACGCCATCTTTGAGTGGAACGTTGAAGTCAACGCGGCAAAAGACGCGTTTCCCTTTTACATCGATGTCACGAATAGACTGTTTGTTCATAACCTTCGCCTCCATATGTCGTGCGTGTCAATTTCATAAATAGAGCGGAGAACAATCTCTTGTTTCCGCTCCTATTTGATTCTATTTAGTTCACGAACTTACTTCGCGATTTCAGCGAAGTGCTTGAGTGTGCGAACCAATTGTGCAGTGTAAGACATTTCGTTGTCGTACCAAGAAACTGTCTTAACGAGTTGCTTGTCGCCAACTGTCATTACTTTAGTTTGCGTAGCATCGAAGAGTGAACCGTAAGTGATTCCGACGATGTCAGAAGATACGATTTCGTCTTCAGTGTAACCGTAAGACTCGTTCGCTGCTGCTTTCATTGCTGCGTTGATTTCGTCAACAGATACAGTTTTCTCAAGAACTGTTACGAGCTCTGTGAGTGAACCTGTAGCAACTGGTACACGTTGTGCCGCACCGTCAAGTTTACCTTGAAGTTCTGGGATAACGAGGCCGATCGCTTTAGCCGCACCAGTTGTGTTCGGTACGATGTTCGCTGCTGCCGCACGCGCACGACGGAAGTCGCCTTTCGGGTGTGGAGCGTCAAGCGTGTTTTGGTCGCCTGTGTAAGCGTGGATCGTTGTCATGAGACCTTCAACGATTCCGAACTGATCTTGGAGAACTTTAGCCATTGGCGCCAAGCAGTTTGTCGTACATGAAGCACCAGAGATTACTGTCTCTGTACCATCGAGGATGTCGTGGTTTGTGTTATAAACGACAGTCTTCATATCACCTGTAGCTGGAGCCGAGATGACAACTTTTTTCGCGCCAGCTTTCAAGTGAAGCTCCGCTTTTTCTTTGTCTGTGAAGAATCCAGTACATTCGAGTACGATGTCAACACCGAGCTCGCCCCATGGAAGTTCTTCTGGGTTACGGTTAGCAAGTGTGATGACTTTCTCGCCGTTCACGAGGAAGTGATCGTCGTGTACTTCAACGTCTCCGTCGAAACGACCTTGAGTCGTGTCGTACTTGAGAAGGTGAGCAAGCATCTTTGTGTCAGTCAAGTCGTTGATTGCAACAACTTCGATTCCTTCGTTTTTGATGATCTCGCGGAATGCCAAACGACCAATACGTCCAAATCCGTTAATACCAACTTTTACTGCCATAGTTAATTTCCTCCTTAGGGTAGAAGCTATTTATTGAAGAGCCAACGGGGGTCAACTCTTTAATAACGAGTTAATAATTCTGTCGCCGCACCTTCGTCTGTGACGAGGATGATGTTCGGCGTGTGTTTCGCATATGCGGCGATCGCCTGTGCCTTCGACTTTCCTCCGGCGACAGCGATGACGGTGTCCATGTCGTCGAGCTCCTCCAATTGGATCCCGACCGTCTTGACCCGGTGCACGATTTCACCTTCCGCGTTGAAATAATATCCGAACGCTTCAGCGACGGCATCGTGCCGTTCGATCATCCGCAAATGCTCTGGTGACGCGTGACGGCGTTTCGCCATCGTTTCCGCCTCACCAATTCCATGTACCACAATTCGCGCCGCTCTAATCATTTCCAGTACATTTTTAATGCTAGGTTCCTCCACCATCCGCTCGAATGTCTCTTGCGAAACCTCGTCCGGAATGTGGAGTAAATGATAGTCGGCATGGGCCCGGTCGGCCATCCGAGAACAGACGGTGTTCGCCTGTAACTCGAGCGTCTCTCCGAGTCCGCCGCGTGCCGGCACGAAATGCATCGGCCGTTCTTTTTTATCGGGCGACATCATGGCCGCAACCGATGCCATCGTCGTCCCGCCTGTGACCGCGATGATATTGTCGTCCGGTGCCAGTCTCGCTTTCAGTTGCGTGACGGCGGCCCGACCGATATCTCGCTGGACCCAGAACGTCTCGTCGGAATCACCAGGTACGATGACGACTTGGCGAACGCCTAGTTTGCGCTCGAGTTCTCGTGCGACTTCCGAGATGCCTAGGATCTCTCCCATGACCTCGTGCAAGTCCCGGAGAACGTTTCGGCCCGATTCCGTAAGGGAAATACCTTGAGTAGCGACCATCAATAGACCTTGGTCTTTCAAGAAGTCGACTTCTCGTCTTAGGATTCGTTCCGTCAGCCCGAGGCTTGTGGCCAATGTCCTGCGGCCGATCGGCTGCATCAAACGGACATAATGTAAGATATCGTAACGATGTCGGAGCGTATCGAGCATGTCGGGAACGATTTGCTTCTGAACTTGAATCAGCTGCTGGATCATACTCATTCCCCCTCGACTTAAAGCATGGACAATTTTTGTCCCACTTTTATATTTGCGTCCCACCGCTACGACTTCATCTTATCAATCACCTTTCCGTCTTGCAACCCCTTCAAACGTTTTTTTTCGATGTAAGCGTATACTTAACAAAATCTTCAACTTTACTGTCATCGTATCGACCTTGACTAATGACACGTCCCTCGTGTAAGACGACAGGGATCTCAAACAAGTATTTCGCCTCGAGTTCTTCGTTGCCGGTGATGTCGATCTGCTCGAGCTCGAACGGATAGTCTTCCATGAGCCATTCGAGCATGACGAGCGCCTCCTCGCAGAGCGAACAGTTGGCGCGGCGGTATAACGTCAGGACCATGTCAGTCCCCTCCTTTCCATAGTTGTCGTTCCCGCTCCCGCGAGTTTCCAAAACCGAGCGCCTCCCGATAGTTCGCCACGGTCCGTCGTGTCACCGTATAGCCGAGCCGGTCCAGCTCGCGCATGAGTGCGGCATCGCTCAGCGGCGACGTCTCTTGTTGAATCAGTTCGGCGAGCGCCTTCTTCACCATGAACGGCGATTGCCCGTGCGAGGCTCGGACGAAAAAGTGACGCCACGCCATCACGCCGCCCTCGGTCGTCACGTACTTGCCTTGAATCGCCCGGCCGACGGTCGACTCGTGCTTGCCGATTTGTTCGGCGACTTCTTTTCGCGTCAACGGGTGCAAGACGAGCTTCCCGTCCAACCAATCGCGTTGCCGTTCGGCGATGACGGCCCATACCAATCGAAGCGTCGCGTTCCGCATCTCGAGCGTCTCATGCCACCATTTCGCCTCGCGATCGTCTCCGATCCGAGCCGCGTCGAGCGTCGGGCTGAACCATGTCGTCACGAGCTCTCCGTCATGACGGACGACTTCAAGTTCCGGGACGACGTGTTCGGTTCCTTCATATAATAATGGCGTCTTCGGGAGCGTTGCCACGATACGCGTCACTCGTTCGTACTCGGCAACCGAGATGTCGAGTCGTCCCGGGATGTCATCAAGGTTCGCGTCGAGCGCCTCGAACACGTCCAAGACGAGTGGGTCGTCATGTTCAATCGCATGCCGGTATTGGCAGTCGTGCTCATTCTTTGCCCCGATCCCTGTCGGTTCTAGAAACAAGAGCGCCTGGCGCGCCGCCTCAATGTCCGCCACATCGACCTCGAAACGATGGGCGAGCACGAAGTCGCTCTCCGGTAGTAGACCGCGATGGTCGAGCGCGAGGACGAGCCGTTTCTGGAGCGCACGCTGGGCCTCGGTCCCGCTCCCTTCCTCGATTTGCTCGAACAATCGCTCCTCGAACCCACGCGCCGTATCGGCCACCCATTCGACCGCACCGCTCCCCGTGGCGATACATGGATTGCGTCGAGCCAACCGGCCGAGCTGAAAGGCGATCGCGGTCCGGTCCGCCTCGAGAATCGGCAGCCGCCGGACCATGTCCTGGGTCAGCTGTTGTGTCTGAAGTTGTTGCTGTTCTTGCCGTTGCATCGGTCACACCCCTCTCGCTTCCTATTGTATCGAACAGCGGGAAATCGCGCTCAAAAAAAGTGAGCCGAACAGGATTGCTTTTTTAAAAAAACAAATGTATAATAAATCGTGTCAGAGAACATGCACCCGTAGCTCAGGGGATAGAGCACTGGTTTCCGGTGCCAGGTGTCGGGAGTTCGAATCTCTCCGGGTGTATCATAGCAAGAGGTCAGGCATATGCCTGGCCTCTTTTGTCGTTTTAGAATCGTCAAACCGTGGAATAGGTCAAAAACGATGACTATCGTTTGACCAACATTGACTATAGCGGTATGATATGTTTACAACCTACATAAAGGAGGCAGATTCAATGTTAATTCCAACAGTTATCGAACAAACAGGTCGCGGGGAACGCGCGTACGATATTTACTCACGCTTGCTCAAGGACCGCATCATCTTGCTCGGAAGTGCAATCGACGACAACGTCGCAAACTCGATTGTCGCCCAGCTTCTCTTCCTTGCAGCCGAGGACCCAGATAAGGACATCTCACTTTACATCAACAGCCCGGGTGGTTCGATCACTTCCGGAATGGCGATTTATGACACGATGAACTTCATCAAGCCGAACGTGTCGACGATTTGTATCGGAATGGCCGCATCGATGGGTGCCTTCTTGCTTCAAGCCGGTGAACAAGGCAAACGCTTCGCGCTTCCAAACGCAGAGATCATGATTCACCAACCGCTCGGCGGTACGCAAGGTCAAGCATCGGATATCAAAATCCATGCCGAGCGCATCATCAAGATGCGTGAGAAATTAAACCAAATCATGGCCGACAACACTGGCCAGCCGCTTGAAGTCATCGAGCGCGACACAGAGCGCGACTACTTCATGTCAGCTGAACAAGCGAAAGACTACGGTCTCATCGACAAAGTCATGACGCGTTAATCCAAAAGTGCCTTTCCCGACTTCGGGAAAGGCACTTCTTTGTTATTGGACGGGCAACCAAATTTCAATCAAGTCGTCGGCTCCGTCTTGCCCATGAATATAGCGCTCAAAATCGAGTGCATCTCGCAACGTTACATCCGGCAATGCTAGAAGTTGATTATATGTCGTAGGGATGGCTGGAATTCCCCCTTCGACCGTGGCGACAAGATACCGTCCTGCCGACAGTTCAACCTGTCTTCCGTCTTCACCTGTCACAGGATTAGTCATCCCTGCTAAATAGGCTTCTTCTTTCGCTAAACAGACGCCATATGATTCGTCTGTTGTCAGCTCTGTTTGCAGTTTTTCCCAAACGAATGGGATTTTGGTGAGTTCGGATACATAGCCGTTTACGATTTTCGGTTGGTCCCACTTCTCATAACGTACTTTCATTGAATCTCCCCCTGTTTGCATCCATTTAATTTGTTGCTCGACTTGTCGCAACGCCTCGATCTCACGTTGAACCTCGTCAAGTCTGCTGTCGAGTAACCCGCTCACACTTTCTGCCGCTTGAATTTGTTCGAGTGAGATGCCCATTTGACGTAGTAACTTGATTTCGTTCAGGCGCCTTATTTCTTCCATCCCGTATAACCGATACTGATTCTCTAAACGAGTCGGTTGGACAAGTCCTTTTGCTTCATACCATTTTATTGCTTTAGTGGACAACCCCGTTAGATGGACCACTTTTCCGATTTGAATCATTGGCGTCCCCCCTTCTCGTTTATCATAAAGCCGGCCGTAGCGGACAGGTCAACATCTTTATTCTTTGACCTCGACCCCGAATACATAGCGGCTATCGCCTTGCGGCCAATCCCCGCCCGTCTCGAATACATAAACGCCCGGCTCGTCTGGCACGACCGGTTCAGCCGGGACAAGTTCCCCATCGACGAGTTGATGGAACGAGGCGTTCGACGGCTCGGCATGGAACTCGACATCAATCTCGGCACCCGCTTCGACCGGCACGAGCTGTAGGTCATCCGCCTCCGGCAGAGCATGGTCCTCGCATACCGCCTCGCCCCCATCCGACCAACAGAATGTTGACTGTTTCACTTCCGCGGTCACGGTTCCGACCCGGACCGTCGGGAGCGGTGGTTTGACCGACGTCCCCGACTTCCAAAACGAGGTGGCGTATAACATCCCGCCGACCACGAGCAACCCAATCACGACAATCCATAATCCTTTTCGTCTCAACCCGCTCATCCCCTTTGTACGTCTATTCCCCGTTCCACGAAAAAACGACCCACTTCCGTGAGTCGTCCTGTTCATTTCGGGCGTCGGAGCCCTTTCATCATATAGCCGCCTTTGAAGTCGATTGGATCGAAAGCAACGAGGAACGCTTTCGGTTCATACTCCTCGACCATTTGGCGCAAATCTTTCATCCGTGTCCGCGCTGCCAAGACATCGAGACGATAGCGGATGCCGTCACGTCCCTGACCTTGGTAGTGCGTCACCCCGTAGCCGCTGTCACGCATCTTCTGGATGAGCTCGGCCGGGAACTCTTGCGTATGCACTTGAATCATGTTGTAGCCGATCGCAAGCTTCCGCTCGACGTAACCGCCGACGAGAATCCCAAGCCCGAAGCCGACCGCATAGACGATCATCCCGAGCGTCGTCAAATCTTGGAACACGATGCCGAGCGCGAAGATATAGATAAGCGTCTCAAGCGTACCGAACAGCCCCGCAATCATCGTTTTTCCTTTGACGAGCATGATGGTACGAAGCGTCAGCACCGGTACATAGACGAGTTGTAATACTAGGATGAGCAAGATTTGCCCCATTGGAACGACCTCCATTCGAATTCAATATAACCACTATTCCAAATTTCAGGGCGGGATGCAACCAAAAAAGGCTGACCGGAGTCAGCCTTTCGCAATTATTTGTCTAAGTTATCAACGCTCGTGAGCAGTTCATAGTCTTTACGGATGACCTGATAGATGGCATTCGTGTCGCCTGACAATACTTCTTCGGCCCGTAATTGGTTGAGGAAGAGGCTTGTCGCGAACGTGACGAGGGCACTTTTCGGGATTCCGATTTGTTTCGCACGCTCCGTGATGACCTGGTCTAAGTCAGCGTCAATCGTGAGCGAGATTCTTTTCTTTGCATTCGACATAATCATGAAGCTCCTTTAAGTTACATTTCTAAAGTCCTATACACAATTGCTAATTATATAGGAAGAATGGTTTTGGCGCAACCAACGTCACGATGAGCTGATTTCTTCACCGTTGCGCACCTTGTCCGCGATCTGGTCGATTTTACGGAGCCGGTGGTTGATTCCTGACTTAGAGATTGGTCCCGTCTCGAGCATCTCGCCGAGTTCTTGGAGCGAGACGTCTTGATGAGTGACTCGGAGTTCGGCGATTTCCCGGAGTTTGACCGGTAAGATTTCGAGTCCGACCGTGCGCTCGAGGAACTTGATGTTCTCGACTTGGCGGAGTGCCGCCCCGACGGTCTTGTTCAAGTTCGCCGTCTCACAGTTGACGAGCCGGTTGACCGAGTTGCGCATGTCCTTGATGATGCGTGCATCCTCGAAGTCGAGCATGCCGCGCGTTGCGCCGACGAGTTTCAGGAAGTCCGAGATTTTCTCGCTCTCTTTGATGTAGAGGATATGTCCTTTCTTCCGCTCGAGCGTCTTCGCGTTCAAGCCGAAGCGGTTGGCGAGGTCGCGGAGCGCCTGGTTATGGTTCTCGTACAGGCTGTACACCTCGAGGTGATACGATGACGTCTTCGGATGATTGATCGACCCGCCGGCGAGGAACGCCCCGCGCAAATACGCCCGGGCCAGATTCTCGTCGCGCGTCATATCCGAGTTGAGCGTCCGAATCATCTCGTAGTTCTCCCCGAGAATCTCGAGGTCCTTCAACATCGTCTCGGCGCGCTGGGCGACCCGGACGATATAGACGTTGTTCTTCTTCAACCGCATTTTCTTCCGTACGAACAAATCGAGATGATGGTCGTACAGCCGTTTCATGAGGGAATAGATTCGGCGTGCGATGGCGGCGTTCTCGGTCGAGACGTCGAGCGTCATCCCCCGCCCTAAGGCGAGCGAGATGACCCCGTTCATCCGGACGAGCGCGGACAGTTCCGCTTTCGCCTCGGCATCGGTCACAACGAGTTGCGTCAGTTCTTTTTTGACGTCAGAGGCAAAGCTCATGTCAGTCCCCTCCTTTCTGTTCAATCACAACTTATTTCAGCTCGAGCTCTTGGAACGAGCGTGGTTTCTTGATGCGCAACACGCGCTGCATGACGAGGCCGGCGATGGCGTCCGAGTCGTGGCGGATGTAATCGCGGTTATAGTCGACGATGTCACCGGCGAGCACGTTCGTGCCATAGTTCCGAAGCTTCTTGCGATCGAAACGGACCTCTTCCGAGCCGTCCTCGAGGTAACGCTCCAAGTAGATGTCCTCGATCGGCTCGTTATTGACGACAATCGTGTCGACCGTCGACTTGCCGAGATACGCCTCAATCGATTTCAAATGCTTCATCGCGTCGTACCCTTTCGTCTCGCCCGGTTGCGTCATGACGTTGCAAATATAGACGACCGGCTTCCCGGAGCGGACGATGGCGTCGCGCACTTCCGGAATCAACAGGTTCGGGATGATACTCGTATATAAGCTCCCTGGTCCGAGTACGATCAAATCCGCGTCCTCAATCGCCTCGACGACACCTGCCGCCGGCTTGATGCCCTCTTCGAGCAAGAATAGGCGCTTAATCGGTTTTTCGACGAGCGGGATTTTCGATTCGCCTTTGACGATCGTCCCGTCCTCGAACTCGGCCGCGAGCGTCATGAGCGTCTCCGTCACCGGGAGCACCTTGCCCTGGGCGTTCAACAGCTGCGACAAGACGTCGACCGCCTTGACGAACGAGCCTTCACAGATGTGCGTCGCCGCCGTCAGCATGAGGTTGCCGAGCGAGTGGCCTTCGAGCCCAAAACCGCTGTCGAACCGATATTGCAGAATCTTGTCCATGAGCGGCTCGACCTCGGATAAGGCGAGGATGACGTTCCGGATATCGCCCGGCGGTAACATGTGGAACTCGTCACGGAGACGTCCCGAGCTGCCCCCATCGTCCCCAACCGTGACGATGGCCGTGATGTCGAGCGGATAGTGCTTCAAGCCCCGTACGAGCGTCGAGAGGCCCGTACCGCCACCGATGGCCACAACTTTTCTGTCGCGTCTCATCTTACTTCTCCTTCGTCGCATGTGCGAGGTCGCGATG
This sequence comes from Exiguobacterium sp. s36, assembly GCF_018618345.1. Classification (NCBI taxonomy): domain Bacteria; kingdom Bacillati; phylum Bacillota; class Bacilli; order Caryophanales; genus Exiguobacterium; species Exiguobacterium sp. s36. Next base: position 496,573 of record NZ_JACSLW010000001.1, read on the forward strand.
GACGGTCTTGACGTTATAGCGCTCGGCGAAATGGGCCGACACTTTCTCGGCGAACGTGATCGAACGGTGCTTCCCGCCCGTACAGCCGAAGGCGACGACGACTTGTGTCTTCCCTTCGCGCTTATACTGCGGTAACAGGAATTCGAGCATGTCGATCAGTTTCTTATAGAACGCCCGCGCCTCGGGGTGCGACATGACGTAATTCTGGACTTCTTCCGTCTGCCCGGTGAGCGGACGGAGCTCCGGGATATAGAACGGGTTCGTGATGAAGCGGACGTCGAACAATAGATCGATATCGAGCGGGACGCCGTGCTTGAACCCGAACGACATGAAGTTGACCGTGAACGGAATCCGTTCCTCGTTGAATTGGAGCAGGATGCGGTCTTTGAGCATCTGCGGTTTCAAGTCGGTCGTGTCATAGAGCGTATGGGCCCGGTCACGGAAGCCTTCGAGCAACGAGCGCTCGAGACCGATGCCGACGAGCGGTGCGTCTTCCGGGGCGAGCGGATGCGACCGGCGCGTCTCTTTATAGCGGCGCACGAGCACTTCGTCCCGTGTGTCGAGATAGAGCAAGTGCGGATGCACGTTCTTCTGTTCCAAATCGTCGATGACGATGAACAGGCTGTCGATGAAGTCACGCGTGCGCGTATCGATGGCGACGGCGATTTTCGGTCGGACCGAGCTGATGACGTCAATCAATTGCGGCAATAGCACCGGCGGCAAGTTATCGACACAAAAATAGCCGAGGTCCTCAAAGCTGTTCATCGCGACCGATTTCCCGGCCCCGCTCATCCCGCTGATGATAATCAATTCTTCTAATCCTTTAAAGTCTTCCATGTCACTGACGCCCCCTTAAAATTGACAACCGAGCCGTGTGTGTAGCTCTCTTCTGTCTTTAGTATAACGAACGCCTGAAAAAAAGAGAAGGGATTGCGGTCGCCCGCAATCCCTTCTGTCTCTAGTCACGCGTTTTGTTCGTGCAACGCCTCGAGGAGTCCCTCGATATAATGTTGCGCGTTTTGAGCGGCGATCGATCCGTCGTTCGTCGCGGTGACGACTTGACGGAGCGTCTTGTCGCGAACGTCTCCGGCTGCGAAAATCCCAGGGATTGTCGTCTCCATCGCTTCGTTCGTGACGATATAGCCTTGCTCGTTCGTGATGCCGAGGTCTTTGACGAAACCAGTGATCGGGTTCATGCCGATATAGATGAACACGCCGTCGATCTCATGGTCCGACTCGGTCCCGTCGACCGTGCTGACGAGACGCGCCCCACCGACTTTTCCATCTGCTTCCACGATCTCTTTGAGCGTGTGGTTCCAGATGAAGTCGATTTTCGGGTTGTCGAACGCCCGTTTTTGAAGAATCTTTTGCGCGCGAAGCTCGTCGCGACGGTGGACGATCGTGACTTTGTCAGCGAAGCGCGTCAAGAACACGCCTTCTTCGACTGCCGAGTCACCGCCACCGATGACGAACAAGTTCTTGCCTTTGAAGAACGCTCCGTCACAGACCGCACAGTACGAGACACCGCGGCCGCCGAGCTCTTCTTCGCCCGGGACACCGATTTTCTTGTATTGCGCGCCTGAGGCGAGAATAATCGCCCGCGCTTTATAGTCGCGGTTGTGGGCGTGGACGACTTTATACTCTGTCTCGTCCGAGATGCTTTGGACGTCGCCATAGGCGTACTCCGCACCGAACGCTTTCGAGTGATCGAACATTTTTTGAGACAAGTCTGGGCCGAGGATGCTGTCATAGCCCGGATAGTTTTCGATATCTTCCGTGTTCGCCATCTGTCCACCAGGGATGCCGCGTTCGATCATAAGTGTCGATAAGTTGGCACGCGACGCGTAGAGTGCCGCCGTCATTCCGGCTGGGCCGGCCCCGATGATAATGACGTCATAGATTTTTTCTTCTGTCATAATGATTCCACCTCTGCATGAAATTGATTGACTTCAGTATAAGAAACCTAGGGAGGTATCGTCTATCTTTATGCTTGTTCGAGTGTCTGTTTGAACGAACGGATCGTCTCCGTGAGCGTCGCGACATCGATACCGAACGCGTCGGCACAGTCGTCGAGGACGAGAGCGTCCCGTTTCGCATAGAACATCCAGACGAGGGCAGCGGCCGATGCCGTTGTGTCCTCGAATGATGCACCGGCGAGCAGCAAGAGCGCGAACCGTTCATAAAAGTCGCCGTCGAGGCTCATCTGTTCTGCTTCCGACACTTCCGTCTCGGCGAGCAGGAGCGCGTCATACGCCCGAGCGATGCGGACGTCGCCTGTGAACGGGGCCTGGCAAATCTCGGCGCGGCACTTCTCGGCGAACGCGATTACCGTCTCGTTGTCGGTGATGCCGCTCGTCAATGCGAGCGCTTCGAACGCCTCGTCATCGGCGAGCTTCGAGATGATTCGGATAATCTCGATTCGAGCCGCGTCTTCTTCTTGGCGCAATCCTTGAACGAGCGCCGAACGGAACTCGAGATTGTCGCGGATGTCGTACGGGCTCTTCTCTTCGAATCGTTTCAACTCGTCACTGTTCAAATAGGTAGCCGCTTCTTCAAGACGCCCGGTCTTGTAGGCGGATACGCTGAGCCAATGCCCGAACAGTGAATCCCCACGGAATCCGCGTTCCTTCAACAGGCGGAGTTCTTCGTACGCGCGGTCATATTGACCGACGAGCGCGAGCGTCGTGGCGAGTTTGTAGCGTAAATCGAACTGGAGCGGACGGACACGTGTCAGCGGGACCGACAGTTGGAGCGCCGCGTCCGATTGTCCGGCTTCATGCAGCAACAGAATCGTGTTCAAGAGCGCATGCAAGTTGCCCGGGTTCTCATCGAGCACGTACTCGAGCGTCTCGAACGCCGCTTCATCGTTGCCGAGATAAAAATTGACGACGGCCAAGTTGTTGAACGCCGGCCAAAAGCGCGGATAGCGATCGATTAACCGTTCGAGCGTCGACTTGGCTGCGAACAGGCGGCCTTTGTCGATATGCTGTTGGGCCTCGGTGTGCCACGTGATCAGCTCGTCTTCCTCGTCATCCTCGAGTTCTTGTTCGAGTTCAATCAGTTCTAACAGGGATTGGACCGAGTCCGCGTAGCGTCCGTGTGCCTCGACTTCGAGGTAGCGGTTTGCATACATCGCTGCTTCTTCATATAAAGAGATATAGGCGCAGTTGCTCGCAAGGTGATATAAGGCCTCTGTTGACGTTTCATCGAGTTCAAGCACCCGTTTCCACACGTCATTGGCGTGGTAGATCTCCCCTACTTCAAATAACAGTTCAGCGTACTGTTTGTGATAGTCGACGCGGTGGGCTGCAGCGGCAGTGGCTTCAGCCATGAAAAAAGTCGCTTCATCTAGGCGACCTTCACGTAACGCACGACGACCTCTATAGTAGTGGAGCTCCGCGGCGAGCGGAGATTCTGGTTCGGGTAGCGTCATTACTGCTTCATAGTTCGCTTCCATATTCTAAATCCTCCACATCATCTCTAAATCTTTTTTTAGTTGCAGGGTTAAGAATACCGCACTCATTCAGTGAGGGCAACTGAAAAACTTAAAAAAAATCGGGACTATATTCCTTCTATAATGAATATATTTTGCTAGGTCCACTAAATGCTTTTTGACAAAAATATGAGGGTTTTGTGTCAGCGCCCACAGACACAAAAAAGCGGCATCCCCTTTAAAAAAAGTGATACCGCTCTAGTAATTTTATGAGGACGGACATGTCTTGACCTCAAAATGATTTCGCGCTAAATTGTGTCTATTTTGTGTCGACGGTTTGGAGCTTTGCGCCAACGACGCGCTCTCCGGGCAGGACGTCGCGATGCACGACGGCACCGGCACCGATGACGGCCCGGTCGCCAATCGTGACGCCAGGAAGGATCGTCACGTTCGCCCCGATCAACACCTCGTCCCCGATGCGGACATCCCCGATCCGGTACTCGTCCACGAGGTACTCGTGACAGAGAATCGTCGAATTGAACCCGATGACCGTATTACGGCCGATCGAGATTCGCTCCGGGAACATGACGTCCGGTGTCACCATGAGGGCGAGCGCGCTATACTCGCCGATTTCCATGCCGAGGAACGTCCGGTACAACCAGCGTTTCGCTTTGACGGATGGGAAGTAGCGGCCGATCAAGACGACGGTCGTGTTTTTAAAGACGCGCAGGAATCGGATCGTCCGATACATCTGCCAGAGCGGGTTCGGCCCGTCGAGACGAAACCGTTCCGTCTTACGCATGGACCGTGACCTCGTCGAGCCACGCCTCGAAATGTTCCATCGAGTCGATGATGACGTCCGGCTCGAGCGCTTCTAAGAACGCACGGCCTTTGAGCGCCCATCCGACGGCGACTGTCTTCGTGCCGGCGTTTTTGCCGCTGAAGATGTCCGTGTCGTTGTCTCCGACCATGACGGCGCGGTCCGCCGTCGACCCGAGCGCGTGGAGCGCCCGCTCGACCGGTTCGGCGTGCGGTTTCTCATGAATGACATCGTCGGCCGTGATGACGACGTCGAACAAGTGGTCGATGTTGAACAAGCGCAATCCTTGCTCGACGACGGGACGGCCTTTCGACGTGACGACGCCCATCTTGAAGCCTTTGGCGTGAAGGCGGTACAGCCCTTCGATCACACCCGGATATTCGGCGACGAGCTGGTCGTGCATCGCGATGTTGAAGCTGCGATAGAACGCCTGCATCTCTTTCCATTCCGGCTCATTGAGCGCTTTGAACGACTTCTCGAGCGTCGGTCCGATGAACGGGAAGATGTCCTCGTCGCGATACGTCTCGTCCGGGAAGTAATACCCGAGCGTGTGACGGAAGCTCGCGATGATGAGCGGGTTCGTATCGAGCAACGTGCCATCCAAATCGAATAGAAGTGTATCCATCAATCAAACAGTCCTTTCTCTGAAGGGTCGTCGTATCGTTTCGCTTTGCGGCGGACGATCATCATGACGACACCGAACACGATCATCGCGATCGAGACGAGTTGTGCCGTCCGCAGGTCGCCGGCCATCAAGCTATCGGTCCGCAGTCCTTCGATATAGAAGCGACCGATCGAGTACCAGACGAGATACGACAAGAAGATATAGCCGCGCGGCGGGTTACCGACCATACGCCATACGACGAGCAAGATGACGCCGATGATGTTCCAGACGCTCTCGAACAGGAACGTCGGTAAATAGTAGGCTCCGTCGATATACATCTGGTTGACGATCCAGTCCGGGAGGAAGAGTGTCTCTTTCAAGAAACGGCTCGTCGTCTCGGCCCCGTGCGCCTCTTGGTTCATGAAGTTGCCCCAGCGTCCGACCGCCTGTCCGAGGAGAAGCGACGGTGCGAGGATGTCCGTGATTTTCCAGAACGACATCGACTTGCGCATGCAATAGATGACGACGACGAGCAGCGCCCCGAAGATGGCCCCGTGAATGGCGATGCCGCCTTGACGGATGTCGATGATTTGACCGAGGTTCTGACTATAGTAGTCCCATTGGAAGGTGACATAGTAAATCCGGGCAAAGACGATACTGATCGGAATCGACCAGATGATGACGTCGACGACCCGTTCTGAATCGTAATTGAGTCGTTTCGCTTCGAACAAGGCGAGAACGAGGCCGAGCATCGCCCCGAAGGCGATAATCATGCCGTACCAATAAATCGGGAGCGACCCGATTTCAAACGCGACGCGGTCAAATGTTGGCTCTACCATTATTCCACGTCCCCTTCGTTGTCATGGATAGCGTTCGCGAGCCGTTCCGCGAACTCTTCGGCCGTGTTGATGCCCATGTTCTGCAGGCGGTAGTTCATCGCCGCGACTTCGACGATGACGGCCAAGTTACGTCCCGGACGGACCGGAATCGTCAAAATCGGCACTTCACTGTCGATGATTTTCATCGTGTTGTGATCGAGCCCGACGCGGTCATACACTTTGCCCGCATCCCAGTTCTCGAGGTTGATGATCAAGCTGATTTTCTTGTGGGAACGGACGGCGCCGGCGCCGAACAACGTCATGACGTCGATGATACCGATTCCGCGAATCTCGAGCAAATGGCGAATCAGCTTCGGCGCTGAACCGACGAGCAACTGGTCCCCGGTCTGGCGAATCTCGACCGAGTCATCGGCGACGAGGCGGTGGCCTCGCTTGACGAGTTCGAGGGCTGTCTCGGATTTCCCGACGCCGCTCTGCCCTTTGATGAGGACGCCGACACCGTAGATATCGACGAGCACGCCGTGCATCGCCGTCATCGGTGCAAGTTCCATCTCGAGGAAGTTCGTGATTTGCGACTCGATCGACGTCGTCATCGCGTTCGTGCGCATGAGCGGTACGTTCGCCGCCTCGGCTTCCTGTTCAATCTCTTGCGGGATGTCGAAGCCGCGCGTGATGAGGATGCCCGGTGTCAATTCCGTGCATAAAATCTTCGCCCGCTCGCGGCGGCTCTCTTCCGACAAGCTCGCATAAAACGTGAGCTCCGTCTTCCCGAGCACTTGAAGCCGATTTTTCGCATAGTGGGTATAGTAGCCGGCAAGGACGAGTCCCGGTCGACTGAGGTCCGGTGTGGCGACGGGACGGTGAAGTCCCTCTTCCCCGGCGATGACTTGAAGTTTGAAGCGCTCAACGAGTTGAGCCGTGCGTACGATATTTTGCATGAGTAATCTGCCCCTTTCACGCTCATTATTGTATCATAGCTCTTCTTCAGAAGCGTCAACGAAAGTGAGCCGAAGCGTGTCGAAAAAATGGGGTGAAACTAAATTGTGGCAAATCCGTAGAACGGGTATAGACGAATAGGGAGGTGAAATGAAATGAATTCACTATTTTGGATTGCCATTGTCTTTATTTTTATCGTCGGGATCGCGGCGCTCGTCTACTTGGTCAAGTCACTGTTTGACATGTGGCGCGAGTACGCCGCGACAAAGAACGAGACGGTGCTGCTCTTGTTCATCTTGAACATCGTCGGCTTGTTCTTGTCCGGGTCGCTCCTATCGATGATCGTCGCCATCATCTTCTATTGGAAACGGTCGAAGTCGATGCGGAACCTCGGGATTTTCTTGCTCATCGCCGGACCGGTCCTTTTCATCTTGTTCATCATCGGCTCATTCACGCTGTATGACGGTCAAATGATGGATTGGGAACAGATGGAGTATCAAATGAATCTATGACATGACAAAAACCCGGAGGCAATCGCCTTCGGGTTTTTGTCATGGTTGCTTCATTCGCCCGGCAAATAGCCGACCACGGTGTTCGACTCCGGCGCGACCAAGATCGTCGGGACGCCGACGCTACTGTTCGGGTCCGCTTCAAACGAGACGGCGAGCGCCTCTGTCCCCGTATACGCATCGTCTAACAGTTCATAGCCATCATCGACCGTGACACGATGTACCTCGGCACTGGCTCCCGCATCGATTGCGGGCTCCTGCCAGTTTCGCGCGGTCACATACGCCCAGGCGATGGCAATCGCTTCGTCGCCTGCCGGCTCGTTCCCATTGACGATGCGCTGTTCGTCGTCACATCCGCCGAGCAACAGCACCGCAATCATCATCCATCCGTACGTTGACAAAAATCGCTTCATCCCGTCCCTCCTCGTCTGTAGAGTTAAAAGAAACCCGAAGGCGAGAGGCCTTCGGGTTGTCGGTCATTGCTGATGGAACGGGTTGTTCAAGTCGGCCGGATTGACAGGGTCGACCGGGTCGATCGGTTCCACCGGTTCATGCTTGTCCTCTTCGAGGAACGTCGACGGCGTGTGGAGCGAGCCGTGCTCGAGGTCAATCGTACCGGTACGTGTTCCGGCCTCGACTTCGATGCGCGGGGTCTGACCGCGTCCCGACAAGAATTCAAGACGACGCTGGGCGACGTCTTTCCGGTCACGGATCAACTCGAGCTCGTCCAAGTTACAGTGGAGACCACCGAAGTTCGTCTCGAGTTCCCCTTCCACCTCGACGCCGTGCGGCAAGACGAGGCGGATGTTGCCGGCGAGCGAGACGAGCTCGAACTTGGCCGGGCGGGCCGTCGCGAGTTCGGCCCGGATATTCCCATTGCCGGTCTTGAGCGATGCCTTGTCATATTTCCCGTTCACGATGACGGCACCGTTGCCGGTCCGGACGTGGACGAGTTCTGACTCGACCGCTTCGACCTCGACCGTGCCGTTCCCCGTATTGAGGAGCAGCTCTGAGGCGTGCACATCATGGAGCACGACCCGGCCGTTCGCCGTCTGGATGCGAACGCTCTCGACGTCGAGGCCGTCCGCGCGGACTTCCCCGTTGAGCGTCTGCACGTGCAGGTGATCGAAATGATGATGCGGGACGTACAGTTCGACGTGGGCCCGGACGAGCTTATCACGGAGCGACACGACGAGACGGTCGCCGATGACCGAGTGTTTGACCGCCGATTGGAGCTGTTCGAGTGCCTTGTCCGCGTCTTGTTGACGGAGCGGACGGCCGGTGACGATCAGTTCGCACTCGTCGTTGTCGGACGAGACGATTGTCGCCGAGGCATTGAACAAGTCGAGCGAGATGTCTTTCCCGGTAAACGGGAACGATTTCGAATATGTCACTTCCGGTCCGAAGTTCGAGCTGAACGTGAAGTCGCTGTCACGAAGTTTCGTCACGAGTCCTTCGACGGCCGACGTCAGTTTCGTCGTGAGCGACTCGACCGAATACGCATCGACTTTCTCCGTCTCTTGACGTTCCTCGAGCGCTTGGACGCGCTCAGGTTCGAGCCGTTCCAGTCGTTCGAGTTGGGTCATGCCCTCTTCAATCGTCAGCTTTCCATCTTTCACTTGCTGGAGAATCAGTTCACGCATTTCTTGTTTCACTGTTCGTTTCCCCCTTCGATTTGGTTACACGTCAATCATGTTCCCGTTTCTCATCATTTCTATACCTTACTTCCGTTTTCCTGCTTTTGGTTTCGCTCGGGCCGAATCCCGTTCTAACACCGGCTTCAAATACTTGCCCGTATACGAGGCTGCCACTTCAGCGACTTCTTCCGGAGTCCCGGTCGCGACGATTGTACCGCCACCGTCGCCGCCCTCAGGTCCGAGGTCAATCAAGTAGTCGGCCGATTTGATGACGTCGAGGTTATGCTCGATGACGAGTACCGTGTCCCCGTTCTCGACGAGGCGTTGCAGCACTTTCAACAACCGGGCGATATCATCGACATGAAGTCCCGTCGTCGGCTCGTCCAAAATATAAATCGTCTTGCCGGTCGAACGTTTATGGAGCTCTGAGGCGAGCTTGACGCGCTGCGCTTCCCCGCCCGACAGTTCCGTCGCCGGTTGCCCGAGTTTCATATAGCCGAGACCGACGTCATAAATCGTCTGAATCTTGCGCTTGATTTTCGGAATCTTGTCAAAGAAGTCGAGCCCTTCCTCGATCGTCATATCGAGCACGTCGGCAATCGTCTTGCCTTTGTATTTCACTTCGAGCGTCTCACGGTTATAGCGTTTTCCGTGACACACTTCACATGGGACATAGACGTCCGGCAAGAAGTGCATCTCGATTTTGATGATTCCGTCCCCGCGGCACGCCTCGCAGCGTCCGCCTTTGACGTTGAAACTGAAGCGGCCTTTCTTATAACCACGCATCTTCGCCTCGTTCGTCGACGCGAACACGTCACGAATATCATCGAATACACCGGTATACGTCGCCGGGTTCGATCGCGGCGTCCGTCCAATCGGTGACTGGTCGATATCGATGACTTTGTCGATATGGTCGAGCCCTTCAATCTTCTTATGCTTCCCCGGCTTCGCTTTGGCCCGGTTGATGTGATGGGCGAGCGATTTATACAGAATCTCATTGATGAGCGTCGACTTCCCGGAACCGGACACACCGGTGACAGCGATGAACATACCGAGCGGGATCGAGACGTCGACCCCTTTCAAGTTGTTCTCTTCCGCCTTCAAGATCTTCAAGAAGCGTTCATCCGGCACTTTGCGTTCGGCCGGGAGCGGGATGAACTTCTTGCCTGACAAATATTGGCCCGTCAGTGAGTTTTTGTTTTTCATGAGTTGCTTCGGTGTGCCGGCGGCGATGACTTGACCCCCGTGCTCCCCGGCGCCCGGTCCGATGTCGATCAAATAATCGGCCTCCATCATCGTGTCCTCGTCGTGTTCGACGACGATGAGCGTGTTGCCGATATCACGCATCTGTTTGAGCGTCGCAATCAAGCGATCGTTGTCCCGTTGATGCAACCCGATTGACGGTTCATCGAGGACGTAGAGCACGCCCGTGAGTCGCGAACCGATTTGCGTCGCGAGACGAATCCGTTGCGCTTCTCCGCCCGATAACGTCCCAGCGGCGCGTGACAACGTCAAATAGTCGAGACCGACGTTGTTCAAGAAGCTGAGCCGCTCGCAAATTTCTTGCAAGATGAGACGGGCGATGGCGATATCTTTCTCGCTCAGTTCCGTCATGATCGAATCGAACAGGTCGATGGCGTTGACGACCGACAAGTTCGTCACTTGGCCGATATGGTGACCCGTGATCTTGACGGCGAGCGTCTCTTCTTTCAAACGGTAGCCGCTACATGTCGGACAGGCGTGGGTCGCCATGTACGTCTCCATCTGTTCACGGATATAATCGGAAGTCGTCTCTTTATAGCGGCGCTCGATGTTACGGAGCACCCCTTCGAAGAAGATCGTGTTCGTCCGGACTTGTCCGAAATCGTTCTCGTAACGGAACAAGAACGACTCTTCATCCGTTCCGTGCAAGACGAGGTCTTGGTCCCGCTTGGACAGGCGTTCGAACGGCACATCCATGTCGATGTCGAAGTGTTTACACATCGAGGCGAGCAGTTGCGGATAATACTGCGAACTCGTCGGCTGCCAGGCGACGATCGCGCCTTCCTTCAGCGTCTTCGATGGGTCTGGGATGACGAGTTCCGGGTCGACGTCGAGTTTCGTACCGAGCCCGTCACACGTCGGACAGGCGCCGAACGGTGAGTTGAACGAGAACATGCGCGGCTCAAGTTCGCCAATCGAGAACCCACAAATCGGACAAGCGTGATGCTCGCTGAACAGGAGCTCGGTGCCGTCCATCTTATCGATGATGGCCCGACCGTCGGCAAGGCGAAGCGCCGTCTCGAGCGAGTCGGCAAGACGGCCTTCGACGTCGGCGCGGACGACGAGACGGTCAACGACGACTTCAATCGAATGTTTCTTATTCTTATCGAGCTCGATCTCATCGGTCAGTTCAATCGTCTCGCCGTTGACACGGACGCGGACGAATCCTTGCTTTTTGAGCGAGTCGAACACTTTGACGTGCGTCCCTTTGCGGCCCGAGACGATGGGCGCCAGGATTTGCAGGCGCGTCTTCTCCGGCAGCTCCATCACTTGGTCGACCATCTGCGAGATGGTCTGGCTCGAGATTTCGATACCGTGACGCGGACAGACCGGCTTCCCGATACGGGCGAACAAAAGACGTAAGTAGTCATAGATTTCCGTCACCGTCCCGACGGTCGAGCGCGGGTTACGGCTCGTCGTCTTCTGGTCGATCGAGATGGCCGGGCTCAGCCCTTCAATCGTATCGACGTCCGGCTTGTCCATCTGTCCGAGGAACTGGCGGGCGTAGGCCGATAGACTCTCGACGTAACGGCGCTGCCCCTCGGCGTAGATGGTGTCGAACGCGAGTGACGATTTACCGGACCCGGACAAGCCCGTCAAGACGACGAGCTGGTCCCGTGGAATATCGATATCAATGTTTTTCAAGTTGTTGACGCGCGCCCCTTTGATGACGATCGCATTTTTCTTTTCAGCCATTTAATTCCCTACCTTCAACTCCAAGATTAAGTCACGCAATTCGGCCGCCCGTTCGAACTGAAGGTCGCGGGCCGCTTGTTTCATTTCTTCTTCTAGCTTGGCGATGGCTTCCTCACGTTCAGCCGGTTTCATCGAGCTGAGTGATTCGAGCACATCCTCCTCGGCGTCGACCGTCGCCCGGATGACGCCACGTACTTCTTTGCGGATCGTCTGCGGCGTGATGCCGTGTTCTTCATTATAAGCCTGTTGAATCGAGCGACGACGGTCGGTCTCTTCAATCGCGCGCGTCATCGAGTCGGTCATCTTATCAGCGAACAAGATGACGTGCCCGTTCGAGTTCCGGGCAGCCCGCCCAATCGTCTGAATGAGCGACCGGTCTGAACGGAGGAATCCTTCCTTGTCGGCGTCGAGAATCGTAACGAGACTCACTTCCGGGATGTCTAGTCCTTCCCGCAGCAAGTTGATTCCGACGAGGACGTCGTATTTCCCGAGACGCAGGTCACGGATGATTTCAATCCGCTCGAGCGTCTTGATTTCCGAGTGCATATAGTTGACCTTGATGCCCGCTTCCCGTAGATAGTCCGACAAGTCCTCGGCCATCTTTTTCGTGAGCGTCGTCACGAGGACGCGTTCGTCCTGTTTGATGCGGTCGCGAATCTGATCCATCAAGTAGTCGATTTGTCCTTTGATCGGATGAATCTCGATCGTCGGGTCGAGCAGTCCCGTCGGCCGGATAATCTGTTCGATCATGTGCGGAGTGTGTTCGAGCTCAAACGGACCTGGTGTCGCCGAGATAAAGATTGCTTGCGACAACTTCTTCTCGAACTCGTCGAACTTGAGTGGACGGTTATCTTTAGCTGAAGGCAGGCGGAAACCGTGGTCGACGAGCACTTGTTTCCGGGCCTGGTCCCCGTTATACATGCCGCGCACTTGCGGCAACGTCACGTGCGACTCATCGGCGATGAGCAAGAAGTCTTTCGGGAAGTAGTCGATGAGCGTGTACGGTGTCGCACCGGCCTCCGTCAAGTTCAAATGACGCGAATAGTTCTCGATGCCTGAACAGTAGCCCATCTCACGCATCATCTCGAGGTCATAGTTCGTCCGCTGTTCGAGACGCTGAGCTTCAAGCAGTTTGCCTTCCTCGCGGAACTTCGCGAGTTGTTCCTCGAGCTCGGCCTCGATGTTGACGATCGCTTTTTGCAGCTTCTCGTCACGGGTGACGAAGTGGGACGCCGGGAAGATTGAGACGTGCTCGCGGTCGGCGATAATCTCACCGGTGAGCGGGTCCATCTCGCGGATGCGGTCGATTTCGTCACCGAAAAACTCGACGCGCAAGCACTGTTCGTCGCGTGACGCCGGGAAAATCTCGACGACATCGCCGCGGACACGGAACCGGCCGCGCTGGAAATCGATATCGTTCCGTTCATATTGGATGTCAATCAGTTTGCGGAGCATCTGGTCGCGCCCCATCTCTTTCCCGACACGGAGACTCAAGACGAGACTGTTATATTCTTCCGGGTTACCGAGACCGTAAATACAGGAGACGGAAGCGACGATGATGACGTCGTCGCGCTCGAACAAGGCCGATGTCGCCGAGTGGCGGAGTTTATCGATTTCATCGTTAATCGAGGCGTCTTTCTCGATGAACGTGTCGGTCGACGGCACGTACGCCTCCGGCTGATAGTAGTCATAATAACTGACGAAATATTCGACGGCATTGTTCGGGAAGAACTCTTTGAACTCGGAGTAGAGCTGTCCGGCGAGCGTCTTGTTGTGGGCCAAGACGAGCGTCGGCTTCTTCACTTCTTGGATGACGTTTGATACGGTGAACGTCTTCCCTGTACCGGTCGCCCCGAGCAACGTCTGATATCGGTCGCCGCGATTGATTCCTTCGACGAGCTGACGAATCGCTTCCGGTTGGTCGCCGGCCGGCTTATATTCTGATTGTAAGTCAAACGGAACGCTAATCTTATCCATGTATATTCCTCGCTTTCTGTACCTTGCATAGTACCTTGATTATATCACATACACGAACAAATATTCGCTTCTGACATGCTTCCCAAATCGTTCCGCTTTTCGTTATCATGGAGAGTGAATCTAAACAGAAACGAGTTGGTCGTCATGTGGTCGCTTCTCTTTATCCCGCTCGGTGCCATTGTCGGCGCCTTGTCCGGATTTTTCGGCATCGGCGGCGGTGTCATCATCGTCCCGGTGCTGCTCTTTAGTGGATACTCGGCGGCCGAGGCCGTCGCTACGTCGCTCTTGTTCGTCGTCGGGACGAGCCTGTCCGGCGCCAAGAAACATACATCGCTCGGCAACGTGTCCTGGTCGACAGGCATCACGGTCGGTTTGGCCGGTGCCGTCACGGCGCAACTGTCGAGCCGGCTTGTCCTCTCGATCTCGGGGACATACGACTGGTTGCTTAACCTATTTTATCTGGCTATCCTATCTTATTTTGCCGTTACGCTATTAAAGAAAACATCGAAACCGCAGAAGCCGAAAAAATCATCGCTGCTTGCCGCCCTCGTCATCGGGATGATGGCCGGACTGTTGTCGGCTCTGCTCGGCATCGGTGGCGGCTTCATCATCGTCCCGCTCCTCGTCAGTTGGCTCGGCTTTTCGACACATCGTGGGGTTGGGACGAGCCTGGCTGCCGTCCTGTTCATCTCGCTCGGCGGACTCGTCGGTTATCTCCCGTCGCTGTCACTCGACTACGTGACGCCGCTCGCGTTGGTCGTCGGGGCGTTCATCGGGGCCCCACTCGGCGCTTCGCTCACGAATCGTTATCACGATAAAGAGATTTCCACCCGGCTCGCCTGGTTGTATGTGGCCGTCATCGTCTCGATCGCGCTCGACCTCGGTGCCGCCCTCTACGCGCCGCTTGCATACGTCAGTTTGGCGATCCTGCTCGCTTTTCTTGTCGGGATTGGACTCGACTTCAGACGGCGTATTGTCAATCAAAACCACTTTTCATAAGAAAAGTGGCTTTTTTTGCATATTCGGTTTTGAAACGCTTACATTTGGGGCATATAATGAAGTGGTAAGCCAAATTTAATATGGAAGGAAGGGAGTATCACATGTCAGCATTCGTCAGCGAAATTATTGGTACAATGCTACTCATCTTGCTCGGTAACGGTGTCGTCGCCGGCGTCGTCCTCCGTCATTCGAAAGCGGAGAACGCAGGTTGGGTCGTCATCACGTTCGGTTGGGGCTTCGCCGTTATGATCGGGGTATACGCAGCCGGAATTTATGGAGGGGCGCACTTGAACCCTGCCGTCACGGTCGGGCTCGCGACAGCAGGCTCATTCCCTTGGGCTGATGTGCCAGCCTACATCTTGGCACAGTTTATCGGGGCGTTCATCGGGGCCGTCCTCGTGTTCGTGCACTACAAACCGCACTATGATGTGACCGACGATCCGGGTGCCAAACTGGCCACCTTCTCGACCGCACCAGGGATTCGTAGCACGCCGTTCAACTTGATCGGGGAAATCATTGGTACGTTCGTTCTCGTCTTCGGAATTTTGTCATTCGGGGCCAACACGTTCACGGACGGCTTGAATCCGCTCATCGTCGGTTTCCTCGTCGTCTCAATCGGTCTCTCACTTGGTGGTACAACGGGATATGCCATCAACCCGGCACGTGACCTCGGGCCGCGGATTGCGCATGCGATTCTTCCAATCAAAGGCAAAGGGACGTCGGACTGGGGCTATTCATGGATTCCGGTCGTCGGACCAATCATCGGGGCGGTCATCGCCGCATTGGTTTACGGCATTCTTGTCCCATAATCTTTCTAATTTCTAAGGAGGCACTCTCATATGGAGAAAGAAAAACGTTATATCTTAGCACTTGACCAAGGAACGACAAGCTCACGGGCCATCATCTTCGACCATGACGGGAAAATCGTCACAGTCGCGCAACGTGAGTTCAAACAATACTTCCCGAAACCGGGCTGGGTCGAGCATAACGCCAACGAGATTTGGGGTTCTGTCCTCGCCGTCATGGCCGAGGCGTTCGGGTCGGCTGATATCGATCCAAAAGAGATCGCGGCCATCGGAATCACTAACCAACGGGAAACGGCCGTCGTCTGGGAGAAGTCGACAGGACGCCCAGTCTATAACGCGGTCGTCTGGCAATCGCGGCAAACGGCTGGCATCTGTGACGAGCTGAACGCGGCCGGACACGGGGACTTGTTCCGCGACAAGACAGGCCTCTTGATTGACGCCTACTTCTCAGGAACGAAAGTCAAATGGATTCTCGACAACGTCGAAGGTGCGCGCGAGAAAGCGGAAGCCGGCGACCTCCTCTTCGGGACAATCGACACATGGCTCATCTGGAAACTCTCAGGCGGTCACGCCCACGTCACGGATTACTCGAACGCCTCACGGACGCTCATGTACAACATCTATGAGCAGAAGTGGGACGATGAGCTCCTCGAGATTTTGACGGTACCAAAATCGATGCTCCCAGAAGTCAAACCGTCGAGTGAAGTATATGCCAACACGATCCCATACCACTTCTTCGGCTTCGAAGTCCCGATTGCCGGTGCGGCCGGTGACCAACAGGCTGCCCTCTTCGGTCAAGCTTGCTTTGAGTCTGGCGAAGGGAAAAATACGTACGGGACAGGTTGCTTCATGCTCATGAACACGGGCGAAGAAGCCGTCAAATCGGACCACGGGTTGCTCACGACAATCGCTTGGGGTTACGGCGGCAAAGTCGAATACGCGCTCGAAGGATCAATCTTCGTCGCTGGTTCAGCCATCCAATGGCTTCGCGACGGACTCCGCATGCTCAAGTCGGCGAAAGATACAGAACAGTACGCCAACCGTGTCGAAACGACTGACGGCGTCTACGTCGTCCCTGCCTTCGTCGGTCTCGGTGCACCGTACTGGAACTCAGACGTACGTGGTGCCATCTTCGGCCTCACACGTGGTACGGAGAAAGAACATTTCGTTCGGGCGACGCTTGAATCCCTCGCATATCAGACGCGCGACGTCTTGACGGCGATGGAACAAGATTCTGGCATCGAGTTGAAAACGCTCCGCGTCGATGGTGGTGCGGTCAACAACAACTTCCTCATGCAGTTCCAATCGGACATCTTGAACGTGCCAGTCGAACGTCCGGAAGTGAGCGAGACGACGGCCCTCGGGGCCGCCTACCTCGCGGGACTCGCTGTCGGGTTCTGGAAAGACCAATCCGAAATCAAGCAACAGTGGAAACTCGATCACAAGTTCGAACCGAACATGGACGAGTCACACCGTGAAAATCTGTATAAAGGCTGGCAACACGCCGTCGAAGCGACGATGGGCTTCAAACCATCGAAGCTTGAACTTTAATCGAACGAACGAAAGGGAGCACCCGCTGAGGATGCTCCCTTTTATAATTTCCGTAACCGTAGACGCGGGCTCGCCGGTTCGGCGACGAACAAGATGCCGAGCTCGTGCGGGTCGGTCTCATACATCGCCCGTTGCACGAAACGAATGTCTCCGTTCAAATTGAGCACCTCGAGCTTGATGTACGGCTTATGGAGCTGAAGCGCCTCATAGAAGCTACTCCCGCCTGTGATGACCGTCCCGTTCACTTTATAGATTGACTCTCCCGGGATGAGCTGCATCGCCTCACCCGGCGAACCCGGGAGCGTGTCGATGATGACCGCGCCCCGATTCCCGTTAATGAACACCGGTGTCGTCCCCCGATTCTCGCGCTTGATGAGTTGCAACGCGAGCTCATACAAGACGAATACACCGAGCAACATATACGCTGCATACGGCACGTCAATGACGTACGACGCCCCGAACAAGCCGAGGGCGACGAACGCGAGCAAGCCGCGATACAGGCTCAGGCGACCGAGGAGCGTCCCTGGCAAGGCCCCGGTCGATAACAGGCTGACCCCAATCGGAATCGGCAAGATGACCTGCACCGGCATATCGAGCCCGAATGACGATGGCAAAAAGACGATGAGCGGGAAAAACCAAAGCCGTTTGACGACGTGTCCGCCGATGAACTGGCCTCGTTTGGACAAGATGAGCGTCGGTGACGTCTCGACGGGTCCGTTCCAACGTAACAGAATCGCTTCTGCCAGTGTGACGACGCCGAATACGAGCGCGTATACCGTCCACTCGACCTCGGCCAACCGGTCCATCCAGCCCGTGACGACGCCATACTCGACGACGTCACGTAGCGCGATGGCTGTCAACATGAGGAGGAACGGGAACGCCGGACTGCTGAAGCGCGGGTGCATCGTCAAGACGATGAGCGCATACAGCACGCTGAACGTCACGAGCCATTCCCAGTTGACGGTCGTCTCGAGCAATATCAATGCGGCTGAACCGATGACGGCGAGCAAAAGGCTTGGCCATACGAAATGGCGCCAGTCCGATTTCGGCGAACGTCGCCGCGAGCGGAACATGCCTCGCTCCCGTTTGATGCGCGTCATGGATATGTAAGCGAGGGCGACGAGTGTCGCCCAGAGTAGCGGACTACCGATCAAGGTCAACAAAGCAGTAAAACTCATTCGTAGAACGTCCACACTTGTCCAATCCTTTCCCTAATCCTTATTTTGCAGCTTCTTCGAGCGCTCGGTTCAATTGGGCATCGTTCGCCTCATCTTGAATCACCTCGAGCAAGCGTGACTCGAGCGCCGACGCCGTCGCCTCATTGACGACCCCGTCTTCCGGCAAATTGTTGTCGGCTTGGAAGTCGCTGACGGCGCGGGCCATGGTGTCGCCGTAATATCCTGGCTGTCCGCCCGGCTCATAGCCGATGCCCGACAAGACCGTGTGCAGGTTCGACACCGCCTCGCCGTAGTCGCCGACTTTGAGCGAGTCCGTGTCGGCGAGGATGCGGTTCACCCCGAAGTAATCCGGTTGATTGACCTCGACGTCCGGCTCGATGCCTTTCTCGTTAATCCAATTGCCGTCCGGCGTGAGCCATTTGCTCGTCGTCAGCTTCAAGTTGCTGCCGTCCTCTAAATCGAACGCCGTCTGGACGACCCCTTTTCCGAAAGTCTTGTTGCCGATAATCGTTGCACCGGCCCCTTCTTTGAGCGCCCCAGCCAAAATCTCAGATGCCGACGCCGATCCTTCGTCCGTCAAGACGAACAAGTCGTACGGCTTCGCTTCTCGGGCGCGGCCGCTCTGCGACTCGCGTTCCCCGTCCGCGTTCTCAATTTGGACGACCGGTTTATTCGTCGGGACGAACCCTTCGGTCATCTCGATGACGGCAGGAAGCAAGCCACCCGGGTTCCCGCGCACGTCGATGATAAGGCTATCGATGTCTTCTGACTCGAGCGTCTCAAGCTGCTCTAAAAACTCATCGGCCGTCGGCTCAGAGAACTGGGTCACCTCGATATAGCCGATTTTCTTCCCGTCCTGTTCTTTCACTTCTGAATAGACGGTCTCGATCGGAATCGTATCGCGTGTGATCTCATAGTCAGCCTCTTGGCCGCCGCGACGGATCGTGAGCGTGACGACGGTCCCTTTCTCGCCACGGATGAGTTGGACCGCCTCTTCGACGGCCATCCCTTCAATCGATTCCTCGTCGACCGCCGTGATGACGTCTCCGGCCCGAAGACCCGCCTCTTCGGCTGGTGCGCCTTTGATTGGAGCGACGATTAAGATGTCTTCTCCTTTCTTCTCCAAAGTCGCGCCGATTCCTTCAAAGCTCGACTCGATCGAGTCAGTGAACTGTGACGTCTCTTCGGCGTCGAGGAAGTCCGAGTACGGGTCGTCGAGCGCTCCCGTCATCCCGTCGAGGGCACCGGTCAACAAGTCTTCTTCCGAGATATCCTTTAACGAATGCGTCTCAATCAATTGTCGGACTTGGTCGACTTTGTCCCAGCCTTCTGCTTTCGGTTGAATCGGTAACGCTGTATCGGTGAACGCCATCGTCGCGAGCCCAGCACCGGCACCGGCGACGAACGTGGCACCGGCTAGTAATCCTGCGGTTGTATTTTTCACGGGTAGTCCCTCATTTCTCTTTGTCAGTCTTTCATCCAGTATAGCAAAAAGTTCAGAAAAACGGACGTGTTCCAGAAATTTGGAACACGTCCGTCTCATAAGTAACCGATGTATGGACCCGGGTCGACCGCATTCGGTTGCCCTGGCGCCCATTGTCCGCGATGTAATTCGAAGTGCAGATGCGGGCCTGTCGACCAGCCCGTGCTGCCGAGCGTACCGACGGTCTGTCCGGCGCCGACCGTTTGCCCCGACGTGACCGTAATCGCGTCGAGATGGGCATAGACGGTCGTCCATACTTCCCCCCCAACGATATGGGACACGAAGACGACGTTGCCGTAACCGGTCGCCGGGGCCGCCTTGATGACGATGCCTGGTGCCGCCGCGACGATCGGTGTCCCGGTCGCATTGACGAGATCGATGCCACGGTGCGACTCCGCCACGCCCGTGAGCGGGTTTTGGCGAGGGCCGAACGGGCTCGACACGTAGCCGGATACCGGCCGCACGAACGAGGTCGCCGGTCCCGTCACGTTCGTCGGGGTTTCCGCAGGCGGTGGGGTTATTGGAGCAGGCGCTGGGGCGGTCGGCGCTTTGTCGTCTGCCCGCTTGTCCGCTTCCGCTTTGGCATCAGCCCGTGCTCTCGCCTCTGCCTCGGCTTTTGCCTGCGCTTCCGCTTGTGCCTTGGCCTTCGCTTCGGCCTCGGCGCGGGCGGCGGCTTCCCGCTCCGCTTGGGCGATTGCTTCGAGTTGACCGGCGATGATCCGGCTCTGCTCACTCATGAGCGCCTGTTCTTCTTCACGGCTCATCTTCTCAAGCTCCAGTAGTTCGACTTGTTCGTTCAGTTCCGACAACAAACCCTGCTTTTGTTCGGCGGCGACGTCGAGCGCCTGTTTCGTCACGACGAGTTCCCGCTCTTTCTGTTTAAGGAACGAGAGCTGGGTCCGCTGCCGTGCTTCGAGCGCTTCGAGCCGCTCGACTTCACTCATGTAACTATGTATGAGGTCCCGGTCCTGATCGGCAATCGTCTGCGCGGTCAATAACCGCGTTACGAAGTCTCCGAATGAACGGGACTCGAAGACGACTTGGAGATAGGACTGGTCCTCATGTACTTGAAGCACACGAAGACGCTCACTAAGGAGCGCCTTCTGGCTTTCGAGGTACTGCCCTTGGGCAGTGAGTTGATCACGGGTTTCCTCGAGCTCGGTGCGCGCCGCGTCCGCTTCTTCCTGTTGGACGGCGATCTGTTCACTTAAGCCTTCGAGACGTTCATTGACGGCACGGATTTCTGTCGTGACTGCATCACGTTCCGCCTCGGTGACTTCGAGCTCGGCGTCCGTCTCGTCTTGCGCTTTCTTGGATTCCTCCAATTGATTGGATAAACGATCTTGTCGTGCTTTCAGCGTGTCTTTCTCCGTCGCCCATACAGGCGAGGCAAGTAGCGTCAAACTCAATCCAAGCGCAAGCGAACGTTTCATCCGCCAACTCCTCCTCATATTTAAATTAGATTAGACTTTCAAGAATCGACCGAGCGATGTCGTCGAACCCCAGATCCCGATGAAGGCACCGAGCGCTAAGAGGACGAGTGACACTTGCGTCGTCAAAATCGATGGATCAATCAATTTAAATATATCACTATTCAGTTGATCTAGCGATGGTTGTAAAGCACTATATGCGACATCATAACCGAAGTAGATGACCGCGATCGGGATGAGCGCACCGAATACACCGAGGAGAAGTCCTTCGATGAAGAACGGCCAGCGAATGAAGCTGTTTTTCGCTCCGACGAGACGCATGATCTCGATTTCGCGACGGCGTGAGAAAATCGTCATCTTGATCGTGTTCGAGATGAGGAACATCGCCATGAGCGTGAGACCGACGATCAATACGAGTCCGCCGATGCGAATCCCGTTGAAGAAGGCGAACATCTTGTCGATATAGTCCTGTCCATATGTGACCTTATCGACGTTAGCGAGCGATTGCACCGCATCAGCGACCTTCTCCGTGTTGAGCGGGTCTGACGCTTTGACGATATAGCGGTCGTGGAGCGGGTTGTCCTTCTCGACCGTCCCGTAGGCGTTCGCATCTTCCCCAAGTTGGTTGCGGAAGTTCTCCAGTTCATCCTCTTTCGAGCTGAACGTGACCGATTCGACGCCTGGAATCTGCTCTAAGTTCTCACCGAGCTTCTCGACGTTCGCTTCCTCCGCGGTCCGGGTAACGAATACTTGAATCTCGACGTCGCTCTCGACGTTCTCTGAAATCTCATTGACGTTGAACATGACGAGGGCGAATACCCCGACGAGTAACAAGGTGATGGTAACGGCACTGATGGCCGCGAATGTCATCCAACCGTTGCGTAGTGTTCCCTTGAACCCTTCGCGCAGATGACGTAATCCACTTTTAAATATCATAGCCATATGCTCCTTTCTCTTCATCGCGTACGACTTTCCCGTTCTCGATCGCGATGACGCGATGGCGGATCTTGTCGACGATATCACGGTTGTGGGTCGCCATGACGATGGTTGCACCGCGACGGTGAATCTCTTGGAACACTTCCATGATGCCCCAAGCCGTGTCCGGGTCTAAGTTACCCGTCGGCTCGTCGGCGATGATGAGCTTTGGCTTATTGACGATGGCACGAGCGATCGACACACGCTGTTGCTCCCCACCCGATAGTTCATCCGGATAGTTGCGCGCCTTGTGTTTCAGTCCGACAAGGTTCAACACGTCCATGACCTGCTTGCGCATCGTGTTCGTGTCGGCCTGTACGACTTCGAGAGCGAACGCGACGTTCTCATATACCGTGAGTGACGGTAACAACTTATAGTCTTGGAAGATGACGCCGAGTTGACGGCGTAATTTCGGGACGTGGCGGTTTTTCAACTTGCCGACGTCAATCCCGTCAATCAAAAGAAGACCGCTCGACGGTTTCTCCTCCCGATAAATCATCTTCATAAACGTCGATTTCCCGGCGCCGGATGGTCCGACGACGTATAAGAACTCGCCGTCTTGAATCTCTAACTCGAGGTCATCGACGGCGACGACGCCGTTTGGATATACTTTGCTGACTTTTTGCATCGAGATCATAACGTATTCCCTACCCTTTTTATATATTTTTCATGCATCTATCACGTTTCATGCATCTATGACGAAGACTGGATTAGTTAGTTAAGTGAATATTTTCGTCTAGCCTCTGTTCTACACGATAAGCACTCGTCCTGTCAAGGGACCCTGTTCGTGCCCACCTGTCCGAAAAAGGCGACAGACGATATAGTTCAAGCGCCTACAATTATAGCAATCGGACTTTTAAATAACCATTACAGGAATGTTTCAGTTGGATTGAGTTCGGTGTGAAATTGTCGTGTTGAAGACAGATTTCACGACTCGGACACAGATAATGAAACGCACATTCAAAAGCTATCCGCGTTCGCAACTCCCTTGCTTCAATCACTGACGATCCAGATTCAGTCGAGATTGAAGGAAACAAAAAAACCACGAGTCGCCTCGTGGTTCCCCATGATTATTTTTTCTCGGCGAGCCAAGCGGCGACAGCCGTGATTTCTTCTTCGTCCTCAATCACGTTCGCAGGCATAGCGCCTTTCCCGTTTTTGATGACTTCTTCGATTTCACTGGCCGATAGACGTGAACCGACGTCCGCTAGTTTCGGACCGCTCATCCCTTCTAGATTTGCGCCGTGACATGCCGCACAGTTTTGTGCGTAGACCGCTTCCGCGTCGACCGACGCCGTGTTGGCGCCGTCCCCGTTGCTCGTCGACTCTTCTTCATCGCCACCGCCGCACGCACCGAGCGTGAGCATGGCGCCAAGTCCAATCGCCATCATCCATTTCTTCATAATAGGGTTCCCCTCCTAAGTTGTAGAAATAACCTACTTTTACCATTATAGCCGTTATGAACCGCTTTCTAACCTAACTCACGAAAAATACACAAAGATTCCACAACTTAGGGAACGTTGATATAGCGTTTGTCCGACGTGAACCCTTGCCCCATCACCTCGTGCGCCTCACTGAAGATGAGGAACGCATCGGGATCGATGCGGCGAATGATTTCTTTCAGCCGGCTCACTTCGTTCTGGCGGACGACGACGAGGAGCATCGGGCGCTCGAGTCGCGAGTACGCCCCGATTGCTTGAATCTCCGTCGCGCCCCGATCGAGCTCATCGAAGACGGCGCGCGTGATGACGTCCCGTTTCTCTGAGATGACATACGCCATCTTGTCCTGCGTGAAGCCGAGCTGGACGAAGTCGATCATCTTGATCGTAATGAAGAGGGCGATCAGTGCATACAGTCCCGTCGTGAACGAGAACGTGACAGCAGCGACGAGGACGACCGCCCCGTCGAGGATGGCGATACAGAGGTAGAGCGGGATGTGGGTGAACTTATGTAAGATTTGCGCGAGCAAATCCATCCCACCGGTCGAGGCCCGTCCCCGGAAGATGAGCCCGAGACCGATGCCGACGCCGGCCCCGCCAAAAATGGCCGCGAGCAATGTGTCATTGACGGCCGCACCCGCGTCAATCGCTTCATAAAATAAGATCACGCCCGGTAAAAAAATCGACCCGACGAGTGACTTCACGCCGAAGCCTAGCCCGAGAATCATCCAGCCGACGAGGAGGAGCAACACGTTCGACACGAGCTGGAACGCCCCTGGCGAGATGTTGAACAGCTCGTACGTGATGATTGAGATCCCGCTGACGCCGCCCGAGGCGAGGTTGTTCGGCAATAGGAACAAACTGAACGCCGAGGCGACGAAGACGGACCCGGTCAGTAAATAGATATAGTCTTTGACGATTTGCTTCATTAAAGGTTTTCTCCTCTACATACAACGTGGCCCAAAGACGTCAGTCCTTGAGCCACTTGCATCACATATTTGTCTTGCGGAGGTAAGCGTCGATGAAGCCCATGATGTCGCCATCCATGACGCCGCTCGTGTTCCCGACTTCATAACTCGTGCGGTGGTCCTTGACCATCGCGTACGGGTGGAAGACGTACGAACGGATTTGGCTGCCCCAACCGATGTCTGTCTTCTCGCCGCGGATCTCATCGAGTTTGCGTTGCTGCTCGTCGAGTTCGCGTTGATACAGTTTTGCCTTGAGCATCTTCATCGCTGCTTCGCGGTTCTTGATTTGCGAACGCTCGGCTTGACACGAGACGACGACGCCCGTCGGCACGTGCGTGATCCGGACGGCCGAGTCGGTCGTGTTGATGTGCTGACCGCCGGCGCCTGACGCGCGGTACGTATCGATCCGGAGGTCTTCGGTCTTCACTTCGATTTCGATGTCGTCATTGAATTCCGGCATGACGTCACACGAGACGAACGACGTATGGCGGCGGCCCGACGAATCGAACGGCGAGATGCGGACGAGACGGTGAATCCCTTTCTCCGCCTTCAAGTAGCCGTAGGCGTTATGCCCGACGATGCGGAGCGTGACCGACTTGACG
The DNA here is from genome assembly GCF_018618345.1 of Exiguobacterium sp. s36. Taxonomy (NCBI): domain Bacteria; kingdom Bacillati; phylum Bacillota; class Bacilli; order Caryophanales; genus Exiguobacterium; species Exiguobacterium sp. s36. The sequence continues at coordinate 521,717 of NZ_JACSLW010000001.1, forward strand.
CCGGCTTCTTCGCCCGGCAGATAGTCGACCGTTTCGACTTTCCAGCCTTGCTTGTCCGCGAAGCGTTGGTACATCCGAAGCAGGAGCGAGGCCCAGTCTTGCGACTCGGTACCGCCCGCCCCCGGGTGAAGCTCGAGGATTGCGTTGTTGGCGTCGTACGGTCCGTTCAAGAGGATTTCGAGTTCGAACGCGTCGAAATCGGCCTTGAGCGCCGTGACCATCTCTCCTAATTCACCTTGCATCTCGGCGTCCGGCTCTTCTTTGATCAGTTCGAGCGTGACTTCGCCGTCTTCATGCCCATCGGCGAGCTCTTGGTATTTGTCGACCATCGCTTTGAGCGCGTTCGACTCGTCGATGACTTTCTGAGCCTTCTCTTGGCTGTCCCAGAAGTCTGGGTACGTCATCTCGTTCTCTAGCTCGGCGATGCGGGCCTGCTTCTCTGTCAGGTTGAGCGATTGGCGATAATTCTCGAGGCGTTTCGCCATCGCCTCGAGTTCGTTGCGAATATCTGAAATTTCCATAGTGTAGGTCACCTTTCCGTAGGAAAGAGGCGAGCGGACTCGCCTCTTTCAAAATTAAGCCTGTTGTTTGCCGTGGCAGTTTTTGAACTTCTTGCCTGAACCACACCAGCACGGGTCATTGCGCCCGAGCCGTTGGTCTTCCGTGCGACGGACCGGCTTTTTCTTGAGCGGCGTGTCGTCCTTGCCAGACACCGCTACTTCCTCCTCGACAACTTTCTCGCGTCGGAGGTTGTCGCCGACTTCGGCACGGAGCACGAAGCCGGTCACTTCTTCGGAGATGGCCACGTTCATCGCGTCGAACATGTTGACGCCTTCCGCCTGATACTCGCGGAGCGGGTCGTTCTGTCCGTAGGCACGCAAGTGAATCCCTTGACGGAGTTGGTCCATATGGTCGATGTGTGCCATCCAGTGTGAGTCAACGGCACGGAGCACGATGATCTTCTCGAACTCGTTGAAGCGTTCCGGCGGCGCGAGTTGGCGTTTCGCCTCATACTGCGCGGTCGTGCGTTCGCTCAAGAGCTCGATGATCTCTTCGCGCTCTTTGCCGTAGAAGTCCTTGCCTTCGACCGGCTGCTCGAGGGCGAGCGTCTGGTTGGCCCAGTGCGCGAGCTCGTCGATGTTCCACTCTTCCGGCACGAGCTCGAGCGGCGTATATTGCGCGACGCCCGTCTCGACCGTCTCTTGAATCATCGAACGGACGATGTCCGTGACCGATTCGTTCTCGAGGATGCTGGCCCGGTCTTTGTACATGACTTTCCGTTGGTCGGCCATGACGTTATCGTAACCGAGGAGCTGTTTCCGAGCGTCATAGTTGTTCCCTTCGACACGTTTCTGGGCCGACTCGACCGCTTTCGAGACCATACGGCTCTCGATCGGTTGCGTGTCGTCCATGCCGAGGCGCTCCATCATGTTCTGGAGGCTGTCCGTCCCGAAGCGGCGCATGAGCTCATCTTCGAGTGACAAGTAGAACTGGGATTTACCCGGGTCCCCTTGTCGTCCGGCCCGTCCACGGAGCTGGTTGTCAATCCGGCGTGACTCGTGGCGCTCGGTCCCGACGATGTATAATCCGCCGAGCTCGATGACGCCTTGGCCGAGCTTGATGTCGGTTCCGCGTCCGGCCATGTTCGTCGCGATCGTGACCGAACCTTTTTGGCCGGCGTTCTCTACGATTTCGGCCTCACGGGCGTGGTTCTTCGCGTTCAAGACTTCGTGTTTGATCTTCTTCTTCGAGAGAAGCTTGCTCAAATGCTCCGACGTCTCGACGGCGACCGTCCCGACGAGGACCGGTTGTCCCGTCGCGTGGGCTGCCATGATTTCTTCGACGACGGCTTTGAACTTGCCGTCCATCGACTTGAAGATGAGATCCGAACGATCTTCCCGAAGGATCGGTTTGTTCGTCGGGATCGTCACGACCTGCATGTTGTAAATGTTACGGAACTCTTCTTCCTCTGTCTTCGCCGTTCCGGTCATCCCGGCCAGCTTCTCATACATACGGAAGTAGTTCTGGTACGTGATCGTCGCGAGCGTCATCGATTCACGCTGAATCTCGACGCCTTCTTTCGCTTCGATCGCCTGGTGCAACCCTTCCGAGTAGCGGCGTCCGTCCATGACCCGACCGGTGAACTGGTCGATGATCATGACTTGGCCGTCACGGACCATGTAGTCGACGTCATGATGCATGACGGCGTTGGCACGAAGGGCGAGCCCGACGTGGTGGTTGACCGAGACGTGCTCGATCGCGAACAAGTTGTCGATGCCAAAGAACTTCTCGGCGAGGTCGACCCCTTTGTCCGTGAGGAGAACCGACTTCGTCTTCACGTCGACCGTGTAGTCGTCCTCGATTTTGAGCGTGCGGACGAAGGCATCGGCACGCGTGTAGAGCTCTGTCGATTTTTGAGCCGAACCCGAGATGATGAGCGGGGTCCGGGCTTCATCGACGAGAATCGAATCGACTTCATCGACGATCGTGAAGTAGAGCTCGCGTTGGACACGGTCTTCTTTATAAAGGACCATGTTGTCACGCAAGTAGTCGAAACCGAGCTCATTGTTCGTCGAGTAGGTGATGTCACAGTTGTAAGCCGCTTGCTTCTCGACACGGTCCATGTTCGACACGTTGAGGCCGACCGAAAGGCCGAGTGCGAAGTAGAGCGGTTCCATGAGTTCTTTGTCACGGCGGGCCAAATATTCGTTGACCGTCACGACGTGGACGCCGCGGCCCGTGAGCGCGTTCAAATATACCGGAAGAGTTGCGACGAGCGTCTTCCCTTCCCCGGTCTTCATCTCAGCGATGTCACCGTTATGGAGCACGTAGCCCCCGATGAGTTGGACGCGGTAGTGGCGCATGCCGAGCACACGCTCAGACGCCTCGCGACAGACCGCAAACGCTTCTGGCAAGATATCATCAAGCGTCTCACCCTTGTCCAAACGCTCCCGGAACTCAATCGACTTCGCCTGAAGTGCTTCGTCAGACAATGCCTTAATCGGTTCGGCGAACGACTCGACGAGGTCGGCCGCTTTTTCTGCTTTTTTCAATACTCGTTTCTGTGGAGCAAATAAATCTTTCAAAAAGTTCGCCATACGCTTTATCTCCTCTGCATTCACTGAAAAATGCATGTTTTTTCCCTAATGTACAGTTTAACCGAAGTGACCCTCGCTTTCAAGGAAAGGCCAAACGAAACGGCCCTCCGAGTTGGAGGGCCGTGTGGTTTCAAGGTTGAATTATTCTGGTTCGATCAAGCCGTATTTCCCGTCTTTACGACGATAGACGACGTTCGTGTTGCCCGTTTCTGCGTCTGAGAAGACGAAGAAGCTGTGGCCGAGCATGTCCATCTGAAGAATCGCTTCTTCCGTATCCATCGGTTTGAGCGTGAAACGCTTCGTCCGCACGAGTTCGAGTTCTGCCTCGTCCTCGTCGTAGACGACCACGTCCTCAGGACCTTCGAGTGACTTGAAGTACTCGCCGATACCGCCATCTTTGGCACGTGATTTACGGTTGAGTTTCGTTTTGTGCTTACGGATTTGACGTTCCAATTTATCGACGACGAGGTCGATCGCCGCGTACATGTCGAGGTTTGTTTCCTCAGCACGGAGCAACAAGTTCGGCATCGGGATCGTCACTTCCACTTTTTGCTTCTCGTTGTACACTTTCAAGTTGACGTAAGCCGTCTGTGCATCCGTAGGAGTTGTGAAATACCGAGTCAATTTGTCCAACTTTTTCTCGACATAGTCTTGAATAGCTGGTGTGACTTCAATGTTTTCGCCGCGAATGTTATAAATCATCTGAACTCCTCCTTAAAATAACCGCTTGACCCAATGATTCGTCGATGTGGACCGAATCTCCTGCTTCATTTCTGAAAAGAAAGTGGAACCAGGTGGCTCATTTATAGTATACCCCGAATTCAAATCGTTTGAAAACGTTATCATCAGAAAACAATGACAATTTTGTTCCGATTGCGTCGTCTTCAACTTGAATCGGCGGTATAAAAAGAAACTACCCGTTCTGCCCGTTCTTAAACGCGATTTTGATTCGAAGGACGCTATGTAAGAAAAATAAAAAGCCGGCTCCACGAGGGAACCGGCTTACGGCTTGAAATTATAATTTTGTAACGTTAGCCGCTTGTGGGCCACGCTCGCCATCAACGATTTCAAATTCTACCTCTTGACCTTCGTCAAGTGATTTGTAGCCGTCAGTTTGGATTGCAGAGAAGTGTACGAATACGTCTTTGCCGCCTTCTACTTCGATGAATCCAAAACCTTTTTCTGAGTTAAACCATTTTACTTTACCTACCATGTGTAAATCCATTCCTTTCACCATTGAAGAATACAGAGGCTTTCCCTCTATCGGTAATCTTACCACCTTCTTGGAAGCGTGACAAACACTTTCTCATATTTTTGTAAATGAATCGTCTTTTGGCTTACATTGGAATTCTATTCCCCTACTTTTCATATAGAGATATTGAATTTACATATTTTGTGATATATCATGGAAGGGATGATTTAGGTTTGTACGCCATTTGGGCGAGCCGAGCCTGAAAATCTAATACGAAAAGGACGGTGCAGCCATATGCGCCCCTACCATTCCGAGGAAAAGTACCGTATTACGAAGCGGACGGTGGCCATCCTGCCTTGTTATGAGATGTCCGCGCAATCGCGCGTCATTCTCGAGGACGGCAGTGAAATCACAACCCCGCTCCGGCCCTACCAGCTCCTGCAGCTCTCATGCCGCCAGTACAGCAGTTCGATTGAGGAGCGCATCTTCGTCGCAAAGCGCGTCGCCGGCATCAAAGGCAAAGTGCCAGTCGTCATCGAACCGACGTCCGGTCTCGTCTTTTTCCCGACGATGTCCCCGAAGCGACCTGAGTGTGAATGGTACGCCTGGTCGCACGTCCGTGACATCACGAGTGACCCGATCGAGTCGAAAGGCTTGGTCGTCACCCAGAACGGTCACCGGATCACCACGAACGCGACCTCATACGTCCTCCGCAATCAATTGAAAGCGACGGGCGAACTCGTCGCTCGGTTCCAACAATTAAACCAGAGCGCAACGCTCAACTCTTGACCCTTCCGTCGATTCGACGGGAGGTTTTTTTCTGCCGGTTTCGCTTCACTTTTTGAAAAAGAGGTCGATATATTGTTCGAGGTGACAACTATGCAAATCCAAGCCCCCATGACCGCGGCCGTCGCGGTCACAGCCGGCATCCAGACGAATCGCATCTATAAAGCCGAGCTCGTCAAACAGACCGGACCCGACTCCGGGATCGTCAAAATCAATGGCGAGCACGTCGAGGTCACGTTCGAGGGCGGGCTCCCGAAGACGAACCCGTTCCAACTGACGCTCGCCGAACAAGACGGCCAGCTCATCGCGACGATCGTCGTCAAACCTGAACCCGAGACGCCGGACATGCCGAGCGGTCAACCGGTGAAACTCGATACGAAGATTCAGGCGTTGCTCGCATCGCTCCCGCCCGAGGTCCGGAGTGCCGTCAGCCGTTTGCTCCAATCAGGACGGCTGCCGATGAACGAGGACACGGTGCGTCTGCTCGAGACCGTCTTTAAAGGCGACATGCGCGATGCCGTCCTCTGGCTGAAGACGGTCGAGGCGCCGACGCTCCCGCGTGATGTCGCGCGCGACCTCGCCGTCGCGTCATTAGATGAAGCGAGACAACAAATGAAACCACCGCCACCTGACGCGCCGTATCCGCAGAAAGAACGGTTCATCGAGCACGTCAATCTGTCGCGTCCCGTCAGCGAACGTTTGACGCCGACACCGGAGACGGTCGACCGGCTCATCAACGCGTTGCCGGAGCCGCGCCCGACGCGAATCGAACCGCGCGAGGCGTTACCGCCCGTCCTCGGACGACCGGTGCTCGTCAAAGAAGTGACGTCACATCTCGCGAACGTGACGAACACGTTTAGAAGCGAACAAGTGACGGTCACGAAACAGCTCGGCCAAGTCGCCGCCCTCGTCGAGACGAACCCGCATCAGGCACGCCCCGCACTCGAGACGGTATCGACCCGCTTGACGCAACTCATCCAAAAGACGGACGCCTTGTTACATACGAGCGCGACCCAAGAGAAGGCGCTCGTCGCGATGACGGCGAAGCTCGACGTCGCCCTCGGGCTGCTGTCGACGAAACCGGCCGAGAGCGCCGCGCTCATCAAAGAAGTGCGCGCCAGCTTGAACGAGTTCCGCTACGTGCCGAACCACGTCCGGCTCGAATATATTCCGCACCAGGCGACCCGCGCCGGCGAACTGCCGCGCGTCACGCCGTTCAAAGTCGACCCGAACCTATCGGGCCGCGTCATCCAAGAGACGGCGCAGCGCGTCCAGGCGTCGACGTTGTCATTGAAACCCGACGCGGCGACACCTGAAGCGCAACGGCTCGCCTCGTTCTTCCAAGTCCAACAGACGTTAAACCGGTTGGACGGTGGGCAGCTCCATCAGCTCATCCTCGCCTTGCCGGCGAAAGTCCAAGAGATTGACACTGGCATTCACGTCCATATCCAAAACCGGGAGGCCGGGGACGTCGTCGACTGGGAGAACAGCGTGCTCTATATCCGGCTCGAGACGCCGCGGCTCGGCGAGATTGGCGTCAAGCTCGAAGCGATCGACCGGAATCTTCGGCTCACGCTCGAACACGATGACCCGACCGTCGAGGCACTCGCGCGTCCCCTACTCGGCAACATCGAGACAACGCTCGAGGCGATCGGTTATCGCAGTGTCACAACCCAGTTCCGCCCATTGACGAAGGCGGACCGACCGGAGACCGAGCGTCCTACGCTCGAGACGACCGGCTATGATTTCCGCATCTAGGAGGCTGTTATGTATCAACGCATGGATTTGACGAAACGCAAGACGGCCGCCGTCGTCCGCTATGATGAGACGATTGACCGCGCTCCGGTCGTTGTCGCCCGCGGAACGGGCGCCGTCGCCGATAAAATCTTAGATGAGGCGAGATCACGCGGCGTCGCCATCGAGCATGACCATTCGCTCCTTGGCCACCTGCTTGACCTCGACCTCGGGGACGCGATTCCGCCCCAACTGTATGACGTCATGGCCGAAGTGCTATTACTGATTGAAGAACTCGACACCATCAAAGGAGACCCATCATGAACCCGAACCGACTATACGAAATGAGCCCGGAAGAGCTGACGCAAGCGATGCTCCACGCGCTCGTCTATCACTATGAACAAGCCAAGACGGCCACCATCGCCGAACGCAACCGCCATTTGCGCCAAGCCCGCGAACTGCTCGCGAAGCTCCACCAAGGACTTCACGACGGCGGCGGCATCATCTCGGCCCAACTCGATGAGCTTTACTTGTATATGGCCAAATCGAGCCTCGAGGCGTTGATTGAACAAGACATGGACAAAATCGAGGAGCTTCACGGCCTCGCGACCGAGCTCGACCAGACGTGGGCCGAGGCGATCGAGAACGCCCGACTCCAACCCGTACCTTCAGGAGGAAACCGTTATGAAAATTACCAATAACGTTCAGGCACTGAAAGCGTATTCGTCGCTCACGGTCAACCAGGCGACGATGAAGAAGACGATGGACCGCCTCTCGAGCGGTGTCCGCATCAACAAGGCGTCCGACGACGCGGCCGGGCTCGCCATCTCCGAGAAGATGCGCATCCGGCTCGACTCGCTGTCGATGGCCGAACGCAACACGCTCGACGGCATCTCGCTCACGCAGACGCTCGAAGGCGGGATGAGCGAGACGCACGCCATTCTCCAGCGGATGCGCGAGCTGTCGGTCCAAGCGTCGAACGGGACACTGAGCGGTGATGACGCGAAGGCGATTCAAGACGAGATCACGGCGCTCACGGATGAAGTGACCCGGATCGCCGAGACGACCGAGTTCAACTCGAAGAAGATCATGAACGGCGACTTTATCGCCGGCAATGAGACGCTCTTCTTCCAACTCGGGGCCGGTAGCGGCGAAGGCGTCGTCTTGAACGTCGACGACATGCGCGCCGGCGCGCTCGGGATTGACGGACTTGACGTGACGACGCAAGGAGGTGCCAATGACGCCATCGCCAAGTTCGACGCCGCGATTCAAAAGGTCTCGCTCGAACGTTCGAAGCTCGGTGCCATCCAGAACCGTCTCGAGGCGAACGTGAGTGTCGTCACGATCGGGTCTGAGAACTTGACGGCTTCCGAGTCCCGCATCCGCGACGCCGACATGGCGCGCGAGATGATGGACTTCGCCCGCCTCAACATCTTGAACCAGTCCGGCATGGCGATGATCGCCCAATCGAACGCATTGCCGCAAGGCGTGCTACAATTGTTGAACTAACTTAAGGAAGGACGGATTCTATGGACATTCGTCGCATCATGGAGACACAATCGCTTCACGGCGCCGGTAAGGCGAAACGCCCCGAGGTCGAGCCCGGCGTCTCGTTCCAGAACGTCATCGGCCAAAAGCGGGAGGACCGCGAGCACGAGCGTTTCCAACGCCAAATCGCGGCCATCCACGAGAAAGGCGAACTCCTCGCCGAGAGCCAGACGGTCGAGTCGCTCGCTGAATATAAACAGCTCATTAAAGACTTTATGAAAGACGCCGTCGACGCGGCACTCCGACTCGAGGACAAACGCGGCTTCAACCGCCGTGGTCGCGCCAAGATTTATAAGATCGTCGAACAGGTCGACCAGAAGCTACTCGCCTTGACCGATCAAGTCATCTCGGGCGAGGCGTCTCGTTTGTCACTCCTTGACCAAGTCGGTGAGATTCGCGGCCTGCTCGTCAACGTATACGTGTGAGGTGAGCCCATGGCAGAACATATCTTTTCGAAAAAAGTGAAATGTCCGTATTGTTTGAAACAGAGCGAGACGCCGCGCGTCCTGTCGCGCCACATTCGGCCGCAGGAAGTCGCGAAGGACGGATATACGACGTACGATGGCGCCAACCCGTACTTTTATGAGCCGACCGTCTGCAGTCACTGTCACCTCGTCTTTCACGATTCGTTCGATAAGGTGCGGAAGACGCATCGTGAGGCGCTCGAGAATGGCTATTTCGACCGGGTGAACGCGGAGGCGCTCACGGGCGACCGTTCGGCCGATCACGTCATCCGGCTCTACAAGTTCGCTGTCGTGACGGCCCAATTGAGCGGCCAAAAACCGTCCGTCGTCGCCATGCTCGGCATGCGTCTCGTCTGGATGTACCGCTTGACGGGCGACGAGTCGTCCGAGCGAGAATGGATGAAGCGGACGCTCGACAAGTACAACGAGGTACAGGAGGCGTACACGGATCAAATCCGGACCGGCCTCCCATATGACCAGCTCATGCTGCGGATCGCCGACTTATCGGCCGCACTCGGTCTATATGAGGACGCGAGGCGCTGGTATGGCATCTTGCTCGGCAGTAAGGAAGTGTCGGAGCGAATCCGTACCCAGGCCCGGTCACACTGGGAAGATTTTCGAATCGAACACACCTAAAAGGGAGAGCCGTGGCTCTCCCTTTTCGCATACAAAAAAACGCGCTCATCCACTCCCGGACAAACGCGGCCGGTTCTCTTCACGGGTGAACCCTAAAACCGAAAGAAGCTAGACGTGACATGACTCCCGTCAAAACCTAAACAGGGCACCCAAGAACCGATTGCGCGGTGGCGTCTTGCACGGTTCCTTCTCAATGATTTTTATCACGTTCAGATTGAGGTATGCTTAGTAGGAATCCAAAGGAGGTCATTCCATGTTTGAAGCCAGCTATATCGAAACGGTACGCTCAATTTTCCAAGAACAGAAACAGCTCGCCGAGAACGCGTTGAAGCAAGTGAACGACGAGGATATGCATCGTGTGCTCGCGAAAGACACGCTCTCGATCGCGGTCATCGTCCAGCACATCTCGAACAATATGAAGTCGCGCTGGACCGACTTTCTGACGACGGACGGCGAGAAGCCGGACCGGAACCGCGACGCCGAGTTCGAGGACCAGCACCAGTCACGCGCCGAACTGATGGCGACGTGGGATGAACGTTGGCAACTGTTGGACGACGTCTTAGCGAGCCTCACGCAAGAAGACCTCGGCAAGACCGTCTTCATCCGCGGTGAAGAGAAGAGCGTCATCTGGGCGATCGAGAAGCAAGTGTCCCACTACAGCTATCACGTCGGACAGATCGTCTATCTCGCGAAGCTGTTCGCCGGTGAGAACTGGAACGTGTTGACGATTCCGTTGCCGCATCAACGGAACGGCTGACGTCTCGTGAACAAGGCGACGATGGCGAGGATGATCCCACACGCGACAATCAACATGTGGGTCAATAATAGATAGACGACGCCGTCGAAGCCGCCGTAATGCCCGAACAGGTTCACCAGCAACGGATACGTGCCGATACCATAGAGAACGAACCCGCCCGCCCCAAGCAGTCGCTGTCGACGCTTATGGCGGGTTTTTCGTAGGACAAATATAAGCAGGCCAAGCGCCATGATGTTCATGATCAAATAGACGATGAACATGATATCCCCTCCTTGGCTAGCGTCAGGAGACGTTGTTCGAGCGATCCGTCGAACGGGAAGTCGTTTATCTCGATTCGCCGGTTCACGTCTTCAATTGTGTTCCAGACATGTGTCACGACGTCGTCCGGATAGCCGAACCGGACCCGATTGACTGCGAATTCGTCTTCGTCGACAAGCCGCCATTCGCCTCCTCTGTCAGCCACGAGGTCTAGGTCTAAATCGATGAATTCGATGACGTCCCCGTCTAATCGAGGAACAAGACCGATGTTGCAGTAATGACGAATCGCCCCGTCTGGCTCTAAATCGAGCTGGACCGTGAATCCGTCTCGGCGCATGAAACACTCGAGCGAATGTGATTGATATGTATAACAGGCTTGTCGGGTATGGTGCTGTAACGTCCGGCCCGGTCCGGCGTATAGCAGGATGCATTCGCCATCCTCCTCGATGAGTCGGCTCGTCCACTCGTAATGCAGGCTCTCATCATACTTCCTCACTTGAACGGTGCGTGTCTCGTTCATCTTCCTCACTCCTTCTTATGAATTAATCTGCTCATGTCTTTTTCTTTATGTAAACCCATTCACAAACACGAAACATGTTTCATTCGATGGAACGTGTGCTTTTCAACGTGCCACCTCTTCGATTCCTCAATTTTCCATGATAGTATTCAACATGTAAAGCGCTTACAAAAATGAAACGTCAAAGGATGGATGGTTATGAAGCGAGCAGTCAATATATTGCAAGACTTCGGGAAATCATTGTTCGCTCCGGTTCTCATCTTACCGATCGTCGGACTCTTCATCGCCTTCGGGAACATGTTCGGTAACGGGAACTTGGCAACGTATGTCCCATTTTTAAGCAATCCTTATATTCAAGGCTTCGGTCAATTGCTGTCAGGCAGTGCCGTCGCCATCTTAGTCAATCTTGCCCTCGTTTTCGCCGTCGGGATTCCGATCGGCCTCGCTAAAAAAGATAAAGGGTACGCCGCCTTGACCGGCCTCGTCACGTTCATCATCTTCATGAACGCGATGAACCTGACCCTCAGCTTGACTGGGAATCTCGCAGATCCGGACACGATGCGTGCTGCCGGACAAGGGATGGTCCTCGGGGTGCAAGTGCTCGAGATGGGCGTCTTCGCCGGGATTTTGATCGGTGGACTCGTCGGCTACTTACATAACAAATACTCAAGCGTCCAATTCGAAGGCGTGATGGCCATCTATTCCGGTCACCGTTTCGTCGTCATCTTGGCAATCCCGACCGCCATCGCCCTCGGGTTCGCGATGACGTTCATCTGGCCGTATGCGCAGAGCGCCATCACGAGCTCGGCCCTGTTCATCAAGAGTGCCGGCGGCTTCGGGGTCTTCCTTTACGGATTCCTCGAGCGGGTATTGATTCCGACCGGGTTGCATCACCTCGTCTACACCCCGTTCTTATATACCGAATTGGGTGGTACGGCTGAAGTGTGTGGCCAGATGTACAACGGCGCACGGAATATCTACTTCGCGGAGATGGCGTGTCAAGACGTCACCCAGCTGAGCACGACGGCCGTATGGGATGCACGAGGCATCGCCAAGATGTTCGGTCTGACGGCTGCCGCACTCGCCATGTACGTCACCGCGTCACCGTCTAAAAAGAATGCAGCGAAAGCCATCCTGTTCCCGGCTGCCTTGACGTCGTTCTTGCTCGGTGTCACAGAACCGATTGAGTTCGCATTCTTGTTCACGGCACCGTTGCTCTTCGTCGTCCACGCGGTATTGACCGGTGTCGGCATGACGCTCTATTACTTGCTTGACGTCCACGCGATCGGCGCGAATGGTGCCATCGACTTCGTCTTGTATAACTTGCCGCTCGGTCTCGAGAAGTCGAACTGGCATATGTATATCCTCGTCGGATTGATCATGTCGGTCCTCTACTTCCTCGTCTTCCGGACGTTGATTTTGAAGCTCGACTTGAAGACACCGGGACGTGGCGATGAGGCGGAAGAAGTGAAACTGTATGACAAAAAAGACTATCAGGCCAAACAGACGGATGAAGTAGCCGCAACCGAAATCGGTGTCGGTCACGTCATCATCGACGGGCTCGGCGGTCGCGACAATATCGACACGGTCGACAACTGTTACACCCGGCTGCGTGTCACCGTGAAAGACACGAGTAAAATCGATGAGCCGACCTTGCTCTCGACCGGGGCCAAAGGCGTCATCAAGTCAGGCGATAACATTCAAGTCGTATACGGTCTGCATGTGAAGAAAATGCGGGATGCAGTCGAAGACGTATTATAACCAAGGAGGAATTACTATGAGTAAACAAGCACCTTTCATTTTAACAATCGTCGGTGGCGGTAGTACCTATACACCAGGGATCGTGAAAAGTTTGATGGTTCGTCTAGAAGAGTTCCCGCTGAAAGAGATCCGTCTGTATGATCTTGATGCCGAGCGTCAACTCGCCGTCTCTAAAGTCGTCGAGTACGTCATCCGCCAGCATACGAACGACGTCAAACTGACCGTGACGACCGACCCTGCCGAAGCATTCACTGCGGCCGACTATGTGTTCGCCCAAATGCGCGTCGGAAAATACAAGATGCGCGAACACGATGAAAAAATCCCGCTCCGTCACCAAGTCGTCGGGCAAGAGACGTGTGGTCCCGGTGGACTCGCCTACGGCCTTCGTACGATTGAACCGATGATTCAGCTGATTGATTTCGTCGAACAGTACGCGAATGATGCCTGGATAATCAACTACTCGAACCCGGCCGCCATCGTGGCCGAAGGGATCCGTCGCTTACGCCCTGACGCCAAAGTGCTCAACATTTGTGACATGCCGGTCGGCGTCATGCGCAACATGGCCGCCGTGCTCGGGGTCGAACGTGAAGACTTGACGGTCAACTACTTCGGGCTCAACCACTTCGGTTGGTTCACGGAAGTGTTCGTCGACGGCGAGGACAAGTTGCCGGAGCTGCGTGAACACATCGCCAAATTTGGTTTGTTGACCGAAGACATCTCCGTCATCGACGTCCAACACTCGGACCCATCATGGGTGAAGACGTATAAGAACATCAAACCGCTCATGGATTACTTCCCGGAGTATATTCCGAACCCATACATGCAGTACTACTTGATGAGCACGGACATCGTCGACGGCTCGAACCCGGAACATACACGTGCCAACGAAGTCATGGCCGGACGTGAGAAGACGTTGTTCGAGGCCATCCGTACATTCGAAGAGACCGGTGAGATGCCAGAGGCGTTCCACGTCGGCGTGCACGGGATCTTCATCGTCGATGTCGCCATCTCGCTCGCGTTCGACCGCCGGGAGCGTCATCTCGTCATCGTCGAGAACAATGGTGCCATCGCCAATATCCCGGATGACGCCATGGTCGAAGTCCCGGCCTACATCACGTCACACGGTCCGGAACCGATCCGTGTCGGTCACATCCCGCTCTTCTATAAAGGCTTGATGGAACAACAACTCGCCAGTGAGAAGTTGCTCGTCGAAGCGACGATTGAAGGTTCGTACGAGAAGGCACTTCAAGCGTTCACGTTGAACAAGACGGTCCCATCGGCCCGTCATGCGAAACTGATTCTCGACGAGATGATTGAAGCGAACGCCGGGTTCTGGCCTGACCTTCAATCTCGTCACACGCTCGTCCGCAACTAAATGCAGAAGTGGTCCCTCAAAGGACCGCTTCTTTTTTCATGGCGACTCGCTTATGATGAAAAGGTGTGAAAGGAGGAATGGACGATGGAGCCATCCGTTTGGGACTTATTGCGAGGCAAGAACCGGTTGACCGAGATGGAGTATAGCGTCCTCTTATTCGCTGCCGAGAACGTCTCGCTCGTTCGCGAGATGAACATACGCGAACTGGCGGCCCGGTGCTACACGTCACCTGCCACCATCATCCGGCTCTGCAAAAAGCTTGGGTTTAGCGGCTATAGTGAATTCTTATTTTTCTTAAAAGGACAACAGCCGACACTGCAGCAAACCGAGCGGCCCCACCATGAAGCGTGGGCTGATCAGTTCCGGACGCATGTGACGAATTTTGAGCGCACGAACGCCTTGATTTCAGAGCAAGTCTCGGACTTCCATCAATTGTTGGATGCGAGTCGGTCGATTTTTTTATACGGCGCCGGCTTCTCCACGTTCTTTGCCGAATATATGGCGAAGAAGTTGCATCTTCAAAAGAAGCAGGCATGGGTCAGTTCAGCTGGCGACAGCCGGAGCCTGTTTCTCGCTCACATTGAACATCAGGACTTGTTCATCGCCTTCTCTCGTAGTGGCGAGACCGAGTCCGTTCTCGAGAAGGTGAACATCGCCAAACAACATGACATTCCCGTCATCGCGTTCACGCGTGCGACGAAAAATCGTTTGGGCGAGCTCGCAACTGTACATATTCCGATTTATGATGACCAGCGGGAAGAGTCGACAGCGGCGTCTTCCTACGATTCAAACTTACTGCTCGTGATGGAGATGTTACTCCACCGCTGACAAATGGCCGCACCAGTTCCCTGGCGCGGCCATTGTTTATTTCTCGACGTTGATTGTATATTCGTAACGAGATTCTCCAATCGACTCATAGTTCGCGTCCGACGGTCCATCGATGACGACTTTCACGTCCGCTAACTCTTCCGGCATCGCTTTGACGAAGAAGAGGACGTTCCCTTCCTTCTTCACTTTCCCGAGGAACTCGCCGCCGACATCATCTGAGAACCACAAGTCAGCCGACACTTGCTCCCCCGTGTTTGTCACGAGCGTTGCCTGGTTGGGGTGGAAACTGATGGTGTCGTCAATCGTATTCTCGACGATGACATTCATCGCGACGACTGTCACTTCTTCTTGCCCGTCAAACGAGTCGCGATACGCTTCGTTGACCGTAAGTCGGGATGTCTGCACTTTATCGATGGCGAAATTCACGGAGCCGATCGTTTCTGTAATATCGAGCGCTTTGTTCTTCATGAAGATTTGGTTTGAACCAAGTTCACTCTCCTGCACTTCTGCTTCTTCTGTTGATTCTGCCGCCGGTGCTTTCTTCTTCTCTGCCTCTACGACTTCCTCCGTTTCGGTCGCTGTCGTCTTCAGTTCATCGGCTTCTCCGCAGCCTGCAAGCAATGCAAGGGGTAAAGCGAGGATCAATCCGTATCGTTTCATGTTCATCTTATTTCTCTCCTTTTTCGTATGAGTGGTGGTTGATAAGATGAGCATACTGGATTGTCTAGCCTGACCGGTGTAAGAAAACGTATAGGGTCGTCATCCTGAATAAATAAAAGCCAAGGTCCGCGATTGGACCTTGACTTCTCATGCTTTATCCTCGTGATTTAAGCTCTTCTTCTTCATACGGATCGGGTCCGTCCTCGATTGGTGCATCATCTTCGATGTAGGCTTCAAGTTTAGGGTCACGTTCCACATACTCATCGTACGCCCCTTCTGGACCGTAGACGAAGTAACGACGATCTTTCGATGACTTAGGCTTTACCTTTTTCTCACTCATCTCGTTTCCCTCCCCTTTCCAGAACAGAAGCAACGGTTACAGTGGTATTTACCCGGTTTTTTACCGGTTTAAATGGTATTGGGTCGATTGTAAACGAAAACCGACATCTTTGCATCCCTATCAAATGGAATGAAACTTTTTCGGAGTTGAGTCGTAAATAATGATAACGAATAGATGAGGGGACGAGATGGATGAGTTTATTAAAAACAGGATTCGTTCGCGGTGTGAAGTGGTTCGCGCTATTCGGGTTGCTGGCGACGTATCAGTGGTGGAGCGGAAATATGGAAGGCGTACATAATATGCTCGTCTATGGCGGGATGGCATTTTTCCTCGGCCTGACAAGCGTCATTTATGAAGTGAGACGTTGGTCGTTCCCGAAACAGATTTTCATCCATTGGGCGACGATGCATGTGACGATTCTACCGCTCGTCATATTCAGTGGTTTTCTGCCAGTGACGTCGATGCAAGATGCCCTGTCGGTTTACTTGAAGTTTAATGTGAGCGGGCTTGTTTTGTTCACGCTATCCAGAATGCTTTTGAAAGTGCGACAACAAATCAAAACCTCATAAATAAAAGCAGCTCGAAGGCGCGCCTTCGAGCTGCTTCATGTCTGTTGATCGAATAATCCTGAAAAGTTCGAATCGACGTCTTCGTATGGGTCGACGTATGACTTGACCGTCTTCCGTTCTTGTCGAGCTGTTCCGAGCGTCATCCCGAGCCTTTGATGCTCCGCCTCGATTAACCGGGCAATCTGCTGGCTGTCGTCGACGAGTTGTCGAATCACCGTCTGGTCGGCGTCCTTCAAGTCCGGGCCGTGCGCCGCGAGCAATTGCTCGCGATCGTCAAGTAGCTCATGGATTTGGTCCATCCATGTGTCGTATGTCGGCTCTTCCGGGACTTGCGCCAATAGGTCTTTTAATCGCTGTGTTTTGAAGATGATTTCATCGATGGGTCTCATGCTTGTTTCGCGAGTTTCATCGCTTCTTTCCACGTGTCGCGGAGCTCCGTCGTAAAGTCGAGCACTTCGTCGAGAATCGTCGTGTCGTTTTTGACGTTCGCATCGACGAGACGACGCCACATATACTCATAGAGCGAGTCCAAGTTCGCTGAGATAGCAACGTCTTTATTTAACGTCAAGCGCATCTCCTGGAAAATAGCTTGTGTCTTCTGAATGTTCGTGTTCTTTAAGTCTGGATTTCCTTGCTCGATGGCGAGTTTGGCGAGGCGCATGAACTTGAGCGCCCCGTCATACAGCATGAGCGTCAATTCCTGTGGGTTTGCGGTCGTGACCGCGTTGTTTTGATATGCTGCATATGGATTGGCTACCATTTAAATTCCTCCTCTTACATCCCGCCGCCTAAGAACTGTTGCAGTGACGCGGCTTGCGAGTTCGCCTGGTTCATCGCCGTCTCCATCGCTGCGAAGCGACGGTAATAGGCGTTTTCTTTATCGACAAGTAGTGCATTTAATCGCTGAATTCGAGTATCGATGGCTGTCATCTCTTTCCCCATCGAGTGGGTCTGCGAACCAGATCCGTCCGCCCCGGCAATCCGTGTGATTGTCGCTCTCGAATCAGCTGCCGCATCACGGATTTGTGGAAGCAGTCCACTTTCCGCATTCGTAAATAATTGATATACCTGTTCTGGATCCTTCTCGATGGCGGCTTTGAGTTTCTCTTCGTTCAACTCAATTTTTCCTCCGTTCGTGAAGTCAGATCCGGTCGCGAGACCGATTTGGAACAGCTGTTGCATCGTGTCATCGTTCGTTGAAGCTGATGTACTCGACCATTTGCTACGCATCGTATCCATCGCGCCGCGGACAATCGTATCACCGCGAAGCATCCCGCTCATCGCTTTTTCTTCCCACTTCTTGATTTCATCTTCAGACAATTCATCACGTTGCGCCTGTGTGAGCGGAGTAAATGAACGGAAACGGTCTTCTTTGACTTTCTTGTTCATCAAATCAATCGTCTCATTATATTTATCGACAAACCCTTTGATGTTATCAAACACTTTTTGGGTGTCAGTTGCGGCTGATAGCGTGACAGGTGTTGGGTTACTTGCTTCTTTAAACTCAGCTTTCAAAGTGATGGTCATGTTGTCAAACGTGACAGTATTCGAGGAACGAGTCACATCAATCCCGTTGATTTTAAATTTAGCATCTACACCAATTGGAGCGTCGCTTAGCCCGAGAGCGATTCGCGATTCTGCATCAAAATCGATTGTCGCGGCTTGCCCTGTCGCTTTCGTCGAAATTGAAATTTTTCCAGTTGACGGTTCAAAAAATGCTGATAAACCGGTATCCTTACCGTTCAATTGACTGATTAAATCTTGAACCGTCGCATCCGCACCTAGTTCAATTTTTTGATGTGGCCCTGTCGCAGACGACTTAAATCCTAGTTCATACCCTGTACCGTTCGTGTACTCTGCAACGACACCTTTCGGAATGACGCCTTCTGGATATTTTGTCAGCTCATTTGCCGTCAGCTTACCTGTGACCGCATCATACGTGAAATCATCATTGATTAACGTGTTGCCATCCTTATCTTTTAAGACGACGGTTGAAAAGTCTAATCCTTTAGCCAATATCATTTCTTTCCCATCAGCATCTTGATGGACACGCTTTTGTCCGACGACTAATCCTTTGAGGTCCGAGATTTTCGTGGTAGCTGTAATCGGTTGGTCCGCCTTGGTGAGTGGCGCAACTACGGTTGAAGCAGCAGTCGCCAAATTCTCCACGGATTCAATCTTGATTGCCGTGTTCCCACTCGATGGTCCAGCTACTACTGAGACACGTGACTCATCTGATGAGCTCGACGTCTTCGCATAGAAATTTCGGCTGAACATGAGATCGACCGCACTGTTCCTTAGTGTCATGAGTGAGCGATTGATTTCGCGATAAGCGTCTCGTTTCCATTCAGTCGTCTGTTTCTTTTGTTCAAGCTTGTCGACCGGCACCCGTTCCACTTGCATCAATTGTTTAATAATCGTATCGGTATCAATTCCACTGGCGAGCCCGCCGAATCGGATCGGTGATGTCATGATGTACCTCCTTTATACACGTTCATCGAAGAGCTGATTAAATTCCATGAACGCCGCAAAGAAATCAAGTGACTTCTTGCTTGGTATTTCACGGATGACTTCGTTGTTCGTATCCACGATTTGAATATAATAGTCGTTCAATTTTTCATGTTTCATAAATTTTAACCCGGTACGTTGTTGTTCGAGTACCAAGTTCGCCTTCTCGACGGCCGCTTCTAACTTCGTCACGTGTTGAGGCGTCGGGAGAATGACGATACCTTCGTCGGCGAGCGCTTTTTGATTCGCTTCGACGAACACGTTTTTCGTTTGTTCATACGGCAAGACAGAAGAAGGTAGGTGAAGCCGGACTTCAGAGATAATTGGATTCATAAGCTGTCACACCTCATTATGATTTCTTCAATATCTATATCGGCATCAGATTCGTAATCTTCAACATAATCGTGTTCACTAATTCGTCCAATCTAAAATAGAAACAAAAGCATACGTTGAAACCAACTGGGTAAATAATATACGAACGTATATTCTTATCAGGAGGGGTTAATTGTGAAGTGGGACGAGTTAACGACTTACGAGAAAAGTTTATTGTTGGGGACTTTGCTAGGAGACGGTCATATCAGCATTCATAAAAAGAAATATCCAAATGCGAATTTGCGGTATGGTGAACACTTTTCTATCAAGCAGCTTGAGTACCGGGAATGGAAATTGAAACAAGCTCCTCGAATTTTCTCGAGTATCATCAAGAATAACAATGGGACAAGCGCATCGCTTACTTCAAAATACGATGAATTATTCACTTGGCTCCGTGACCAACTGTATATTGCCGGTAAAAAAAGCATCCCGCTTCATCTGCTTTCAGAGTGTACTGACTCGGTTTTTTTATTAGCTCTCTATCTTGATGACGGCAGTCTTTGTTTAACAAGGTCGAGTCGTTCTAACAAAAATCAAATCATTTTGACACCACACATCGCTTTATACCTACAAGCTTTCCACCCATCTGAGTTAAACTATTTTAGCCAATTTATTCATGAGACATTTGGACACCAATTCGTGTTAAGCCGACGGAATGATGGACATAACTACATCCTCCGAATACAGAAGACCCAAGAAGCTCTCAATTTCCTTGAGTTCACAAAACCATATGCAACTGAAATCCCGTCGATGGCATGGAAATTAGACTGGGAATATCGATTGTCACAAGAGAAAGACGAAAATCCTGATAAAGTAGTGATTACCTCTAAGCCGAAGAATGATTACACAGAAGAAGATATTGAGTATATTGTCACTTCGAAGTTACGTGGACAGACGGATCAAGAAATCGCAAACGCGTTAGGCAGAACGTATTGGTCTATCGTGTACAAATGGCAGGACATTAAGAAAAACAGATTAAGAGAGGTCGAGACTGTGTATGTAAGTTAAAAAACTCCCACGGCTCTTGAGAGTCGTGGGAGTCATAAAGCTTGATATAGAGCCAATTAACGAAGCAATTGAAGAACTGCTTGCGGCTGCTGATTCGATTGCGACATCATAGCTTGTGCAGCTTGGTTAAGGATGTTGTTCTTCGTGAAGTTCATCATCTCTTTAGCCATGTCTACGTCACGGATACGTGATTCAGCGGCTTGGAGGTTTTCTGCCGAAGTGCTCAAGTTACTAATTGTATGCTCAAGGCGGTTTTGAGTCGCTCCAAGTTTAGAACGTTCACCCGAAACATTTTGGATAGCTTTATCTAAGACCGCAACAGCTGAATTAGCGCCATCTTTTGTACGAAGATCAATATCTTTTACGAAACCTTCGCTTGTTCCACCTAATGTGTTTGTAGAAATCTCATTAATTGCAACTAAAATGTTTTGATCTTTGTTGGCACCAATTTGAAGTGATGCTCCACTACTCGCAACTGTAACTGTAGCACCTGTAGCAGCGTTTCCTTTTGCTAAAAATTCAGCGCCTTGATAGTTAATTTCTTGCCCTACTCCCGTGACCGATTGTGAAACACTGTCAGGGTTAGTAACTGTAACTACCGCATCGGCTCCATCAGTAAATCCTGGTGTACCAGACATGAGTGCGCTATCTGCCCCTGTAATTGCAAGCGTTTTTCCAGAACCAAATTCATTAGCAGTAAAAGTTAATTCGTCTGTATTGAAACTAGCTACAAAACCTGTCTCAGTAGATTTAGCATTAATAGCATTTAGTAATTCTTGTTTTGTAGTGACGTTAGACGTATCAATGCTAGCCCCATTAATTGAAATAGTTTTTGAAGTAGCGCCGAAAGCAGTGTTTACATCAGCGTCAGCAGCATAAGATGCTCCAGTTCCTACAGCTTTTGTAGCAGCAGTAGTGACTGTAACTGAGTAGTCTCCAACTTTCAAACCAGATGTGCTAACAACTTCTACGTTGGCTGAGTTGTTAGATGCACCTACAGAAGCCAAGCTACCGTTCAACAACTTTTGAGTGTTAAATTCTGTAGTTTCCGAGATACGGTTAATTTCTGATTTAAGTTGTTCTACTTCTTTCTGGATTTCTTTACGATCATCGCCAGTGTTTGTATCGTTTGAGGACTGTACAGATAACTCACGCATACGTTGAAGGATTGAATGAGTCTCGTTCAACGCACCTTCAGCCGTTTGAATCATCGAAATTCCGTCTTGCGAGTTACGAGTCGCTTGATCGAGACCACGAATCTGTCCGCGCATTTTTTCAGAGATTGCGAGACCAGCAGCATCGTCACCCGCACGGTTGATGCGAAGACCTGAAGATAATTTCTCCATCGCTTTACCAGTTTGTGCTGTGTTGAATGACATGTTGCGGTGTGCGTTCATTGAGTTAAGGTTGTGGTTAATAATCATTGTAATTTCCCTCCATAGGTTTGAGTTTTTTCCGCTCTTCCAAATCCATTTGTCCGAGCATACAAGGCTTAGGCCGGCCCCTCACCTTGTATTAGTTGGAACGTTTTATCGTTTCCATACTCTATATCGGAGCCAACTCGAATCTGTTTAGTGTTTTTCTCAACTTTCTACTCATTTTCCGTAGTTTCTTAGTTTTGAATAGAAAAACGACCCATCGCTGGGTCGCTCCTCCTTACGCTTCCACCTTCACTTGCTCCGTCTCATTCTGCAAACTCTCTGCGACACGAACGAGTTCCGTCATCGCGCCGTTCACTTCACCGAGACTCGCTGCCTGTTGGCTCGCCGCTGACGTGACTTCTGTCGCGTAGCGCGATGCCTCTTCAACCATACCAACGATGCCAGCCGAGTTCGTGACGACCGAGTCGATCTGCCCACGCGACTCATCCAAGAGCGCATCGACCGAATGGACGTGGCTGTACACTTCGTTCGCCGAGTTGTGAATCGACGCGAACGCACCGCCCGCCTTCTCGACGAGACCGACGCCCGTCTCCACTTCGGCTTTCACGTTCGCCATCGAAGACGACGTGTCGCCGACGAGACGTTTCACGTCAACAATCAAATCCGTGATTTCTTGCGTCGAGTTCGCCGTCTGTTCGGCAAGTTTTTTGACTTCGGCCGCGACGACTGCGAAGCCGCGTCCATGTTCACCAGCCCGTGCCGCTTCAATCGAGGCGTTCAAGGCGAGCAAGTTCGTCTGCGCCGAGATATCGCTGATGACGTCCGTGATGCGCGAGATTTCGCCTGTCATTTCTGTCAACTTGCTGTTGAGCGTCGACGACTGTTCGACTTTGCCGGCGATCGCATGCATCGCATCGACCGACGACGAGGCGAGGCCTTTGCCGCTCTCGGCCTCTTGTTGCATCTCACTCGCTGATTCGAGCGCAGAGCCCATCTCTTGACGGATGTTCTCCATCGTCCGGGCGACGGCACCGAGCAGATCCATCGAGCTATATGTCGCGTTGACGTTGTCTTCGAGCATTTTGTTCAACGCGTCCATCGCTTGGCGGATGTTCTCACCGGCGATATTCCCTTCTTGGACCGCTGCCGCGATCTCTTGCGCCGAACCGGTGAGCTGGTCCGCCGTGTAACGCATGTTCGTCCCTTGTTCCCGCAGGTGTCCGACCATATTGTCCATCGACAGAAGCAGACGCCCCATCTCCGAACGGTCTGTCGTCGTTTCGCTCGCGAACACGACCGTCAAATCGCCATTGCCGACCTCGACTGCCTTATCTGACGCCGATTCGATCGCCTTGAGCGGGCGACGGGCGATCAAGTAGATGACAGCTCCACCTAAACCTGAAATGAGCAACGCCACGGCCGTCCCGACGAGCATGACCTGTCCTTTCGCCATCTCAAGCTCCGTGAGCAATAAGAGCGTGATCCAGCCGACCGCTCCGCCCGTGATAAAGGATGTGACCAAAATCCAAGCGAGCAGTTGGGTCGTAAAGTTTTTGAATAGCTTCACTATGAGTTCCTCCTCTGTGTAATTCATCACCTACTATATCGTCCGATTGCCAGCTTTTGTATAGCGTTTTCAGTTGAAGTTTTGGTCAATGAAAAAACGCCCTCGTCACTGAGAGCGTCCAGATTAATAACGGTCATCTTCACTTGTCTTACGTTCTTCGTTATGCGTCGTCATAAGTGCATCGAGCGCGAGCGCAATCGCGGCTGCCCAGTGTAGCACCATGCCGATGAGCGGGATGACCCCGAGTACCGAAGCCGTGATGCCGACGATGGCCCCGACTGAAATCCGTTTCAGCCGCGACACCGATAAGACGAGCAAGACGATATGGAACACGAGCATGAACCCGAGCGGTGTGTAGCCCATGCTGATGATGAACAGCCCACCGAGTGCCGGGATGCCGAGAAACGCCTCAAAGGCGGCCCCGAGCCATTTCAAATTCCGAAACATTTATCTCACCTCACAGTTCTAATAGATAGAACTCATAGCCGCCGTTTTCCGCAAATCCGGCCCGCTTGTAAATCTCGAGCGCGGCCTTGTTCTCCGTCTCGACGTCGAGCTCGAGCTTCGTCCGGCCCATGCGGAACAGCTGCTGGACCATCTGCTTCAACATCTTCGTGCCGTAGCCCTTGCCTTGCTCGTCCGCCTTGACGCCGAACGCGTGGATGCTGCCGGCATCTTCGCCCGAAAGGAGCGCGCGAATGACCCCGACCGGACGACCATCGACCTCACCGATGTACGTCACGCGGTCCGGCGTGTCAATCTGTTGATAGATGTTCTCCGTCACGTCGAGCGGGTCGCCGAACGCCTCACTGAGCGTCTCGATGATGAGCGGACGGTCGGCGTCCGTCGCCTCGCGGAGCGACACTTCGTCCGGCTTCAAGAACAGCTCGGCTTTTTTGAGCACCAAGTTATATTCCGAGAACTGGTACGCCGCGCCGAGATGGTCGATGACCGCCTTGCCGTCCTTCGATTTGCGATCGATGACGAACGTGAACGCTTCACAGCCATTCTGTTTCGCGTCCTGCTTCGCCGTTTCAAAGAGCGCCTTGAAGACGCCTTGTTTCCGATAGTCCGGATGCACGAGCGCATTCACTTCATACTCGTTCGGGAGATACGGGAAGAGCATCATATAGCCGACGAGCGTGTCACCCTCATAGACGGCATAGTCGTTCTGGCCGACCGCCACGTGCCCGAGTTTCACGTCAATCTTGTCATATGCGTTGACCGCTGCCTCGAGCGCGCCAACCTGTTCTGCCTGTCTCACTTCTTCTACTGTCCAATTCATGAAATCACCTCACGTCATATTGTAGCATAATCGAAAAAGCCCGCCGTAGCGGGCGGACTCATAACGTCCGGAATTCGAGCTCCGGGAGCGTCTCGAGCAGTTCCGTGATTTCGTCCGTGTGTGCCTCGGCACCCGGGACGGCCTCGGTCGGTTCGACCCAGAAGAACGTCTTGTCGCTCGCACCGAGGTAGTTGCCGTAGCCGACTTCCTGGGCGAACGCCTCTTCCGATAGTTCACGGTCAATCAAGTCCAAATGGAACAACAACTGGTCGTCGCCGTCCTCGACGTTATAGTAGAGGTCGAACGTGCCGTAGCTGTTCTTGTCGCCGACATCGACGACGTCCTGCGCCTTCTCGATATAGACGTCCCCGCGCTCAATCGCCTCGACGATTTTCGATGGGAGAATGATCTCATAACCGAGCTCACGGTCACGGATCGTCTGCGTCGTATCGTCAGTCCGTCCCCGGGACGAAACGACACCGACCGTTGCAACGAGGGCACCCGTCACGCCGAGCGCGACCGCCCACTTCATTGTTTTGTTCATATGGATTCACTCCTCTTTGGTCTAGCCATGAGACGATTATCGCACAAAATGAACGTAAATCATTAAATATTCTGAAAAAATGTTTAGGGATGCGTTGACGCACGTTCCGCAATCCCATACGATAAAAGTATCGCATTATAGAAAAGAGGAACTGACATGTCAAACGAACAACAATTGTCACGCGCACAGCTCGACGCGCTCTTAAAGAACGTCTTCGCCCTTCAAATCCCGGTCATCGAGAAGTTCATGACCGACCTGTTCAGAAAGTACGTCTCGACAGCGTCCACGTTCAAACAGGACATGGACACGATGAAAGCGACGGAGTGGCATAAGCAGTTCTTCGGTCAGAAAGTGATGCCGCACTTGTTCATCGAGAACCTTGGCTTCGGCGCGTCGTTCCGTCACCAGGAGCAAGACAAAGTCGTCAAAATCCCGGACAATATGACGGTCGTGAAACCGGACTCGGACGACCAGATTGAAGAGATTCTCCAAAACCTCGACAAGACGATGGCGTCGATGGAAGGCATCAAAAACAAAGGACTCGTCAAAAAGTTCTATAAAGAGACGCTCGAACTCATCTGCCAGCTCGGTAGCCGGACTGGGATGATGGACGAGTTTTATGAGCAAGTAAAAGGCAGCTTAACGAAAGCTTGACCACCTATCCACGTCCTCGGACGTGGATTTTTTTAATGTCCGTTCCTTGTCTCGAACACCGCCAAGCGCTCGATATTGGCCAAAATCGGTTTCGCCTTCCCAATCAACGTCTGCGTCGTCTCAAGCGACAGCGATTGTTGATGCGCCTCCATACTTGCCCACACCTCATAGACGACGATCGACTCATCGTCGAGCGAGACGTTCACCCGGTACGCCGCGCACGTCGGCTCTCGTTCCATCGCCGTAGTCGCCTCGAGCAAAATCGCGAGTAGCGTCTCGCGCTCACCTGGTACGGCCGTCAGTTTCCCAATCAATCCATAGGACATATTCATCCCTCCTTGTCATATCGATTCGCCGCCGGCACCAAACTTTCCTTTACGTTGAATTGGCTACGGCTATGCAGCACGACCCCGACCATGACGAGCGAGATGCCGATGAGCGACAGTCCGGACGGCAGATGCGCTTGGAGAAAAATCAACTCGCCGATGAGCGCGAACAGCACCTCGAGCGCCTGGGTCGCCTCGACCGTGGCCAGTTTCCCCATATCGTGTTTGACGAGGTCGGTCGCCTTGAAGAAGAGCACTGTCGCGACGACGCCCGATAACAGTGCGACGAGAAGCGTCTGCGTCAGTTGCGAGCTCGTTGGCGCCCCCGTCGTCAGCCCGTAGCCGAACAAAAGGAGCCAGACCGGGAGCGAGCCGATGCACATGCCAAGGATGCGCTCGAACACGTCGAGGTCGGTGTGGGCCATCATCTTCCGGTTGCCGAGCGGATAGGCGAACGCGGCAATCAATACCGGCACCACCCCAATCCATAGAAAACGCGGCTCAAAGTCAGCAAAGAACTCGACTTGCATCAAGACGACGCCGAACAGGATGAGTCCCGAGAAGCGGAGCGCCGTCCACGGAATCCGCTCCCGCTTCCCGTCACTCCGGCGGAACAGCGGTGACAACAGCGCCCCGGCGATAATCGTCACTTGCCACGTGCCGGCGATAAGCCAAGGTGGGGCGACCTCGGCGGCGAGACAGATCGGGACGTAAAACAGACCGAATCCGACTGTCCCCCAGACGAGCCACGGCCACGGCTCATCGACGATGGCGCGGCGTACGCGCGTCATGCCACCCCGGACGGCCACGACTAGCATGAGTAGCGGAATCATGAACAGGAAGCGGAGCGAGACGCTATACGCCCAACTCCCCCCGCCGACCTGCATCGATTCATTCAAGACGAACGTGCTCGCAAAAAACAAGGCGGCGAGCACACCTAATAACAATGGACGCATACGTTCTCTCCTTTCTGAATCCCCACTTGTTCCCTATCCATCCCGCATTTCCCTGCCTCCACCAAAAAAATCAAGCAGCGCCGGCTGCTTGATTCGTCTCAATGAATATCGCGTTTTCGGAAATTCCCACCTTTGACCTCCGACACCTCGTACACGACGACGAACGCCTCGGGGTCGACTTGGTTGATGATTTCTTTCATCTTCCGCTCCTCGAGCCGGTTGATGACGCCCGTGATCTCGTAATAGCACTCTTTCGAATAAGCGCCTTGAATCTGGTTGAGCGTCGCACTCCGGCCGAGCCGGTCCCGCACCGTCTCGACCATGACGTCCGGTACGCTCGTGATGATTTTGAACGTCTTCGCCCCACTGAGCCCCTCCTCGACGATATGAATCACTTTCGAGGCGATGAAGTAGGCGATGGCCGATAGGACCGCTCCTTGCAGGCCGAACACCGTCGAGACGACGATAAAGACGAACACGTTCAAGAAGAGAATCAAGTCGCTCGTCCCGAACGGCAACTTCTTCGATAACAAGACGGCCAGCATGTCGATGCCGTCGAGCGCGCCCCCGTTCCGGAGCGACAGCCCCATCCCGAGCCCAAGAATGATTCCGCCGACGACCGTGACGAGGAGCGTGTCCCCATCGATGATCGTCGGGACGCGGTGCATGATGAGTGTACCGACTGAGAGCGAGGCGATGCCCGTGACCGATAGGATGGCAAAGCTCTTCCCAATCTGCTTATAGCCGAGATAGACGAACGGGATGTTCAGGATGCCAAGGAACACGCCGAGCGGGACCCCCGTGAGTTGGGAGACGACGATGCTGATTCCGGTGACGCCTCCATCCGACACGCTGTTCGGGATTAACACCGACTCGAGGCCGTACGCCGCGATCATCCCGCCGATGATGTTCATGATGATTTGAAAGCCCATGAGCCAGGCTCGATTGTCACGTTTCATGAGTAACGTCCTCCTTTTTGATTCAACCTTCCTAGTCTAGCATAAAAAAATAGTAGAATAACATCTCTGGCATCGCTGAAAAAGTTGTGTCAGATTGTCTGCCGCTTCTGCTTCATCCCGTGTGAGGTTTGCTATACTGAAAAGAAAAAGGAGTGACCCCCGATGCAGCGTCCACCGATGCCTTCCCCGTCTCCGGAGGAAGTGCTCCGTTTGAAACGTGTCCACAACCCAATCAAACCGACCGAACTTCTCGCCAAGGGGCTACTCCTGTTAATCGGGTCGTTCATCTTCGCCATCGGTCTCGAGGCGTTCCTTGTCCCGAACCAAATCATCGACGGCGGCATCGTCGGCGTCTCGATCATCACGTCGTATTTGACGGAGACGAAGCTCGCCATCTGGCTCGTCCTGTTCAACTTGCCGTTCATCTTCTTCGGCTATCGCCAAATCGGGAAGACGTTCGCCATCGTCACGTTGATCGCCATCATGCTCATGTCCGGCTTCACGATTTTGCTTCATACAATCGAACCGTTCACGGACGACCTGCTGTTGTCGACTGTGTTCGGCGGCTTCCTGCTCGGAGCCGGCATCGGCCTCGTCATCCGGGCCGGTGGGTCGCTCGACGGGACCGAGATTTTGGCCGTGTCGTTCACGGACCGGCTCCCGTTCTCCGTCGGCGAGATCGTCATGTTCTTCAACATCTTCATCCTCGGGACGGCCGGCTTCGTCTTCAGCTGGGACCGGGCGATGTACTCGCTCATCACGTACTTCGTCGCCTTCAAAACGATCGATATCGTGCTCGAGGGGCTCGACCAGTCGAAGGCGGCGTGGATCATCACGACGGCGCCGGACGACATCGGTCAGGCCATTATGGACCGGCTCGGCCGGGGCGTGACGTACTTGCATGGTGAAGGGGCCTATACGGGCGACGGCAAGAAAGTCGTCTTCACCGTCATCAGTCGATTAGAAGAAACGAAATTGAAGGACATCCTCGACGACTATGACGAGAAGGCGTTCCTCGCCATCGGCAATATCCATGACGTCCGAGGCGGCCAGTTCAAAAAGAAAAATATCCACTAAAAAAATCGGCCCTCGGGACCGATTTTTTGTTTATCCGATTTTCGCTTGATCGCGCCCGCTCGTCTTCGCCTGATAGAGCGCGGCGTCGGCCCGTTCGAACACGACCGTGCCCGGCTCGGCCCCGGCGAGCGAGGCCCCGAGCGATACCGTCATCGGGATGGGCGTCCCTTCGAACGAGAACGGGGTGTCACGGATGACCTTGACGATCTCGTCCGCCATCACCCGGAGGTCGTCCGCATCCTCGAGCACCATCAGAAACTCTTCCCCGCCGTAGCGCCCGACGAAGCCGTCCGGCGGACAGTTCGCCTGTAACGTTTGACCGATGTGATGAAGCGCCGCGTCACCGGCCCGATGGCCATATGTATCGTTCAACTGCTTGAACCGGTCGACATCGATGACGAACAGCGCCCAAGGGAGACCCGACATCTCGACCTCGTTCAATCGTTCGAGCGTCATATAGCGGTTCGGGAGACCCGTCAGCTCGTCAATCGTCGCCCGCTGCGTATGCAGTCGGAACATGCGCAGGTGCGTCTCAATCTGTTTCGCGACCCAGTAACACATCCAACCGCCGAGGAACGTCATGACGAAATACGGCAAGAACACGGTCGTGAACGCCTGGATCGGGACATTACCCGCAATCCGAAACAAGACGAGCACGGCCCCGAACACGAGATAGGCCGAATACAAGTGACCGCGTCGCATCACCAGTCGATTTAACACGAGCGACAACACGAAGAACAAGCCGAGCGTGCCGAACGAGCGGATGAATTGGTCGGTCATGCCGTCGAGACCGAAGCGACCGAGAAGAGTCAGCCCCATCGTGACGGCGACCCCGACCGGTCCGGCATAGGCGCCTGAGAGCGCGAGCGGGATAATCCGGAGGTCGACCCTTGCCTCTCCGACTTGAAACGAGTTGACCGTCAACAGTACGGCCGCGAGCCCCATGGCGAGACCGAACCAGATGCGGACTGCATAAGGAGAACCTGCCTGAATCGGCAACAGCTGGCGCATGAGATACAGGGCCAGAGATAAAACGAGATAGATGATACTGACATTGATGAAAAAAATGTTGATGACTTGACCCAAGCCTTGTCCTCTCCCGCCATTTCTTTCCTCCTATCCTATCGTACAAAAGTGACGCATGTCACCCTATCCAAATTTTAGGACAGCTAAAAAGCCGGAAGCTCACGCTTCCGACTTGTTTTGCATCATCTGTTTCATCAAGTTGGCGCTGTCGCGGGCCGATTCGTTCTCGGCCTGCATCTGGACGTACACCTCATGGCGATGGATATCGATATGGCGCGGGGCATCGATGCCGAGCTTGACCTGGTCGCCTTCGATGGCGAGCACGGTGAGCGTCACATCGTCCCCGATATGGATGGCCTCGCCTTGTTTTCGTTTCAATACGAGCATCAGCGCACCTCTTCTTTCTGACCGCCGAGCGGGAACCGGGCCGGGTAGACGTCATCCAAGATGACCTGCTTCCCGCGGCGCTCTTTCGTCTCGATGACGATCGGGGCCTTCAAGTTGAGCGTCGAGGCGTCGAACGGATCGCGGAGCGTCACGATGGCATACACCGAGACGTGTTCCGCCTCATCGATGCCGAGCTGCTCTTTCGCGCCGTCGGTCAACTCGAACGCATAGTCCGACTTGTGCCAGAACGGGTTCGTCACGACGAAGGCGCAGGCCGGATCCTCGAGCGACTGGAGCGACCAGAACGGGAGCTCGTCGCCGTATGGGATGAGGGCGAACGTCTTCGACTCCGGGAACCCGGGAATCTCGCTGACGAACGAGATCGTCTCGTCTTCATTTACTTCAATTTTACCAAAATAGTCTGTCTCAATGAACATGGATTGTCCTCACTTTCAACGCGTCTCATCATACATGCCACCGACCGGCCACATCTCGAGCGATGCCTGTTGACGGAGCGAGATGTCCGTCGTCCATGGCGTGAACGAGATATCGGCCGGGGTGAGTGATACATCAATCTGTGCCGGCGTCAGGTTCCACTCGATTTTGACATCCGCCGGCGTATACGTCAACTTCACGCGGTCGAGTGACTTCGGCATGAAGTCCATGTCGACGACCGGGTACGGGGAGCTCGTCTTCTCGGCGGCGATCGCGGCGATCGGATTGCCGTTCTCGATGCGCATGAGCCGGTCCCCGTCCCTGGCCGTGGTCGATGTCGCTTCTCGGGCTGCCTGCTCCCCGAGCTGACCGAAGTGACGGCCGAGCTCGAGTGCTGCCTTCAAGTTGCTTTCACTGCGCGCGACCGACGAGTCGACCTCAAGCGTGCCGCCTGTCGTCTGTTGGGTCATCTCGACCTTGCCTTGCGTCATCGACACATCGGCCCGGCCTTGCCGCATCTCGAGGTGGGGCCGGTTCGACGTGATTTGGATGGCGGCCTGCGTCTGCCGCATCTCAAGCCGAGCGATATTCATCGCTTACCGGAGGAAGTCGAGGAGCGTCGGTTGGATGATACGCGCCCCGGCCGATAGTGCGGCCCGGTGCACCGTCTCGTGAGACTTAAGCTCCATGATGACTTTTTCGATGTCGATGTCCTCGTTATCGGACATGATCGTCTTGGCGATAATCTCATGTTCTTGCAGGCGATTGTCGACGAGTTCTAACCGGTTGGCGCGGGCGCCGAGTTCGGCCCGCTCCGTAATCAAGTTTTGGGCGATGACATCGAGGTCAGCGAGTTCGTTCGAGAGCACTTCACCAGATGTGTTCGGGTCAGCCAATTTCGAGACGAGGTCGTGGAGTCCAGCGAACACATCGCTGCCGAACACCGTCTCCGGCTGCATGTTCACTTGAACGGTGATGCCTTTCGATACTTCGAAGGCGACTTTCCCGCTCGCGGCCGGTGCCCCGCCTGGGTAGATGCTGTTGACATCTCCGTCCGGGTCGGCGAGGAACGCCTTCAAGGCGTCCATGTCGACGAGCGGTTGGTCCGTCTTCGTGCCGTTGTAAATATATTTCTCGCCCGACTTCGCGTTCGCGAGCGAGCCGAGATGTTCGATCAACTGATTGACCTCACTCTGGATGATTTGACGCTGCGACGACTCGTACGTATCGTTGGCCGCCTGTGTCGTCAATTCACGAATCCGTTTGACGGCTTCCGTCACTTCGTTCAACGTCGAATCGGTCAAGTCCATCCAGCTCGTCGCCTCGCTGACGTTGCGGCGGAATTGGTCGACCTCACGCACCTCGGTCCGGTAGCGCATGCCCTGCATGGCGACGACCGGGTCCTCGGACGCCTTCTGAATCCGTTTCCCGCTGATGAGCTGTTCTTGGACTTGGGCAAGCTTGTTATAACTGCTCGATAAATGTTTCAAGTTCGTCTGTGTGAGCATCGTCTGTGTGACTCGCATCAAGCATTACCTCCCTACGACACCCATGCCGTTGATAATTTTGTCGAGCATCTCGTCGACGGCCGTGATGTTGCGGGCCGCCGCATTATAGGCGTGTTGATATTGGATCATCATCGTCATCTCTTCGTCGAGCGACACGGCGCTCACCGCTTGGCGGCGCTGGTCTGAGCTCGCCATGAGCGCGAACGTGCTCTGGGCGAGGCGTCCGCTCTGGTCGGCGGCGACGGCCATGTTGCCGATGACGTTCTGATAGTATTTTCCGATCGACGTATCCGTCTGGACCGACCCGTCGAAGCTGAGCGTGGCCGACTTCAAGTTTGCCAAGGCGAGGGCACCGCTACCGTCCCCGATATTGCCGTCTTGAGAAGCGGCAATCAAATCGAGGTTGTTCATGACGGCGTCGCTCACTTTAATCGTCGCTGCGCTCGCCGTTCCTTCAAAGAAGTTCGCCGTGCCGGCGTTGCCTTTGGCGTCCATGTTTGTGCTATGGGCGGTGTTGAAGGCCGAGGCGAACTTGCCGGCCATCTCGTCCAAGTCTTTCAACATCGTCGCGTAGACGCCGTTCACGCTACCTGATTCTGGCGTGTCCGTGCCGTACATCTCGACGAGCGCTTTCCATTTGCCGTTCGGCATCGTGGCGTGCGTGAGTGCCACGTCCGCTCCGCTTGCATCGGTCATATCGAGACCGTCGAACGATCCGACCGTGCCGTTGATGCCGTCAACGAGTTTGTGGTCGACGCCATTGATCGAGACGACGATGTCGATGCGGCCCTCAGCGACTTTTTGTGAGTTACCGCGCGACTCCCCGTTCGTATAGTCGACCGGGACGCGTGTGAAGTCCATGTATTGGGCGAGTTCGTCCATATAGCGGTCACGCTCGTCATACAGTTCATTCGGAAGCACGCCTAGCGGCTCCGCATCCCCGATTTGACGGTTGACCTGACTGATTTTCGTCATCAAGTCGTTCACTTTCTTGACGACGACGTCACCTTCCGATGCCAGATCGGCCTGCACTTTTTGAAGCGAGGACGACATGTAGTTGAACGTCTCTGCGAGCGTCATCGCCCGTTGGCGCACGACACTGCGCGCGCCGGCATCATCCGGGTTGACCGACAAGTCTTGGAGCGAGGCCCAGAACAAGTCGAGCGATTTGGCGAGTCCTGTCTCGGAAGGCTCGTTAACGATATCCTCCATCCGACCGAACGCCGCCTCTTTCGTCGCGTAGTAGGCGTTCTTCACCGACTCGTCGCGGTATTGCTGGTCAATCATCAAATCGCGGATTCGGGCGAGCGTCTCACCGCGTACACCAGTCCCGAACTGCCCGGCCTTCGTTCCCCCGAAGTTGACGCTGAGTTGTTCGGTCATGCCGAGTGACAAGCGTTGGCGCGAGTAACCCGGATTCGAGGCGTTGGCGACGTTATTCCCCGTCGCCTGGAGCGCCCATTGGTGCGTCGTTAAACTGCGGCGCGCCGTTTCTAATCCCATAAATGTTGAGCCCATCAAACTTCCTCCTTATACATCCCGGCTGAACGAGCGCGTCTCGAGCGCCTGTTGACCGTACGTGAAATCATCTGCCTCTGGCATGAGCATGTCCAAATGCCATTCGATATACCGGAGCGACTGTTCGAGCAGGACAGCGTTCAGTTCATTCTGCCGTTTCAGCTCGAGGACGACCGGTCGTAACGCTTCTTTCTCTTCATCGTCCAAAACGAGCGTTCCTTGAAGTCGTTCCGCTTCTTTTTGTTTGATTTGTCGGAGAATCGTCGCCTCTTCTTTGACGAGGGCGCTAAAAGCGGGCATGTCTCCGTTGACGAGCAGTCGTTCTTTGTCATATGCCAGTTCGAGTAAACGTGTATGTAATGTGAGCATAAGTCTCTCCTTTGTCCAAAAAAAGAGCCGACTAAAGAAAGGGTGTCCCTTGTTTAGTCAGCTTCCGTGCCATCTTATTTATGCGAAGGTCTCCCTCGGACCCCGCTTTCATTCATCCTTGTAGAAAGCGTTTGGCGATGTCGCGCGCGTCCCGTGAATACGTCCCGGCGTTAATCTCCGCCTTCAAGGCGTTGATTTTTTCCAGGCGTTCCGGGTGTTTCACCGGTTCTTCAAACCGGGCGCGGGCTTCGGCCGATATCGATAATTGGTCCGTTTGGCGTGTCAGCTCGGGCTTCGTCTCAGGTTGCGTTTTCTTCTCGTAAGTGTTCGGTAAGTGTACCCACTTTGCAGAATCGATGCGCATACGTGTCCCCCCTCTTCTCAGTTGTTAATCCAAACGATAAGCGCGAACGCTCTGTTTCGTGACGCTGGCTTGTAGCCCTTTCAGTTCTTGCTGCATGTCGGTCTGACAGTCCGCGCATACCTTTCCTTGGTTCGTCGGATTGCCGCAACGCACGCAGGCGATGTTCAGTGACGGATTGTCCTTGATGATCAGGCGTCCTTCATGGATGTATCGCGTGATATCAAGTTCGGAGACGCCTGTCGCTTCGACGAGGGCTCCGATTGTCGTCTGTTTGTTGGCGGGTTCGCGGATGAAGTCCCGGACTTTCAAGAAGTTTTGGAAATCGACTTCCGCGCAGGATGGGCAGTATGGCGAGCGGCTTTGTTTCATGAACAGCCGTCCGCACGTTTGACAAGTTGTTGCTTCCACAGTCATTCACCTCTGCCCTTTATATCGGACGCATTTTTAATTTGTTTAGCGTCCGGAACAGGCAAACGGCAGAAACTTGTTCCGCCCCGGCCCGGCGCAAGGTGAGCGCCGCCTGATGGAGCGTCGTCCCCGTCGTATAGACGTCGTCGACGAGGACAATTTTGCCACAGCGTGGCAACTGCTGTACAGCGAACGGATTCGTACGGTGCCGCCTTTCTTCTTTCCCAAGTTCACGCTGACTCGAAACCTCGGATTTGACGAGCACCTGCTCCGTCGGTCCAATCATCCTTGCGAGCAACTCCGCCTGATTGAAACGCCGCGTCCGCATCCGCTCCTCACTGAGCGGAATCGGGACGTAGGCGACACCTGGTTCTCGCGTCGCTCGCAGCACATTGCGTAACTGTCGCGCCAGGACGACGTCGCCGCTAAACTTATAACGGTGGAGCCAATTCGCGCCCGCCTCGTCATAAGCGTAGAGCGAACGGACGGTCAAGTCGAGGCCAAGGGCGAGCCAACGGATACAGTCAGGACACGTCGCCCCGTCCGTGGTCGGGTGACCGCAGCGCGGACAACCCGCGACGAGCGGCGTCAACATCCCCTCACAATCCGGACAGACCCAGTCTCGCTTCAAGAGCGTCGCCGGGCTCCACGGGACGGCGAACGGTTTCCGGCAGACGAGACAATTCATCGCCGGTTCGCCTGTTCAATCTCGCGGATGGCTTTATCTTGGCGGAACGTGCGCTCGTCGTAAAAGAAGACGACGTCCCCGGTCGGCGCGGTCGGTTTTCGACCGGCCCGGCCCGCCATCTGGATGAGGGCGCGGGACGAGAACAAGGCGTGACTGCTGTCGAGGACGGCGACGTGCACCCCGGTCACGGTCATGCCCCGCTCCCAAATCGATGTCGCGAGCACAATCCCGTTCGTCGCCTCGAGCCACTCGAGCACGTCCGTCCGCTCGTACGTGTCGGCCGAGACGGCCTGGTAGGCGAACCCGTTCGTCGCGAGCAGTTCCCCGTAACGGAGGAGGTCCGGTTTCGTCGGGACGAACAACAGGCGCGGTGACGCCCCGTACCGGCGACAGAAGTCGAGGATGGCTGGCTCTGTCTCACGGACGAGCCGGGGCACGGGCAAATCGTGGCCATGATAGCGCCGGGACAGATGAACGGTCGGGAACTGGCGTTGCCAGACGGTCGGCGTCGCCGTCACGAATAAAAATAATCCTTTCCCCACCCGACGGAGCGTCCACCAGAGCGCGAGGTCGAAAGCGAACGGGAAGGCGTCGGACTCATCGACGAGAATGTAATCGAACACATGTCGCAAGTTCACGAGCAGCGGCGCCGTCGCGACGGTGATCATCCCAATCGTGTCCTTGTCCCCACCTCCGTAGCGTCGGGTGATCGGGACAGAGAAGGCCG
The DNA here is from genome assembly GCF_018618345.1 of Exiguobacterium sp. s36. Taxonomy (NCBI): domain Bacteria; kingdom Bacillati; phylum Bacillota; class Bacilli; order Caryophanales; genus Exiguobacterium; species Exiguobacterium sp. s36. The sequence goes on from NZ_JACSLW010000001.1 coordinate 558,308, forward strand.
CCTCGAGCCGATCGGCCCACTCGATGGCGACGTCACGTCGCGGTGAGACGATGAGGACACGCTTCCCGTCATTGACGGCACTCGCGATGACGGGGAACGTCATCTCCGTCTTCCCGGCCCCGCAGACGGCATGGACGAGCCCGCTCGTCCGAGATGCCCACCAGGCCAGGAGCTGTCGGCTGACGTGCTGCTGGTCACCCGACAGCTCGAACGGCATGACGAGGTCGGTCGTTTCCAGCGGCGCCGTGATGTCTGTTTCAGCAAGACGGTCGCATTGACAGACGCGACCGAGATGAAGGCAGTTGCGGCAATAGCGGCACTGTCCGTGATGGCACGTGTAAGTCCGCGTGTCCGTGCTCAGACAGCGCTGGCAGACGCCGAATCGGATGGCAGGTGTTCCTTTCGGTGCTACGATGAGTTGGCCCATAAGATCAGTCCTTTTTCTGTTGACGCTAGCATACAACCCTCACATCCACATGTCATGTTCGTCGATGGAACAGAGACGGCTAACGGAAAGACGTTCCAGCATTTCATGCTGTAGACGGAGGTGAAAGTGCAAACGACCGACTATACTAGAAATAGACCAGTTATTGGAAATGAGGCAACTATGATGTTCAAACGACCCATCCACAACATCTTGACCGGTTTAGGCATGCTCGGCGTCTTCTTTGTAGGATGGTGGGGCTGGTATGTCTTTGACGGGAGCGACAAAGCGGAGCAACGCGCAATTGAGACGGCACAGGAGTATGTCAACGTCACTTACCCGGATCTGTCTCTTCATGTATCGGACGTCATGTATTTATCACTCTACGATCCGAAATACCACGTGACGATGGCTTCTGACACAAGCGTCGATACCGAGTTCGTGGTACGAATCACCCGAGGCGGCCATGTCGTCGATGACAGCTATGAAGATGACGTCGTCTCAAAGGAAAACACATACCGACGCATCAGCGAGGCTTATGATGCTGCCGTTCAACAGTCAATCGCACCAACCTTATCAGACCGCATCGATGTGATGACCGAATTGTCTGATTCAGCCTGGCGCGACGATGTGGCACACGGTGATGATGTCACTCACTTGCAACTCGATCAAGCCGTCGACCTCGAGTTTTACGGGGCTCGCTACGGCATCCTCTTCCTTCATGCGGAAGACGACTCCTATACATACGAAGACGTGATGGTTTTACTGCGTGACGTGAAACGTGTCGCCGACGAGAATAGGGTTCCCTTCCATTCCCTCAAGCTGCAAATCACGATTGATGGCATCGAACGTTATGCGGAAGGGATTCGATACAGTGACCTCGATTCGCCTTATCTATTGGCACGGCTAAAACAACGCATGAACGACTAAAAAAGGCTCATCCGGTAACGGATGAACCTTCTTCTTATGCCTCTTGAATGTCAGGGCGGACGACGAGTCGTACCCGCTCCACATGATTCTCCGTCATCTCGATGACGGTCAAGACGTAACGGTCGAACTCGAGCGTGTCTCCGACCTCGTGCGTCTCGCGGTGGACTTGGAGCCAACCGCCGAGCGTATCGATGCCTTCTGAACGTTCGAACGTGATGCCGAACCGTTCCTCGAGTTCTTCGAGCAAGACGCGCGTATCGATTTCGTACGTCATGTCGTCGACCGTATGAATCGGGTCGACCTCGTCCTCGTCGAACTCGTCACGGATTTCCCCGACAATCTCTTCGAGCAAGTCTTCGAGCGTGATGAGACCGGCCGTCCCGCCGTATTCGTCCAAGACGATGGCGATGTGGGTCCGGGCCTCACGCATCTGTTTCAATGTATCTTCCAAAGGCGTCATTTCATGCACGACCGGAAGCTCTTTCACATAAGTGGAGAGATTGATGGACGGGCTGACCGCGAGTCCCATCAATACCTCTTTGACGTTGATGTAGCCGATCAAGTTGTCCTTGTCGCCGTCCTCCGTGATCGGGTAACGAGTATATTGACTGTCCGCGAACGTCTCGAGCACTTCGGCCCGCGTCGCTTCGATATCAATCGCTTCGACTTTCGTCCGGGGCACCATCACGTCTTTCGTGACGTGTTGGTCGAACGAGAAGATGTTTTGCATCATCGCGAGTTCCGTCTGGTTGATTTCACCGCTCTGGAAACTTTGCGCCATGATGATCTTCAACTCTTCTTCCGAGTGCGCTTGTTCATGTCCGGCCGGTTTGACGCCGAACAATCCGAGCAACAATCGGGCCGATCCGTTCAACAACCAGATAAACGGGAACATGACCCGTCCGAACCAGAACAACGGTCGGGCGAAGATGAGCGTCATCCGTTCCGCATATTGAATCGCGAGCGTCTTCGGTGCGAGTTCCCCGATGACGACGTGCAAGAACGTCACGATTGCGAACGCGACGGCGAACGAGATAATCGATGCGAGCGACGCCGGGATATCGAACTCGTTAAACAGCGGGGTGAGCAATCGCACGACCGACGGTTCCCCGAGGAAACCGAGTCCGAGCGCCGTCACCGTGATCCCGAGCTGACACGCCGATAAGTAATAGTCGAGGTCAGAAGCGACCTTTTTCGCGAGAATCGCCGACTTGTTCCCTTCCGCCACCAATTGATCAAGTCGCGACATCCGCACTTTGACGACCGCGAACTCCGATCCGACAAAGAATGCGGTGAGCGCGATCAACAGCGCCACCAACGACAATAATACCCAAATCGGGCCTTCCACTTCTCCGCCACCGCCACCGGCAGCCATTACGTGTGTAGAGTAGATCCTGTCCACATGTTCCTCGAGAAACTCGAGGGTCACCTCCATATAAATATTTTACAAGGTCACACGACTGTGTCCTTGCCTAATGAATAACCTACCATGAGAGTCCGTCTCTCGGCAACTAAAAGGAGGCGCCAACACGGAACGCCTCCTAACACTCAGTTTTGTTTATAGAACATGATTGCCTCATACGCCCGGAGCGACAGCGTCGTCCCGTCGAGCTGCGGCACGTCGTAGTTATGGCTGACGACATCGGCATGCGTGAAGCCGGCCGGAATCTCATACGTCGTCTCCGGTCCGTAGAAATTCGCGACGACGAGCACTTCCTCGTGTTCCGTCTTGCGCGTGTACGCCCAGACGTCGAGCGCGTCTGGCGTGAGGATTGTGTAGTCCCCGTCCGTCAAGACGTCGAGCTCTTTACGGAGCGAGATCAAGTTCTTGTAGTGATAGAACACCGAGTTCGGGTCATCGAGTGCCGTCTCGACGTTCACGTCCGCGTAGTTCGGCGCCACGTTGATCCACGGCGTCCCGCTCGTGAATCCGGCGTGCGGTGTCGCGTCCCACTGCATCGGCGTCCGCGAGTTGTCCCGCGACTTCTGTTTGATGGCGGCCATCATGTCCTCGTGCGACACCCCCTGTTCACGCTTCAATTTGTAGACGTTGAGCGTCTCGATGTCGCGATACTCGTCGAGCGAGTCGAAGCCCGGGTTCGTCATCCCGATCTCCTCGCCTTGATAGATGTACGGCGTCCCTTGCAGGCCGTGGAGCACCGTCGCGAGCATCTTCGCGCTCTCGACGCGGTGGTCGGTGTCATTGCCGAAGCGGCTGACGACGCGCGGTTGGTCATGGTTGCACCAGAAGATAGCGTTCCAGCCCTTGGCGTGCATCCCTTCCTGCCACGTCGACATGATGTCTTTCAATTGCACGAAGTCGAACGGTGCAGCGACGAATTTCTCGCCGTTCGGATAATCGACTTTCAAGTGATGGAAGCTGAACGTCATGCTCAGTTCGCGCTCGTCCGGACTCGAATAACGGACGCAATGGTCGAGCGTCGTCGACGACATCTCGCCGACCGTGATGACGTCGTGGCCGTCGAACACTTCGCGGTTCATCTCTTTCAAATATTCATGGATGCGCGGTCCGTCCGTATAGAATTTGCGGCCGTCCGAATCGTCTTCTGGGAAGTCCTGCTGCTTCGAGATCAAGTTGATAACGTCGAGACGGAACCCTTTGATGCCTTTATCGCGCCAGAAGCGCATCATCTCATAGACGTCCTCGCGCATCTGCTCGTTCTCCCAGTTCAAGTCGGCCTGGGTCACGTCGAACAAGTGAAGGTAGTACTGACCGCTCGCCTCGTCATATTTCCAGGCGTTGCCGCCGAACTTCGACTCCCAGTTCGTCGGTTCGTCGCGCCAGATGTAGTAGTCGCGATAACGCGCATCCCCGGCGAGCGACTTCTGGAACCATTCATGCTCGGTCGAGGAGTGGTTGACGACGATGTCCATCATGAGCCCGATGCCACGTGCTTCGGCCTCGCGGACAAGCTCGTCGAGGTCGTCCATCGTCCCGTATGATGGATCAATCGCGTAATAATCGCTGACGTCATAGCCGTTGTCGTTTTGTGGCGACTTGTACACCGGGGTCATCCAAATGTATTCGATGCCGAGCTCGGCCAAGTAATCGAGCTTCGCCGTCACCCCTTTGATAGAGCCGGTGGCATTGCCTTCCGGGCTATAGAAGCTTTTCGGATAGATTTGATAGACGACGGATTTGCGCCAGTTTGGTTGTGTCATAGATGTAGTCTCCTTTTGTAAGAGTTTTCATTTCGATAGGAAAAGGGGAAGAACCTCCGTCCCTCCCCTTGTCAGTCATCTTCTTATGCAACTTTGTTTTTTTCGATCTCGCCTTTTTTCATATAACGTTTCGACAGTGCGAGTGTCAACACGAACGGAATGACGAGGGCGATGACCATCCCGACGATGAAGATGAGAATCTTATCGGTGAAGATTGACAGGAATCCAGGAAGACCCCCGACCCCGACAGCGAACGCCTGGACGTCGTTCAATGTGATGAACACTGCCGCGACGGCTGATCCGATCATCGCCGAGTAGAATGGGAACTTGTTCGGCAAGTTCACCCCGAACATGGCCGGCTCGGTAATCCCGAAGAATGCCGAGATCGATGACGTCGAAGCCATACTCTTTTGTTTGGCGTCGTGTTTGAACACGAGGAACATCGCGAGTGCGGCTGCACCTTGGGCGATGTTCGACAAAGCGAGCATCGGCCAGAGGAACGTCCCGTTCGTCTCCGCGATGAGCTGCAGGTCGATGGCGAGGAACAAGTGGTGCATCCCGGTAACGACGAGTGGTGCGTAGAGCAGACCGAACAGGAGTGCCCCGACGACCGGTACCGCTTCGAATACGTTGACGATTCCTGTTGCAATCAAGTTACCGAGGCCACGTGTGAGCGGTCCGACAATTGAAAGCGCAAGGAAACCAGTGATGACGATTGTCGTGATTGGCACGACGAGCAATTGAATCGCATTCGGTACATGTTTTTTCAAGAAAATCTCAATATGGCTCAAAATGAAGGCCGCGGCCAAAATCGGAAGAATCTGACCTTGATAGCCAACTTTCTCGATCTCGAACAAGCCGAGGATATTGAACGTCGGAACGTCGCCCTCCAGCGCCGCTTGTCCGTAACCCCATGCGTTGAGCAAGTCCGGGTGGACGAGCAAGAGACCCATGACAATCCCGAGCACTTCGCTGCCGCCGAACCGCTTCGTCGCCGACCAACCGACGAGTGCCGGGAGGAAGACGAACGCCGTGTTCGCCATCATGTTGACGAGATCCCATAACCCTTGCAGGTTCGGATATTCCTCAATCAGCGTCGCACCTTCGACGAACAATCCTTCTGAGGCGAGCAAGTTGTTAATCCCCATCAATAGACCGGCAACGATGATGGCCGGGATGATCGGCATGAACACGTCCGAGAACACTTTGACGAGCTTCTGGAGCGGGTTCATCTTCTTACCGCCCGACGATTTGACCTCGGCGACCGTCGCCGCTTCAAGCCCAGCGAGTTTGATGAACTCGGCGTAGACACGCTCGACGTCCCCGGCCCCGATGACGACCTGATACACACCCGAGTTTTCGAATGCGCCTTTGACGAGATCGGCTTCTTTCACTTTTGCTTCATTGACGAGCGACTGGTCTTTCAATGAAAGACGGAGCCGCGTGACACAGTGTGCCGCTTTGTCGACGTTATCCTTGCCTCCGATGGCTTCAAGGATATCCGCGGCGATTTGACGATAATCTGCCTTCATATTGTAGGCCTCCTTTGTTTGAAAGCGTTTGTTGAAAACGGTTACTTATGAGTACAAACAAAGTTTAACTTATATAGATAAGTCATGTCAACAACTTATCTATATAAGTTAGGTGTGACAACTATGTGACAGGCGTTCAGTATTTTTGTTCCCTCTTGCCTTGATTCAAAACGAAAAAAAGACTCCTTTCGAAAAAGGAGCCTTACCGGCGCGCCACATCGCTGAACTGGAACTTGTCGAGCCGGTGGCGGGACTCGGTATATTCGAACTGTCTGCCCTCATAGAGGAACGTGTCGTTCGTGATGACGATGACGTATTCATAATCGTGCAGGTCGAGCCGCAAGCGGTCGAGCTCGGTCACGTCCTCGGCCGCGATCTTCCGTTTGGCGTAACTGATTTGCATCCCGAGCTCGTGCTCGACATAGGCGTAAATCGATTGCGCGGCGATTTCTTCTGTCAGGCCGGGCACGAGGTCTTTGACGAAATAGTTCACGTCTAAGATGACGTTCTCACCATCGAAGTTGCGGACCCGCTCAATCCGGTACATCCGTGTCCCCGGCGTCAAATTCATTCGGTCGGCGAGCCACGCCGGCGCCTCGATGTCCTCGAACGAGGCGACCGATGTCTGAATCGAGCGACCGAGCATGCTGGCGTACACTTCGGAGAAACTGACGATGCCGTTGAACTGGAATTCGATTTGATCGCGCCGCAGGACGAACACGCCTTTCCCGTGATGCTTCCGGACGTAGCCGTGCTCTTGGAGCAAATCGAGCGCTTTCCGGACCGTCCCTCGACTCGCCTCGTACTCGTGCATGAGTTCGGTCTCGGACGGCAGTTTCGACTCCGCCGCATACTCGCCCGTCTTCATCCGCTCGGCGAGGCGCTCATAGATTTGACGATATTTGGCCACAGGCTCACTCCTCTCTATCGAAAAAGACGACCAGATGGCCGTCTTTTGTTTACCATTCGCGGCGATACCACGTGATGCCGATTGCGCCTGGCCCAAGGTGTGTCCCGATGACCGGTCCGAAATGACCGCCCGTGACATGCGCCTGCGGAAACTTCTGTTTCATCGAGGCGATCTCCTCGGCCTGACGTTCCGGGCAGTTGGCGTGGATGATGCCGATACAGTAGCCTGTCCCGTCGCCTTGAATCGACTGTTCCATCATCTCTTCGATGCGACGGACCGCCTTCTTGTACGTCCGAATCTTCTCGAACGGGACGATCATCCGGTCTTGGAAATGAAGCACCGGTTTGATTTGAAGGAACGACCCGACGAGCGCTTGCGCCGCGCTGAGTCGGCCGCCTCGTTGGAGGTGGTCGAGGTCATCGACGACGAAGTACGCCCGAATCAACTCGCGCATCTTTTCAAGGTGAGCCATGATTTCTTGCGTCGACGCGCCTGCATCGCGTAAATGAATCGCTTCCTCGACGAGGAACGCTTGAGGCATACATGAGATCTCCGAATCGAATGCGTGAACGTTGACGTCGACCATGTCGTTCAAGGCGATCATCGATTGATACGTCCCGCTGATGCCGCTCGAGAGCGTGATCGCGATCACGTCCGTCACCTCGTTCGGGAGACGCTCAATCAGTTCAATCGTTTCACCGATGCTCGGCTGGGACGTCGTCGGCAAGTTCCCTGCCTCGATCCGGTCATAAAAAGCCTCGGTCGTGATATCGACGGCTTCGCGGAACGACTCCCCGTCAAAAATCACGCTGAGCGGTGCGACGTGGACGTCGTGGCGCTCACAAAATTCGGCCGGCAAATAGGCGGTACTGTCGGTCAAAATGGCTATGTTTCCCATGCTATATCCTCACTTTACATCGTTTCATTTTCCAATTGAATGTGGATTCCATTCCATATTGTAGCATAAAAACGATGTATTGCATCGGAAGAGGTCAAATCTCAACCCATCCGCGACGGATGGCGTCGACGACGGCTTGTGTCCGGTCGTTCACTTCCATCTTGCGGAGCACCGACGAGACGTGGTTCTTGACCGTCTTCTCACTGATGAACAGCATGTCGCTGATATCACGGTTCGAGCGGCCTTCGGCGAGCAAGTGCAACACTTCGACTTCACGGCGTGAGAGTAATTGGTAGACCGGGTCGTCGGTACGGCTCTCGACGTTACGGCCGGCCTGTTCGCCTTTGAATTGGAGCAAGCGACGGTACTCTTTCAAGACGTTCGTCGTCACTTTCGGGTGCAAGTATGCCCCGTCCTTCGCGACCGAGCGCACGGCCGAGATCAGCTCGGTCGATGCGACTTCTTTGAGTAAGAACCCAGATGCTCCGGCTTCGAGTGCATGCGTGATGTACGACTCATCGTCGTGAATCGACAAGATGAGGACACGCGTCTCTGGTGAGAGCACCGACAACTGTTTCGTCGCCTCAATCCCGTTCAATTCAGGCATGTTGATATCGAGAATCAAGATTTCCGGCTTGTGGTCCGCGGCGATACGAATCGCCTCCGTCCCGGTCCGTCCTTCGGCGACGACCGTGAACTCGTCCTCTAAATCAAAAATCCGTTTCAAGCCTTCTCGAAACAGCTCATGGTCATCCACAATCGCGATGCGTGTTTGTAATTGTTCCATCTGGATACTCCCCCTTGTTCTTGTCTTACGTGATCGGAATCGACATGCGGACGACCGTCCCTTTGCCGACTTCCGAATCAATGGTCATGCTTCCGTTCACAAGCTCGATCCGTTCTCGCATCCCAACGATCCCGAATGACTCTTCGCCAATCGAACTCGGCACGAATCCGACCCCATGGTCGCGTACATGAATATGTATCGCATCATGCGCTTGCTCGACGTTGACGATAATCTCAGCCGTCTTCGAATGTTTGATCGCGTTTTGGACTGCCTCTTGGACGAGCCGGAACACGTTAATCTCCAATTTCTCAGGCAGTCGGGCCCGCGAGCCCCGGTAGTTGAGCCGGGTCTTGATGGCCGTGTATTCCTCAGTCTGATGGAGATACCGTTCGAGCGTCGGCAAGAAACCGAGGTCGTCAAGCGACATCGGACGAAGGTCGTAGATGAGACGCCGGACGTCGACGAGCGCGCCGCGGATGAGGCGTTTCAGCTCGTGCAGTTCGGCGAACGCCTCGTCTTTCCCCCGCTTGTCGAACGTCTTCTCGATCAAATCGGCCCGAATCAAGATGTGGGCAAGCGATTGCGCTGGTCCGTCGTGCATTTCACGGGCGAGGTGACGACGTTCACGTTCGGCCGCTTCAAAGACGCTGATTGCCATCTCTTGCTTCTTCATCATGTCCGAGTACTCTTGTTGCAGGTCGTCCCGCAGGAAGTTCAGCACGACGGAGACGCGGCTGACGAGCTTGTCGGCCCGCTCAATCGTGTCCTCGAGGATGAGCAGGCGGCGTTCAAGGTCGTTGCGACGCTGTTGGCCGGCCATCTCTTCTTTTTGGATGAGAAAACGCTCGAGCTGCATTTGGTTGGCGCGTTCGTACGCCTCCCGAATCTCTTGCTCGCTATGTATATGAAACTTCTTGCTCACTTGGACGAGTTTGTTCTTCGCCGCTTTCACGAGCAGGTCGAGCCGTTCCGACTCCTCGATGTAAAACTCAATCTTTTGCGTCAACTCTTTCAGTTCGTTCTGAATCAACGAATATTCGTTGGCCGAACTCTCGGTAATCCGGACGATCTCCTCTTTACTTTCCGTCACCGTATCAATCATATTTGTTATGATATGTTCTAAAGCTGTACGATCGGTAATATGATTCACGATGCCATCCCCTAATAATTCGGTAGTAAGTCCTCATCTATTCCTATTATCGTCTGCGGAACGTTCGTTTACAGTAAAACTTGGAGGCTCTCCTTCCCTTTCGCCGCAACTGGCGTTGACGCCTACTTGAATTTTAAAAAAAATATTCAAAAATAGAAAGGAGAATTTTCAGAAATGTCTGCTGAACAAAATTATACTATAAAACAAGACGGAGAATACGAGGTCGTCATTCAAAAGTCAAAATTTATCGCCCACTTCAAACGGGTCACGTCCGAAGAGGAGGCGCAGGCGTTCATCCAAGCCATCAAGAAGGCGCATTGGAACGCCAATCATAACTGTTCGGCCTATATCATCGGCGAACGGAACGAGTTCCAAAAAGCGAACGATGACGGGGAACCGAGCGGGACGGCAGGGTTGCCGATGCTCGAGGTGCTCCGTAAACGCGAATTGAAGGATACGGTCGTCGTCGTCACCCGCTACTTCGGCGGCATCAAGCTCGGCGGCGGCGGACTCATCCGCGCTTACGGCGGCACGGTGAGCGAAGGGCTCGACGCGGTCGGCATCGTCGAACGCATCCCGATGCAACGCTTGACGCTCACGGTCGATTACGGTTGGATCGGCAAGGTCGAGAACGAGCTGCGGCAATCGTCGTACCTCCTCGACGACATCGTCTACGCGGACACCGTCACGTTCCACATCTCGGTACCGGTCGAAGAGACCGACGCCGCCCTCGCCTGGCTCGTCGATTTGACGAACGGCCAAGGAGGACTCGAGACCCAGGACCAACGTATCATCGAACGTGATTTTGTGCGGTAGGTCACGTATACTAAAGGAAACGAATGAAATGAGGAGACGACATGGAACAAGACTCCCGCAAGAAACGTCCCGTGTGGAAAATCGTACTGCTCGTGCTCGGCCTCGTCCTGTTGATTGGCGGGTCGGCCTTCGGCTACTTCGTCTATAAGGCGAACCAGACGGCGGAGAACACGAACAGCGAACTGACACGCGGGGACAAGTCGGACCGTCGAGAAGAGACGGTCGATTTGACGAAAGATCACTTCTCCGTCTTACTCGCCGGCGTCGATGGCGGCGCCTCGCTCGAAGAAGGACGGACCGACTCGCTCATGGTGGCGACGTTCAACAAGGAATCGCGCCAAGTGACGCTCGTCAGCATCCCGCGCGACTCGTACGTCGATATCGTCACGACTGACGGTGAGTTCAAAGACAAAATCAACCATGCCTACGCCTACGATGGCATCGACACGACGATCGCGACGGTCGAGAAACTGTTCGACATCCCGATCGACTACTATGCGACGATCAACTTTGATGGCATCGAGGATCTCGTTGATGCGGTCGGCGGCGTCGAGGTCGATGTGCTCGTCCCAATTTCCGGGCGGGCGACCGGCAACGTCGAACTCGAACCAGGTGTCCAGACGCTAGACGGCAAGGAAGCGCTCGCCTATGCGCGCATGCGCAAAGACGACCCTGAAGGCGACGTCGGACGGGCGAAGCGTCAACAGCAAGTGCTCGAGGCCATCATCAATGAGGCGACGACGATCAATTCGTTCACGAAGCTAAACCGGATCATGAATGCGGTCGGCGATAACATCCGAACGAACATGTCCCTCTCCGAGGCGTCCCAGTTGCAGCCGTATACGAAGTCGCTCCGCTCGTTCAACCAGGAGACGCTCGCAGGCGGCGACTTGACGCTCGGCGGCGTCTACTATTACGAGCTCGACCCGGCCGACTTGAGTGAGAAGCGCTCGCTCTTGAAAACCGAGCTCGGCCTCCCGCTCACGGCGGAAGATCATGACAACGGGACCGGCGACGGTTTGAATGAAACAGAAGACGGTTTCAGCGAAACGACGACCTACTGACCAAACAAAAGCCCAAGGACACGATGTCCTTGGGCTTTTGTTGATGCTTCACGTCTTCGGTCGTCCGAGCAGACGCCGGGACGTCTGGATAATCGGCTTATAGTTCGGGTGAATCAACTCGGTCGACTCGACGATCAGCTCGATGACGATCAGGACGATGACGAACGTGATGATGGCTCCGAGCATCGTCGTCTTCGCGAACAGAATCGAGGCGATGCCGAAGAAGAACGTCATCCCATACATGAGCAGGACGGCTTGCCGCGTCGTGAAGCCCATATCGATCAACTGGTGATGCATATGCGACTTATCAGGCGACATCGGCGGACGCCCTTGCACGAGCCGACGGACGATCGCAAAAATCGTGTCCGAGATCGGCAGACCGAGCAAGAGGACCGGGACGACGAGCGAGAACAGCGTCACGTTCTTGAATCCGATCAAGGAGAAGACGGCGAGCATATAGCCGAGGAAGAGCGCCCCGGTGTCGCCCATGAATATCTTCGCTGGATAGAAGTTATGGACGAGAAAGCCGAGCGTGCTCGCCAGGAGCAACAGCGCCATCATCGTCAAATAAACGTTCCCTTGGATGATTGCGAGCAGCGCGATCGTCCCGAGGGCGATGCTCGAGACCCCGGCGGCGAGTCCGTCGAGACCGTCGATCAAGTTGATGGCGTTCGTGATGCCGATCAGCCAGAGCACCGTCACCGGGATGCTCCACGAACCGAGATACAGCTGTTGGTCGAACGGCAGGTTAATCAATTCGATGCGCATGCCTGAGTTCAAGACGATGACCGTCGCGATCATCTGGCCCATCAGTTTGACGCGGGCCGTCAGTTGGAAGCGATCATCAATCAAACCGGTCAACAGGATGACGACTGCTCCGATCAAGATGGCATCGTTATAACGGCTCGTCGGCAACAGGAGCGCATAGCCGATAAAGAAAGCGATGAAGATGGCGAGGCCGCCGATCCGTGGCATCGTCCGTAAATGTACTTTTCGGGCGTTCGGGTGATCGACCGCTCCGATCAGAAAAGCAAACCGGCGAACGAGCGGCGTGATCAAGATGGCCATCACAAAACTGACCAACATGGCAATCCATAACATGGGCCAACGTTCCTCTCTCATAAAAAAATAGACTCTGGCGAATTATAGCATATTTCCCGTGAGGCGAGACGTATCAGAAATGTTACAACAAAAAATCCCGACGAGTGAATCTCGTCGGGTCTGGTCAGGCGTGGGCCGGGTGCGTCGTCACGTCATCCGTGGCTTCGTATGTATATAACCCGCGTCCTACTTTTTTGATGTCAGGATTGACGGACTCGATTTTCACCATTAGCTGGTAAATATTGCTAATGTGGTGACGATAACGCAACTCGAGCTCCATTTGAATGTCCCGCACGCTCATCGTCTTCCGTTCCTTCAACAGGTCTGTTACCTGATGGACATAGACCTCGAGCGGATAACGTTGATTGACGCGACGTGGGCGCATTCGTTTCGACGGATCGAGTAGCGATTCTTCTTCCCGCTTGTTCCGGTTCAGTTCCGAAATCAAATACTCGGCCCGGCGTTGCAGCTGGCGATACGACTCTTCGATCTCCATCAGTTCCCGATAAATATTTTCATTCACGTTTGTAGATTCCATGCACAAATCCTCCTCTACACCTAATTGATGTTCCCCATCACCCAAATTCATCAATTATTACCAGTTATTACTTGTTCCCATATAAAAGTGTAACGGTTTTGTAATGTACTTGTCATCTATTTTTAGGCATTTCTATCTATTTTAGGTCTTTTGGACCAACACAAAAAGATGACGACTGTTCGGGGCAGTCGTCATCTCACGGAAGATGATCGTAGTCTTTACGCGCCGACGCGTTCGAGGATGCGTGCGAGCGAGAGTTCATCGGTCGAAGAAACGATGAGGTCTGCATGACCGAGCATCGACTCTTCCCCGACGGCGACAGCAAACATGTTTGCCGCTTTGATTGCAGTTACGCCTGCAGCTGCGTCTTCAACGCCGATGGCATGTTCGGGTTTCACGCCAAGGGCAGAGGCAGCCTTCAAAAACACTTCGGGATGTGGTTTTGATTCGGCGACAGTTGCTGCATCGACAATGTGATCGAAGTAATGACGGACACCAAGTGCGTCTACGACCGCGAATGCGTTTTTAGAAGCCGAAGCCATTCCGATTTTGAGACCAGCCTCTTTAATTTCATCGAGGAATGAAATGATGCCCGGCAACAAGTCAGCTGAAGAGATGTGTTGAATGAGTTCAACGTAATGCTCGTTCTTCTTCTGTGCGAGTTCCGCTTTTTCATCCGGTGTGAAATCGTCCTGTCTTCCACCGAGCGCGAGGATGCGCTCGAGCGAGTCCGTCCGACTCACGCCTTTTAGCGTCTCATTGAACTCGCGGTCAAACGGAATATCGAGCTCTTCTCCAAGTTGTTTCCAAGCGAGGTAATGGTACTCCGCGGTGTCAGTGATGACACCGTCCAAATCAAAAATGACTGCTTCAATCGTCGACATACATGCTTTCCGCCTTTCCTTCTAATGCTTCTGTCGTCAGACTACATTAAGGGAACTTGACAAGTACCCGTTGCACGATTGGTCATTGATGCAAACGGTTGCACTTGTTCGATTTCTATTATAAATGAAAAAGCCATCATCATGCAACCGCTTTCGCAAAAAAATAAAAAAGCAGGAGAAGCAGGTGCTTCTCCTACGACTTATAATTGGATTCCGACGACTTTCACGTTCACCGATAACGGTGTCATGGCAAGCATCGTGTCCATGTCTTGCGTGATGCGTTCTTGCACGGCCGTCACCGTCTTGACGATCGATTGACCGTACGCGATGTAAAGTGACAAGTTGATTGTGACGCCTTCTGACGACTCGTCGACTTTGACGTGCTTCATGAGCGCGCGCTCTGACAATTTCGTATCTTCTTGTGTGAACGACACGTATTTCGTCTCTTTGACCACGACAGCGGCGATCATTTCCACGACGTGGCGTGAGACGTTGACGTCTCCTTCAGTGCTGTGCATTCCATTTTCGTATGGCATGGTGTCACTTCCTTAACTCTAGTTTCGCTTCCCATCTTAAAGTGTAGCGGAAAACCGCCATTTAGAAAAGGGTTTACGATTTCACGTCCTTCATATCTTGGGCACGGCGAACGTCAATCTCGACGAGCGGCTTCAACAGCTTGACGACCGGCGGGCTGATAATCACCAGGACGATCAAGAAGGCGACGCCGAACAAGACGAGCAATTGGAGCCACGACGTCGGCATGAAACCGGCTGGGATGAACGCCTTCCAGGCGACGACGAGGAAGACGTGCACCAAATAGACGTAGAGGCTATACTTCCCGGCCCGGGTGAACACCGGCAGTTCACGCCCTGGAATCATCAAGGCGAAGCTGATCGCCATAAGAATCGACACCGTGTAGACGATCAAGAAAGCGAACGGCCCGCTCCAAATCGCCTCCGGCACCGCCGACTCATAGGCGAACCGGAATTTGAACAAGTTACCGATATGATAGAACGTACCCTCCTGTTGGAAACTCATCGAGGCGAGTAGCCCGAGCGTGAGCGTCGTGAAGACGGCAAAACCGCCAATCCGGTAACGGTTGCGCTGCTCGGCCCGCTTCGGCAATTCAAAGAAGTTCAACGTGTTCCGTTCGCTCATCCAGTTCCCGATCAAGAAGAACGGGTAGAACATGATGACTTTTCGCAGCGCGAAGAACCCGGTCGACTCAGCTTGGAAGCCGAACAGGAGCGCGAACAAGAGTGCGAACAGCACGTATCCTTTCAATTGTGTCACGTACGGGGTGATGACGTACCAGATGATAATCGCCATCAAATACCAGAGCGCCCAATACGGCGTCAAGATGTTCAGTGCAGGGTTCTCGAGTGATAAGAGCGGGATGCCCTCGGTGAAGGCGAACCACGAGCCGAGAATCACTTGCCAGATGACGTAGACGACGAACAACTGGATGACGCGCAAATAACGGTTCTCCCGGAAGAAGTAACCGCTCAACATGATGAACAACGGCATGTGGAACGTGTATAAAAATAAATAGACCCATTTCGGCAGGATGTCGTCATACGCGCCGCGTACGTCGGTCAATAAGTGACCGAACACGACGAGCAAGACGAGCACGCCTTTAATATTATCGTACCAATGATTTCGCATGTCTTTCCCTCTAGTTCTTTATTAGTTTTCTGATGTTCTCTCTTTTTTGCCTCATCCATCATAGCCGATTTTTTGAGCTGATGAAATTACGATTCCACAAAAAAATGATGACTTCACTGTCATCATTCCCCGGATTTGCCCTCCGCAAGCCGAAACGTCAAGAAATCTTCAAGCTAGAACACGTTTCGCGCGTATTCAAATAGACGAGAGTGGGTACAGTATAGTATAGTAGTCTTACTAAATAATCAGAATATTCTAATAAAAGGAGGTATGGAGAATGGCTTCCGTCATCCGTAACCGTCATCATATGGTGCATGACCCGAAACGTTCATTCTCTAACTTCGGATTTTGGTGGTTCACCGGCGCCTTTTCCGTCGGACTGCTCATCGTCGCCTTCGAACCCATCCGGGAACGATTTACCGCCATCCATCCGATTCTGTCTGCCCTGTCGTTCGTGTTCATCTCGTTCTTCATCGGTGTCGCCATGAAGCTCGCCCGGGACGTCTGGTGGCTTAATTATCTGCTTGAGCGCACATCGAACCGGTATATGTACATCGGCGCGGATACGCTCCGCGGTTGGCAGTACACGCTTGACTCCATCTGGTTATTGACCCGCACGTCACAAAAAAAGCTCGGCCGATTGTATATCCAAATCGACCGAACCGTTCGTTCTGAAGAGGCGAAACGTCTGTTCGCCGCCTATTTGATTGATCGAGGTGTGCTCGTCGTCTATTCGAGACCACCGAAACCGAAGAAGATGGCTTAATCGAGGAACGGTTCTAGCCATGCCCGAGCTGCCTCGACTTCTTCCATGCGCAGCTCGTGCCCACCTCCGTGATAGAAGAGTTCGACGTCCGCTCCGGCACTCCGTAGCGTCGACGTGAGCTCTTCTGTTTCTGTTTTCGGGCAAATCGGGTCACGTTCTCCGGCCGAGATAAACACGTTCGCACCAGCGAGGTCCGGTAACGTGAGCGAGCGGTCCGGGACCATCGGGTGGAATAAGAGCGACGCGTGGAATGCGTTTTGTCGGTACAGCGCCGAGCCGATCAAGTTGGCGCCGTTCGAATAGCCGAGCGGAATCATCTTGTCCCGGTCGATGCCGTACTCTGTCGTGGCGTCATCCAAGAATGTCAAGAACCGTTCCGTCTGTTTCTTCAAGTCCTCGAGGTCGAGTACGCCTTCCGCGTGACGGCGGAAGAAACGGGACATGCCGTTCTCGAGGACGTCACCGCGCAGCGTCAAAATGTTTGCCTCCGGGGCGAGGATTCGAGCGAGCGGAATCAAGTCCTGTTCTGTCCCTCCTGTTCCGTGCAATAAAACGAGTGTCGTCTCGGTCGTGCCTTTGATGAATTGATGAATCATGTCATGTCTCCTCTCGGGATTGTAATCGTCGGTAACGTGCGAGTGATCGCCTCGCGGTCTTGTTCGAACCAAGCCGGGAGTTTGAGTGTCGAGCCGAGGCCCTCCAAGCTCTCATCGATCAAAAAGCCAGGAGCGTCGGTCGCCAGTTCGTGAAGAATCCGGCCGCCGTCATGGAAGTAGACCGAGCGGAAATAGTGACGCTCTTTCACTTCGGTCGGGCGTAGCCCGAGCTCGAAGATGGCGTCTTGCCATGAGGCATAGTCTTCCCCATCATTGATGCGCCAGGCGATATGATGGACTGTCCCCGAACCAGGAACCCCGTTCGGCAGGATGGTCTTTTTCACGTCGATGACGTTGCCGTAGTCGGCCGTCGCCTCAAGGCGAATCCATTCTGAATCTTCCCCTACCGTCTCAAAGCCAAACAGCCCCGTCAACAGGCGAACCGTCGCCTCCGGGTCTTTCGACAACAGCGTCGCCCCGGCAAAACCCACAATCGCCTCGCGTGACGTCACGCCCGGCACGACCCAACTTGTCTGTTTCGTACTGGTCCGGGCGACAAGCTCGACGACAAGTCCGTCCGGGTCTTCAAACAGGAGCGACGGCTCGCCGAAGCGCTCGGTCGCGACCGTACCGACGCCATGGTCGTTCAATCGTTTCTCCCAGAACAACAGACTGCCTTCCGGGACGAGATAAGCCGTGACACCGACCTGTCCGCTGCCGACGCTACCTTTGCCGATCCCAGGGATCGGGAAGAACGTGATGACCGTCCCCGGTGACCCTTGCTCGTCCCCGAAATAGAGGTGGTACGTGCCCGGGTCGTCGAAGTTGACCGTCTGTTTGACGAATCGAAGTCCGAGGACATTCCCATAAAAATCTAATGTACGTTGTGGGTCTTTCACCATCGCCGAGATGTGATGGATACCCGCTGATTGCTTCGTCATGTCATGTCCTCCTTTTTATTATCTTGATTTCAAGATAAATCATTTTTGAAGAAATGTGAAACTTTTTGCTCAACATGGCGTACGCTACTAGTAGACACCTATAAGGAGGTACATACTATGACGTTACAAATTGATCGTGTCTCGAAGCAGTTCGGCGACTTCACGGCCGTCGACGACTTGAGCTTTCATGTCCCAAAAGGCGAGATGTTCGGGCTGCTCGGGGCGAACGGCGCCGGTAAGACGACGACGTTCCGCATGATTCTCGACATCCTCAAACCGAGTGCCGGGACGATTACGTGGGACGGCCGCAACGTCGACCATCGCATCGTCGGCTATCTGCCGGAAGAACGAGGCCTTTATCCGAAATCACCCGTCCGTGACCAGCTCGTCTTCTTGGCTAGCCTGAAAGGCATGCGGCAGGCCGAGGCGAAGCGGGCCGTCAAGACGTGGCTCGAACGGCTCGAAATCCCTCAGTATGAGACGATGCGCGTCGAACAACTGTCAAAAGGGAACCAACAGAAGATTCAACTCGTGGCCGCCCTGCTCCACAACCCGGAACTGCTCATTCTCGATGAACCGTTCAGCGGGCTCGACCCGGTCAACGTCGAGATTTTAAAACGTGAAGTGCTCGCGCTCCGTGACGCCGGGACGACGATCGTCTTCTCGAGTCACCGGATGGAACACGTCGAAGAGCTGTGCCAACATATCGGCATCTTGAAAGGCGGCCGTGCCGTCGTCAGCGGCGACGTCCCGACGATCAAGACTCGTTACGAGGAGCCGGTACTGTTCATCGAGACCGATCGCCCGGACCTGTTGCAAGCCCTCCCGGTCGTCCGGGCGGTCGAACCACATAAGGATGGCCACTTCGTTCGGCTCGACTCGTTCGACGACAGCGATGCGGTGCTCGGTGCCCTCGTGGCGAACGGGGCCGCCATCAAGACGTTCATGCGCCAGCCCGTCTCATTAAACGACATCTTCATCAAGGAGGTCGGCCAACATGTTTCATAACTTCGGACCACTTTACTCGTTCACGTTGCGCTCGAAACTGCGCTCGAAGGCGTTCCTCATCTCGACGTTGTTGACGATCCTGTTCATCTTCGGTTTCACGAACATCGACCGATTGCTCGCGAACTTCGAGGACACGGACCAGGCGCAAGCCATCCTCGTCACCGACAATAATGAACTGACGACGCTCATGCAGTCGCTCGGTTATGAGGACATCGAATCGTCCGCCATCACCGAGTCCGAGGCGCGCGCCGGGCTCGAGAACGGCGACTATGAGATTGTCGCCTTCATCGAAGGGGATTCGGCACGCGTTTTATCGGAACGGCCGGAACCGGATTTCACGACGGTGTTACAGACGGCGCTACGAGAAGTCCGGAACGCCGAACTGATTGAGGCGTCGAACATCGATCCGACCGTCCTCGCGGCGTTGAATGAGCCTGTGACGGTCGAAGAATCGTATCTCGGCCGCGGCGGAGAGAACTCGGACGAGCTGTTCTCGTCGTTCGCCTTCGTCTACGTCATGCTCATGTTGCTCTACGTCTCGATTATCACGTACGGGTCGATGATTTCGACCGAGGTCACGACCGAGAAATCGTCGCGCGTCATGGAGCTCATCATCTCGACGACGCATCCGGTGACGCACATGCTCGCTAAAATCTCGGCCATCGGGACGCTCGCCCTGCTCCAAATCGCCATCTTCCTCGGCTTCGGTTACTTCAGCGCCCGCAGCAACGAGATGGCCCAGTCGGTCATCGACAACGCCGGCAATGTCCGCGCCGTCGTCTATCTATTGACGTTCTTCACGCTCGGCTACCTGCTCTATGCGGCCATGTTCGCCGTGCTCGGTTCGCTCGTCAGCCGGGTCGAGGAGTCGCAACAGATGACGATGCCGGTCATCATGCTGCTCGTCGCCGGGTTCCTCGCCGCCATGTTCGGTTTGAACAATCCGGAGGCACCTATCGTCACGATCCTGTCGTACGTGCCGTTCTTCACGCCGATGCTCATGTTCCTTCGCGTCATGCTCGTCGACGTACCGGTGTGGGAAGTCGCGTTATCGATCGGCATCATGATCGCCACAATCGGTGTGATTTTGTGGGTCGGCTCGAAATTTTATCGCGGCGGCGTCTTGTTCTACGGCAACAATGCGATTAAACAATGGCGACAAATATTACAGAATCGACAATAACGTTTACAGCATTTTCGTTTTCGTATACTCTAAAGAATGTGCAAAATGAGGAGGAAACGAACTATGCGATCACGATTACTCGCAGCTTTAATCTTTACTTTCATGACGACGCTCACGACGTTCATCTGTTATACCGTCTTCTTGGACGCCGATGCGCTGTGGCAAATCTTGCTCGCATACGCAGGAAGCACGTTCCTCGGGACGCTCGCTTTTTGGTATCCGGTCAGCCGGCGTCCGGAGACGTCGCGGTTCGGCGGCGCGTGGATCGGCATCTTGATCACAGCGACGACGCTCATCGGATTCACCGCAATCCGCTTCACCGTTCGTGGTGACGCCGCGTCCTTACTCGACTGGCAGACGATGCTCGCGAGCCTAGCCTACACGTTCGGTTACGTCGGCTGGGTGCTCACGATTCTCAATATCGTGCTCGGCTTCCTACTTGCCGGGACACGACCGAAAGTACGCTACGACGCGCGCATGGCGCGTTAAGCGACAGAACGGCCACCCATTCGGGCGGCCGTTCTTTTTTATACTCGAAACCAGTTCCAGAACGAAGCACCTTGTGCCACAATCACATAATCCAACCAATCCGAAAAATTGAAGGGCAAGCGGTTCAACCTAGCGTCCTCTTCATCAAAGCTCAAAAACTCCCCAATCCACATCCGATTTTCCTTCTCGCTTATGTATTCACAAACCATCCATTCTCCGTCACGCCCCGCCCCCACCGGCAAAAAAGGTGCCGGACATTCCCAAAGCTTTTGGTGCTCAAGGATTTCATCGATCGAGAACAATTCGATTGCTCCGCCGTATTCCGGGTCTTCGAACAGTTTGGCTCCGTTCTGTTCGATTAACCATGAACGGACCGCTGCCGGTGTTTCTTTTGGCAACCGCTCTAGCTCCGTCGCAGTAGCTGGACCGTTGAAAGAGAATGCTAACTGGTTCACGTATCCTTCTTCTAACTGGACCTCCAACCGGTTGTTCACCAATCGTTCTTTCAGTGCTTGAACAGCAATCATCACATTTCTCCTTTCATCCATAATGAAAAACCGTGGTCTCCCACGGCTGTCACTGCAATTTATACGATTTATCGACGACCCCGAACTCCGTGTATTGGAACGAGTTGTCAACGAACTGGTCTGGTACAAGTTGCTCGATATAGCGAGCGAACGGCACAATCCGATGCGTCGGTTCGTGCGAGCGTCCTAGGTCGAGCACAGCATCGACGAGCGCCTCGAGCGCATGATGTGACGTCGGTTCCTCGTCTTCGGCGAAGATGCGACGGAGTTCTTCCTCATGCATCAGGTCAAAGATGCGCATACGCGCCTCGAGCTGCCGCTGCATGTCCTCGGTCGACTTGCCGTGCATCGCCTCATCGTAGGCGAGCTTCATCTGTTCGAGCTCCGGGACCGTCCCTTTCATGAGCACTTTGAGCGACTCGCCCGTCCAAATATGGCGAGCCAAATAATTCGCGTCGATTTTGAGCGCCTCGGCGAGCGCCTCTATGTAAGGCATCGTCGGGTAGACTTCACTCAGTTCGGTCCGGCGAATAAAATACGGGGCGACGCCGATGCGGTCGGCGAGTGCCTCGACCGAGATGCCGGCCCGTTCACGTAAAATTCGAATCCGATCCCCATAACCCCGATACGGTGCGTTCTTTCCATCCATGTGTCTCTCCCCCTCTCTTTTTAGTATAGTTCCCGAATCCATAAAAAAATACTCGGAAGCGTATGCCTCCGAGTAAAATGTTCAACTTATTTTTTCGTCAATTCGACGACTTCTGTAGAACCGGCTGTGACCGTGTCGCCTTCAGCAACGAGTTTGTTCACGCCGAAGCTGTCATGGTTCGTGATGATCACCGGTGTGATCGTCGACGGCGCGTTCGCTTTGATGAAGTCGAGGTCGAATGTGACGAGCGTGTCGCCAGCTTTAACCGCTTGACCTTCTGTCACGTGCGTTTCGAAGCCTTCACCTTTAAGGTTGACCGTGTCGAGACCGATGTGAATCAAGTACTCGGCACCGTTGTCAGCGTTGATCCCAATCGCGTGTTTTGTCGGGAAGACAGTCGCGATTGTACCGTTGACCGGCGAGACGACTTTGCCGTCTGTCGGTTCGACGGCGATGCCGTCACCCATCATTTTTTGCGAGAACACTTGGTCAGGAACGTTCGTGATGTCAATGACCTTCCCTGTAAGCGGTGAAACCGCGTTAAGTTGTTCTTCTTTACCACCGAATAGTTTTTTAAAGAATCCCATAGCTTAATCCCTCCAACATGTTCTGTTAATCAAAGTCTTAGCTTTTATACCCGAAAAGCTTCCTCTTCAATCCCTACCCTAGAAACGGTATAGTTGTAATAAGGTAGTGCGAATTCGTTTACACATCGTAAGAATACGAGTGTGCAATCGCTTTTGCAAGCCCTTTTTACACTTTATAAAAATTTCACATGATGGAGGCGCTTACAATGACGACTTTCACAAAATTGTCATATGAACGGCCCGACTTGGACGCTCTAAACAGCCGATTGTCGGACTATTCAGTCGAATTGCAACAAGCGAGCACACTCGAGGAAGCGAACGAATTGATTCGCCAAATCAACCAGGAACGGAACGAATTCGAGACGCAAAGTCAGCTCGTCTCGATCCGCCACTCGATCGACACGCGCGATGCGTTCTACGAGGCCGAGCAGACGTTCTTTGACGATGCCTTGCCGGTGTACGAAAAAGAAGTGCAGGCGTATTATCGCGTTTTGACCGAGCACGACCTACGCAACCAACTCGAACAGGAATGGGGCAGCCAGTTGTTCGAACTTGCCGAGCGCGCCCTCAAGACGTTCGAAGAGTCGCTCATCCCGAAACTTCAAGAAGAGAACCGATTGGCGACCGCTTATCAGAAAGTCATGTCAGCGGCCCAAATCGAATTCGACGGCAAGACGCTCAACTTGTCTCAGTTCGGCCCGTATCTGCAATCCCCTGACCGTTCGGTGCGAAAAGCGGCGTCCGAGGCCCGTTATACATATCTCGCCGACAACGGGGACGAACTCGACCGCATCTACGGCGAACTCGTACGCGTCCGGACCGACATCGCTCACGCGCTAGGCTTCCCGTCTTTCGTTGAGCTCGGTTACGCCCGGATGCAACGTGTCGGCTATGACGAGTCGAAAGTCGACAACTTCCGCAAACAAGTGCGCGACGTCATCGTCCCGCTCGCGACGACGTTAAAAGAGAAGCAAGCGAAGCGGATCGATGTCGATGCGCTCACGTACTACGACGAGTCGTTCGTCTTCCCAGATGGCAACGCGACGCCACAGGGTGACGAGGCGTTCATCATCGAAGGCGGGAACACGATGTACCGTGAACTCTCGAAAGAGACGGACGAGTTCTTCCAATTCATGCAACAGCGCGGCGCCCTCGATCTTACGGCGAAACCGGGCAAGGCCGGAGGCGGCTATTGCACGTACCTCCCGTCTGAAGGTCTCCCGTTCATCTTCTCAAACTTCAACGGGACGGCCGGCGATATCGACGTGCTCACGCATGAGGTCGGTCACGCCTTCCAAGTGTACGAGAGCCGTCATTTGACGACGCCGGAATATGCGTTCCCGACATACGAGGCGTGTGAAATTCACTCGATGTCGATGGAGTTCTTCTGCTGGCCATGGATGGAGCTGTTCTTCGACGATCAAGTCGACAAGTACAAGTTCAATCACTTGGCCGGAAGCATCACGTTCTTGCCGTACGGTGTCCTCGTCGATGAGTTCCAACACGTCATCTACCGCAACCCAGGAATGACGGCCGCTGAACGTCGCCAGGCATGGCGCGACCTTGAGAAGGTATATCTCCCGCACCGCGACTATGAGACGAACGACTATCTCGAGTCAGGCGCTTGGTGGCACCAACAAGGACACATCTTCCAGAGCCCGTTCTACTATATCGACTACACGCTCGCGCAAGTGTGTGCCTTCCAGTTCTGGGTGCGCATGCATGAGGACCGTGAGGCGGCGTGGAGCGATTACCTCACGCTCTGCCAAGCCGGCGGTAGCCGCTCGTTCCTCGAGCTCGTCGAATTGGCCGGTCTCAAGTCACCGTTCGAGGACGGCGTGTTGAAACAGACGGTCGGACAGATTGAAGACTATCTATTGAAGCATCCGCTCGCGAACTAAAACGAACCCACTCACGTCAGCGTGAGTGGGTTTTCTCGTTCCAGCCCGAGCATGGCGCCGACGTACTGTGAAGCCGTCATAAAGGCGATGAAGGCGCAAAGCTCACTGATTTCGGCATCTGTGAAAACGTCTTGGAGCACACGAATTGACGAGGCTGGCGTGTCGCCTTTCAGTTGTAAGAACACATCGGCGAATCCGACAGCGAGTGACGTCCGTTCGTCGAACGTATCCGGTTCAGGTTTTCCTTTTGCCCGGCAGTAGTCACACCCGTTCTGTTGGGCAAGCGTTCGCCGTACCTGTTCTTTCAACTCGGAGGACAGCTTCCCATCGCCCGCTAATATGTCTCCGAGCGTGGACCATTGTCGCATCACGTCCTCATCGTGGCCGAGCAAGCGTTCAAATGGGGTCTTTCCTTTTGTCGATGGTTGAATTCGTGTCATTGTTATACCTCCTGATTTCAGTATAGAAGGTGTCTTTACGATTTCCCATTTCATTCTGAATGGAATCACGGTACAATACATGCCATATCGTACGAGATGAGGAGGATTTCGTTCCATGCTTAAAATCGATGACACAGACAGACTCATTCTCGCCGAACTGGCTACAGACAGCCGCCTCTCGATGAGCGAACTCGGACGTCGTATCAACTTATCAGCCCCGTCCGTCGGCGAACGCGTCCGCCGGCTCGAATCGTTCGGCGTCATCAAAGGTTACACGATCGAGGTCGATCATGACTTGCTCGGACAACCGATTCAATGTCTGATCGAGGCAACCGTGAAGAATGGAAACTATAAGGCGTTCACTCAGTTTTTGGGTCAGCAGTCGAACGTGTCGTTCTGTTATCGCATCTCCGGGAGCGCCTGCTATATGTTGAAGATGCAATTCACGACGTTCGCTGAGGCCGAGCAGTTCATCGATGCGACTATCCCTTACGCCCAGACCGTCACACATTTCATCTTCTCCGAAATTGACCTCAAAAACAGATGAGCCCCATCAATGGGACTCACCTGTTTTCGTCAAATCACATCCAACGGTTCTTTCCCACTCGGTGGCGGGAACGCCTCGTCGAGCGCGTTATAGTCGTCCTCGGTCAAGTTGAGGAGCATTGCCGCGCCATTCTCTTCGACGTGCGCTTTCTGCCCTGCTTTCGGGATGGCGATGACGTTTCCGCTCCGCACCGTCCACGCGAGCAAAATTTGGGCCGGTGTCGCGCTATACGCCTCGGCGATCCGTTTCAACGTCTCGTCGTTGAAGACTTTCTCTTTCACGTCGCTCCCTTCGGCGAGCGGGGCGTAAGCCATCATCGGGATTCCTTGCTCCTGTAAGAACGGCAACAAGTCGTACTCGACACCACGGCTGCCGAGGTGATACAGCACTTGGTTGACGGCACAATGCTTCCCGTTCGGTAAGGCGAGCAGTTCTTTCATGTCGTCGACATCAAAGTTCGAGACACCCCACGCTCGGATCTTACCGTCCGCCTTCAACTGTTCGAGCCCATCGACAGTCTCCTCGAGCGGGATGTTCCCGCGCCAATGAAGCAGATACAAGTCGAGGTAATCGGTGCCAAGACGTTCGAGCGTGGCGTCACACGCTTGGACGAGCTTGTCGCCTCCGGCGTTATGCGGATACACTTTCGAGACGAGGAACACGTCTTCTCGCCGGTCTCGAATCGCTTCACCGACGAGCGACTCCGATTTCCCTTCCCCGTACATCTCCGCCGTATCGATGACGTGCAACCCGCAGTCGAGTCCCGTCCGGAGTGCCTCGATCTCGGCTTCCCGTTTCGATTCGTCTTCTCCCATGCGCCATGTGCCTTGCCCGAGGGCCCTCATCTCACGCCCGTCTGGCAGTTCAGCCACGTGTTGTTTCAATGCCGCCAAAATTAATGTATGTGGAATGCGGTTCATGCCATTTCCTCCTTCGTCCATTGTTCGTGTAACGGTCCAGTCGTCCCGAAGACGGGATCGGTCGCCGGCTTGTCGACTCGTTCAATCCGTTGCAAACTGTCCGGTCGCTCTTCCGGTTTCCCCGTCAACGTGTCGTAGTCGCGTCCTTCCGGATACGCACCGACGATGGCGAAATCTTCACTCGCCTCGAGACGGCGATGTCCCGTCCCGGCCGGTAAAATCAAGACGTCCCCCGCTTGAATCGAGACGAGGTCTCCGGTCGCACCCCCGAGTTGAACCGTCGCCCGGCCCGATTTCACGCCAAGCACTTCATGTGTGTTGCTGTGGTAGTGATGGTAATCGAACACCCCGTTGACCCAGCTGTTCCCCCAGCCGTTATGTTCGAACGTCTCTTGCATGCCGTCCGTCTCGTCGAACACGCCTCGGTATAAAAGCACCGGAAAATCTGGATTGTTCGGAATCGAACCGTCGTCTTCAAATCGATATGTCTTCATATCCATTGTCATCCCCTCCTTTGTCTCTTGTGACTGTACCCGACATGAGGCAACAAAAAACGGCTGCTCGGCATGAGCAACCGTTTCGTCAGGAGATGACGTCTTCCCCGGTCTGTTCAATATGTCCTTCGCCCCAGGCACACATCGCATCCAAAATCGGTTGGAGCGACCAGCCATAGTCGGACAGGGAATAGACGACTTTCGGCGGGACTTGTTCATACACCGTGCGGATGATGACACCGTCCGCCTCGAGCTCGCGCAACTGTTGCGTGAGCATTTTTTGCGTGATGTTCGGCATGAGCTTTTTCAATTCGCTCGTCCGGCGTTCCCCTTTGATGAGATGACACATAATGACGACTTTCCACTTGCCGCCGATGACGTCAAGCGTCGCCTCGACCGGGATGTTGTATGGCATGATGGTTCCTCCTTATGGACCGGGATAGGTACTTTTCGGTGCCTATCGTACTTGAAAGTGCGTACTTCCCAATTAAATTCGATGGACTTATGATAGCAACTGTAGCTCAGTTATACAAGTTCATCTCACCAGTAACCTCTTCTTGAGACAGTAAGGATCTTTTTCGACCGTACTGGACAATAGAGAAGATTGAGATGCTCGAGCTGCCTCGAGATGAAGGGCCCTCATCTTCCCAACCCAACTTTAGGAGGAATTACTCATGAATCAACCGTACACCCAACCTGTCGACGAACAGGCACCGAAAAATGGAGGGCTGGCGCTGCTCGCCCTCGCCATCAGCGCCTTCGGCATCGGCACGACCGAATTTGTCCCGGTCGGATTGCTCGCCTCGATTGCCAGTGACTTAAATATCGGCATCACGCTCGCCGGACTCATCATCTCCGGTTATGCCATCGGCGTCGCCGTCGGTGCCCCAATCTTGACGGCACTCACGAACCGGATGAATCGCAAGACGTTGCTCATGGCACTCATGGTCGTCTTTATCGGCGGGAATTTGGTCTCTGCCCTGTCGACCAGTTTTGAACTGCTGATTGCCGCCCGGTTCATCACCGCGTTCGCACACGGTGTATTCTTCTCCATCGGGGCGACGATCGCCGTACAGCTCGTGCCACCGCATAAAAAAGCGAGTGCCATCGCACTCATGTTCACCGGCTTGACGGTCGCGACCGTTACCGGCGTCCCGCTCGGCACGTTCATCGGTCAAGCGTTCGGATGGCGCGCCACGTTCTTCGCCGTCGCCGCACTTGGGATCGTATCAATCATCGCCAGCTTCTTCTTGATCCCGAAAGATTTGAAACAGTCGCCGCCAGCGAAGTTCTCCGATATGAAGAAATTGCTAACGAACGGCCGAATCATGCTCGGCTTCTTGATCACAGCACTCGGTTACGGCGGAACGTTCGTCGCCTTCACGTACTTGACGCCAATCATGCAGGACGTGACAAACATCAGTCCGAGCTTGATTAGTATCGTCCTACTCGTCTACGGGATCGCCGTCGCCATCGGCAACTGGGCAGGCGGAAAACTCGCCAATGAAGACCCTGCCAAGGCGTTGTTCTATATGTTCATCGTCCACGCCGCAGTCATGATCGTCATGTCGTTCATGATTCCGTTCAAAGTCGCGGGACTCATCGCCATCGTCTTGATGGGACTGCTCGCCTTCATGAACGTACCTGGCCTTCAACTATATATCGTGCAGTTGGCAGAGAAGTATGTACCGGCTGCGGTCGATGTCGCGTCGGCGCTCAACATCGCCGCCTTCAATATCGGTATCGCACTCGGTGCGACCATCGGTGGGTTTGTCGCGGACTCAATCGGTCTCGTGCATACGCCTTGGGTCGGTGGCATCATGGTCATCATCGCTGTCATCTTGACCGCCGTCTCACGTCGTTTGGAAGCGAAATAAGGAGGACACCATGTTCAACAATCATGTCAGCTACAATCGGATGTATCGGGAGGGCGAGCTCACGCTCGGCCTCCACATCCCGTTAGAAAATTTCAAGATGCGCACCCCGACGCTTGAACGTCAAATCGAGCTCGCCCAACGAGCAGACGACTATGGCTTCACGGCGCTCTGGCTCCGAGATGTCTTGCTGAAAGACCCGAACTTCCTAGACCCGGCCGTCGGACAGATTTACGACATGCTCATCTATGGGACACACTTGCTCGGTCAGACGAAACGCATCGCCCTCGGCACGTCCGCCCTCGTCTTGCCGCTCCGCCATCCGCTCCGTTCGGCGAAAGAAGTCGCGACGATTGAAGCATTGTTCCCAGAACGTTTGATTCTCGGCATCTCGTCCGGTGATCGTCGAGCCGACTTCAAAGGACTCGGGGTCGACCATGCGACACGGGGCGAGCAGTTCAAAGAGTCGCTCCGTATCATGGAGCAGGCGCTCTACCACAACTATCCGACCATCGATTCGTCGTACGGCGAGGTCCATGAGGCGACGCTCGTTCCCCGTCCGAAAAAACGCATCCCGACGATGATCACCGGGTTCGCGCAGCAGGATATGGACTGGCTCGGGCAACACGGGGACGGGTGGATGTATTATCCGCAGGCCCCATTCGCCCAACAGCAAGTACTCAACGATTGGCGCGAATCAGGTCAGACGCATGGAAAAGGGTTCCGTCCGTTCTCGATGCCGATGCATCTCGATTTGGCGCACGACCCGGACGAGCTTCCGACTCCAATCCGGCTCGGCTTCCGTGTCGGTCGCAATCAGTTAATCAAACTGCTCGAGGCGTATCGGGCCATCAGCGTCAATCATTTGTTCTTCGCTTTGTTCGACGGGCAACGTCCGGCCGACGAGGTCATCGAGGAGCTCGGGGAATATGTGCTTCCCCATTTCCCACCGCTTTCGTAATACTCATGTACTCAAAAAAGACGACTTTCCTACATGGAAGTCGTCTCTTGCGTTACAGCCAATGGCTCGGTCGCGTGTAAACGGGTGCCAGTCTCGTCTGCCGGTCCCCTTTCATCGCGTTCACTTGCATCTGTGTCAAAAACAGACTGTCGGTCAACGTTGCTCCTCGCACGTCCAAATCTCGTACGTCGGCCCCCATGAAATCGACGTAGGACAAATCTTTCCCACGTAAGTTAGCACCAATCAACAAAGCACCTCGATAACACGTTCCTCTCACGTCATGCTGACTCACGTTTCGACCAATCAAATCGGCCCGGTCTTGCTCATGTCGTGACGTCAACGTCAGGCCGTCCTGTTTCACTCCTTCCGCACGTATGTGCTGACTGAGTCGGACGAACAATGGGCGGGCTTGTTGTCGGAATGCCATCAGCGCCGTCCCGGTCAACTGTTCAGGCGGCAACTCACGGAAAGCCAGTAGCTCTTCCAATAACGTCTCGAGTAACCGAGCATCGTGCTCAGGGATCTCCCGGGTCAGGATGTCAGTGATGTAGAGCAACAGCTCATGGACTTGGCTCATGATTGGCACCGTCGCGAACATGCGCGTCCCATCGACCTCCCCCTCCCGCCAGCTTCGTCCGTGAAACGTCACTTGTGACACGAACTGCCCGGCCCCGAGACAGTCGTATACCGTACATCCTTTGAAGCCCCGCTCACGCAGTTCGGAATGGATGTTGCAGGCATACGAATCTGCCAAATGGACACACGGCTGTCCTGCGGGTTTATCAATCGGGAAATCCTCAGACTTCAAGTAGTGGAACGCCACACAACAGAGACCGAAACAATTCGCACAATCCGGTTTGAGCGATTCACGCAGCATATGTAAATCGGGCATCGCCATCCATTGTCACTCCTTCCTTGTATGTCTTGACTCTATACGTATAAGTATAAGGAATGTCCCTATTTTTCCATAGCCTTTATTCAATCAATCAATCAAGGCTGCCTTCATCCTTTTTCCCATAAAGCAGTTGCTCCCTCGTTCGCCTTTTCTGCTCTGCCTCGGATATTTCTTTGTAAAGCGCAATCACGGCATCGAACGAGCCTTCGACGTCGATGCGTTGTTCCAACAGTTGGTCTCCATAGAATCCATGACGTAAATTTTCGAGATGGAGTTCCGCTGTTTGATTGAACATCATTTCAAACTGCTCTTTTGCTCTTTGAATCTCGTCACGCGGTTCCCGATCAGTTAAACGCCGCTGGTCAAAAGGGTCTGTTGAATGAATGAGCTCGTCCCACGCTTCCGGTGACAGTCTGGCTTTCCAATAATCATAGCCCGATTCAAAGCGTTGCAACGGTCGGCCTGATGGAAACGATTTTTCAGCATAAGCTTCGTACAGTTTTCGCCAATGCTCGAAAAACCAATTGATCAACGCCATGTCCCAATCCATGAACATTTCTGATTTGTCATGCTCGACGTATTGGACCCTTCCGCCTTGGTACGTCACCTCATAACGAATCGTCCCTTGAATGGACTCGTCGCGATAAAACATGTCATGGCGATACCTCATATCATCTAAATCGAGATCTGCCGGTTTCTCATACGCTTCGAGTGCACTCGCAAGTGATTGGACCGCTCCTGTCGTCAAATCGGTGAACGTCACCTCAATCCGCTCGATGGTTCGGGGTGTCTCAATGATTCCTTCGTTGTAACAGACGGCCAAGACGAGCGGTCGTAGGCTGTCCGCCGAATCGGGAATGACAATCCATTCATGCAGTAGCGGGTCATGGTAATAACCTTCTTTGATCAATGTTTTTGTGTTGAGGGCATCATTTTCAATAATTGAATACAGCAGAATATCGAGGTCTTGAATTTCACCGTATGGGATCATCCCATAGAAGTTCTCTTCTATCTCGTCACCCGTCCGGAAGTCTTGACCACTGCGCCACTCCACGACAAAACGCCATCGTTCGATGAGCCACCATACCCACTCACCGCCGCTCATACCGGTTTGCCATTCATTCCGTTCATGGGCGACCCACTCGTCTTTACCGTACGAGACGGACTGAGAGGTCCCGTCTTGGTAGCGGACCTGATAGGTGAAGATGCCATGTAGCGTGTCTCGATGAAGCAAAGAATAGGCGGACTCATTCATAAACCGCATGAAATCGATGAAGTTCACCGCTTCCTCAGACCCTGCCTCTTGAAACCATAGTTCAATCGATTCAATGACTCGCGCTTCCATCTATAGCTCGCCTCCCCGTTGCTTGTACTCACACATACAAAAACCAACCTGCTTTCACACAGGTTGGTCCGTTCGTTCAGTTCACTTTATTCTCGAGCTGTTGCAACTTCGTCGAGTAGTACTCGATGATGTCGCGGCGCCGGATGATACCGATGAAATACTTCCCGTCATCGACGACCGGCACGAAGTTTTGATCCGTGATCGCATCGACGAGCTCCTCGATTTGCGCCGTGATGGCGACCGGCTTATACCGTACGCGTTGCTTGATATCTTTCAACCGTGTCCGGAGCACTTTTTCGTAGTCTTCTTCCCCGCGAAGCTGTTCGGCGAGTGCCCAGAGTAAATCCCCTTCTGTCATCGTCCCGGCGTAAAAGCCGTTCTCGGATACGAGCGGCACCGAGGTGAAGCGATGATGCTTCATCTTCTCGAGCGCTTGACGCACCGTCGATTCCGGGTCTAGATATTTGACGTCTTCTTTCGGATATAAAAAGAAAGCGATATTCATGTACAATCTCTCCTCAATCTAAAAATCCACCTCTTCATTGTACCATGTATTAGGGTCTAGTCAGCACAAATTGACCATCTAATCTGCATCTGTTCTGTCAAAAGGAGGTTCATTTCATTTTTCTGATGAAGCGTTTCCAGACAAGCTATTCGCATTGTGTGACAGCACACAAACAGGCACGGCCCGGAGCGGCTTCTACAAAGCCAATCTTGACCGTGAATCAAACCTCTTGTCTCACATATATTGTTGACCAATCTAAAGGAAATCACCCGAAACGGCTTCACTGTAGCTATACCCGACTAGAAGTCATTCTAGCCTCAAAAACCGTAACAAACATGCTACAGATGGCCATTAAAAAAAGCCTAGGAACGTCCTAGGCTTGTCACACACTCAAATAAATTCGAGCAACGTCTTGTTGAACTTGTCCATCTCGTCGAGGACGGTACCGTGACCGCTCTCCTCGAACCGCTCGATGCGCGAGTTCGGGATGCCCTTTTCCATCTCGAGCGCGAACTCGAACGGACAAATCTTGTCGTGCACGCCATGGATGATGAGCGTCTCGACATTTACTTTCGGCAAGTCTTCGCGCAAATCTTCATCGCGGAGTGCTTTCGCCGAAGCGATCGTCCCGTGACTCGACGCGACGAGCGACAGATGATGGAACCAGTTTTGCATCGGTTTCGAATGTTCTTTCTCGAAGAAAATCTCACCGAACCCTTCGAGCATCTTCGGTCGGTCTTTCAACGTGTCTTCAATCAACGCATCGACCTCAGCTTGCGTCATACCGTACGGATAGTCCGGACGTTGCGTGAACACCGGTGCCGCAGCACCTGACAGGACAAGTTTCTTCAACCCGTCATCCGGGAAGTCGACGGCGTAACGGATGGCGATTGCCCCACCCATCGAGAAGCCGACGAGCGTGAAATCTTTGATGCCAAGCCCGTCAACGACCATGTGCACGTCCGACGCCATCGTCGCATAGTCATAACCTGTCGCCGGTGCATCCGACTTGCCGTAGCCACGATAGTCGATCCCGACGTAACGGTAGCCTGCTTCGAGCAACGCATTCTTTTGATACTCGAACATGTTGTTGTTTGCCGGCCAGCCGTGCAAGAATACGACGGCATCGCCTGTCCCGACGTCTTCCACGTAAATACTCGTTCCATCATGTGCTGTAATATAGTTCCCCATTGGTCAAAACCCCCAGTTGGATTGTTGAGCGGCGTGCGTGTTTGCCCACAACCCACTTTTTCCCGTTTGACCGAAGTGGAAACCTGTCAACTGTCGCGCCAGAGCGATTCGGCTTTCAAGACATACTCAATCGCCGCCGCTCCTTCGCGTAATACGGACGTCCGCCACGACTCATCTTCCGGATAAAACATGGCCATGAATTCTTTTCGAATGCCGTTGCGGGCTTCCGGGTCTTTCGTTCCTTCAAAGTAGAGCCGGTTCTCGAGAATAATCGTCAAAAACTCGCGAATCGTCGCTTTCGTCGACGTCCCGAATGTCCCGAACTCGAACAACGCCGAGACGAGTTGTTTGTCCGGATAGTGCGTGTCCCGTACGTAATAAAAATGGTTCGTAGAGTCTCCGAGGACGTCGGTCGGGTCATACGTCTGGATATTTTTCAGTCCGTATGTCCGCTTCAGTTCGTCCGCATCACGCCCGTCCCGTTCACTGATGACCATCGTCACCTCGTTCGTCGGACCGAGCGCCGTGTGCCAATCCATATGGATGACGCGGTCGTAGCGGTCGAGCAAATCGTGCTGAATCTCCTTTAAAAAGATGGCGGACGGTTCATCTGACTCGCCGCCGTAATATACACCTTTCGGGAACTGATACTGCCCCATGCCTTTCGCCTCGGTCATCGCGTCAAACCCGTCGAGCTTGATGCCAGATCCGAGGAACGAGTAGATGTGTTCGCGCGCCTCATGGTAATCATCGATGACGCCGTCCGGGACGAACAAGTGCCGCATGACCTCATATTCTTTATTGACGTTACGCGGGAGGGCCTCCCGGTCGATGACATAGTTTCGATTCAAGTCGACGTTATGTTCATTTACGCGGCGAAAGTGTTTCATTCCCCACGGATTGACGGCATGGATGAGACAGATGCCGGTCGACTCGTGCCGAAGGGTTTCAAGTTGCGTCTCGACGAACTGGTGTGTCACGGCGGCCCCGGCGTACCCTTCGATGCCGTGCTCCCCGATTGTCATGAGAAGCACCGCTTCGCGCGATCCCGCAGGTTCACCGATGATGACATCAATCGTGTCCTCGCCGATCGAGTGGGACATCACGCGGGCCGTCGGATAATAGGGTTTGACGCGGTCGAGCAGGGCGAGAAACTTCTCACGCGACTCTTCGTATGATGATGAAAAATACTGACTCATAGTGACTCCCTCCATTCTAATCTTCTGTACCCCATTCCCATTCCTGGCCAGACTAAAAACGCCCCCTTGAGGAGACGTTTTCTACGCTTAGTGGGCACCGGCCTTCGTGCCCCGGTTCTGACGGC
The DNA here is from genome assembly GCF_018618345.1 of Exiguobacterium sp. s36. Lineage (NCBI taxonomy): Bacteria > Bacillati > Bacillota > Bacilli > Caryophanales > Exiguobacterium > Exiguobacterium sp. s36. The sequence continues at coordinate 593,333 of NZ_JACSLW010000001.1, forward strand.
GGAACTCGAACAAATAGACGAGCGGTGCGAGTAGGACCGCGCCGAACACCCAATACGCGCCCGGAGTCACGAACAGCGTCTCGAACGCCCGGAAAAACCAGGCGACGAGCGAGAAGCCGACGACAAGTTCGGCCGTCCAGATGACGCCACGACGCACGGCGAGCGTGAGCGTGTTCGTTTTTTGGAAGAGGGCTGCGAGAAAGGCAATCAAAAAGGCCGGGAAGCTACTGAGCCAAAGCATCCGGTTCATCGTCGACTCGGCAAAATACGTGTTTCCGAGCGATACCGTGATCACATAATGCGCAACGAGCACCAACAAGACGACAATCCAACCCATGAGGACGTCACGTTCCCATTTTTTCATCGTTCTCCCTCCGTTCCATACAATAGAGATACCCTTATATTTACCCGTTTTGAGAACGCTTCGGACAATTCTGCGCCAAAAAAGACGCGTCCCATAAGGAACACGTCAGATTATTTGTCCATCAAGTGACGGGCCCATTCGGTCGCCCGCTCGAGCTCTCCTTCTTTGAGCGGTCCTTCTTTATCAAGGACAATGAACGATTCTTTCAGCACCGGTTCCGCTCCTTTGTCCAACAAGAGCTGCTCGATCCGGGTCGAGGCGTGGCCGAACCATTTGACGATTTTACCGACGAAAAAGCCTTGGTCTTCTTCAGCCATGCTCGTATCAAACGCCGCAGCCCGGATGCCCCGGAGCGCATGATCCGACAGGCCGTCTAAAAAGGTTTTCACGTCCTCGGTCTCGCGTCCGCCATGCGTCGGCGAACCGACGACGAACAAATCGAGATTGGCAAGGTCGCCGTATCCGACGTGACTGATTTGCATGATGTCAACTTGGTGCAAGTCGCTGAACCCGTCCTTGATGGCATATGCGACTTTTTCGGTACACCCGTACATCGAGTCAAAGATGATGAGGATTTTCATAGAATATCCCTCCATTGAGTGAAATCTCTACGTATCTACATATGACTCTTCCCTTAATGAACGATACCTCATCACGGAATCATTTATTTTTTGTATCTTTTCTTTACTCGTGTGGACACAAAAAGGACAGCGCCGATCCCAAGTACCGCATATGCGACTGTATCGAGATGGTCACGCATGCTGAACGGGGCGTCATGCCGATATTCGGCCCGCTTCCATCCCAACTCGTCCTCGACCGCGAGCACATCCTGCATCGCTTCCCCGTTCACTTCTCGATAGGTCGTCCCAATCGGATACATGTTCGAGGCATCCCCATAATAGCTGCCATCCATATCGTCGACCATCGTCTTCACCTCGCCGACGACTTCTCCCAAGTCAGCCTCCAATACGGCAACATCCATCACTTCATACACCCGTCCATCCAACACGACGAACGCATACGCCCACGACAACGCTTGAGCCGACAGAGAGACAGACAGAAGGAGCAATACTAATCCGATGACACGCCTCATCGAATCGCCCACACGAACGTCGCCGAGTCACTCAAGTCAATCTCGTCCGGTTCGAGTTCCGGCATCGCGGCCTCTGAGAAGAGCACCTCGTCATGGAGCGTGAGACGTGTCGGGGAGTAAAGATGGAGCTCGCCCCACGTGTAATCGATTTGAAGCAAGTCACCGAGCGTCGCCCCGGCCCCTTTCGCCAACAGTTCGGCCCGATGACGCGCGTTCGCCGCCGCGCTCGCGAGCAGTTCATCTTGAATCGTATCCGCATCCTTGATCGTGAACGAGATGGACAGTTTCGGTTCGGCTAGCGAGTTGCTGACGTGTTCGATGACCGAGGACAATTGTTTCGTATCGAGCGGAAACTCGAGTTTCGTCTTCTGCTGACAGACATAACCCCGGAAACGAGATTTATAGTTGCCTTGCTTATCACGATAACTCTCATAGTCCGTGTCGATCGAGAAGTCGGTCGTCTTGAGCGCTGCTTTCTCGAATCCGGCCTGCTCGACTGCCTTTTGTAGACGCGTGACGGCCATCGCCGCCCCGTTCATCGTCTCCTCATAACGGACGGCTCTTGACGTCAAATCCATTCTCACGACAATCAAATCGGGCGTAGCCGATACTTTTCCTGTTCCTTTCACAGTGATTGTGCGATCCATATGATTTCCTCCTTTTGATTCAAGAAATGCCGAACAGTGCCGTGACGTCCTTCCAGTTATCCGGATAAGCGTTGCTGCCGTCATGCGTCCGTGTGGTTCCGTCCGGTTGTGTAATGATCAAGCCCCATTGTGTTCCGTCGAGTGTTTCGTACTTCTTTTCTTCAAACGTAGATGGCCACTCCTCCGTCTCGAGCGCTAGAAATGTTCCGTACAGAGTTTTTGTTTGCGCTTCATCGTAAAAAATGAATGATTTGATTGATTTAGAACAATCATCCTCTCGCCGAATAATCTGTCGTCTAGCTGTCCCATCTGAAAAGAATGTCAGTTTGGATTCATTCGAAATCCCGAACCCACCTACCCGAAACCTGATTTCGAGCAAGTTTTCCTTAACCCCAAGACTTCCTTGCTTCTTCACCCACTGCATGATTTTCTTTGCGATCATTTTGAGTTAGCCTTCCCTTCAATCATGTCTTTCCTGTCAATGACACCACGAGTCCGATGAGATAGCCGAATGCTGCACCTGCCGCAATCCCATACACTAATTCAAATCCGAGTAGGAGCGAACTGATGATGCCAATCCCGGCTCCGAACACCAGTCCGAGTCCTACCCCTGACGCTCGCCAATTCTGCTCTGTCATCGTAGCCCTCCTCTCTTCCATATCCCCTTCCCGTTAACGGAACCGTTCCGTCATGAACGCCTCTATGTCATCAAGTGTTTCAGCGCCACGTAGCGACGGATAGGCATCTCGACTGAAGACGAGACCTTCGTCCGTGTTCAAGAACATGTACCGCTCACCGTCTGGAAATCCGTAATCACTCACGTCCATCACTTGAAGCGTGGCCCCGTTTTGTGACCAGACGTGGGAAGCATCATGCCGTCTCGGCATAAAAATCCCTTCCATGCCGAGGCGAAGTTCAGAGATGACGTCCGCATCCGACTGAAGCACTTCAGAACCGGCACCGGCAACCGTGAGAACTTGAATCGTGCTCCCCTGCTCGATGTCTCCCCGATAGACGTCTGTCACGCCAATCGTCACAATCGACTGATATTCCGCTTGTCCGTTGAAGTCGAGCTCGATGTGGTCAATCTGTTTCACGACGCCCCGTACCACCGCAGGTTCCCATTTCGAGAACAGCTCGTCCTCACTCATCTCGGCAAGGTTTGCTGATGACATCCCGACATCGATGTCCCCTTCATCGATATAAGCGACCGACATATTGCTTGAGTTGTCCGACAGTGGAATCAATTCTTTAAAACCGTCCCATGTCACGGCGAAGAGTGTGACAGCGGCGGCTGCCACAAGACCACCCATCCAATGCCAATGTCTCCGCTTTTTGGCTTCAACCACCATCGATTCCTCGACGAACCGGTCATCGACGTCCCCCATCAAACGTATGAGCCGATCTCCGTTCATAGCGCCACCCCTTCCGCTTCGAGCATTTGTTTCAAGTCGTTCCGAGTCCGAAGCAGCACCATCTTGACCTTGCTCTCGCTCACCTGGCGCATCTTCGCGATGTCTTTGATTGATTGAAAGTGAAAGTAACGTCCCATGAAAATCTGCCGGGTCTCTTGCGACAACTGTTCCAAAAAATCGTTCAACAACTCGACGACTTCTGAATCGGTCGCGACGGAGGAGGCGAGACAGTGTTCGAGCTCACTGACGATGAGCGGGACTTGCCCGGCTCCGCGCTTCTTGGCGTTCGCCTTCTCATACTTATGGAGCGAGACGTTACGAACAAGCTTCGCCAAATAGGCGGCGAGTCGCACTGGACGTGTCGGCGGAATCGCTTGCCACACTTTCATGTACGTGTCATTGACGCACTCGTCCGCGTCCTCTCGGCTGTTTAAAATGTTATAGGAAATCGTATGACAATAACCGCCGTACTTTTGGGCCGTCTCCTCAATCGCCCGCTCGGAACGTTGCCAATACAAATCGATAATCGCTTGATCGTCCAATCGAATCCCCCTTTCGATGTACTTACATCTTTATAGACCGGAAATGAAGTCCATCGGTCACAACTTCTGTAAAAGTTTTTTTGAGCGGCTCTTCACGGCCGGACTCCCTGTCTCGAGTCGCGACTCGAGCAAGACTTTCAGTTCGTCCCGGAATCGTGGATGCATGGCGCTCAAGTCGAAGATCGCCTGCAAGGAATTGACGATGACGATGTTGCTCGTCTCCGTGTCGAACCAATCTGTGAGCACATGAACGATGTCGGCCGCCTCGTCTTCCGTCCACATCAGCCGGGGCATGAGTTGCGCCAAGTGCCACCTCACTTCTTGTTGAGTGGCACGATGTAACTGTTGGAATAAGGAAGCTTGATGCGCTTGCAGCAGCGCCGGATAATGACGTGTCACTTTCTCCATCGCGTCTGCGCTCCTCATCCGGACGACGGGACGGGCATCGGTCAAGCCGGTCATCAATTCGCTGAATCGGTCCGGGTCGTTCCCGACGTAAGCGACGACCGCATCGACATGACCAATCGAGCGCAAATCCCCGCCACTCAATACTTCTCGGATGTCCATTCTCCCACCTCTTTCTTCTCTCTCATTTTACAAAAAACGGGACTCAGTAGACACTGAATCCCGTTCCATCTATTTTTTGAGTGACTCTACGTCAATCATCAATTGTTCTCTTGCTTCAAACGGTCGATGATATTATCCGACTTCACTTTCGAAATCGCGTATACCATCGAAGAACCAACGATCAGGAAAATTATGACCGTGACGAACAAGATATCGCCCCACGGCAACGTGAACGGTGCTTCGAACGTGTTGATCTGCGCCCGGTAAATCAGGTACATGATCAGAACACTGACCGGCACCCCATACGCCAATGCTTTCATGCCATAGAAAATGCTTTCATAATACACCATCTTGTTGAACCCTTTCGGTGTCATCCCGACCGACCGCAGCATCGCAAACTCGCGACGACGGAGCGAGACGCTCGTCGAGATTGTGTTGAAGATATTCGCCACCGAGATGAGCGAGATCAAGACGATAAACCCATAGACAAAAATCGATAACAGCAACAACACCTGCTCTTGTTGTTCACGCTGCTCCGACACGTTGAAGATATATTGGTCCATATTTTGTTCCGCCTCAATCACTTGTTGCGTCGCCTCAGGATTACTCGTGTTCAAGGCGATTGATGGACTTGATTGTTTCATCAATTGACCAATCGCATCCTCTTCAAACGTCCCTTCCCGAACGATCACATCAAGCCATCCAAGTGAGCTCGTCATCACACCGGTCGGGGGGACGTCGGTCATGGCGCCGATTTTGATTGTTTTGAGCGGTGCCGTCTCGTCCGTTGCGTTCTCGTCCCGGAGTTCAAGCGTATCGCCGATTTCGGTCTCAATCGTCTTCGAGTTCACAAATTTCTTCTTGTCGACGTCTTGATACGATACTTCATCAATCAAGACGGCACCCGGCATCTCCCCGTCTTCAAAATTGCTGGCGGATGCCCCGATCTGCTTCAAGTACGCATCGAAACTTTCATCATCTAATTGATAAAGAGAAACGTAGTACACAAATTTCCCATCGACGAACGTGGACACCAAGTCTTCATTCTCGGTGACCGCGCTCGGTAACCGCGCTTCGTCAACCACCGTCTGGACGGTCGTGTTCTCGAAGTACGTCCCGCTCGTCACATTATCCAACGTCTCATAGCGACGTAAGTCATCTTTACTGAGATTCGACCCGTTCACGAGAATGTCGAACTCGTACGTGCCTTGTGACATCTCGAGTGACTGTTCGAGTCGATCCGTGAAGTAACTGACGACTAAAAACAGCACGATACTGATGACGAGCGAGAACACCGTCGCCAAATACCGTTTCCGGTTGCGTTTTGTGTTTTTCAGCCCAATCTCCGCTTCCAATCCGAAGATCCGTCGCACGAGTTTCGACGTCTTCACGTTCTTCGACGTCAGTCGCACGTCCTGGGTCTGACGAATCGCGTCAATCGCAGAAATCTTCGAAGCGCGGCGCGCCGGCAGATAACACGAGATGAAAATCGTCACGCTCGAAATGAAGACCGTCAACAGGAGTGTGAGCGGGGTGACGACGACTTCAAACTTCTCCGTCACGTTGAGCGCCTTCTCCGCAAAAGCGTTGATGAACAAGAACGTGACCCCGATTCCGGTCACCCCGGCGATGATACCGATCGGGATGCTAATCCCTCCGATGATCAGTCCTTCAAAAAAGACCGAGTTTCGTTTTTGCCGTTTCGTCGCCCCGACACTCGCGAGCATCCCGAGATAACGCGAGCGCTCAGATACGCTGATGGCAAAAGCGTTATAAATGAGCGAAATCGAGCCGATGACGATAACCGCCATGATGATGCCACCGAACCCATACAGCGTCTTGCGCAAGCCGTCATCATCCGTCACCCCATAATAGCGGAGCAACGATGAGTTATAAGCGACCCCTTCAATCTTCTGTTCGTTCATCACTTGTTTCGTATCCTCATAAATCGAACCGTTCACGTCGTTCAAGGCGACGAACGTATCGACGGTCGCACCATTCAATGCTCTGTCGTCAATGTATCCGACGACCGTGTAACCCGGCGACCACGTGGGCTCCCAGGCTGGGCGCGTCATCGTGCCGACGACGGTCAACGTCACTGTCTCCTCGATGTTCAACTGTTCAAGCATCGTCTCCCCGTCGCGGACCAAACCATCGTTTTGGGTCAACACCCGACCGGACGACTCGTCCATACGCTCGCCGATCTCAAGCGTCAATTCATCCCCGATATTGTACGTGACTTGCGCATTTTGACGGATGGCCTCAGAAATAACGACTTCGCCTTCTTTGTTTGGCAAGCGTCCCTCCGTCAAGTCGACGGGAAAGTTCTTCAGTCCCGACGTATTATAGTTCCGGACGTATAAGTACGGTTTATAGGCATTCTGTGAATCCTTTAATTCCGCATAGCCGTCACTTGAAAGGATGACATCCTTCGTCGATGCATCATTTCGAATTGCCTCGACCTGCTCCTCATTCGTGTTGATGTATTGGACGTGCCATTCTCCATTGTCCGCGATGTCTTGACGGATCATCAAGTCTAAGAACGATGAACCGAGTGTCGTCACAGCCGTGATCATCGCCACCGAGATGATAACCCCGATGATGGTGACGAGCGAACGCCGCTTGTTTTCACGCAAGTGGCGAAGCGTCATTTTATTGATGATGTTCATGAGCGGACGACCTCGTTCTTCGCAATCTTCCCATCCTCGATCGAGATGATCCGGTCGGCCTGCAAGGCGATTCGTTCGTCATGCGTGATGATGATCAGCGTCTGATTGAACTTCTTGTTGAACAGTTTGAGGAGGCTCATGATTTCTTCACTGTTTTGACTGTCCAAGTTCCCTGTCGGCTCATCGGCCAAGATGATGGCCGGGTTGCTGATGAGCGCCCGACCGATGGAAACGCGTTGTTGCTGCCCGCCAGACAATTGGTTTGGCAGATGAGTCAATCGGTTCGACAGACCAAGGATGCCGATGATGCGCTCCAAATGGGCGGCGTCGACTTTTTGCTCGTCCAACAACATCGGCAGTGTGATGTTCTCCTCGACCGTCAAAATCGGGATTAAGTTGTAAAACTGATAAATCAAACCGATTTGACGACGACGGAAGATGGCGAGCTGTGTCTCGTCTAACTTGTAAATATCCGTATTGTCGATCAACACCTGTCCACTCGTCGGGACATCGACGCCGCCGAGCAAATGTAACAACGTCGACTTCCCCGAGCCCGACGGTCCGACGATACAGACGAACTCGCCTTTTTTGACCGTGAACGATACGTCATCGAGCGCCCGGACTTCCATCTCGTCTTTCCCATATACTTTCGATAAGTGTTGCACTTCTAATATGTTCATGTTTGCACCCTCCAGTACTTGATCTACTTTGAGTGTACCGAGCGAGTGTGACACGTCCGTGACTCGAAAGTGACTGTTTCGTCACTTAGACGATTGCTTTGTAGAATCGAATTTGAAACGCGGTCCCGGCTCCACGTTCACTGCGGACGGTCAGTTCACCTTGTTGGCTTGTGATGATGCTGTGGGCCATGGCAAGCCCGATGCCGACGCTGTCGTCACTCGCATTCATACCCTTATAAAAACGTTGGAAAATATACGGGATGTCTTGTTTGGCGATGCCGCTCCCCGTGTCGCGAATGACGATTTCCGTGTACAGTGTGTTCTCGCTAAATTCGATGAACAGCTCCCCTTCTTCCGGTGTATGTTCGACGCAATTTTTCAAGATGTTGATGAGCGCCTCGGTCGTCCACTTCAAGTCGCCTTCGAACGTGACATCACGCTCACCCGTAATCTGAAGCCGCTGCATTTTAATATCGATCGGCACAAGCATCGGTTTCGTCACGGCTTGAACGAGTGCGGGGACGGATACCGGTTCCCGTTTGAACTGAATCGTCCCGGCATCGATTTTAGACAGCTTGAGTAGTGACGAGACGAGCCACTCCATCCGCTCGAGCTGCACTTGTACGTTATGCGTGAACTCTTGACGCTTGTCATCTGACAGCCGTGGGTCACTGAGCAAGTCCGCCATGACGGTCATCGAGGTGAGCGGGGTCTTCAGCTGATGGGAAATGTCGGAGAGGGCATCCGTCAACTTCTGCTTGTCCTCTTCGAGATGCGTCCCTTGTTCCGACAGCATCTTCGTCACTTTATAGATTTGGCTCTTCAATAGACTGAGCTCGCCTTCACGGTTGTCGCGGACATCGAGTTTATAATTGCCGTTGCTGATTTCTTGGAGGTAACTCGACAGCTGATCGATCTCCCGATAGCGCCACGCCGTGAACCGATATGTCACGATCAAGAACGCGACCGACAAAAGGAGGACGAGAATGACGGCCTCCATCGATAGGAACAAAGATGCGACGATAGAAGCCACCCCAATCAGCAGCAACAGACTGACTAAATAGATACGGATTTCTCGATTGCGCAACATGTCAGCGTTCCACCTTATAGCCAATCCCTCGAACCGTCTTAATCAACGTCGGCCGTTGCGGGTCGTCTTCGAGCTTCTCGCGTAACCGTTTGATGTAGACGGTCAACGTATTGTCATTCACGAAGTCCCCGCCCATGTCCCAAATCTGGTCGAGCAGCTGGGCCCGTGACAACACTTGGCCCGTATGTTTCCCGAAGATGAGCAGTAAACGATACTCGAGCGCTGTCAACAGGATCTCGCTTCCATCTTTTTTGACTTTCGCGTCTTGCGTGTTGATTTCGACCGACCCGATTGTCAAAATGGGCGAGCTGACCTGTTTATGGTAGCGGCGCAACACCGAGTGAATCCGCGAGATGAGTTCACGGACCCGGAACGGTTTCGTGATGTAGTCGTCCGCTCCCATATCGAGTCCCATGACGACGTTCACTTCATCATCGAACGCCGTCAAAAAAATGACGGGCGTATCCTGTTGTTGTTTTACGAGCCGACACAAGTCATAGCCGCTCCCGTCCGGCAACGACAAATCGAATAGACACAGGTCAATCGTATGTAACTGTTGTTCAATCAAACGTGTCGCGTCGGTCGCGTTCTGGCACAACGTCGTCGTGAATTGTTCTTGTTCGAGCGAATATTGGAGACCGGAGGCAATCGTCCGGTCGTCTTCAACGATTAAAATGTGCATGGTGTCCCCTCCTGACTCTTCTCTTCATAATATAGCAGTCTTTTTCAAGTGAGGAGATAAAACAAAAATTCCGAACGAGACATCTCGTTTGGAATGGCCACGCGTCGGTCACGCTCAGATTAGGATGTTGTCACACGAAGGCACTGTGGTCGTTCGAATCCGACTTCACCTAAAAACCGTAGCGCATCTATCGTCAACTCGTCGAGCTTGATGGATTGAACGCTCGGCTCCGTCTGTTCATCGACCCACACTTTCCAAATCTCAACTTCCTTCGCCATCTTCAAGTGGTCGGTTATATACTCCATTAGCTGTTCGGCTCTCACATCGGAATAGCGCCAGCGCAACTCCACGACGTGCGGTTTTGAAGAATAAGCCTCGACGTTCCCCGCGTCATAATATAGGTCTCGCTTAATTTCGATTTCATCAAGCTGCTCTTCTGACTCGACGTTCATCAAAATTTTTTCATCACGGTCAAGGTCTTCGTCGTCTGTGAGTATGTCAGGCAACACGACGCCTTTTTTGATGGCCTCGTTGATCGATAAGAACTCGATATATGGATTTTCGACTTCTTTCAGTGGTCGATCGCTCGTTATAAATTGAAATTCACTCATGTAAAAACCTCCTGATCTTTGATATCCTGCTCGTTATCGCTTCATCGCACGAATGGAAATGAGGAGTCCAATCCAATATCCAATGATTGAACCGATGACAATACCATACATGGACGGAAAATCGAGTAAGACAGAGATGAGTAGTCCGCCCGCCGTTCCAAACGCAAGGCCAAGACCGACCGCTGATTCACGCCATTCGTTCATGTTTACCCTCCCCTTCCACCCACTTCATACGAAGCAGCCCGCCCAAACGTTTCATCGCCCATCTACTATTTTTCATATAAAAAAGGGACCCAGTATACACTGAATCCCGGTAAAACATTATTCGACTGTCGATGCTGCCTCGGCAAGCGCAGCTTCTTCTTTATGATAGTTCTCGACGAACGTATCAAGGTGCGCCCGCACTTCGTCTGTCGATTTCGTGTCCATCAGTTTCACACGGAGATCGCTCGCCCCGCGGAACCCTTTCACGTAAATCTTGAAGAAGCGATGCAAGTTCGAAATCGAGCGCGGCACTTCTTCTTGGAACTTGTCTTGCAAATCGAGTTGGAGACGAAGCAAGTCGAGGTACTCTTCCATCGAATGCTCACGCGGCTCTTTCTCGAACGCGAACGGGTTCTTGAAAATCCCGCGGCCAATCATGACGCCGTCGACGCCATACTTCTCGACGAGTTCTAACCCCATCTGACGGTCGAGGATATCGCCGTTGATCGTGATGAGCGTATCTGGTGCGATCTCATCGCGCAGTTTGACGATATCCGGAATCATCTCCCAGTGTGCGTCGACTTTACTCATCTCGTTACGTGTGCGCAAGTGAATCGACAAGTTGGCGATGTCTTGCTTCAAGAGATGCGTCAACCAGTCGCGCCACTCGTCGAGCTTCGCGAATCCGAGACGCGTCTTGACGCTGACCGGGATGCCGCCGGCTTTCGCCGCTTGGATGAGTTCCGCTGCGACGTCAGGACGGAGGATGAGCCCGCTCCCTTTCCCGCGCTTCGCCACGTTCGGCACCGGGCAACCCATGTTGATGTCGAGGCCTTTATAGCCCATCTCGGCCATGCCGATGCTCATCTCGCGGAAGTAGTCCGGGTTGTCGCCCCAAATGTGGGCGACCATCGGCTGCTCGTCCTCGGTGAACGTCAAACGTCCGCGCAGGCTGCCTTTCCCTTCTGGATGGCAATAGCTGTCCGAGTTGGCGAACTCGGTGAAAAAGACGTCCGGGCGTCCCGCATGGGCGACAACATGACGGAAGACGACATCGGTCACGTCTTCCATCGGGGCAAGTATAAAGAATGGACGCGGCAGATCGCGCCAGAAGTTTTCTTTCATGTCAAATCATTCCCTTTCGTAGTCAATCCAACAAAATCACTTTATCTATCTTATTATGGACAGGGGAATGTATCAACATAGATGTGTTATTAATTTCAGAACTCCATTAATAACCATCTAATAAAAATAGTTTTATAGTATATAAGTTAAATCATTTTATAGAAATTTGCTTGGGTTAATTTACTGTTGATCGAATATCAATTTTAAATGTTCATATTCTTGTAAGTAATTTAAACAAATAAATGTATATTCACCATTGTCAGCTCTCCCCTTAATTCTTGATAAACTGATAAACAATGCATCTTGAACAGCCTTTATAGTTGGCGGTGTTTCTGTAATTTGTTCACCAAAATAGTCAGTAGTAGGTGAATCTAAGACAAGAAGGATATTAGGTGTTTGCCAACCTTTAAAACTGTGATAAGACGATACTTTCAAACGTCCTGTACCACCTTGAAATTTCCACTTCTCCGCTCTTCGACTCTCACTATTTTTGTTTCTTCCTAAATCATAAACATGTGAAGTCTCAATACCATGTCTATTTAAAAGTAAAACTAATTCAGCTCCTGTATTTTCATTAGTTGTCAAAATTGTTATATCTTCCATTTGATTAATTTCTCTTAACGATTTAATATGTTGGAAAATTTGATTCAGCTTCTCCGAAAGGGTGGTTGGACTTAAGTTATACCAAAATGTTTTTTGAAATAAGTCTTCTTGTTCTTGTGTTTCTAATAAAATCTCTTCTCCATCAAGTTTTAAATTTTGTCTAATCAATTCAATTTTCTTTACTATTTTACTTGGTAATCTGTGAGTATGTGATAAATGCCCCGGTCTTCCTCTAAAACCAATGTTTTTTATTTGCTGGCTATCCTCTATCCATACACCATGACCGTACAAATTTTGTGCTTTGTCGTATACAATAAACATTTCACCGACGCCTGTGAAAAACATTTTTAAAAATCTTATCCAATCTCCTTTGAAATCCTGCCCTTCATCAATAAGTATGTAATCAAATTTAAGATGGGATTTTATTTCGTGAGATTTAAAATATTCTTTTGCGATTTTCATTAAGTAATTTGCATAGTCCTCATCTTCAGGTTTGTTTTTAAAGCTACCTTTCAGTTGATGCTCAGCAAAAATTAATTTAAGAAAATCATGAAAATGACTAATAGTTACATTCAACTTTAGTTTTTTACGTTCTCCATCATAATTTCCTGTTCCAAATTGTTGGCTACAAAGATCTCTCAAGTAATGTCTTAAAGTAATATTAAAACTTAAAATCAAAACATTTTTATTCTCTTTCGCCGCTTGAATAGCTTTTTCCGCCAGAATAATAGATTTTCCTGAGCCTGCAACCCCACTCCATCTCCGAATTGAGCCTGGACTTGCAATTGCTAACTTTTTTTGATCATTAGTTAAGACGAAAGGTTGGCGCCGTTCAATATTATAGTCAGAAAGTTGAAGTTGAAAATTTAATTCTAAAACTACTCTCTCTAATAAACCTTCTCTATTAAAGGATGAAGAAGATTTTGATAAAGCATACGTATGAATAGTAGAATTTAATTTGTTTTCTACATTTTTAATGTAATCAATGTCTGATTTAGACCAAATTTTTGTATATGTATCGCTATGATTGTTAACACTTACACAGAATTTTTTAGCTTCCTTTGTATCAGCTTTATGGAAATATACTACTGTTTCAATACAAGAGTAGTATAAAGAAAATTGCTCGGACAATTTTACACTAGAAAGTAATTGATACTTTAAAATACTATCTTTATAGTATTCCACTTGGTCAATAGGATTACTTTTATAGTAATTTCCATCATTGCCTTTTATATGACCTTGTTTACTGTAGGTTTTAGAACTTAAATTCCAATCTTTCACTTCTACAATGATAATTCCTTTTTGAGGATGCGTTAAAATAAAATCAGGCTTCATAGAATTTATATGTGGTTGTTCAAATACAGTCCATCCTTTAAATCTGGGACTTGTTTTAAAAATATGCAGTAAATAGGATTCTCCTTCAGTTCTTGAATCATTCGAATTAAAACTTTCAATAACATTTGCAAACATCTATATCACCTCATTAAAATTATGTCATTTTAATCATATTACAAAATATGGATTAATGTTAATTTTATAAAATTTTGCTTTAGAAAATTGCAATAAGTAATAGTTGTTTTAGGCAGTTGTTTTTCATGACAATGAATTTTACTTTCTATCTTTGGCTACCACCCCCGCTGTCTCCACGTCTCTCATTACTACATCACTCATGACAAATGAAAAGATTGTCGAGGAAGTTTCCGAGCGTAGCGGCTTGACATTCCAAGCCGCAAAACATCTCTTTTCCACTCCCTCGTTTTGGTCATGACAAAGTAAAAAACCTTCAATCCACGATCGAAGGGTTCATTCTTAAGAAGTCTTTTAGTCATTCATCATGAACGTAGCCCATTCATACTCAGAAGTATGCGCGCGCCAAGATTCAATCCGCTCCATATAGTGCTTCACGCGCGCTTCGACGATTGGTTGACACACCCGTACACCGTGACGACGAACGAGTGCGGTCAACTCATAGATCGGAAACCCTAGCGCGTGTCCTCGTGTATGAACGACGCTACAGGCTTGCCCGATGGCATGGCACAAGGCCTGATCTTCAAGTGAATCAAGTTCTTTCGCCACCGCATGGGCCTGCAAAATCGATTGTTTTGCGACGGGCATCTTCACGTTACCCGCAGCCCACTCTCTAGACAGTTGGACCGCAGTTTTCAGTCTCGTTTCATCCGGATAACGTTCAGATAGCGTTTGAACGGTTGCATCGGCCAATTCGAACGCCCATAACGACAGCGTGCGCCGGTTCTGCTCTTGAATCAACGCATTCAAATCGGTTAGAACCGCACTGTCTTTCGCAAATAGAAGTTGATTGCCTCGCTTCAGTCTCATTTCTACTTCGGCCATCCAATCCATCAGCGCCCTCCCTCAAGTGTTGCTTCCACATCTTGAATGAACTGTTCGACTTCCCGTTCAATCAATTCAGCCAACTGCTCCGGCTCATCAAAATTCGGTGCCGACGTCAACGTCCGCTCGATGATGGCATCTCGGTTTTGATTATCATGAAAACCCGACAGTGCTTGAAACGTGGTCGCGTACTGTTCCGTTAACACTCGATTGCGAGCGGACAGCCATACTTCAAAATGTCCGGTCGCATGTAGATAGACGACGGCGATCTTCAGTCCGTGCTCTTTTAAATGTGATGTGTTCACAGCGATATACGACATATCCATATAGCCCGGGTAGAGACCACTCACCTCGTATCCGCTCTTCATGAAGCGAGATCTCAACCGTCCCATGAACTCAAGAATGCTTCGATAAGCAAGCGGTACGTCTCCTTGTTTGATGGTCGATGTGTACGCTCGAATTAACTCATTCAATAATTTCAAACCGAGTTTCCTCCTTCGAAAGGTGTGATTGAATATTACTCAACATTACCTTTGATTCGGCGACTTTGAACACACTCGTTTCCATCTATGCAACATATTCTTTGCATCTGAATTTTCTATCTCCGTTAAAAATCGTTCTGTAAATTCAGGATGAACATACTTTGGACTAAGACGCATCCAATGTCTACCTAGCAGTTGGAGAGCTTCAGACCAATGACTGACGACGTGCGAGCGACGAATCGATTCTAACTTTTCATCTTGAATTGTATCAACCAACGTAGACTCATCAGACACTAAGACAAACTCCCACACATTTGTCTCCAATCTTCGTCCTGCCAAACAGATTCTACCTCCTTCTCCGCTTAATGATAAGATTTTCTCCCATTTCGATTTCATTATCACTTTCCCCTTTATTAGATGTCTGGAATTCTTCGCTCAAGTTCATCCGTTCTGTTGTTGATATTGCTTTAAGATATCTTCAATATATCCAGCTCGATTTTTTACTAGCCGTGGAAGTGGATGATAGTATTCGCCATTTTCTACTTTTAGTTTTCCAATGATAGGGATCTGAGCTTGTGATAATCGATGTAACCATCTTTCTTTACTTGTCTGAAGATGAATCCATCTTTGTTTCTTGTTTACTCCCCATCCTAATAGAATCCAAGGATGCTGTTTCAATTCTTCGACTGATGCTAAAGAATCCTCAATATTATAGAGATTAGAGCCACAAAGCGTTTCGAAATCGTTTATTGCCTTTTCACTTTTCCCTTCTCGTAAATTGAACAAATTATAAATATAGAACCGTCCCGATAATTGTCCGTTTTGCTGATGAATCCTCTCTACAATTTTGACGAGTTGACTTTCCATCGTCGGATCCATTTTGATTTCTCCTTCTGCTAAGCCTTGTGAATCAAGTTCTCTATCCAACCCCTCAATTAGTCTTGCTGAACCCGGGTTTAATAATAAACAAGCGCCTAAAGAATCCGTAGAATCCCCCCATTGCAAATAAGCAGATGTCCGAAAAATATGACCATTTCGCTTCACAAATGATCCATAGGCTGTTACAGTTTCTAACTTCATTCCAATCACTCCAATTCATCGATTTTTCTTGGAAAATGAAATACGTGATTCATTGAATGCAATAATCATTTTAAATCTATTCGTTCTCGATTCCATCGGTTTACTTCTTGATTATTTCGTGTGTACGCTTATCTCATTTTGATAGATACGGGATTGATTAGGAATAGATTTGAAGCTTCTTCATACTGGCCTACTACGGCAGTAATGCGGATATTAAGGCCGCTCCCAAACGAATCCGGGATATTGTCGCCTTCTAAGTTCAAATCATAATAATTTACATCTCGCAGTTGGAAATTAGGACCGGGCGGTTCATCTTGAGTGTCATCCCCGACTAAAATTAAATAATCAAATCGGGTATCATAGTTGTCGTGCTTATTGACGTAGGCTGTGTGCGCGTCGAATTCAATCGTTCGCCCTTCATATTCATTAGCGAATGTTGCAATCAAAGGGTCCGATTCAAAGCTCACACTCAGCACCTGTTTCAAGTCTGGACTATTATCTACAGTCAATACTTCAGGCTCTTTCTTTTCTTCTGCATCTTTATCCGTTTGGTTGCTAGACTCGTCTTCTGTTTCTGTCTTTTCCGGTTTTTCCGTCGCTTTTTCAGTCTCCTCTTCTTTGAACGTATGGTAAGTAATCACAATTTCAGTATCTTCAGGCATCCATGTGTCCGGCTCATACTCGACGTCGCCTCCAACAGCTACTTCCTCGACTTCGCCATCCTCTGTAATCCAACCTGTAATCAAATCTTCGACTTTTTCTGTTTTGACGTTTGTAAATCCTTTTTTCTTGAATTCATCGACTACTTCTTTGTAGTTCCTACCCTCTTGAGCGCTTGATGCTGAAGGCGTCTTCGCTTCGCCCTTATGGTCATTTGCGCCCTCACCACACCCTGATAAAGTAGTGATCAATACAGCTGACACTAGAATACCTCGTATTTTCCTCATAGTTTATACCCCCGATTAAAATAAACAATCTCAACTAAATATAACTTTCGTAAAATCATAAAATATGACCATAAAAAAGATTCTTTTTATTTTTTTATTTGCTAGAAAATCAGACCTCCTCCATCTTGATCTGTCGCCAAAACAGTTTTTTTGCACGTCAATCTATAACCGTGAGACTCGAATGTATGTTCATAACGATTAAGCGTGAGAGTTCCAATCGGTTTTATCGTATGAAATACAATGACCGGTCTTTTCTTTTTGTCATAATAAAAACGTGGTTGTATCAATTTCGGAATTATTTCCCCTATTACCCAATCCCATTCAGATGAGTCTAAAGACGTTAACAGTCGATCCTCTCCCCAACTAATCCCATGCCACATCGCACCAAACTCTTTAAGCTTATGATAAGCAATCGCCGCCTGTAAGTAAGACAAAGGAGTATGGTCTCCATCAATCGCCTCCATGAATTCGTCACAAGCGAAACTTGGTTTAGGAGGTGAGAGAAATTGATTGTTTAACCGGCTACATTCGTCCGGTTCCGGTAAACTATTATGGATTGGAATTGCCCATACGATGCCATTTCCGTTGTCTACTTCTTGATATTGATAAGCAGCCAATCTATATTCCGTCTTAATATGAAGCTTGGAAAAACCCTCGATGATTCCTTCAGGATTGTCATATGATATTCTCCAACCGATACCCCTGTAGCTTCTTGTTTTTATTTCTCGTGCTGGTAATGGATTGTACTTTTGATCTGGCTTCGTTTCTTCCAAGGTGAACACTTGAATATTTTCTTTTAAAGCTTCTCGTTTGAATAGTTTCAATCCGTTACTGCACATCCGTCTCATCCATCGCTGATTGCCCATGTTCCGCACTCCCGTTCAAATCGATTTCACTCACTAGAGACAGTCTACAAGAAATCCGAGATTGACCTATGCACTTTTTCGTCATAGGTGAAGCCTATACAAAAAAGGATAGACGCTCGACTCAGCGTCTATCCTTCGATTGCTTCACTTACTCTTCAATTTTCTCCAACCACGCCACCGTCTCCACATGTGCCGTATGCGGGAACATGTCGACCGGTGTGACTTCGACTAATTTGTAGCCACGGTCCGCAAGATAACGCATATCGCGTGCCTGCGTCGCGACGTTACACGACACGTAGACGATCCGTTTCGGTGCCATCTCGACCATCGTCTCAAGGAACGACTCGGCACAGCCTTTACGTGGTGGATCGACGACGATGACGTCAGGATTGATGCCATCCTTCTTCCACTGCGGTAACACATCTTCCGCTGCGCCGCACGCGTACGTCACGTTGTCGATCTCATTGACGAGCGCGTTCTGTTTCGCGTCCTCAATCGCTTCCGGCACGACTTCGACGCCGTATACGTGCGCCGCTTTCCGGGCGAGGAACAGACTGATCGTCCCGATGCCACAATAGGCGTCGACGACTTGTTCCGTCCCGGTCAGTTGCGCGTATTCGAGCGCCTTGCCGTACAGCTTCTCCGTCTGGACCGGGTTGACTTGGAAGAACGAGTGCGGGGAAATCGTGAACGTCAGTCCACCGATTTTGTCCTCAATCGTCTCATGGCCATATAACAATTTGTTCGTCGACCCTAAGATGACGTTCGTCTTGTCCGGGTTGACGTTTTGCATGATCGACGTCACGTCCGGGAGACGCTTCAAGATGTCGGCGACAATCTCGTTCACACCTTTGATTTTCGTCGTCTTCGTGATGAGGACGATCATCAATTCACCCGAATGATACCCGTAACGGGCCATGACGTGGCGGATGACGCCGCGCCCTGTCTTCTCATCGTACGCAGGCACACCGTGCGCCGCGAGCACGTCACGGACGACTTGGACGGCCTCATCGTTGCGCTCGTCTTGGATGAGACATTCCTTCATCTCGACGATGTCGTGTGAACGTGGACGATAGAAACCGGCGACGAGGCGACCGGCCTCGTCTTTGAACGGCACTTGCGCCTTGTTGCGGTAACGCCATGGTTCCGGCATGCCGATCGTCTCGTGGACGGGCACGTCGAACTGACCGAGCCGTTTCAACGCATCGACGACACGGTCCCGTTTTTGGCGGAGCTGGCCGTCGTAGCTGAAGTGTTGGAGCTGACAGCCCCCGCACTGATAGAAAATCGGGCACGGTGGCTCGACGCGGTCCGCACTCGCTTGTTTCACATCGATCAAGCGGGCGAATCCGTACTGTTTATTCGTCTTCGTCACGACGATCTCCACGGTCTCTCCCGGAAGCGCGTTCGGGACGAACAACGTGTAACCGTCGACACGTGCCACGCCCGCGCCTTCGTGCGTGAGGTCGTGGATGTGGACGTCGAGACGGTCATTTTTTTGGACTGGTAACATGAGTCTCTCCTTTCCCGATTCAAAAAATAGTGTGTATTGGTTCATACCCGTTCCAAGCGAACGAAAAGCTCGGCGTGTGCGCCACGCCGAGCCGACTCATTCTGCTTTCTCGTTTGACACGTTGAACAGCTGTTTAATCATCTGTTCGCGTTCATACTGGGCGTTCAAGTCTTCCATCTCACGGATGCGCGCGTTCGGCGCGAGCACCGTCAAGTGACGGAACAAGTTCCGCATCTCGCCTGTGCATTCGCCGCCGTACTCACCATCGATGTTGAGACTCATCGGTTCCGTCGTCGTCTTCATTTTGACGCGTCCCGTCTTGACGTGCTCGACGAGCGGACTCGACAAATGCTCACCACGGAGGAGCAAACGGACGACGTGGATGAACTCGAACAAGTTACACTTGCGCAAGATGAACAAGTCGAACAGTCCGTCGTTCAGTGAGGCGTGTGGTGAAATCTTCTCGAAGCCACCGACCGAGTTCGAGTTCGACGTGAGGAAAATCATGACCTCGCCGCTGAACGTGCCCTCGTCGTGCTCGAGCTCGATATACGTCGGCTTGATGAGTGGAAGCTTCTCCATCCCTTTGACGTAATAGGCGAGCTGACCGAGCGCCGTCTTCAGTTTCGACGGCACCTCGTACGACAGCTCCGTCATGATGCCGCCACCGGCGATATTGATGAAGTAGTGGATATCCCCTGTCTCCCCTTCAATCTCACCGAGGTCGACCGGCATCTCGAAACCGTCACAGATGACGTCGAGGGCACCGACGACGTTGAGCGGAATCCGCATCGCTCGGGCAAAGTCGTTCGTCGTTCCGACTGGGATGAGTCCGATCGTCGGACGCGTGTCGAGCGGGGCGAGTCCCGAGATAACCTCGTTCAGCGTCCCGTCCCCACCAGCCGCGATAATCAAGTCGAACTCGGCCTCCGCGGCTCGAACGGCTTCGAGCGTCGCGTCGCCGATTGCTTTCGTCGCGTACGTCGACGTCTCATAACCCGCATCCTCGAGGCGGTTCAAAATGTACGGGAGTTCCCGTTTGATCACTTCTTTTCCAGATGTCGGGTTATAGATGACCCGTGCGCGTTTTCGTTGCATACTATTCTCTCCCCATGCTCAAGTCGAGCGAAAAGCGAGACACAAGTGCCTCGCCGCTTGTTTAGCGTTTGGCGATCTCTTCGTGGAACAAGCCATCGAGGAGTGCCGGGTTCGCCATCCCTTTCGTCTGCTTCATGATCTGCCCGATGATAAAGCCTTTGGCACGGTCTTTCCCGTTCTTAAAGTCTTCAATCATCTGCGGATGCGCTTCGAACAAGTCAAGGATGTAGCCGCGGAGCAAGTTCTCGTCCGAGATTTGGGCGAGACCGTTCGCTTCGACGTACGCCTTCGGCTCGGCGCCTTCTTCGATCATGGCTGTGAACACGCGTTTGGCGATCTTCGAAGAAATTGTACCTTCTCCAATCAAACGAATCAACTCCGCGAGCGAGCTCGGTGTCAATTTTATCGTCTCGATCGTATCATCCGATTTGTTCAAGTGACCGAGCACTTCGCCCATGAGCCAGTTCGCTGCCGCTTTCGGTTCGGCACCGGCCGCAGTCGTCGCTTCGAAGAAGTCCGAGAACTCCCGCGTCGACGTGAGCGCCTTGGCGTCATAAGCCGACAAGCCGTAGTTGTTCATATAACGTTCGCGACGTGCGACCGGAAGTTCCGGAAGCGTGGCGCGGATGCGTTCTTTCCATTCCTCATCGATTTCGAGACGGACGAGGTCCGGCTCTGGGAAGTAGCGGTAATCGGCCGCTCCTTCTTTGACACGCATGAGGATCGTCTTCTTCGCTGCCTCGTCAAAACGGAGCGTCTCTTGACGCATGACGCCGCCCGTGATGAGCAGTTTGCGGTGACGGTCTTCCTCATACTCGAGCGCCTTCAAGACGTTCGAGAACGAGTTCAAGTTTTTGAGCTCCGTCTTCGTTCCGAACGGCTCTTGACCGAATGGACGGACCGAGATGTTACAGTCGCAACGAAGCGACCCTTCTTCCATCTTGACGTCCGAGACGCCCGCGAACGAGAGCACTTCTTTCAAGCGCTCGAGATACGCGACGGCATCTTTCGGTGAGCGCATGTCGGCCTCACTGACGATCTCGATGAGGGGTGACCCAGTCCGGTTGAAGTCGACGACCGAGTGTTTCTCGCCCGTGTGGTTCATCTTCCCGGCATCTTCCTCGAGATGGACGCGTTCGATGCGGAACCGCTTCATCTCACCGTCGACTTCGACGTCGACGTGACCGTTGAAACCAATCGGCTGGTCGAACTGCGAGATTTGGTACGCTTTCGGCGTATCCGGATAGAAATAGTTCTTGCGGTCGAATTTCGTGTCGGTCGCGATTTCGCAGTTGAGTGCCATCGCGGCCTTGATGGCGAGATTGACCGCCTCTTCGTTCAATTTAGGCAAGACGCCCGGGTGTCCGAGACAAATCGGACACGTCTGTGTATTCGTTTCGGCACCGTATGTGCGCGAGCAGCCACACCAAATCTTCGACTTCGTGCTCAGCTCGGCGTGCACCTCGATCCCGATGATCGTTTCAAAGTTCATCGTACGTCCTCCTTAGAGCTGTGGCATCTTGAAACCGCCGTTTGCTTGTTCAAAAGCATGGGCCACGCGGTAGAGTGTTGGTTCACTGAAATGGTTCCCGATGATCTGTAAACCGACCGGGAGGCCTTCTGACAAGCCAGCCGGTACCGAGATGGCCGGGATGCCCGCCAAGTTGACCGGAATTGTCATAATATCGTTGGCATACATCGTGAGCGGATCTTCGAGCTGGTCACCGAGTTTGAACGCGACCGTCGGCGCAGTCGGTCCGATAATCGCATCGTAGTCGGCGAACACGTTCGCGAAGTCTTGCTTCATGAGCGTGCGGACCTGTTGCGATTTCTTATAGAACGCATCGTAATAACCCGAGCTGAGTGCATAAGTACCGAGCATGATGCGGCGTTTCACTTCTTCTCCGAAACCTTGTTCGCGCGAATACGTGAACACTTCTTCGAGCGCATCGGCCTCGGCGCGGCGTCCGTAACGGATGCCGTCAAACCGGGCGAGGTTCGAAGACGCTTCTGATGACGCGAGCAAGTAGTATGTCGGGAGCGCATATTTCACCGTCGGGAGCGAGACCGTCTCGACCGTCGCACCGAGCGACTTGAGCGTCTCGACCGCTTCTTCAATCTGTTTGCGGACACCGTCTGACACACCTTCGGCCATGAACTCTTTTGGAAGCGCGAGCTTCATGCCTTTAATGTCGCCGTGAAGCGATTTCGTGTAATCCGGAAGGTCGACCGTTGCTGACGTCGAGTCCATGTCGCAATGACCGGCAATCGCGTTCAACAAGTAGGCGTTATCTTCGACCGTACGTGTGAGCGGACCGATTTGGTCGAGCGACGAGGCGAATGCGACGAGGCCGTAACGTGAGACGAGACCGTACGTCGGTTTCATCCCGACGACGCCACAATAGGCCGCCGGTTGACGAATCGAGCCACCCGTATCCGAGCCGAGGCTAAACAGGACTTGGCCGGCCGCGACCGTTGCCGCTGAACCGCCTGACGAACCGCCTGGTACGCGCGTTGGGTCCCACGGGTTACGGACGACTTTGAACGCCGAGTTCTCGTTTGATGAACCCATCGCGAACTCGTCCATGTTCAACTTCCCGATTGTGACGGCACCGGCGTCATGGAGACGCTCGACGACCGTCGCGTCATGGGCCGGGACAAAGTTCTCGAGGAACTTCGAGGCACACGTCGTGCGTGTCCCTTTCGTGACGATATTGTCTTTGACGCCGATTGGCAAACCGAAGAGCGGGTTGTCCGAGGTCTTGGCGAGCTCGTCCATCCGTTTCGCCTGTTCGAACGCGTCTTCGTTGAGCGTCAAGAAGGCACCGATTTTCTCGTCGGTCGCCTCGATGCGGTCAAATGATTCTTTGACGAGGTCGGATACCGTGACTTCGCCTTCTTTTATAAGCGTATGCAGCTTGGCTACACCGTGATCAAATAAACTCATGAAGGGCCTCCTTATTCAAAGACCGCTGGGACACGGACTTGGCCGTTCTCCCAATCAGGTGCCATCCGTTCGACTTCCTCGCGTGGAAGTGAAGGACGAACCTCGTCTTTGCGTAGTACGTTTTTCAAATCTAGGGCATGGGTCGTCGGGATGACGCCCGTCGTATCGAGTTCATCGAGTTGCTCGGCGAACTCGAGGATTTTTGTCAATTGCTCCGTGAAGTGCGTCACTTCATCTTCTGTGATCGCAAGTCGGGCGAGTCCGGCGACGTGCCGAACTTCAGCTTCTGTGATTCGAGCCAAAGGTTCCACCTCCAACAGTTTTCAATACATCGTCCATTATCATACCACTTTTTTATAAGACAAAAAAGAAAATCCCATCTCGCCAATCTTGATGTCTTTTTTGAAAACTTAGGGAATGTCCTCGTAATATTGACTCGTTTCCAAAAACACCTATTCGGTCCGTCCCCTAATCTCATTATGCTTAGAAAGAAGCATTATTTTTTCGAGGGGGATTCCTATGTCAATCCGTAATAAACTGATCGTCGCGTTCACCGTCTTGCTCGTGTTGTTGCTCGGGGTGAGCGGCTACTCGTTTTATGCGTTGAATGCATCCAAGGCCGCCCAACAAGATATGACCGTCTCGTGGGTGCCAGGGATGGACCAAATCCATCAAGTCGACAAACAGTTGCTCGAGATTCGTCGCCATATGACGCGCCACGCCTTGGTCGAGGACGAGGTGATGAAGCAAAACATCGAGCGTGATTTGCAGACAGCCGTCACGATTCTCGAACAACAAATGACTGGATATGAGTCAACGATTATCACACAGGCCGATCAGGAATTGTTCGATCAAGCGACGACCCAATGGACGTCATTCCAGACGAACATCGATGAGTTGGTGCGCGTCTCGAACGAGGACGGGCAAGCCGCGGCCGACGCCTACTTCCGGGACACGGCGACACCAAGCGCTGACGCCTTGTCAAACACGCTTGGTCTGCTCGTCAACTTGAACCGCGATGAGATTCGGTCTGACACGGAATCCGGTGCGGCACTATTCGAACAAGTCCAGCTCACACTCATGATCATCATGGCCGCTGCCGTCATCTTCACGGTGCTGATGATGGTATTCATCTTCCGCTCCATCTTTGAGCCATTAAACGAGTTCAAAGTGAAGATGCGGGAGCTGGCCACGAGCCAAGGCGATTTGACAACGGCCATCCCGATGAAGCGCCGCGATGAGTTTTCAGGACTCGCCCGTGACTTCAACCAATTCCTTGCCAACCTTCGCCAATTGATTTTGCAAGTGAACGGTGTGTCTCACGGGGTGACCGCACAGTCAAGTCGCATGTATGATGAGTTGCGCGAGCTCGACACGTACATGACGACGACGGCCGCCACGACCGAGGACTTGACGGCCGGGATGCAACAGACGGCCGCGAGCGCCCAAGAGATGAACGCGTCGGCTTCTGACATGGAACGGACACTGCATAACATCGTGACGATGGCCGCCGAGCGAAAAGCCGAGGCCGAGCAAGTCGATGCCCGCGCCGTAGCGCTGCGCGACCATGCCGTCGAGGCGAAAGCGTCCGCGCTCCACGTCCTCTCGTCGACGCGCGTCAATTTAGAAAAGGCGATGCATGACGCCAAAGCCGTCCGGGAAATCGCGACACTCACGAACGACATTTTAGACATCGCCGCCCAGACGAACCTCCTGTCCTTGAACGCCTCGATCGAAGCCGCTCGGGCTGGCGAGGCTGGACGCGGGTTCGCCGTCGTCGCCGATGAGATTCGGAAACTCGCCGAGACGAGCCGGACGACCGTCGAACGGATTCAAGCCATCTCGACGACCGTGCTCCACTCCGTCGACCATTTGAACGATACGTCGAGCGAGATGCTCCATTTCCTCGATACGAACGTGTTAAAAGACTATGACCAACTCGAGGAGGCGGCCGAGCATTACAGTGAGGACGCCGGCCGATTCGAAGCGACCGCCTCAGAATTCGCCGAGGCCGCCGTCGAACTCGAGCAGTTGACGTCAAATATGATCGGGGTCATCCAAGACGTGGCTGTCACGGTCAACAACGGCGCGCTCGGCAC
Organism: Exiguobacterium sp. s36; assembly: GCF_018618345.1. Lineage (NCBI taxonomy): Bacteria > Bacillati > Bacillota > Bacilli > Caryophanales > Exiguobacterium > Exiguobacterium sp. s36. The sequence continues at coordinate 619,009 of NZ_JACSLW010000001.1, forward strand.
GCAGGAGATCGCCGAGAAAGTCACGATGTCTGTCGACCGCTTCAGCGAATTGAACCGTGTCACCGAGATCTCCCAACAAAAGATGGATGAGTTGAACGCGTTGATCGGTCAATTCAAAGTATGACAAAAGGAAGCGTCCTCGCCTGAGGATGCTTCCTTTTGGTTAAGCGGCTTGCCGCAGTTCTTTTTGCCGTTCGAGCTCGAAACGCTTCGTCTCGGCGACGACGACACCCGACAAGAACAAGAGACCAATCAAGTTCGGAATCGCCATCAGTCCGTTGAAGACGTCCGAGATGGCCCAAATCAAGTTCAAGTTCGTCGTCATCGCACCAAGTCCGGCGACGACGATATAGACGACACGATACGGGACGATCGACCGTTCGCCGAGCAAGTAATAGACCGACCGTTCCCCATAATAACACCAGCCGATTACCGTCGAGAAAGCGAAGAAGACGAGTGAAATCGTGACGATCAATTCCCCGATCGGACCGAGGAAGTACGCGAAGGACGCTTGCGTCAACTCGATGCCTTGCAGCCCGCTCGTATACTGGCCGCTCATGACAATCGTCAACCCGGTGATTGAACAGACGATGAGCGTATCAATCAACACTTGCGTCATCGAGACGAGCGCTTGCCGTCCCGGGAAATCTGTCTTCGCGGCGGCTGCTGCGATCGGTGCCGAGCCGAGGCCAGCCTCGTTCGAGAATACGCCACGTGCGACCCCGTATCGAATCGCGGCACCGAGCGCCCCACCGCCGATGGCTTCCGCACTGAATGTGCTCGAGAAGATGGTCGCGAATGCCGACGGAATCAACTCGAAGTTCATGACGAGGATAACGAGTCCGCCCCCGACATAACCGATAATCATGACGGGTACGAACACACCGACGACTTTCCCGATTGATTTGACGCCACCGAGGATGACGAATCCTGTCAGCACCATGAGCACGATACCCGTTACGAGCATCGGAATCCCGAATGACGTATTGAGCGCCATACTGATCGAGTTCGTCTGGACGCCGTTGCCGATACCGAACGCGGCGATCGCAGCGAACAAGGCGAACGTCATACCGAGCCACTTCTTCTTCAAACCGTGCTCCAAGTAATACATTGGTCCGCCGGCAATCTCGCCCCGTTCATCGACGACACGATATTTGACGGCGAGAATCGCCTCGGCGTACTTCGTCGCCATCCCGATGAAACCGGAGAGCCACATCCAGACGATGGCGCCCGGTCCCCCCAGGACGACCGCCGTCGCGACGCCGACCATGTTCCCGGTCCCGACCGTGGCCGCGAGCGCTGTCATGAGCGCCTGGAAGTGAGAGATGTCACCACGTTGCTTTTTCTGTTTCTCCGCTTCCGCTCCCGTTTTCTGTTTCGGGATGAACGCTTCTTTCAAACCGTATCCGAGCCGCGTCACTTGGATAAAGCCGAGCCGGAACGTCAAATAGACGCCCGTCCCAATCAATAGAATCAATAAGTGTGGCCCCCAGACGAGGTTGGATAAACTCGTCAGGACCGCTTCAAACTTTTCCATGCTACTCTGCCCCCTATGTAAATCTGGTGTTCACCGTCCCTTCATATTTTTCAGAACATTCTCAACTTCGTCAAGTTGACAAGGCATTAATCCGGTCCGATGTCGTGTAATATTTTTGTAATATACCACTTTTGCGCTTTATCTTAACCTGATTCTGAATTTAGTATTTGAAATAAAATTGTAATGCGAGGCGCACAAAAAAACGGCCCCCGTTTTGGAAGCCGTCTCGTTTCATGTCGTGAGCGCCGCGACGACCTCGTCGACGTGTCCGTTCACTTTCACACTGCGCCATTCCTGTTCGATATAGCCGTCCTCGTTGATGAGGAACGTCGAACGGACGATGCCATAGTACTCTTTCCCGTAATTCTTTTTCAATTGCCAAACGCCGTATAGCTCCGACACCTCATGCGTGTCGTCAACGAGCAAATCGAACGGCAGCTCATGTTTGGCGATGAAGTTTTGGTGCTTCTTCTGGCTGTCGGCCGAGATGCCGAGGACGACGGCCCCGTTCAATCGCGGTGTCGCATCGCGGAAGTCACATGCCTCGGTCGTACAACCCGGTGTCGCGTCCTTCGGGTAGAAATAAAGCACGACTTTCTGGCCCCGGTAGTCCTCGAGCGAGATCATGTCCCCATTTTGGTTCGGTAATGTGAATGTCGGTGCTAACATGTTATTTCCTCCTTATCCGAACGACGGGTCGACGAGATTCTCGTCATAACCGTCGATCGCTTGTTCTAATTTTTGTTTGAGCGGTTCGAGCGCTTCGAGATACTCGACCGGGTCTTCTGTTGCAGCGGCCTTTTTAAGTGCCGCCTCATTGTCGGTATACCACGTCCGGTACGCCTCGAAATAGTCGGCCATCGTGTCTTGGTTCTCCGGTACGGTGAGCGTCTCGGCCATGAGCAAGAAGACGTTATTGTCGGCCTCGAGCGCGACGTAGTCGGTCTGGGCGTTCACTTGGTCATAAATCGGGCCAGCCTCGTCTTCCGGCACTTCGGCGAGACGGGCGTTCGCTTCTGCATTCACGCCGTACTCGTTCGCCTCGATTCCCGTCAACATGTCGCCGACTTCCCCAATCACGTCGGCCGGGATAAGAGCCGGGGTGACGACGAGTTTCCAGTCCTCCCCTTCTTTGATAGCGACTTTCGAGAGTCGGTTCGGCAGTTCATTGCCGTCCGCGTCCTCCATCTCATGGACGATGAACGCGACGTCCCCGTCCTCGTTCACCCAGCTCTCGTACATATCGCCCGGCGTGAGGCCACGCATCTCGGCACCGGTCGCCGGGATGTCGGTCAACTCGCCCGCATAGTCGATGGCTTTGAGTGCCGCCGCATCACCGTTTTCGAGCGCTTGTTGGTATGACGTATACAAGGTCTCGACCGCTTCCGGGAGCGGCGTTTTCGTCTCTTCGGCCGCCTCTTCCGTCGGCGTTTCGTCCACCGTCCCGCATCCCGCGAGCAACACGGTCAGCGCGAGCGGCATCATCCACTTGTTCATTCAATCATTCCCTTCGCAAGTCGTCCTGTACCCTCATCCTACCACGACTCGATTTCGAGCGAAAACGACACGCTTTTCTGGAAAATTGTTTCACTAGGATTTCACCACGATTTTCGATACAATACAGACGTAAGCGCTTCAATATACGATCACTTTTAAGGGGGAACGAGAATGATTCCATACAAACATGAACCATTCACAGACTTTACAAACAAAGAGAACGCCGCAGCCATCCAAGCGGCGATCGAGAAAGTCAACGGTGAGCTCGGAAAAGACTATCCGCTCGTAATCGGTGGGGAGAAAGTTACGACGGAAGGCAAAATCACGTCTTACAACCCGGCCAATAAAGAAGAAGTCATCGGTCACGTCTCGAAAGCGAACCAAGAGCTCGCTGAGCGTGCGATGCAAGAAGCGCTCACAGCGTTCGACTCATGGCGCCATGTCGATCCGGCCGTCCGTGCCGACGTCTTGTTCAAAGCGGCGAACATCGTCCGCAAGCGCAAGCACGAGTTCTCAGCTTACCTCGTCAAAGAGGCAGGCAAGCCGTGGAACGAAGCGGACGCGGATACAGCAGAAGCGATCGACTTCATGGAATACTATGCACGTCAAATGCTCGAGCTCAAACCAGGTAAAAAAGTCGAGAGCCGTCCGGGCGAATACAACCGCTATGACTACATCCCACTCGGGGTCGGGATCGTCATCAGCCCTTGGAACTTCCCGTTCGCGATCATGGCAGGGACGGCCGTCGCGGCTATCGTTGCTGGTAACACGATCCTCTTGAAACCAGCATCGACGACACCGATCGTCGCTGCGAAATTCGTCGAGGTCATGGAAGAAGCAGGCCTTCCGAAAGGCGTCCTCAACTTCATCCCAGGACCAGGCGCAGAAGTCGGTGACTATCTCGTCGACCATCCGAAGACACGCTTCATCAGCTTCACAGGTTCACGTGATGTCGGCTTGCGCATCAACGAGCGTGCGTCGAAATTGAACGACGGCCAAATCTGGCTCAAACGCGTCATCGCAGAGATGGGCGGAAAAGATACAATCGTCGTCGACGAATCAGCGGATCTCGAACTCGCGGCCCAGTCAATCGTCAAATCGGCGTTCGGCTTCTCTGGTCAAAAATGTTCGGCTTGTTCGCGCGCCGTCATCGTCGACAGCGTGTATGACACAGTACTTGACCGCGTCGTCGAATTGACGAACGAACTCTCGGTCGGCAACACGGAGCAAAACGAACACTTCATGGGACCGGTCATCGATGCGGCCGCGTTCAAAAAGATCACATCATACTTCGACGTCGCCAAAGAAGAAGGCAAAATCGTCGCCGGTGGTAAAGCCGACGACTCGACAGGCTACTTCATCGAGCCGACGGTCGTCGCTGACGTCGCGCCGAAAGCACGTCTCATGCAAGAAGAAATCTTTGGACCGATCGTCGCCTTCACGAAAGCGAAAGACTTCAAAGAAGCGATCGACATCGCCAACAACACGGAATACGGCTTGACGGGTGCCGTCCTCACGCGTGACCGCTCGAACCAAGAGTACGCGCGTCAGAACTTCCACGTCGGGAACTTGTATTTTAACCGTGGTTGCACAGGCGCCATCGTCGGCTATCAGCCGTTCGGCGGGTTCAACATGTCAGGTACAGACTCGAAAGCAGGCGGACCGGATTACATCCAGCTCCACATGCAAGCAAAAACGACGTCTGAGACGTTTTAATCCATCAGCCCGGCTCATCTGAGTCGGGCTTTCTTTCACCAAAGGAGGATTCTCATGGAGACGTTTGACGATTTTTTAGCAACGATTGACGACCCGGAACATCGTGCCAAACTGGACGACATATTCGTTTGGGTCCGGGAGACATTCCCGCACCTCGAGGAGCGCATCGCCTGGAATCAGCCGATGTTCACCGATCACGGGACGTTCATCATCGCCTTCAGTGTGGCCAAAGCACACTTTGCCGTCGCGCCGGAGGCCGTCCCGCTCGAGGTGTTCCAGATGCGAATCCGGGAGGCGGGCTATACGCAGACGAAGCAGCTGTTCCGCATCAAGTGGACCCAAGCCGTCGACTACGATTTGCTTCGTGACATCATCGCGTTCAATATCGAAGATAAGGCCGGTCACACGTCGTTTTGGCGTTGATCTGAAAGAAGGAGCGATGACGCACATGTCACCGCTCCTTTTCTGTGGCTTATCCTAACGCCACGTCCAAAATCATCATAATCGTGAAGCCGAGCATCAACGCCATCGACGCCATATCTTTATGCCCATTCTCTTGCGACCCCGGGATCACTTCTTCGACGACGACAAAAATCATCGCCCCGGCGGCAAAGCTGAGCGCGAACGGTAAGAGCGGCTCCATGACGAGCACGGCCCAAACGCCGACCAGTGCGGCCGCCGGTTCGACCATGCCCGATAACTGACCGTAGAAAAAACTTCTGCGCCGGGAGAGCCCGTCCCGTCTGAGCGGGAGCGATACGGCGGCACCTTCCGGAAAGTTTTGAATGCCGATGCCGATGGCCAAGGCGATGGCACCCGTTAGCGAGGCGGACGGGAAATCGGCCGCGACCGCCCCGAAGGCGACGCCGACGGCCAGTCCTTCCGGGATGTTATGCAGCGTGATCGCCAAGACGAGCAACGTGCTACGCTTCCGTTTCTGCGGACGGAAACCTTCCATTTCTTTGAGGGAAGACGTCGGATGCACGTGCGGAATCAATTTGTCGACGACCGCCAAAAACAGACCGCCCGCTAAAAAACCGACGGTGGCCGGAAACCAAGCCGGCATCGCGTCTTGTTCCGCCATTTCGATGGCCGGGGCGAGGAGTGACCAAAAACTGGCCGCAATCATGACACCGCCGGCAAACCCGAGCATGCTGTCCATCAACCGCTCGTTAATCGACTTCGTCATGAAGACGATGGCCGCCCCGAGCGCGGTCATCCCCCACGTGAACATCGTCACGAGCAACGCCTGCATGGCTGGGCTCAGTTGAGCCACCCATTCCCACATCACCATCGTCTCCTTCCACCCTATCCTTTTCCCGGGACGCATGCGTCGCTAACGACAAAAAAAGAGGAGAGCTGGTTCGCTCTCCCCGTCCAATTAAAACGCGCGCATCAAGTTCGCCATCTCGATGGCCGATGTTGCCGCTTCCCACCCTTTGTTCCCGGCTTTCGTTCCAGCTCGCTCGATTGCTTGCTCAATCGTCTCTGTCGTCAAGACGCCGAAAATGACCGGTACTTCTGACTGATAACTCGCCTGGGCGATGCCTTTCGCCGCCTCATTACAGACGTAGTCGAAGTGTGGTGTCGCCCCACGGATGACGGCACCGAGTGTGATGACGGCATCATATTTCTTGCTCATCGCCATCTTCTTCGCGACAAGTGGGAGTTCGAACGCTCCAGGGACGAACGCGATTTCGACGTCGTCTTGTTCGACGCCGTGGCGCTTTAACGCATCTTTCGCCCCATCTAGCAAGCGCATCGTGATGAGATCGTTGAACCGTCCGACGACGATTCCGACTTTCAAGCCTTTTCCAACCAAGTTTCCTTCAAATGTATGCATCATGATTTTTCTCCTCCAAAGTGGTTCATTTTTTGTTGTTTCGTCATTCGGTACTTCTCGTTCGCCGCATGGGCGCCGACGAGAATTGGGACACGTTCGATGACGGTGATGCCGCACGCTTCCAAGGCATCGACTTTTTCCGGGTTATTCGTCATGAGCCGGACGTTCGTGACGCCGAGGTCACGAAGCATGGCCGCGCTGACCCGGTAATCGCGCAAATCGGCATGAAGTCCGAGCGCCACGTTCGCCTCGACCGTATCAAGCCCTTGTTCTTGCAGTTCGTACGCCTTCAACTTGTTGAGCAGACCGATGCCGCGCCCTTCTTGACGCATATACAAGATGACACCGCCTTCGGCTTCCACTTTCGCCATCGCGGTATCGAGCTGTGGCCCGCAATCGCAACGATACGAGCCGAAGACGTCGCCGGTCAGACACTCGGAATGGATCCGGACGAGCGGCGCATGTTCGAGCTCACCTTTGACGAGCGCGACGTGTTCTTCCCGGTCGAGGACGTTCCGATAGCCGATCAATCGAAAGTCCCCTTTTACCGAGGGGAGCGAGACGTCCGCCTCCCGTTCGACGAGGTCCGTCTCCATATAGCGGACGAGCGCCTCAATCGTGATGAATTTTAAATCGTGCGCTTCCGCGACGCGTTCAAGGTCCGGCACTCGGGCCATCTCGCCGTCTGGGCGGATGATCTCACAGATGACGGCGACCGGTTCACTTCCGGCGAGGCGCGCCAAATCGACCGACGCCTCCGTATGTCCGCGTCGGACCGAGACGCCACCTTTTTTCGCGATAAGCGGGAAGATATGTCCCGGACGTTGGAAATCGGCCGGGCGGGCGTTGATGTTCGCGAGTTCGCGCACCGTATGGGCCCGTTCGCTCGCCGAGATGCCCGTCGTCGAATCGACGTGGTCGACACTGACCGTGAACGCCGTCCCGTGCGGATCGGTGCTGTTCGCGACCATCGGCTGCAAATCGAGGCGGACGGCCACTTCTTCGGCGAGGGAGGCACAGACGAGCCCTTTCCCTTCCGTGATGAGGAAGTTCATCGTCTCCGCTGTCATCTTGTCCGCGAGGACGACGAAGTCCCCTTCGTTCTCCCGGTCCTCATCGTCGACAACGATGATCGGTCGTCCCATCTTCAAGTCTTCGACTGCTTCTTTAATCGAGTGGAACATTACCATCCCGCCTTTCCATACCCTTGCGACGCCAATGATTCGAGCGTCACCGGTTTTTGACTTACGAGTTTTTCCATATATTTAGCCAACATGTCACATTCCAAATTGACCGCGTCCCCGGCCTGCTTCATCCCGAGCACCGTCTCACTGTACGTGTGCGGGATGAGCGACAACGTGAATCCGCGTTCCGTCACGTCAAACACCGTCAAGCTCGTCCCGTCGACCGAAATCGAACCTTTCGGGACGATATAGCGGAGGAGCGATGGCTCACAGCTGATGTCGACATAGACGGCGTTCGCGAGCGACCGTTTTTTGACGATGCGCCCGACGCCGTCGACGTGACCCGAGACGAAGTGACCGCCGAAGCGTCCGTTCGCGGGCATGGCCCGCTCCAAGTTGACGCTCGTGCCGGGGCGGACCCCGTCGAGACTCGACGCCTTGAGCGTCTCCGGCATGACGTCGACCGAGAAACTGTCACGGTCGAACGTCGTCACCGTGAGACAGATACCGTTGACAGAGATGCTGTCACCGAGTTTCACATCCTCAAGCACGACCTTCCCGGCAAGCGTGAGCCGGAGGGATGGCCCGTTCCGTTTCACTGCTTTCACACTGCCGATTTCTTCAACGATTCCCGTGAACATCGGACTCCTCCTTTCGCATGATGAGCTTGATGTCGGTGCCGACCGTCTCGACCGATTGCACGTCATACCGCTCGATCACATCGAGCGGACCGTCATGATGCGAGCGGTAGAAACCGCCCTTGCCACCGAACACGCGTGGCGACTGATACATGACCCACTCGTCGACGAACTGTCCGTCCAAGAGCGAGGTGACGAGCGTCGGTCCCGCTTCGACGAGCAGGCGACCGATGCCGCGTGCGTAGACGTCTTGTATCACAGCGTCGAGCGACGTGTAATCGGCGAGCTCAACGCCGCGTTGTGTGAACGCGTCCCGCTTCACTCGATCGTCGGACGTCGTGTAGAGCAATACCGGCACATCGTTCGCCGTCCGGACGAGCTGACTCGAGAGCGGCGTGCGCAACTCACGATCGAGCACGACCCGGAGCGGTTGCATCGTCTCGCGGTCGAGCCGGACGGTGAGGGCCGGATCATCGGCGAGCACGGTGCCGACACCGGTCAAGATCGCATCGACCGTCGACCGCAGTTCATGGACGTCCCGTCTCGCTTCTGTCCCGGTCACCCACTTGCTGTCACCAGTATCGAGGGCGACTTTGCCGTCAAGACTCGTCGCGGTCTTCAAGATGACGTACGGCCGTCTCGTCTCGAGCGAACGCAAGAACGACACATTGAGCGCTCGTGCCTCACGCTCGAGCAGTCCGACCTCGACTTCAATCCCGACCGCTTTCAATCGAGCGATGCCCTGTCCCGCCACGAGCGGATTCGGATCGCTCATCGCGATGACGACCCGCTTGATGCCCGACTCCACGACTAAATCGGCACACGGCGGTGTCTTGCCATGATGTGAGCACGGTTCGAGCGTGACGTACATCGTCGCGCCATAGGCGGCGGCCCCGGCCATGCGGATGGCGTGCACTTCAGCGTGCGCTTCCCCCGCCTTCAAGTGGGCGCCGAACCCGACGACCCGACCGTCCTTGACGATGACGGCTCCGACACGCGGATTGACGCCGGTCGATGAGGCGGATTTGGCCAATTGGATGGCTTGTTGCATGTACTGTTGCATAATCTCCCTCCTTGTTTCGTACAAACAAAAAGACCTCAAGGAATGATCCTCAAGGTCTCGGTGGGAGCCGTTCATCGTCATTTGGGCAAGCCAAATAAGCGTTTTCTTTACAGAAAAACGTACGACGAACTACAGGTCGCATGGACCTGTCATGTTTCCTTCTCCCATCCAGACTATACTGTCGGCTCTAGAATCGCACTAGATCCACCGTTCGCACACGTGCGCCCGGGTCACGGACTTAAGGCTCGCGCCCATCACCGCCGGTTGGGACTTTCACCCGACCCCGAAGGAATATTTGTTTGTACGTTTCCACTTTAGCGCAAAAATAAATGGATGGCAAAACGAAATGCGCAAAAAAAGCGCCACTCGTATGAGCAGCGCCTTGTAAATCAAGCCAAGAATAAAACGACGAGGAGTCCGACAATCCAGCAATAGAACGAGAAGTATTTGAGCTCGCCTTTCGCCATGATGTGTTGGAACCATTTGAGCGAGATGGCCGTGAGCGCATACGAGGCGATGAACGCCAAGATGAGCGGTCCGAACAAATCACGTGTCTCTGGATTCGTGAACAACTCCGGTCCATCTAAAATCGTCACCCCGAGACTGATCGGGATGAAAAGGAAGAACGAGAAGCGAAGCGCCGACTCTTGCTTGATGCCGAGCAACATCGCCATGACGATTGTCGCCCCGGAACGACTGATGCCCGGGATGAGCGCGACCGCTTGGGCGAGACCGATCAAGATGGCGTCGCGGAGCGTGATGCCGCCGTCTCCTTTATTCCCTCGCATATTCCGGATGAACCAGAGCGCGACCCCGGTCAGGATAAGCGTATAACCGACCGTGGCGACGCCGCTGAGCTTCTCGCCAATCCAATCGCCGAACAGGACGCCGAGCACACCGGCTGGGACCGTGGCGACGAGCAAGAGACCAATGAACTTGACGTCGACCATCGTCTCGTCACTGCGGTCCTTTTTAAACAAGAACGTCCACAGACTGACGACGAGACGGACGACGTCCTGCCGATAAATCGTCAAAACAGCGAGCAGTGAAGCAAAGTTCACGAAAATCTCGAATGAGAGACCTGGTAATTGGATATCAAACAGCTCTTGGAAGATGACCAAGTGACCGCTTGATGAGATTGGAATCGGCTCAGTGAACCCTTGAATCAAGCCGAGTAGGAGATAAAATAACCATATTGTCATATCGTAATATCCTCTTTTCTTATTTACATCAATTCCATTATTTTAGCAGACCGTTCGTTTCACTGACCACCCTTTCAAAAAAAAATCGTTATTTTCAAAACTTTCATTTGATTAGTCTGAAAATTAAATTTATTATAGAAGAGTACTCAACTGGTGCGACGGTGATGACCCCATTGGCCAGTTGGGTACTTTTTCGTACAGATTATTACATATTAGCCACGATAAAACTTTTTGTTTACAATTGAACCCATTTAATATTAAATTTGTAATAGAACTGTTACCATTTTTTCAAAGTATAAACAGGACTTTAGACCTATCCGTTCATAAAATCGGTTTAAAAAAACTTGAACAATGCACTTATAAATTGTAAAAACTGGCCGATAGTATGATTGTAGAAGCAACTTCGTCATCTTTGTCGGTTCAGATATGAGTCCATGGAAGGAGGAACCACCATTGAGTCAAACGCTATCCACTAAATCCCACCACTTGTCCACCGAACAGCAGAGGATGATTCACTGTATTCGACTGCTCGGCGACTTGTTGAAGGAACGTCCACGACGCTCTGTGTATCGTCGCTTCGCGATGGAACAAAGCTGGCCATCTCCCGAGTCGATTATCCGACAGTTCGGGTCATGGGCCGAGGCGCTTGCAATCGCCGGCTATGAATGGCACGGAGAGGCGACTGTCGATCTCCCGGACAAAATGCCAAAATACACGCGTGAAGATATCATCGAGACACTCGCCCTCTACTCGCGCGACATGGGATCGATTATCACGCTCAAAAAGTATCAGGAATGGCGCAAGCTCCATCCGAAAGCTCCGAGCCATTACCATATCGTCAAGACGTTCGGTTCGTGGCATGACGCCTGCGCCGAAGCCGGACTTGAAGCGAGTGTGACGTACTCAAAATCAGAGCTTTCCACCGCACTCCGTGAAGCGATTCACGAGATGGGCTTCTCTCTTTCCTTCGAAGCGTATCGCGAATGGGCAAAACGGAACAACAAACCATCCACGAAAGCAATTCTTCATCGTTACGGTTCATGGTCGGCTGCGATTCACGCGGTCGAGTCAGAAATTTTCAATCAGAAATTATAATCTTTCATTCATAAGGAGGACGCCGGGTATCCGGTGTCCTCCTTTATTGCGTTAACAATGGATTGCTTGATTATAGATGAATGCTACCTCAGCCGGCACCCTCCGTTCCTGGGGCGCTTTACGGGGTCATCCTTGCATCGCTCTCCCCTAGGAGTTCGGGCGCCTGCCTTGGGTAGCGAATCCGAACACATCTCACTTGCGTTACAGCCTAACCTCAAATTATAGAAACTGATTAAGCTTCATGTCTGTACGACTCTAGTCATTGCGGAACATAAGTAAAGGAGAATCTCGATGCTCGAGATTCTCCTTCATCATCATTGAATCCGTTCCGTCGACGTGTCGCGATAATGGGCGACACGGTCCCGGCCGTTGAATTTTGCACCGACATACATGGCGCGGTCGGCGTGGCGGAGTAGCGTGTCGAGGTCGTCGTACTCGTGGTTCGTCTCGATGCCGATGCTCGCCGTCACTTGGACGCGGATCCCTTCGGAGCCGAACGGATGGGCGCGGAGCGCTTGGCGGATCTTCTCTCCCGTCACGAGCGCGGCCGCCTCGTTCATGCGCGGAAAGACGAACACGAACTCCTCGCCGCCATATCGAGTAACGAGGTCACCGCTTCGGACGAGACGACTGAACAGCGCCCCGGCCTCGATTAACACTTCATCCCCGAACGCATGGCCATACGTATCGTTAATCGCCTTGAAATGATCCAAGTCGACCAAGAACACAGACAACGGATACGAGGCGATGTCGTTCAACCGCTCCTTCGTCCAACGTTTGAGCGCCCGCTGGTTCGGCAGTCCGGTCATCGGGTCGGTCAGGCTCTCATGCTGGAGCCGGTTGCGCTCGTCAATCCGTTCGAGTGACCAGGACAATGTTTTCAACAGTCGATGAATCTCGACGGCGATCGCCCCTTCATACGCGCCGTTCGCTGTCGTCGAAATCATGCAACTGACCGCGTTCGTCGTGCTCGAAACGGGCTGGATGACGAGGGCCGAATGATGTAACTCGGTCTGTTGTGCCTGCAGGTCGGGATGCCACTCATGGAGCGAATCGTACACGAAGTACGGCTCTTCCGCATCCCGATGCCGTTCGAGCGTAAAGGCGTCGGCAATCGGTTTTGACTTTCGTCCGCTGACGTCATAGAACGTGCGGTCGCCGGTTCGATTGACTTGTAACCAGCCGCGTTCAAGTTCGACGACTTCTCTTAACCCGTTCCAAAACTTCTCGATGAGCAGTTGTTCGTTGTCGACTCGGTAGAGCTGTTCTTTCAAACGCTCGACTTGGTCGATTTTCGACTGCGTCTCCTCGGTCTCCGTCGCTTTGGACAGCCCCATCTTGAGGAGCGACAGAATGAGGAACGTCGCCATCAGGCCGGTGTAGCCGAACAGTTGGAACGCCTCGATCGCGACCATCGTGAACAATAGCTCGAGCGAGATGACGAGCCAGTCGAATCGGAGCAGACGCCACATGATCGGGAGCGGAATCCGTTCCCCGATCAAGAACCGCGACATGAGGAAACTGAATCCGAGGACGAGGAACAAGATCGCGAAGAAACCGAGTAGCGCCGTACCTTGCTCGAGCAGATGGACGTTCGGACCAATTTGTCCGCCGAGCCGCAAGTAGACGAGTCCTGGTAAGACGAGCAACATCGCCTCAATCAACGTATTGAGCGGGTAGAAATGTAAAAATCGTCGCCGCCCGACTTTGTTCGCGAACGTCCGGGCCTGGAATGTGAGCAGCAGGAGCTGTCCCATCAATAAGGCCGGGAGCAGACCGTACAAGAAGAACGTCATAAAGACAAACATCTCATGGAACGTGAAGTGTAAGTGCCGCCGCTTGAGCGGATTCATCACGAACAGGGCACCGAGCGTAAAGATGAACCAAAACAACGACCAATCAAACGTCCCGATACCGAGCCACATATAGGAGAGAATCCCCATGAAGACGATCGACCACGAGAACCAGCTCCTGACGAGGTACTTCCGAAATCGCATCGTCTCCCCCCTTTCCTTATCCGTTATCATTCTTACACAGTATGAAGGTTCTTGGTTGAAGATTCCAGCCGTTGTTTGAAAGTTTTGACAATGAAAAAAAGACCGTGACTCTTGTCACGATCTTGTCATCACTTCGCTTTTAAAAACGAGATGCCGATTGAGCCCGACCCCGTGTGTGCTCCGAGGAGCGGTGCGAGTGTGTCGACCCGAATTTTGGCTTTGTCACCAAGCTCACGTTTCCACGATTCGGCCAGCTCTGGCACGTTTCCGTGGAAAATGGAGACGTCCGTGCATTCGCCCGAATCGATGGCTTGACGGAGTGCCTCAAATAGCTGGGCCTGCGCTTTTTTATACGTCCGAACCGTCTGATATGGAACGATGAGCCCGTCTTCGAAACGAAGCACCGGTTTCAACTGCAACATGTTGCCGATGAGCGCTTTCGACTTCGAGATACGTCCGCCCTTTTGCATCTGCGTCAAGTTTTGCAAAATCAACTCGATGCGGACATCCTCGACACGTTGTTTCATATACGCTTCGACGTCCTCGAGCGCGTCACCGCGTTCGACACGTTCAATCAACTCTTCGAGCATAAGTCCCATCGTATAGATCCCGGCCCGCGAGTCAATCGCGAGCAATTTGAACTCAGCGATCTCTGCGCCTTGGACCGATGCCGAATACGTGCCGCTCAAGTCGGATGACAAGTGGACGGCGATGCCCATGTCATACTGATCTTTGATTCCTTCATACAATGTGACGAAGTCGCCGATGGCCGGTTGGCTCGTCGAGACGCGTTCGCCCGCATCAATCCATTCGTACACGGTCTTGGCATCGACCTCGACCCCATCTTTATACGGTTGATCCCCTTTGACGACGTAGAGCGGGACGATATGGATGTCCGGGTGGTGCTGAATCGAATCTGGAAGGACAACGGTGCTGTCCGTAATATAAGCAATTTTCATGTTAGGGCTCTCCTTCAATCAAAATTAGTACCTGGTAATATTATTTTATCACAGGTGAAGCGGTTTCACTATTTTTTCAAAAATCGAATTCCCTTGAAGTTTCACATATTCCCGTCCACAATGCGCCTGAAACGGGTAAAAGATAGCATCGGACAAAGGAGGAATCGGCATGATTCACATCGAGCACGTCAATAAAATCTATAAGACCGGGGATGTCGAGACGGCGGCGCTTAAAGACATCGAGTTGACGATTCAGGACGGCGCGTTCGTCGTGATCTTGGGACCGAGTGGGAGCGGCAAGAGCACGCTGTTGAACGTCATCAGCGGACTCGACACGGTGACGTCCGGGACGATTACGTTCGGTGATACCGTCCTGACCAAGTTGTCCCCGGAACAAATGACCGCGTTTCGGCGCGACCATCTTGGCTTTATCTTTCAACAGTATAATCTGCTCCAAAACCTGACCGTCTATGAAAATATCCAAATCGGCTCTGACTTATCCGACAACCCGCTCCCAATCGATGAGTTGCTCGAGCAGGTCGGACTGACGGCCGCCCGCGACAAGTATCCGTATCAACTGTCCGGCGGCGAACAACAGCGCGTCTCGGTCGCTCGCAGCCTCGCCAAAAATCCATCCATCGTCTTCTGTGACGAACCGACGGGGTCGCTCGACGAGGACAACTCGAAACGGGTGCTCGAACTGCTCGAACGGTTGAACAAGGAGTATGACAAGACCGTCGTCGTCATCACGCACAACACCGGCATCAGCGAGATGGCCGATAACGTCATCAAAATGAACTCGGGTCGAATTATTGAACTGACGCACAACCCGATTAAACGATCTGCTCGTGACATCCACTGGGGGTGAGACAGATGCTTTATAAAAATGTATGGAAGACGCTCGCCGGTAAATGGATGCAGCTTCTCGCCATCGCCGTCATTATCGTCATGAGCTCGCTCACGTACACGATGATGTTTTATGGCATCAGCGGCATCGAGGTCCCGACCGAGGAATATCTTGCGTCATCGAATCAAGAAGACTTTGCCGTCGAGATGCTCAACCGCGTCACCGCGGAAGAAGCAACCGCCCCTGCGCTCGCCGACTTCATCGCCTCAGGTCGATATACACTATCGGACTTGCAGCGTGTCGACGAGGCGGCGTTCGATGCGTTGGTCACGGCACGGATCGATGCCGTCGAGCGTGACATGGGCAACGCGACGCTCGAACTGCGTGCCTCAAAGCTGATTAACTATCCGTTCGGCTCGAGTGAGCACCGCGGACTCGTCTTGAAAGAAGCGGACGCCATCAACCTCTCGTATCTTGAAGCGGGCAAGCGCCCCGTGCGAGACGACGAGGTCGCCATCAATGCGAAATACGCCGAGAAGAACGACATTGCCATCGGCGACACGATTGACCTCGGCAGCCCGTTCACGGTGAGCGGGTTCGTCCTGTTCCCGGACTATACGTTGCCGCTGTTTGATGAAAATTACTTTAACCTCGACCCGGGCACGCAGACGCTTCTCCTCATGACGGACAACGCTTACGAGGAAGTGACCGGCACGGAATCGTTCCGTTTGGCTGGTGCCGCCGACGGGACAGTCGTGACGGACATCGAGCTCCCGTTCGTCATCTCGGTCATGGAGACGGAGAACATCATGCGTAGCGGCGCGATCTATAGCGAAATCTCGTCCGGTAAAGCGATGGCGCTCGGCTTGAGCTTATTCATCGTCTCCATCGCCGTCATCATCGTCGCCATCTTGATTTCGAACATGCTCGAGGCCGAACGCGGACAAATCGGTCTATTGAAAGCAATCGGGTATAACCGACGCCAAATTGCCATACCGTATCTGGTGCTCATCTTGGTGTTCGCGACGATCATGCTCGTCATCGGCTACTTTCTCGGGCTCTATTTCGCCGAACCGCTCAAAAACCTGTATCTCGATTTCTATCTATTGCCGTCCATCACCATCGCTCAAAGCCCGCTCGTCTTTCTCACGGCCGTCTTCGCCCCGCTCTTCTTCTTCGCTCTCGTCGCAGGGGCGGTCATCTATAAAATCATGGGTGAGAGTGCGCTCGCTTTGTTGTCACCTCGCGACAACGTATCGCTCAACCGCCTCAGTCGGATCGTCAGCCGCATGCTACGTAACACACGCGGCAAGACGAAGTTCAAATATTTATACGCCGTCAAAAGCACGGGCAGTTTCATCATCTTCTTCCTCGGCATCCTGTTCTCCACCCTTCTCATCGTCTTCGCCCTCATGATGAACGGGGCCGTCGACCGGATGACCGTCGGGGAATTGAATGAGGCCGACTATGCGTATGAGGCGTATACGACGACGCAGCCTACGCTTCGTGACGGACAAGAACCGTTCCTCACCTATCCGTTCGCGTTCGTCGAAGACAAGCTCGTCACGTTGAAAGGGCTCGATGCGACGAACACGCTCGATCGGCTTATAGACGAAGATGGGAATGACTTGACGCCCGCCGCAGACGAGGTCATCGTGAGCGCCTCGCTCGCCTTGAAGCTCGGACTCGAGACCGGGGACACCCTCAAGATCGAACTCGAAGACGAGACGCTGTCGTATCCCATTAGAGGCATCGCGGATGAGTATATGGGGGACACGGTCTATCTATCGCGTGCGGCGCTCAGCGAACAGTTGTCGGACGGGACGACGGACGAGTTGTTCAACGGCATTTACGCGACCGAACGTCCGGACGAGACGGACTATCCGACCATCATCTCTCGGAGCGGCCTCATCGAGCAGTCCCAGTCCATCAATGAATATATGAACTTGATGATGAACGTCATGATCGGCGGGTCGGCGTTAATCGCCTTCAGTATCCTGTTCGTCTTGACGGCGCTCACGGTCGAGAAAAACTATTACGTCATCTCGCTGTTGAAAGTGATGGGCTATGACCGTCGTGAGGTCCGTTCGATGATTTTGAACAGCTATTTCATGTACGCGCTCGCCTCTGCGCTCCTCAGCATCCCGATCGCCCTCCTCATCTTGCGGGTCATCATCGTTGTGTTCGCAGAAGATTACGGCCTCGTCCTGCCGCTCGAATTTGAATGGGTGTACGTGCTGTATACGCTCGGCGCGGTGACGCTCCTCTTCTTCGCGAGTACGTTCATCAGTCGTCGGAAAATCGATCAAATCCCGTTACAAGAAGTATTGAAGACATATCAAGAATAATTTGTCGCCAAATAGGGCATAATAAGAGAAGAGACCGGGCCTCTCCCTGTGAGGGGCCTGACTATTAGAAGAAGAGGATGATTCTTATGAACCGTACACAAGTATTGCTCGCCATCCCAGGAAACTGGTCATCGGCCGAGGCAGTCAGCGAACAAATCAGTTTACATAGCGAAGGCTACACGATGGCCGGTCTGTTGCTGTTAGAAGACGAGACTGGGAAAGCGTTCACGGTCGAAGTCGTCGAGCGTGACCCGGCTCTCGCCGAGGCGATGATTCATGCCAGTTCAGGCGGCTTCACGCCGAAAATCGCGAAAGGGCTCGCCCGCCATACGCACATCGTCTATTTGATTGTCGACGTCAATGACGTGTCAGACATCGCGGCGGCGCGCCGTGCAGCCAACGCCATCTTGAACGCCGGCGGCCTCGGCGTCATGGTCGAGACGGCTGGTGTTGCCTACTCGAAAGACGAATGGCAGGAGTCGAAAGAAGAAGACCTCGCCCTCGACTACTCGCTTCTGACGGCCATCACGGAAGAAGAAGATGCCTACGTCTCGTGGGGCATGAAAGCGTTCGGTCACGCCGACGTCGCCGTACCGGCCACGCTCGAGATTGAAGACGCGATTCACGTCGTCCACTCGTTCAACTTCCACCTCATCTCGGGTGGTTCGATGTTCGGAGACGGAGACAGCTTCACGTTCGAGGACGGCAAGACGTTCACGGTCGAGATGGGTGAAGACGAGCGGACGTCAATCGACAACTTGCTCCATAACCCGTTCGGCTTGATTTACCTCGTGCCACAAGTCGCAGCAGAATAAAAACAAGGGCTCACAGACTTTCGTCTGTGGGCCCTTATTTTGGTTGCGGCGGCATATCGAGCGGCAAGAAATAATGCGCGCACCCTTCCCAACCGAGCTGTTCACTCAACAGGTCGAACGATGTCCGGAAGAACGCTCGGATGTCACTTGACCGATCGACCTTCTCGAGCGACAAGAAACATTCGCTCATGTTGGCGTCATAGTAGGCGTCCGCTGGTTGAATCCGGTCCGAGGCGAGCTCGGTGTATTGAAACGGATACGGCAAGATAAAGAACATCGGCACGTCGACGGACGCATCCCCGAGCCAAAACCCGAACTCGATCATGTGCTCATCGAACGCCGCCTTCTCAATCAGTTTGTCTTCCGGGAACGGCTCGAACTTCCCGTAGACGATCATCGACGACACGTCGAACGTGCCCCAAAACAAAGCCGGTTTCACTTTCCGGCATCGGAGCGGGGCGAGAAACCTCGCTTGTTCCCGCGCGGCATATTGGAACAGCCGCACCCCTTTCAGCGCGGCATCGGCATCGTAAGCGAGCGGCGCCACATCCCGGTCCAAGTATCTGAGTTCTCGCATTTCCTGCGTCTTCGGATTGAGGGTAAGGCGGATGCCGGACGCTTGAAGCGTACCGATGATTTCCATGTAATACGTTTTGAGCGATTTTCCGTCCTCAAGCGGAAACATCGTTCGATTCGATTCGACGTGCACCGTAATGATTCCAGCCGCAACGTCGACGTCCACCTCGAACAACGTCTCCCCGCTCCAGAGCGGCCCGGTCGTAAACCCGGTCACGGTGAGCGGCAATGTGACGTGAGCCCATTGCGGTTCTTGCGGGGCGAGTGCAACCTTTAGTTTCCCTAGAATCTGTGACAAAAGATGCAGCGTGAGCTTCGTGTCAGCCCAGTCGGAGTGGCGGATCAGATTCATTCGCGTTTCCCCATTTCTTCTTTCGAACAAGTGACGCAACTACTATCCTGATTCCCCGTGTCCGGCTCCGACAACCAAAAAAATCCACAGACACGTGTCTGTGGATTTAGCCTCGCATCTCTTGGAGACGTTCGAGTTGATGGGTCAGCTCGCCGATCGGGACGAATCGGGCCCGACGGAGCGTCTCTCTGCCGTCGAGGAAAAACAGGACGACCGGTACGGTGAAAATCGAGTAGGCGCCGGCAATTTCCGGCACCTGATCCGAATCGATGGCGACCGCCTCGATATCGGGGAACTCCGTCAACATCTCTTCGACTTGCGGTTTGAGCGAGTGGCAGACGCTACAGGTCGGATGCGAGACGTAGACGAGCAATTGGTCCGAGTCCGCAATCCGGTCTTGTAACGCCGTGAGTGTGGTGACAGCTTCCATCAAACTCCCTCCTTTATGGTTACGCGTCGAGCCAGAGAATGCCGACCGTCTCAAAGCCTGCGTGGACCGCAATCGACGGACAGAAACGCGTCTTGACGATTTCAATGTCTGGCAACTTCGCTTGGATGAGAGCGACGATATTGTCCTGCATCTCTGGAGCGAGCGCCGTCTGAACGAAGACACGGTTGTTATGAATGCCGTTCGCGGCGTGACGACGTTCGAGCTCGGTCACCATCTCGGCGTAGGCTTTCTTGAGCGACCGTGCTTTTTTGAACGGGATGACTTTCCCCGTCTCATCGAGCGTGATAATCGGTTTGATGTTAAGGATGTTGGCAAGGAACATCTCGCCTGACGAGACGCGACCGCCGCGGCGCATCGTTTCCATGTTGCCGATAATCATGAAGAAGTTTTTCTTGTCACGCCACGCTTCGAGCAAGGCGACGATCTCTTCGACCGACTTGCCTTCAGCCTCGGCGGCGAGACCGAGACGGACGAGTTCTTGCTGCGCCTCGAGCGCTGCGTGCGAGTCGACCGTGTACACTTTGAAGTCGGCCGCTTCGGCCGCCGCACTCGAGTTTTTCACGGTCGAGCTCAAGCCGTTCGAGCAATGGACGGCGATGGCGCAGTCATACCCTTCTTCTTTCAAGCGTTCATAACGGGCGATGAAGTCACCGAAGATCGGCTGTGACGTCTTCGCTTCTTTCTTTTGGTCGATCATATAGCGATGCAAGTCTTCGAGCGACAAGTCCACTTCGCTGTAGCCGCTGCCGTCGACGATCAGTTGAATCGGGACGATATCGACACCGAGACGGGCCGCCTCTTCTTTCGAGAAATTGGCCATACTATCGGTAATCCATGCGATTTTGGTCATAACAAAAATCCTCCAATGGTCGTTCAATTTTTTCCTAACTCATTATACCTTATTTTTCGAAATCCTTCCTTTCTGACTGATTCGCACGAAAAAGACAGCCCGACTCATCGTCGCGCTGTCTTCGGCTTCGACTCATCGTGTCGAAATCAATTTTGTATGGGCAAACTCATCGTGCGGCAATTCCATGTCTTTGCCTGACTTGATCTGTTGCAATGCCTTTAACAACGGCAGACCGAGTGTGGCCGGATAGACGACGTCTTTATACAACGTCCGCTTCACGACTTGTTCGAGCGAGAGCGGTCGTCCGTCTTGACTGACGACTTTAATCCCGACGACTTGGTCACCGATCGTCTGGCCATTTTTGTTGAGTAAGAAGTACACTTCCCCTGCCATCGTCACGAGCGTCGGCAAATAGTAACGTTTCACTTCTTTTCCAGGAAACAACTTCTTCCGAATCGTCTTCTCGACGAGTTTCGCTGGGGTTTGAAAAATGAGTTGGTCAATTTGACTGGCAACGGCACGTTTCCAAATTGGGACTGCCACGTTCATCATCCTCTCGTTTCGGTTCTAGGCTTTAGATTCCTCTTTTGCCTTCGCTTGAAACGCCGAAAACGGACAACCCGAACGCGCGAACAAGTTCGGCGTCACAATTTTGTCATCATAATGGCGGTGGAACATGTGCGTCGCGGCGGGTGACAGCGGCGGGATGAGCCAGCTCCATTGGCCGGTCACGTCTCGACCTGCGTCCTGTTCGTTCTTCTCGAACCGTTTGAACTGTTTTGCCGCCGTGTGGTGGTCGACGATCGTCACCCCGGCCCGCTCGAACGACTGCAAGACGGCAACATTCAACTCGACGAGGGCCCGGTCGCGCCAAAGCGTCCGCTCTTTCGACGTATCGAGTCCGAGCGACGCGCCAACAAGCGGCAAGAGATTATAGCGATCCGTATCGGCCAAGTTTCGCGCCCCAATCTCGGTCTCCATATACCAGCCGTTGAACGGGACCGATGTGAAGCGCAGGCCGCCAATCTCGAGCTCCATGTCGGCGATAGCCGGGACGGCATGCCATTTGATTGGGCGACCGTCGAACAAATCGTACGCCTCGTGACGAATGTCGACCTCGAGTACCGCGTCGTCTGGCAGTTCATAGAGCCGGACCTCTCGCCCGTCCGTAATCAACAGCGGCAAGACGTCAAACTCGGTCCCGGCCCCGCTCCAGCCGAGTCGTTCGGCCTGTCGCGTCATCGTCAAGGATAGCGGGTCGCCAATGATTCCGTCCTCCGTCTCATACGCCGCGTACCGGATGAGTTGCGCGTTCAACAAACGAAACTCATTCGGGAGCACCGTCATCGTCGAGCGAATCTTGCCATCGTTCGTCGCATACCGTAAATGACTGACGAGCGCCTCGAACACGTCGTCGAACGTCTCTGCGTCGCGGGCATCCCGAACGTTCAGCGTCTGCCAAAACAGACGGCCGATACATCGATTCGAGTTGCGCCAAGCGAGTTTCGCCCCTTCCGTCAACTCATCGGTCGTGAGCGTATACGATCCTGTTCGTTCAATCTCATCCGCAATCGCCTGTAGCCGTTTCGAATGATCGCCTTCTAGTTGTGAGAAAAAGTGTCGGGCTACCTGAATGTCCATATTGTCGATCTCCTCTATATAGTCTGTCCCTCTCATCTTAGAGAATATCATAACGGGTTTCTACTTTTAGCGTACAGAAAAAGCGAGCCAGTCGGCTCGCTTTCAGTCTGTCTGATCAATCAAGTCTTTCGCTTTTTGAATCGTAAAGCCTCGTGGTTTTTCGCTTTCCAAGGCAGTCAATCGTTTTTCAAGTTCAACCGTCTGTTCATATGACGCCTCATATTGATAGAGGCCATTGGCAAGCTCGGTCAAACGCTTCACTTGAATCGGGAATGGTGCCATTCCGTCGTCAAGCAAGATGACGAGGCTGAGATCACTATCAACCGGTAAGCGGATTGACCCGTAAAAGGCGATGGCCTTGAAGCCGCGACGCATGATGACGATTGGTGATGTGCCGACCGCGACGTCTCGATTGCGCAAGCGCGTGATGGTGATGCCCGCATGAATCAATCGACTCGACGACGGTAGCGTCTCGACATACTCTTCAATCGGCGTCAGCGTTCCAGCTTCGAGTGCTTGCTCGAACTCTGACTCTTTGAGCGGACGGCTGAAAATAAATCCTTGAATGACGTGACAGCCAAATTCGCGGAGACGGAGCAGGTCGTCCATCATCTCGACACCCTCGACGACGACATTCATCCCGAACTCCTCGGCGATGAGGAGCAGACTGCGAATGATTCCTTGGGCCTTCCGGCTTTGATTAACGTTGTGGGCGAACACCCGGTCGATTTTAATCGTCTGAGCGCTATACGCCTGCAAGTATGCGAGCGACGAGTAACCTTTCCCGAAATCGTCGAACGCGATCGGGATGCCGAGGTCATTCAATCGTTCGAACGCTTGCGTGATTTGTTGGGCGTCTTCTAACAGCGATGTCTCCGAGATTTCGACCTCGAGATAGCTCGCGGGGATATGGTGACGGGCGAGCGTGTCCTCGAGCACATGCTCGAAATGCTCTTGATATAAATATTTGGCTGAGACGTTGATTGAAATCGGCACTTTTTTCGGGAGCGTCATCAAATAGCGGCACACTTCTTCAATCAGCCAATTCGTCAGCTCGAGATGAAGGCTGCTCTCCTCGGCGAGCGGGATGAACTCGGCTGGTGAAATCGATCCCCACGTCGGATGCGTCCAACGCATGAGTGCCTCGGCCCCCACGATTTGTCCGGTCCACGCGTTCACTTTCGGTTGATACATTAAATAAAACTCTTTGTTTTGAAGCGCACCACGCATATCCCGCAGTAGTTCATATCGCTTTAATGACTCAATGTCCATTTGTGAGGAATACAGTTCAAGTTGAGCCCCGATTTTCTTGTCGGCTCGGTTCATGGCAATACAGGCGTGTTTAATTAGCTCACTCGCCTGCACCCCGTCTTCCGGATATCGGCTCACCCCAATCGAAATGCGGGCGAATAAGTCATAGACGTCAACGCGGAAGCGATGGGTCGAGAGCGTGCCGAGCTTTTTCCCGAGCGCGAGCACTTCGGGATCTTCCATGCGTCGCGGCAAGACGATGAGCACGTTATCCGCATCTAAATGCCCGAGCATGGCGTCTTTCGGCAATAGGCGAATCAATTGGTTCACCGTCGCGACACGCCACTCGTCGCCAAGTTCGTACCCGAACGTATGATTGATCTCGGCAATCCGATTGAACGATAGCGAGAATAGCGTGAACGGGTCCCGCTTGCGGGTCAAATGATATACCGACTCCGTGATCGACTCGCGATTCGGCATGTTTGTAATCGGATCGAGCGAGGCAAGACGCCAAATCTCTTCTTGTTGCTCTTTCAACTGCGTGATGTCTTTGACGAGCGTCCGGAATCCGATGACGTTCCCGCCCGCAGAAAAAATCGGTTCCCGATTCTCTTCGATCCATTTGATGTTCCCTTTGGCGAATATACGATACGAGAACGTCGATGGTTTTCCGTTCAGTGTCACTTCCCGCGCTTGTTTGATTTTTGGAATATCATCTGGAACGACAACTTTTTGCCAGTAATCCGGGTGAGCGTTGAATTGGTCTTCCGTATATCCAAAGATAAGTGAGAAGCCCGGCGTCAAAAACTTGAATTGTTTTGACTCAAAATAGCGCTCAAAAATGACTGAGTCGACAATCTCGCAAAGCTGCCTTACTTTCGACCGTTCTCTCGTCAATTCTTCCTCGGCCGTGACGAGATTCGTCACATCAAACATCGCCCATGTGACGGCTTTGCGATCTTTCGATATACCGACTTTTACAATCAACTCCAAATACTGTTCCACTTTCGGGTTAAAAGCGCGAAGTTGCGTCTCGTATTCAAATTGTTCGGTGTCTTGAAGCAACGTTTCGATTGCCGCCGCGAACGCACCCCGATCGTCTTCATGAATCAATTTTCGAAAATCTTCCCGCTTCATCTCAGCGAGCTGTCGTTTCGTCAAACCAAGCAGTTGTCCGGTTTGCGGAGAGTGGTAGAACGTGCCCTTTTCAAGGTCGAGTTCAATCAAGATGAGCCCAGGGATCCGCTCGAATAGCAATCGGCTCACTTTCATCCGATTGTAACGTTCTCTCAACTCCGTCTGTGTCGTCAAATCTTTGACGACGCCGTAAAGGCCCGTGATGACCCGCCCTGTATAGAGCGGTGTATTTGTGATGGACAGATGTATCGAGCGACCGTCCTCGTTCCGCGCTTGCAGTTCATAATGTACGGTTTCACCTTGGAGCGACCGTTGATGGAACGTCTGGACCCGTTCACTTTCTGTCTCAGGCAACCATGATGCCGGATGGACGAACCGCTCTTCTTCCCCGTTAAAAAGAAGCGACAGTTTTTCATTCGAGTCGACGAGCCTTAACTCTCGATCGAGTACATAGACGGCATCTGGATACTGAACTAACAGGAGCGGATCGATATTGATTCGTTCTCCACGTTCCATTTGTTCAACGTTTGATTCCAATGCATGCTTCCATTGTCGGAAGAAGCCCATTTCCACCACTCCCCGGTGTGACGAACGTCACATGAATGTCGTATTACCTTGATTATATAAGATGGAACCCGTCAAGGAGGCTTCTACTTTCGAAAATAAGGGGAATAATCTCTCTTTTGTACATATTTTGAAATTAATGTCATTATTTCAAGCATCATAAAAGACCACGGCTCAATTGAGTCCGTGGTCTCCCGTTTAACGTTGTTTCACGACGACCGATCCGTAAGCCGGTACATCGACCGTGCTCGAGACGCGTTTAATCGTCTTCGTGCCCGCTTGTTTGCCATCGACGATGAGGTTCCATTGCCCGCTCGGCAATTTCACTTTGACCGTCTTAGCGTTAGCGTTGTGCGTGATGAACAAGTCTTTCTTCTGGCCAGGTGCTTTGTCATCAATCGAGTAGCTGATGACGTTCGCTTCGGCTTTGTAGAATTTCAAGTTTTTCTTCACGTCAACCGCCTTCGTCATGCGGAGACCTGGGTTGTCTTTACGCATTTCGATTAAACCCTTCATGTACTGGACGTCCGCCTTACGGTCAGCGGCCCGTTTCCAGTCCATTTGGTTGATGCGGTCCGGCGATTTGTACGAGTTGTGGTCGCCTTCTTTCGTCCGCATGAACTCTTGACCTGCATGAATGAATGTTGTTCCTTGGCTCGTCAAGAGGATGCTCGACGCGAGACGGTGCATCTTCGTGCGGTCCGCTTCCGACGTTTTCGCGTTCGTGAGTTCGAGCTTGTCCCAGAGCGTGTGGTTGTCGTGCGCTTCGACGTACGTGATCGCTTGCGTCGGTTCTTTCGTGAAGCCTTTGATGTCGGCGCTATAGTCAATCTCACCGACGATGCCTGTCTTGATGCGGTTCTCAAGGCCGGCTTTACCATTGATGAAGCCGTTGTCCGTGTCGATGAAGACACTGCCTTTCAAGCCGTCGCGGATGTTGTCGTTGAAGTGTGCGACGCCTGGCATCTTGTAGGCGTTCTTCTGGTTCGCTTTCTTCGCCGGGTCGAGCGGCGTGCTGAGGTCCCAACCTTCGCCGAAGACGAGGATAGATGGATCCACTTTGTTCAACGCCGAACGGACTTGGTTCATCGTCTTGACGTCATGGATGCCCATGAGGTCGAAACGGAACCCGTCCCAATGGTACTCTTGCGCCCAATAGACGACCGAGTCGACGATGAGCTTCTGCATCATCTTGCGTTCCGAAGCGGTATCGTTACCGACACCCGTTCCGTTCGCGAAATCGCCGCCTTCTGTGTAGCGGTAGTAGTAACCTGGAACGATTTTATGCAAGTTCGAGGCTTGCGCATCGAACATGTGGTTATAGACGACATCCATGACGGCGCGCAAATTGTTGTCATGAAGCCCTTGAATCATTTGTTTCATCTCACGAATCCGGACTTTCGCGTCATATGGATTCGTCGAATACGAGCCTTCCGGCGCGTTATAGTTTTTCGGGTCATACCCCCAGTTGTATGATGCATCCGGTTTCGTCTCATCGACCGAGGCCGTGTTATAGTCGTACACCGGAATGAACTGGACGTGTGTGACACCGAGGTCTTTCATATGGTCGAGGCCAGTCTTTGTGGCTGTCTTCTTGCCGTTGACGAGGAGGCGTGTGCCTGGCTCGACGACGCCGAGATATTTGCCTTTGTTTTTAATCCCTGAATCGTACTTGTCTGACGTGACGTCGAAAATCGACAAGTCGCGAACATGCGTCTCATAGATGATGGCGTCTGTCCGTTTCGCCAATTTCGGCTTCATCGAGTTCCAACGTTTCGGTTTCGTCTCGTTCAAGTCGACGACGACCCCTTGGTCCCCGTTCACACCGACTGCTGTCGCGTACGGATCGACCGCGCGGACGCTGCCTGACGCGTGCTTGACGTTGTACGTGTAGCCGATGCCGTCCAAATCGCCACGGACGTCCGCGACCCATGTGCCGCGCTCGCCACGCTTCATCGAAATCGTCTTCTTCAAGTCTTTATCCGAAGCTGGACGCGTTTTCGGCATGTTCCATAGTTCGAGCTTCACGTCTTGTGCCGTCGGGGCCCAAAGGACGAATTGTGATTTTGACTGCTTGTAAGTCACGCCGAGTTTGCCGTCATAGGCATACTTCGCATCGAACTCCGGTGACCGAAGGACGTCGCCCGCTTGGAGTACTTTATCTCCGAACGTCGGGTGCTTCGCCGTGATGACCGCCGCCAAATCGATGTCGGCACTGAAACGGACGGTGACCGACTTGTCGCCTGACTTCTCAACCGATTCAACGGTCGCACCTTCGACCGTCAATTCGCTCAAGAACTTCTCGTCGATGACGCGGTTGAGCGTGAGCTCCGCTTGACGGAACGTGTCCGCCTCGAATGAGACGATTTTCGGTGAACGATCGATTTCTGGTTCTGAATAGTAAATCGTCGAATCCCCTTCGACGAGCCAAATCTCTTTCGCCGTGCTGAGCGCGAAACGGTCTGTGCCGTCTTTTTCGGCCCATTCGCCTTTTTTCGTGACGAGTCCGATGAGTTTCTTCGCGTCTGGGTTCGCAAACTTCACGTTCGCGACACCGCCGAAGGCGTCCGTCTCATCGAAGTTGATGTTTTGACCGTCGCCACCGTCTGGCCATGTCCAAAGACCCCAGTCCGTGTATGTATTGTCGTAACGGAAGTAATGAACTTTCATATCTACGTCCGTTGCTGCCGTCTCCCCGTCTGGGTTCGACGTATAGATTTTCGAGTCCCCTGACTTGATCCATACTTCGGCAACGCCGTCTTTAATCATATCGCTCGTGATGAAACGGTCGTTTTCCGACCCTTTATCTTTCTCCCAGTTGTCCGTACGGACGATGAGACCGAGCTTTTCAGGTGAATCGACCGGGAATTCGTAGGCCGCCACCTTTCCGAAGTCGTCCTCGCCGTTGAAGGCGAAGGCTTTATTCGGGAAATAATCTGGGTTATTCGCCCAAAGCCATAAGTTCCAATCCGTTTGATTGTCCGGGGCCTCTTGATAGTGAACGACGACGAGCGTCGACTTGCCTTTATCGAGAGCGGACGATGACATCGGAAACATTGAGAACACTAGTGCAAACGTTAGCACAACTGCCCATGCCTGTTTCCATCGCTTGTTGACCATGTGGGTCCCTCCTTGTAGCATGATTTTAGGAAAACGCTTACACAAAAATTGTAAACGTTTCCTTTTCGGAATTCAATGTTTTTCTAGATAAACACCTAACACCTTCCTCTTTGCGCCATCGGTTGGGAAACCTCCGCTATTTTCCATTCCGAAAATGATTGCATTTTCGGATTAATGGACTGTATATAGAAGTTAGAGGAGGAATTTTAAATATATGTCACTTACGAACCTCATTAACAACTTGATCGCCAACGCCAGTCTGTTGCTGGTCGGTCTCTATATTATTTCGCGCCTCACGAAGCTGGGCGTGACAACGAAGCTCCCGCTCCGGCGTCAAGTCACCATCTCCTTCTTACTTGCCGGGCTATCGATTGTGATCACCCTGCACGGCGTGTTGTGGAACGCGCAGGCCGACTTTCAATACGGGTTTGTCCCCATCATCATGTCGGCGCTCTACTTCGGCCTGCCGGGTGTACGGATCACGTATGTCGCGAGCATTCTCGTTTTGCCGTTCATCTTGACCGAGACGCTTTTGTTGATCACGTTTCTCGACTACACGCTCGCCGCATCGATTGCTGTCGCTTTCCTATGGTTCCGTGAACGAATCAAACCGGCGCGGGATATCCGAATCGTCAATGCGATCAGCCTCGGATTCATCTCGTTGTTCTCGCTGTTAAACGTCAGCAATTATAATCAAATCGAAATGTATGTGATGACGCTCCTCGCCTTCATCACTATCGGGTACTCGGCCGGATTCCTTCTCCATATCGTCTACGGGGGTATCCATAAAATCCAACGCTCGGAACGGCTCATTTCAAAATATAAAGAAGCGGCCTTCACCGACTCGTTGACCGGACTTGGCAATCGCCGCCGCTTCGAGGAAGAGATGAAGCGCGTCGACGAGGAAGTGTTCAATGGAACGCAAGACGTCGCCTTGCTCTTCCTCGACATCGATCATTTCAAATCGATTAACGATACGTACGGCCATGATGCCGGTGATGCCATCTTGGTCGAATTAGGCAATCGGTTGACGAAGACGGCCCGGACCGATGACATGGTCTGCCGCAACGGCGGCGAAGAATTCTCGGTTTTATTGGCTGACTGCACGTTGTCGCAAGGGTTCGTCATCGGCAAACGCTATTTGCGGCAAATCGCCGAAACGCCGTTCTTATTGCCGGACGGATCCTTCATTGACGTCACCGTCTCTATCGGCATCGCCAGCACGTCAGAGTCCAAAATCGCCACGTCGAGCCAACTGATTAAAAAAGCCGACGTCGGCTTATATGTCGCCAAACGGAGCGGACGCAACCGACTCGGCAAGTGGAACGAAAAGAAAGCGAACTAACCCCTGATGCGCGGCATCAGGGGTTCATTATAGTTTCTTCCATTCTTCTAACGCCTCTAAGTACCAACGATAGCTCAGCTTGAACTCTTCGTCTGTCACATCCGGCGGCCACAACGAGCGCGGGATGAGCCCGGTGAATTTTGCTGCGCCGGTATGTGCATAGATATAAGAGACAACTTGTGTTGACATATCCCTCGTCAGAAAACCTGTCACGAACTTTCCGTCCTTACTTTCGAATATGATGTCGAGTCGGCGCCCTTCCATCTCGTCGAGGATCAACTGATTGTATCGTCGATGCGCCTCGTCCTTATGTTTGTACACCATCCCACGTCGTGCGTTATCGTCTCGTTCCCAGCGATGGTCCTTTTTTTCCTTTTCCGTAAAGATTTTATCAATCATACGCGGGTCATCAATCGTTAAGCAACAAAAGATATGGTCATACGACAACTGATCATCGTTCACCAAGTCCATGATGTCTGCTTTTGGGATGACGCGTGCCTTATAGCGGACCATCACCCGACGGACGACCTCCTCCTTCTCAAAGATGAGCCACTGCTTTCTCCGTTCGAACTTCTCATGTAACAGCTTATAGTTCATCTGATTCACCTCATGATTCAGCATACCAAAAAACGGCGTCCGAATGACTCGGACGCCGTCTGTGTTAGTTCCCGTATTTTTTAAAGAGTTGATAATTTTTATTCCCACCTGACAAGTTGTAAACGTCGGTGAAACCGAGGTTACGGAGCACGTTTTGGGCTGCGTTCCCCGTCACCCCGCCGTTGCAATAGACGACGGTCGGCTTGTCTTTTTCCATGTCCTTGGCGGCTTCGCGCAAGTTACCGAGCGGGATGTTGACCGCACAGTCGACACACGCTTTTTCGAACTGCGAAGCTTTACGCGTATCGATAATCTGCATGTCTTCACCCGCATCGATCCGCTTCTGCAGCTCACCCGGTGTGATGAGTCGCGCCGATTGATTCATACTGTTCGCGAGCGCCATGCCCGTGTACATGACAGGATCTTTCGTCGTCGAGAACGGCGGCGCGTACGCGAGGTCGAGATGGAACAAGTCATCGACTTTCGCCTTGAACGTGATGGCCGTGACGAACACGTCGATACGCTTGTCGACACCTTCAAAGCCGACGATTTGAACGCCGAGCAATTGGCGTGTCGACCGGTCGCCGATTGCTTTAATCGTCAAGTCTTTCCCGCCCATATAAGCCGGCTTGTCCGGCTTCGTGTTATGGAGTACTTCGACGTCATACCCGAGGTCGCGGGCCTCACGTTCCGATAGACCGGTCTGGGCGACGGCTTGGCCAAACACTTTGAAGATGCCTGTGCCGAGGATGCCACGATGTTCAAGGTCGCCTCCTGTGATGAGGTCCCCGAGGGCACGCCCCATCTTGTTCGCCGTCGAACCGAGTGGACGCCAAATCGGTTTGCCCGTGACGAGCGAGAAGCTTTCGGCGACGTCGCCAGCCGCATAGACGTTCTTCACGTTCGTCTCCATCCGCTCATTGATGGCGATCGCACCCGTCTCGCCGATTGTGACACCGATCGATTTCGCGAGTTCCGTGTTCGGACGGACACCAACTGAGAGGATAACGAGGTCCGTATCAATTGTCTTGCCACTTTCCGTGACAACGCGTTCGACATGACCATCACCGACGAGTTCCGTCACCGTCTCACCGAGCATGAGCTCGATTCCGTTCTTCTCGAGGTGGTCCTCGACGCGACAAGCCATATCTTTATCGAGTGGTGGCATCACTTGCGGGAAACGCTCGATGACCGTGACGTCGACGCCGCGCAGTTTGAGTTGCTCGGCCATCTCGAGACCGATGAACCCGGCGCCGATGATGGTTGCATGTTTCGGGTTCGTCGCATCGACGAAGTTACGTGTCGCTTCCGCGTTCTGAATGTTACGGATTGGGAACACGTTGTCCGAATCGACACCCGGAATCGGCGGGATGATGCTCGAGGCACCTGTTGCGAGGACCAACGAATCATAGCTGTCCGTGAACGATTCACCCGTCTCAAGGTTCTCGACCGTGACCGTCTGTGCGTCGGCATCGACTGCCGTCACGTTATGACGTGTCATGACGTCGATGTTGTAGCGTTTCTTGAAGAATGCCGCATCGCGAGGCGTCAAATCGTCGCGCGACTCGACTTCGCCGCCAACATAATACGGAATGCCGCAACCTGAGTACGAGATATCGTAGTCGCGGTCGTAAATCGTAATCTGTGCGTCTTCGTTGTTACGACGTGCTTTTGCCGCGACCGATGTACCGGCGGCGACTGAACCGATGATGACCAATTTCATATTAAACACTCCTTAGTAAAGTAGTAGGCTGATGTATAGTCCAAGCAACGTGATGGCGAGCGTTGGAATCGTCAAGATGATCCCGACTTTAAAGTATTGACCCCAACCGATTTTAAGCCCTTTCGTGCGGAGCACGTGGAGCCATAGCAGCGTCGCGAGCGACCCAATCGGTGTGATTTTCGGACCGAGATCGGACCCGATGACGTTCGCATAGATGAGCGCTTCCCGAATCTGACCGGTCGTAGTCGTCAAATCGATGGCGAGCGCGTCAATCATGACGGTCGGCATATTGTTCATGACCGATGATAAGATGGCAGCCAAGAAGCCCATCCCGAACGTGGCGCTGAAGGCGTTCACGGCGAACCAGTCGATGAAGTTGGCGAGCACTTGCGTCAGTCCCGCGTTTTGCAGACCGTAGACGACGATATACATCCCGAGCGAGAAGAAGACGATCGCCCAAGGCGCCCCGCGTAGGACGGACCGGGTCGGCACGGCCGGTGAACGGTTCGCCATGATGAGGAAGAACAACGAGATAATCCCCGCGACGAGCGAGACCGGGATGCCGACGATATCGCTTGTGAAGTATCCGATGACGAGAAGTGCGAGCACGACCCACGACAAACGGAACATTTTATGGTCTTTGATGACCGAGGCCGGCTCGACGAGTTTCGATAAATCGTACTGCTTCGGAATGTCCTTTTTGAAATACAAATACAAGACAAGTAAACTTCCGCTGACGGCGAAGACGTTGACGAACACCATCCGCGCCGCATATTCGGCGAAACCGATGCCGAAGAAGTCGGCCGAGACGATATTGACGAGGTTCGAGACGACGAACGGCAGACTCGCCGTATCAGCGATGAACCCAGACGCCATGACATATGCCAAGACGACCGCATCCGGAAGCTTGAGCGCCCGCACCATGGCGAGGACAATCGGTGTCAAGATGAGCGCCGCCCCGTCATTCGCGAACAACGCCGCGACGAGCGCACCGAGCAACGTGATATAGACGAACAGCTTGACGCCGCCGCCTTTGGCGATGCGGGCCATATGTAAGGCAGCCCATTCAAAGAATCCAATCTCGTCTAAAATGAGCGAGATGATGATGATGGCGATGAACGTGAACGTCGCGTTCCAAATGATGCCCCAGACAGTACCGACGTCATCCAAATTGACGACCCCGGTGAGAAGGGCGATGACCGCCATCCCCATCGCCGAGTAACCGATGCCGAGGCCTTTCGGTTGCTTGATGATGAGGAAGAGCGTCACCAAAAAGATAATACTAGCAATCCACTGCACAATGAGTTCCTCCAATAATTCTCTATTTTTTTAGCAAGTCTGTTGCAAGCCGCGAAGCACGAGGCTGACACCGTCTTCCGTCGACTCGACGTCGAGCGTGACGTTTTCCGCCATCGCTTCGGCGTCGTTCGCGACGGCGAACGTGAGGCCGTTGAAGTCTTTGACGTCATCCGTCGCTTCTGGAGCCGCAACGAGGAGACCGAGCGTCGGTCCACAGCACCCGGCTTCCGTACAGATACGAACTGATTTGATTTCCTCTTCAACCAGTGCGTCTTTCATAAAATCGATGGCTTCATTCGTGATGTTCATGTAACTTCCTCCTTGAGTAGTTGTGACAGTGCCGGATAACCGACCGGCAGTTGTTCTTGCCATGCGAGTAACGTCGGTCGCGGATAGGCGTTCACACGCTCGAGCCAAGGCGCCTCGCTCGCGACTTTCGCCGTCAGCAGCTTGCTTGTCACATCGAGCGGTGTGAACGATTGGTTGACGACCCAGGCGAACGGTTGAATCTCGGCCCGTTCCAAGTCAGCGACGAGTCGCTCGGCTTCATAAACCGGTGTCGCTTCAGGCAGCGTCGTGATGATGACGTGCGTCTGTTTCGGATCGCGCAGTTTTGGTAACAGGTCGCGGACCGCTTCCGGGACGACCCCGGTCGACCGTTCGAGTTCACGGTGATAACTTTCAGTCGCATCCAAGAGAAGAAGCGTATGACCCGTCGGCGCCGTATCGATGACGACGAAGCGGTCTTTCGCTTTCGCCACTTGATCAGCGAAGGCGCGGAAGACGGCGATCTCTTCGGTGCACGGCGAACGCAAGTCCTCTTCGAGCATCATGCGCTGCTCGTCGTTCAGATCCCCCGCTTCCCGGAACACGTCCATCCGGTACTTCTCGATCTCGACTTTCGGGTCAATCGCATCGACAGTGAACGTATCCGGGACATCCAAGCCGATTGTGAAAGCCACATGTGCGGCCGGGTCTGTCGTCGTCAAATGGACGGCGTGGCCTCGCCCACTGAGCGCGACGGCAACGAGCGAGGCGAGCGTCGTCTTGCCGACCCCGCCTTTCCCCATCGTCATGATGACGCTCGGGCCATCCATCTCGATTTCATCGACGAGTCGGTCGATTGAGCCATAATGACTCGTGTCATAACGTGTATTTGGGACGGTGGCCGTCTCCCCGTTCACCCAGCGTCGGAGCGCCGGGACACCGACGAGGTTCTCGTACGCATATGACAGCGTGAACGTCTCGAGGTCGGCGACACCTTTCGGAAGTTCACGGAGCGCCTGTTGTTGACGCTCGATGAACCGTTTCGTATAGCGGTCCGTCCCTTCGTCTGATGCGACGACGCCGTTGATGACAAGTTGCATCCGCTCGATGCCAATCGCGTGAAGCTCGGTCGCGGCACGCGCCGCCTCGACGAGCGTCGATGTCTCGGGACGGGCGACGAGCAACAATGTCGTCTCGCTGCCGTCGGTGAGCGTCTCGACAGCCCGTTTGTATTGCAGTTGCTTGTCGGCCAGACCAGCAAGCGGACCGAGACAAGACGCACCGGTCGTATTCGTCTCTAAAAATCCGTCCCACGCACTTGGCAACGTCAACAACCGTAGCGTGTGACCAGTCGGTGCCGTGTCAAAGATGACGTGATCGTATGTCTCACGTGCCGACTCAGACGTCAACAGCTCGGTGAACTGGTCGAACGCCGCGATCTCAACCGTACAGGCGCCGGACAGCTGTTCTTCCATCGACTGGATGGCCACGTCCGGAAGGACACCGCGATAAGGACCGACCATCCGTTCCATGTAATGCTTCGCCGCCTCTTCCGGGTCGAAGTTCGCGATGAACAGACCGGTTCCCGGGACGAGGCGTGGTGTCTTGTCGAGCTCCATCTCGAACACGTCCTGAAGGTTGCTCGCAGGGTCGGTCGACACGAGCAAGACTCGCTTACCGCGGTCAGCAAGCGTCAACGCGAGGCTCGAAGCCGTCGACGTCTTGCCGACACCGCCTTTACCGGTCAAAAACACATAGCGCGTTGGTTCGATTGTCGTGAAATCAAAGCGATTCATCATGACGCGCCTCCTTATTTTTTAAGCGTGATGCGCACTTTCGGTTTCTCGCCGTCTTGTGCGGCGAACGCTTCGACCGGGAGTCCTGTCAACTCGGCAATTTCCTCGTTCGTCATATAAGCCCCACGTTTGACGATGGCACCGTCGACGACGGTGAGCGGAAGCGTCTCGAGTCCGTTCGCGATTTCAGCTTGGACATGGGCGTTCTCGACGAAGCGGTTCGGCTCGGAGGCGAGGTTATAACGGGCCACATCAAAGCCGCGTTGTTTCAATACGTAATGGATTGTCGCAATCCGCGTCAGTTCCGGATCGATTGACGGACCACAAAGTCCGGTCGGGCAACACATGGCTGGTTCGAATACTTCAAGTTTCATCGTTGACTCCTCCTTAAATCGCACACTCGGCGTCACAGTCACAACTCGCATCGACCGTCTCGATTTTGTCGAGCAGATCGATGACGATCGCATAGAATGGGCTCGTCTCGTTCAATCGATAGTGAATCCATTGCTTGTCGCGTCGTTCCAATAATAGCCCCGCTTGGCGCATCATCTTCAAATGACGGCTGATAGCCGGCTGCGAAATGTCGAAACAATCAACGAAGCTACAAGCGCACTGCTCCCCTTCTTGCATTTGCTTGAGCATCGTCAGACGTGTCGGGTCAGCCAACACTTTGAGCACTTTACTGAGTTCTTCTGCGGTATGCATCGTCATTCTCCTTCTCTGTATAACAAAACCGTTATATAACCTTTACGTTATGAAGTTACCATAGTTTTTCATCCGAGGCAATTGTCATTTCGGTGAAAGTTCGTTATGATGAAACACGTTGTGAAAACTTGTATCGGTCGAACGACTTCTCTCATATAATGCGGCGTTTGATCTTCGTGAGACTCGGAGATCAAAGTCAAAAAATATATAGAGAGGTGTGTTCTTTTGGAAAAATTGAATACGATTAAACAAGATTGGCTCGGTAACGTCCGGGCCGACGTCCTAGCCGGCTTCGTCGTCGCGCTCGTGCTCATCCCTGAGGCGATTGCCTTCTCGCTCATCGCTGGAGTCGATCCGATGGTCGGGCTCTACGCGTCGTTCATCATCGCGATGGTCATCTCGATTGCCGGTGGGCGTCCGGCCATGATTTCGGCTGCGACCGGTGCGATGGCGCTCGTCATCGTCTCGCTCGTCGCCGATTACGGGTTGCAGTATTTACTCGCTGCCGGGATTCTCGCCGGAATCATTCAAATTGCGCTCGGCTATTTCGGCATCGCCCGCTTGATGAAGTTCATTCCGCGCGCCGTCATGGTCGGCTTCGTCAATGCCTTGGCGATTTTGATCTTCCAGGCGCAATTGACGAACTTTGAAGGTGAAAGCTGGATGATCTGGGCGCTCGTCATTGGATCGCTCGCCATCATCTTCTTGTTCCCACGCATCAACAAAGTCATCCCGGCACCGCTCGTCGCCATCGTCGTCATGACGATTCTGGCGGTCACGCTCGGGCTCGAGACGAAAAACATTAGCGACATGGGTACGATTTCAGCAACGCTCCCGGAATTTTTATTCCCGAACGTCCCGTTGACGTTTGAGACGTTGATGATCATCCTCCCCTACTCGATCTCCCTCGCCTTCGTCGGATTGATCGAGTCGCTGTTGACGGCACAAATCGTCGATGACATGACGGGAACGGATTCGAACAAGAACCGAGAATCAAAAGGACAAGGTATCGCCAACATCATCACCGGTCTCTTCGGCGGGATGCCAGGATGTGCGATGATCGGTCAATCGGTCATCAACGTCTCGTCCGGTGCCCGTGGGCGCCTGTCGACGTTCGTCGCCGGACTCGCGTTATTCATCATGATCATGACGATGAGTGATGTGTTGATGCTCATCCCGGTCGGCGCCCTTGTCGGTGTCATGTTCTTTGTCTCGTATGCGACGTTTGACTGGGGCTCGCTCAAAGCGATGCGCACTGCTCAAAAATCGGATACGGTCGTCATGCTCGTGACGGTGCTCGTCACGGTCGTCACGCACGACTTGTCACTCGGTGTGTTCGCCGGGATCTTGACGGCAGCCATCCTCTTCGCCGCAAAAATCTCGAAAATCGAACTTGACCGCAGTGTGGACGCCGACCGTGCCCGCTACATCGTGAACGGTCAGCTCTTCTTCGCTTCGACGTCCGAGTTCGTCAATCAGTTCGATGTGACCGAAGACGCCGAAGACGGTGTCAAACATGTCACAATCGATTTCTCGAACACGCATCTTTGGGACGACTCGGCCATCGGCGCCATTGATAAAGTTGTCTTTAAGTACCGTGAAGTCGGGATCGAGCCGGAACTGTTGAACTTGAACAAAGATTCAGAGAAACTGCTCAATACGCTCGCGCTACACTTGAAGCAACAAGAAACAAGCGCCGGCCATTAATTCAATTTCTTCGGGAGTGAACATTCACGTTCGCTCCCTTTTTTATATCCATGGCTCTAGTAAATCGCATATACTAAAAGTAGATTGTGTGAAAGAGGAGGACGTTTCAATGGGAAAGGTATTTTTAGCGGCAGAC
Source organism: Exiguobacterium sp. s36 (assembly GCF_018618345.1). Lineage (NCBI taxonomy): Bacteria > Bacillati > Bacillota > Bacilli > Caryophanales > Exiguobacterium > Exiguobacterium sp. s36. Next base: position 657,267 of record NZ_JACSLW010000001.1, read on the forward strand.
GGATCTGCTCACTCGAAGCGGGCACTTGAGAAAGCGATCCAGCTCGCCAAGGCATCAGACGCATCCATCGACATCGTCCATGTCGTCAGCGCCAAAGAATCGAAAGAAGCCGCACTCAACTCGACCGGAAAAATCGATCTTGAAACGAAGCGCCAGCAGATGTTGCAACCGCTCTTCGATCAAATCGTTGCAGCCGGGCTTGAGTATGAATATATCGAACTTCGTGGGGAGCCGGACATCGAGCTCGTCAAATATGCGAACCATCAACCATACGAGTATGTCGTCGTCGGTTCACGCGGACTGAACACGTTCCAAGAGTTCGTGCTCGGCAGCGTCAGCCATAAGCTCGCCAAGCGCGCCCTCGCCCCGGTCATCATCGTCAAATGATTGTCACCCTTTCTTTACGGAGAAAGGGCTTTTTTCTGTTCCATACAGGAAATAGGTCCTATATGTGGAATGAAGTAGTGAACTCATTTATGAAGGAGGAACATAATTGGACATTACCAATGACTCAAATTTATTGCTCATCCTCTTGCCATTGCTCGTGCTGCAACTCATCTTGCTCGTCGTCGCCTTGATTGATTTGCTCAAACGGCAAGAAACGAATGGACCGAAATGGGTATGGCTCCTCGTCATCCTATTCATCAACATTCTCGGGCCGATCGTCTACTTCCTATGGGGACGGACGAAGCGATGAACGTCACTCAACTGACGAAACGATTCGGCACGTTCACCGCGCTCGACGATGTCAGCTTCTCACTCCGCCCCGGCTGTACCTCGCTCCTCGGTGAGAACGGGGCCGGCAAGACGACACTGCTCAATATGATTGCCCGCGTGACGACACCGACGTCCGGACAGATCGTCGGGCATGACGCCATCCGTATCGGCTATCTGCCACAGCGACCGGCGCTCTATCCATCGCTCACACCGGTCGAGACGATTCGCTATGCGGCCGAGTTGACCGGCGTCACGAATGTCGACCCGGTCCATTTGTTGAAACGGGTCGGACTCGAGCCCGTCGATCGACCGGCGGCACACTTGTCCGGCGGCATGCGGCAACGGCTCGGCATCGCCCAGGCGCTCGTGCATGACCCGGAGCTGTTACTGCTCGATGAACCCGTCTCGGCGCTCGACCCGCGCGGCCGCCGGGAAGTACTCGACCTCTTAAGCGATTTGAAACGAGAGCGGATGATTCTCTATTCGACGCACGTGCTCCCCGATGCCGAGGAAGCGAGCGACTGGGTACTCCTGCTCCGACAAGGTCGCCTGCTCATGGAAGGGACCGTGACCGATTTACTCGGCTCGAAGTCCTCGATTCAAGTCCGTCTGTTCAATGACGTCGTGACGGAGGATGAGTGGCGAACGCTCCCGGGTGTCAGCCACGTCACCCGCTCCGGGACGACATGGGAACTGGAGACGGACGCGAAAGACGTGACGGAACGGGCGCTACTGCAGCTGTTGCTCGAGCGCGGCCTAAGGCTCCAATCGCTCCATGTCGGGCATCCATCTCTCGAGTCACTATTCTTGGAGGTGAACGCCTGATGAGACTGGCCATCTTCAAACAAGAGTGGAAAGAGTCATGGCGCAACAAGCGACTCGTCTGGGTCCCGATCGCCTTGATGTTGCTCGCGGCGATGCAACCGCTCACGCTCTATTTCCTCCCGGACATTTTGGCCTCGGGTGGCAACCTGCCGGACGGGGCGGTCATCGAGATTCCGACCCCGTCACCAGAAGAAGTGCTCATGTCGGCGAGCGAACAGTTGCGACAAATCGGCCTGCTCGTCGTGCTGTTGTCCGCGATGCATACGTTCAGTCACGAACGGTCGCTCGGTACGCTCGCCTGGCTCAAGTCGCTCAAGATTCCGGGCACACGCATCGTCCTCAGCAAATGGGGGCACTATTCACTGCTTGCCGTCGTCGCGATCGGACTGGCCCAATTGAGCGCTGCCTATTACACGATTGTTCTGTTCGATTCGTTCGACGTCAGCGATTTCTTGGTAGCGACCGGACTGCTCATGCTTCATTTCGTCGTCCAGCTGTCAATTTTCTTCTTGTTCGCGGCGTTGCTCGAGAGCGGTCTCGTCGCCCTCGTCATCACGCTCGCGCTCCATTTCATCATGTCACTCCTCATCGGCTGGCTCGAGTGGGATTGGATGCCATGGCGGCTCGGCTCGTTATCGGCCGAAGTGCTCATGGGTGAGAGTTTACTTGTCTGGCCGATTTTCAGTAGCCTGTTGCTGGTCAGTGTGACGCTCTTCGTCGCCTCGAAACGGTTGTTGTTCATAAGCCGTTCGTCCTGATGTAGCAATTTCTCAAAATAGTCCTTTAGCCGCCGAGTCAGGGCGGCTTTTCTCATGTATACTTAATTTACAAAATAATACCAATTTTGCAAAATGATTGCGGAGGGACGCCTATGAAGTGGAGTCATGTAGTTGCAGGTTTGGCCATCAGTATGAGCATCATCCTCAGTAACGACCACGTCCATGCCGCGGCCGGGTTTCAAACGACGGCGACGGGAACAGTCTATACGACAGAAGACGGCACGGTGCTGACCGGCTGGCAAGTGATTGATGGCAAGACCTATTATTTCGCAGCAGATGGGACGATGGCCGTCGGTTGGCAAGCCATCGATGGCGCTACATATTATTTTGAAACGGACGGCGTGCTTGTCACCGGGCGCTATTCGATTGACGGGGCGACCTACTTGTTCGCCGCCGACGGGAAGCAGCTGAAAGGCTGGCAACAACTCACGGACGGTCTCTATTACTTCAAATCGAACGGCGTCATGGCGATCGGCTTTTTGACCGTGGACGGGAAACGCTACTTGTTCTCTCTTGAAGGGAAACGGTTGAGCGGTTGGCAAACCGTCAACGGCGTGAAGCATTACATATTCGAAAACGGAACGATCCGGTCGGGCATGTACACGATTAACGGCAAGAAATACTTGCTCTTGAAAGATGGACAGGTCGCGACCGGCTGGCAACAAATCGGCACGCGCCACTACTACTTCGGTACAAGCGGTGTACGCCAGCACGGGCTGAAAAAGATTGGGACGACCGTTTACGGTTTCCATGAGACGTACGGCTATCGGTTGGCCGGCGTCCAAAAAGTCGCCTCTCGCTATTACTATTTCGGGACGGACGGAAAACGTCGCTACGGTCTGCAGACGATTGACGGCAAAGTGTACGGGTTCCATCCCGTCTACGGCTATCGTCTGCAAGGAAAACACAAAGTTGGGACTCGCTATTACTACTTCCACTCGACCGGCGTCCGCGAGACCGGTTGGAAGTATACGACGCAATACGAATATTTTGCACCGACCTTGACGAAGAAGACAGATTGGCAAGTCATCAACAGCAAATGGTATTTCTTCGATTCGTCGGGTGTCATGTACAAGAACAAACGTATCGGCAACGCCGCGTTCGACGCCCGCGGTGTCTATAGCAACCCGCTCTCCACCTATAAGATGAGCGTGCCGCTCTATCGTCAGTTCCAGATGGGCTACCCGTCCGGCTGCGAGTTCTTCTCGCTCAAGATGGCGCTCGAGAAAAAAGGACGCGTCGTCAGCGCCGAGACGCTATATCGGGAGATGCCGAAAAGCATGTGGAACGCCCGCTATGAGAATCGGCTCTACCGCTGGGTCGACCCGAACGTCATGTTCACAGGCGACCCGAAAGGCAAGCTCAGCAAATATCGCAACTACGGCATTTATCCGAAAGGCATGATCAATTTCTCGAGCAAATACCGGCCTGTGAAAGACTTGTCCGGCCAAGGATTATCTTCAATCGAGCGCGAGCTGTCACTCGGCAATCCGGTCATCGTCTGGGCAAGCGTCGACTTTAAACAGCCTTACGGTCACTTCAATTGGTATACCGCTTCGAACAAAAAATTCACCGGTTTCGTCAATTATCATGTCATGCTCGCGACGGGCTATGACAAGAACAACTTCTACATCAACGACCCGTACCGCGGTCGCCTTGTCATCCCGAAAAGCCAAGTTAGCTCTGTCATGGGCGCGACGGGATGGAAAGCACTTGCCGTACGATAATCGACCAGCCATCGGAGAAATCCGGTGGCTTTTTAGGTACAACGAATCAAATTCAGAAATAAAATTTCCTATTTTATTCACTTTATATTGAATTAAAAATACAGAATGGTACACTTTCCAATAAGTAGTAAAGCGCTTACATTCGTGAAGGAGGAAAAGTTATGAAGAAATGGATTGGCGGCCTCGCCGCCCTCACGCTCGTCACGTCATCTGTCATGTTGCTCGATGCCGATGCCAAGTCAGAGCCGAAGAAACCGAAAGTCGAACTCGGGGTCGACCGGTTGATGGACAATCCTGAAATCTTGGCCGGTAAACGAGTCGGACTGATCACGAATCCGACCGGAATCGATGCTAACATGACGAGCATCGTCGACTTGTTCCATAACTCCGATGATTTCGAATTGACGGCACTGTACGGACCAGAACACGGTGTCCGCGGTGATGCGCAAGCCGGATCGACGATCAGTTCATATATCGACGAAGTGACGGGACTACCCGTCTATAGTCTGTATGGGGCGACGAAAAAACCGACGGCCGAGATGCTAAAAGACGTCGATGTGCTCGTCTTCGATATTCAGGACGTCGGCACGCGCTTCTATACGTACATCTATACGATGGCGTATGCGATGGAAGCAGCAGCCGAGAATGACATCCCGTTCGTCGTCCTCGACCGGCCGAACCCGCAAGGTGGCCTCCGCGTCGAAGGTCCTGTGCTCGACACGGCCTATTCGAGCTTCATCGGTCTCTATCCGATTCCGCTCAAGCATGGGATGACCGTCGGTGAGCTCGCACGCTTGTTCAATTCGGAGTATCAGATTCAAGCCGACCTCGAAGTCGTCAAGATGAAGGGTTGGAAGCGCTCGATGCTGTACGAGGATACGGGACTCCCGTTCGTCATGCCGTCACCGAACATGCCGACGACGGACACGGTCAACGTCTATCCGGCGACCGGTCTGTTCGAAGGGACGAACCTGTCAGAAGGACGCGGCACAACGAAACCGTTCCAATTGATTGGCGCCCCTTACGTGAAGGCGCATGACTATGCTAAGACGCTGAACGCGCTCGAGCTTCCGGGCGTCACGTTCCGTGCCGCCTCGTTCACGCCGACGTTCTCGAAGAACGCGGGCAAACTGTCGCACGGCGTCGAGGTGTACGTCACAGAGCCGACGAAGTTCGAAGCGGTCAAGACCGGTATCGCCATGGTCAAGACGGCGCACGACCTGTATCCGGACGAGTTCGAGTTCCTCTCAAACGACTTCATCACGAAGCTGACCGGGAACGCCTACGTGAAAGACATGATTCTCGCCGGCGAGTCGCTCGAGGCGATCATGACGAAAGTCGATGCCGAGCGCGATGCGTTCTTGCCGATTCGGAAAGAGTATTTGTTGTATAAATAAGGAGCAGGCAGGCTCACTGGAGTCTGCCTCTTTTTGTAATCAAATGTTAATACCCATTATCGCCCTATTCAATATATTATATGGTTATATGATCGAAAAAGGAGCTTCCCATTTTGAAAAAATCTGCCTCAGTCTTGCTCGCTGCCGCCTTAGCGACTGCGTTCACATTTACCCCGACGTCCCCGCTCACCGTCAATCCGGCCACGGTCGAAGCCTCATATCGTGAGACGGCCGTCAACACGAAAGGTTCCGTTACGGGAATCAGTCAAATCAACGTCCGAAAAACACCGTCAAGCTCAGCGACGAGTGTAGGTAAAATTGTTCGCGACGGCACGATGATGGTCCGGACGTCATTTACGACGAACGGGGCCCGCTGGTACAAAATCCAATGGGGCACGGGGTACGGTTACGTTCCGGCCACGTATATCAAGCTATCGACAGCCGAAGTCGCGTTCACGAAGGCGGCGTACGTCGCCCCATCGAGCGTCTACTTAAAATCGCGTCCGCTCACGACCTCGTCGAACGTCGTGTTTCTTCGCCAAGGAATGAAGCTTGAGACGATCTCGTATCGTTACACAGGCACGACGCGTTGGTATAAAGTGAACATCGGCACGAAGACGGGGTATATTTTGGCGAAACACATCACGTTCAAAGCCCCGGCGAGCGGTGTCTTGGCCGAGACGAACGAAGAGCGTCAGACGGCTGGCTTATCGGCACTCGCAGCGTCGAGCGAAGCGAACCGTGTCGCCCAAGTCCGGGCCGACGAGATGGCACGGACGGGCCAGTTCTCGCATCAGCTCCGTGAGAACGGGAGCCCAGGTGACACGCTCGATGCCTACGATGTCAGCTATCGTGGTTGGGGTGAGAACATCTATATGGGGTCGAACGACCCAGGCGCAGCGGTGAACGCCTGGATGAACTCGAGCGGCCACCGCGCCAATATCTTGAACGGGAACTTCACGCACCTCGGTGTCGGCACGGCCAAGAACGCGCAAGGCTCGACGATTCACGTCCAAGTCTTTTTGACCAAATGAAAAAACGGGAAGTCGCAGTTGTCGCGACTTCCCGTTTTGTATTAGCGGCGTTCGTCTTTCAGGCTTTCGAGGTTTTGTTGGGCTTGGCCGGTCTTCTCTTTGGCCGTACCCTTCACTTGATCTTTCTGGCCTTCACGCTTTAGCGATTGATTGTCCGTCGCTTTGCCGACCGCTTCTTTCGCTTTGCCTGCCGCTTTATCAATCAAACCATCAACTTTTTTGTTTAGTCCGTCTTTCATGTGAATCTCCTCCTCGTGGTATCATGTCTAATTCATGTACCACTCTGAGGAAAATTCAAACGTAATGCTCTTTGACAAGAACCCGGAAACGCGGTCGGACGGTCAACTCGATCGTCGTCACCGTGCGGTTCCGGTCCTCGTTCATGACGATCAACAGTTCGCCGTGATCGCGTCGATCCTCGAGCACCTCGACTTTCCCGACCGTTCGCAGCAGCTGATAGTACAACAACTCCCCCGACGCGTCTTTGACGTTCACCTCAAACTCGTGATAGCTCGGGGAGATTTTAAAATAAAATGACTCCGTCCCGTTCGAGAAACGGAACACCGACTCGTCATAATAAAACGGGAGTGTCGTATCCATCCGCTTCGGCTCGACCGTACAAAACAACGCCCACGCCATCTCATCTGGAAACTTCTCGCTCGACTCTTCTTTGTTGAACTGCCACCCTTTCATCGCGATCCCTCACTTCAACTTCCATTAATTGTCTGAATAATTCGACTATTATAATTCATTCGTCATTGGGTTCGGAAGTTCCTGCAAACGGGAACAAAACATTGTATGCTTTTTCACGTTCCTGATTTGAAAGGAGTTGCGTCCACGTGTCTATCATCGCGCTCGACCATGTCACGAAACGGTTCGGTGAGACAATTGCCTTGAACGACTTTTCACTTCACGTCGAGGCCGGCGAGTTGTTCGGCTTACTCGGACCGAACGGGGCCGGAAAGACGACCGCCATTTCTGTCATGCTGAACTTATATCCTGCCGACAGCGGTACCATCCAGATTTTCGATCATTCGATGCCAAAAGACGAGCAGACGATTAAACGGCGCGTCGGTATCGTCCCGCAGCATGTCTCCGTGTACGACCAGCTGACGGTGTTCGAGAACATTCAATTTTTCGCCGAGCTGTACGGGTTCAAACCGGCCGAGGCCAAACAAAAGACCGTGGCCGCCCTCGACTTCGTCGAACTCACCGCGCACCAAAAGAAACGTCCGCCGGAACTGTCCGGGGGGCTCCTTCGTCGTCTCAACATCGCCTGCGGCATCGTGCATGAACCAGAACTTATCTTTATGGATGAACCGACCGTCGCCATCGACCCGCAGTCACGCAACACCATCCTCGAGAACATCCGTGAGTTGAATCGACGCGGGGCGACGATCATCTATACGTCCCACTATATGGAGGAAGTCGAGATGCTCTGCGACCGTGTCGCCATCGTCGATGAGGGACGGATTATCGCCGAGGGCACGCAAGATGAGCTGAAAGATCAAGTCATGACGCTCGAGACGGCCCGTATCAAAGTCGACGCCCTCACTCCGGGCCTCTTGGAACGACTCGAATCGCTCGAACGGGTGAAGAAAGTCGATTACGAGGAACCGTTCCTCGACGTGTCGCTCGAGAAGGACACCCCGCTCGCCCCGTTGCTCGACGTCCTCCATGACGAGCGGGTCCGCTTCACCTCGATTACGGTCGACCGTCCGTCCTTGAATACCGTCTTCCTGGCCCTGACCGGTAAGACACTTAGGGAGTGATGACGATGAAACTATGGACGTTCATCAAATATGATGTCAAACAGCAACTGCGGGACCGCTCGACCTTGTTTTGGATGCTCATCTTCCCAATCATTCTCATCTTCGGGCTCGGAACGATGCTGTCGGCCATCTTCAATAGCAACTTCTCGCTCCCGGTCACGGACGTCGCCTACGTCGAACAGTCGACGGATGATTATCGGGTGCCGCTCGAGACTTTTCTCGCCGACGACGACATCAAAGCATTCATCAATCTCGTCCCGTACGATAGTATCGCCGCTGCTGAAACCGGCGTGAACGATGGCGACGCCGACGTCATCCTCCATTTGGACGGTCCCGACGTCCGTCTGCTGTACGAGGAACCGTCGACAATCGAATTTGACGTCATCGAGGCCATTCTCCGGCAATATACGGACGTCGCCAATCAGCAGATTATGCTCGCTGAGGCAGGTGTTTCCGCCCCGTTCGAGCCCACGACGTTCATCGACAGCGAGAGCGTCGATTTGTCGGGTCGGACCCCGACATCACTCGAATATTTCACCGTCACGATTTCCATCATGACGGCACTGTTCGGTGCATTCTACATTACCGGCATGCTCAGTGAGGAGAAGCCGATGACCGGGAGTTATCTCCGGATTCAAGCCGCTCCCGTCAAACGGATCGAATATCGCCTGGCTCGCAGTTTGAGCCGATACACACTCATCTTCCTGCAACTCGTGCTCGTGTTTTGGTTCAGCCACTTCGTTTATCGCAGCTTCTCACTCGATTATGTCGAGTTCGGGCTCTTGTTTATCGCTTGGCTCGCCCTCGCCTTATACGGTACCGCGTTCGGTTTTCTCGTATCGAGTCTGCCCCGTCTCTCGCGCGGTACGAAAGATGCGATCGTCAACGGGTTCGTCGCCATCATCATGATCCTTTCCGGCGGTTACGTCCCTGGTTTCGATCAAGTGACGCTGAGCGTGGCACCGTGGGCCCAATACGTCTTCATGCCGATCTTTATGCGGGAAGGCATGCTCCAGGTGCTTCTGCGCGGTGGGGATACGACCGTGTTTTGGCAGAGCCTTGGTTGGCTCTCCTTGCATCTCCTCGTGTTCGCCGTCCTCAGTCTCTTGCTTTGGAAAGGGGTGAACCGTCGTGGTGCTATTTAGACATGTCGCCAAGCGCATGCTGCGGAAAAAAGGGCTATGGGTGTTCACGTTCGTCTCCGTATTCGGTTTCGGCTTGATTCTATCGTTCCTCAGCTCGACGTCGGCGTTGAACGCCTCCATCGGCATCCTCGACCGGGATGGCGGGACACTCGCCAATCGTGTGATTGAAGAAGCGGGACGGTTCGGTTCGGTGACACCGCTCGAGACGGACGAGACCGATGAAGCGTTACTGCAAGGACAAGACGTCGTCCTGACGATTCCGGACGGATTCACCGAGGCGCTCTTGAATGGCGAGACGCCGCGTCTCTCGTTCAGCGCGACCGAAGGAAGTGACGCCGCGTTGATCGAGCAAGCGCTCAACTCGCACCTGTCTCGTGAACGGCAGTTACTGATTGCAAGTGATTTTGACGAAGAGCGTTTCAACGAACTGGCCGATCTTGAGACGGAGAACGGCTATACGCTCTCGAGCGAGCCGTTTCAACAGAGCGTGGTGGCGACGGCGCGAACGCAGGCGTTCCTCGGTCTACTGTCGTTCGTCATGATGTCGGCCTTTCTCCAGTTCATCCCGTTGTTCGTCGCCGACGACCGGGACGAGAAAATCTATTCCCGCCTGTTCGCCGCCCCGGTCACACCGCGGCGTTACATCGGTTCGTTGTTCGTATCGTTCTGTGCGGTCGGGTTGCTCTACGTGCTCATGTTGCTCGCCTTCAGTGCCGTTCTCTATCGACAAGACATTCTGGCTCACCTGCCTGTCCTGACGTTGTTGTTCATCGTCTATTTGTTCGTCTGTCTCGCCATCGGGTCGCTCATCGCCATCCTCGCGACGAATCGGGAGAAAGCGAACATTTGGCAGACGTCCGTGACGATGGCAGCGGCCATCACCGGAGGCGCCTTCATCAGTCTGACGTGGCTTCCGGAGACGCTCCAAGTCGTCGGGCGCTTCTTGCCGACGTATTGGTTCAACTACGGGGTCGCCCAGATGTATGAGGACCGTTTCCCGGTCAACTCGGTCCTCATATTGCTCGGGATGGCGCTCGTCATCTTCCTCGTCATCGCCTGGGCGTTGAAGAAGCGACCGCTCACATGAAAACGGAGAGCCGCGATGGCTCTCCTTTTTCTAATGCTTCAATCACCGCTGCAACGTCGGCACGACTTTCTTGAAGAACACCTCGACGAGTTCAGGGTCGAACTGCCGGCCCGCTTCTTCTTCGATGACCGCGAGCGCCTCATCAAGCGTCTTCGCTTTCCGGTACGGGCGTCCCGTCACCATCACGTCGAACGTGTCGGCAATCGAGATAATTCGTGCCGCGAGCGGAATCTGCTCGCCGCTGATCCCTTTCGGATATCCTTTCCCGTCCCACCGCTCATGATGGGCCAGCACGATTTCGGATAGTGGCCCATACTCCGGCACCGTGCTCAAGATGTTATAACTCACTTCGGGATGACGTTTGATTTCACGCCATTCCGCCTCAGTCAACATCCCAGGCTTGTCTAAAATCTCATTGCTAATCGCAACTTTGCCGATATCGTGAAGCGTTGCGGCCGTAACGAGCTCGTTCACTTCGGCGCTCGTGAAGTTCATCGCTTGCCCCAGTTGTCGTGACAATTCGGCGACGCGCTGTGAATGGGCCTCCTCGCGCGGAATCTTCTCATAAAGCGTCCGCATGATGAGTTGAATCGAGTAATGTCGCCGGCTCTGTTTCTCGGAAACCTTATGGTGGTACATTCGATCTTCGGCCAAGTTGAACACTTCGGAAATGGAGAGCGAGTCGTCGACTTTCACCGCTTCCCCGAACGATGCCGAGATCGGCAAGCCTTCAATCGCTTTATCGTGAAACAGCTGACTCAAACGTTCTGATAGAAGAATTGCCTCGTCGCGCGACGTGTTCGGCATGATGATGACGAACTCATCACCTCCGATTCGAGCGACCGTATCCTTGCCACGAATCTCACGCTTGAGCGTCATCGTCGCTTCAATCAACAAACGGTCCCCGACGAGATGACCAAACGCATCGTTCGTCAACTTTAATCCGTTAATATCAACGACAATCAAAGCGAGCGGATAATAGCATGGTTCGTCGTATGTGATCAGAGCCTCATCGAAATATCGACGATTTTTTACCCCGGTCAATTGATCGTGATAACTCAAGTATTCGATTTCCATCTCATATTTTTTCTTCTCGGTCACATCGCCGATATAGCCGTGCCAGAGGACGTGACCTTCACCGAGCTTCTCTGGACGCGACGATCCTAAAATCCACGTCGTCCCCCCGTCCGGTGTGATGACACGGAACTCCGCGTCCCAAATCGTCAAATTCTCATACGACGCCTCGATACTCGCCATCACGTTCGGGTAGTCATCGGGATGAATCTTCGAGAACACGAGCTCCGGGTCGTCCTTCATCTCCTCGAATGTGATCCCGGTCAACACTTCGAATCCTCGGCTAAAGAACGGAAAATGGAAACTGCCGTCCGGTCGGCGCTCAAACTGATAGATGGCACCAGGGACTTGATCCGATAGTTTCGTGAGCAAACGGTCCCGCTCGGCGAGTTCTTCCTCGAGCTGGACCCGCTCCGTCACGTCTTTGGCGACGGCATATATATAATTGCCTTGTGCCTTTGAATGCCATTCGATTGAGCGATAGTCCCCGTCGACGGTCCGGTATCGGTTGATAAAGCGGAAGATGTCTTGCCCTTCCTCAAGCAAGGCGAACGCTTCATTCGTCTTCTCGACGTCATCGGGATGGACGAGGCTCGTGAAGTCCATATTCTCGAGCTCTTCGAGTGGAAACCCGAGCACGCGCTCCCAAGCCACGTTCAAATGGAAAATCTCATGATTTTTATTAGACATGATGCATTCCAAATCGACAGTCGCAAACCCTTCGAACATCGATTCTTTCGCATCTCCGATTTGCCGGTCTGCTTTCGTCATCTGTTCAAGGATGTGCACGATGTACAACTCAACGAGACCGAGCCGGCTCGCTTGTTTATTTCCTTGCATGACAATCGTCAAATCTCCATAAAATACGCCATCCTTCTCGATTTTGAATAAGATGACTTGACCGAGGTCAAAGATACGCAAAATATTTTTGATGAGCCGCTTCGGCAGCACACCTTCGACGAGCGGTAAAATATCGTCGAAGATAATCGGGCTCGGCGCTTCTAACAACTTCAATCGTTTTGGACTCATCGGCCATTTTCGTCCGACCGGATGGAAGCCGAGTACGTCGAGACTGCGTTCGAGCAGCTCATCGATTCCCGACAAGGCAACGGTCGAGTACGTATTGCCATCGTCATCGACTAGATTGAGTGTCACGGCCTTGGCCCCGGTGAAACCACGAATCTGATCGAGAAAATGTTGGTTCATCAATAGTTCGCGCCCGGTCGTGACGAACCGGTGTGACACGTTGACGAGTTGCTTCAGTGCATTGTTCTCTTGGACGTGTGGCGTAATGTCATGGAACAACGTCGACACGTACCCCGGACGTTCACTGAACACGGACAACTCATACCAAGCCTTGTTGCGGCGGGAGAAATGTTCGAACGTGATCGCTTCCCCACTATCCACGGCCCGTGCGACTTGGACGATCCACTCCCGCTCGCTGTACTCAAAGTCTTTCAACTTGTCGGTGATGCGCCCCCCGAGAAAGTGTTCGCGCTTCGCCTTCATGATGCGCTCGAACGCCTCGTTCACTTCATGGAACTCGTAATCGACGGGCTCCCCCGCCTCATCGTAGAGCACTTTAAATTCGACGTAGCCTTGGGGCATATGGCGCAACAAGGATTGGAATTTGGTTTGGTTTAGGTCTGCCACGTCGGTTCCTCCTCTGCTTACTTCTATTATTCAGTTTACCTCATTTTTTATGAATTCCCTATATTTGCCGAATCGATTCTTGTGAATCGGTTACATGAAGTTTTTGTAAAGGTACACGTTCGACGGTTGCATAAATTTGCTTAGGTTGTTACACTGATTTCGACATCCGATATCGAAAATCGATTTCAAGGAGATGATGTACGTGGAAGACCGCGTCCTTCGCAAGCTGTTCCTCGGCTTTATTCATATTCACATCTTGCATCATGCTGCCGAACATCCGGTATATGGCGCGTGGATGGTCGAAGAACTTCGAGAGCACGGCTACTCGATCAGTGCCGGCACGCTCTATCCAATTTTACACACGATGGAACAGGATGGCCTGCTCGTCCGGACCAATGAGCTCGTCGGAGGCCATATCCGGAAGAACTATACGACGACCGAAAAAGGTCTCGTCGTATTGGCGGAAGCCCGTCAAAAAGCGTATGAACTATTTAAAGAGATTAAGGAGTGAATCACATGTCTAAACAACGTGTAACGTTCAAGACGTTACTAGAGATTTTATTCGTCTCGACCCGACTCGGACTGACATCTTTCGGCGGACCGGTCGCCCACCTCGGTTATTTCCATGAGGAGTACGTCCGTCGCCGCAAATGGATGGACGAACGTGCCTACGCCGACCTCGTCGCCCTCTGTCAGTTCTTGCCCGGTCCGGCCAGTAGTCAGGTCGGGATTGGAATTGGCATCGTCCGAGGCGGAATTCTCGGCGGGATCACGTCGTTCATCGGCTTCACATCACCGTCCGTCATCGCTCTCATTTTGTTCGCCTTGCTCGTCTCGGGACTCGACGTCTCGGACGCGGGCTGGCTCTATGGGTTAAAAGTCGTCGCGGTCGCGATCGTCGCCCACGCTATCCTCGGGATGGCCGGCAAATTGACGCCCGATGCGAAGACGCGCACGATCGCCTTCTTCGCGCTCGCCGGCGTGTTGTTATGGCAAACTGCCTACAGTCAAGTACTCGTCATCCTGCTCGCCGGTCTAGCTGGATTCTTGCTGTTCAAACCGAACAACTTGGACGTCAAATCGGCGTCGTTCCCGCTCTCGAAACGACTCGGGGCGACACTGCTCGGTCTGTTCGGTGCGTTGCTCGTCATCTTGCCGATTTTACGTGAGACGATTGAAAGTCAATCGATCGCCTTGTTCGATAGCTTCTATCGGGCCGGGGCGCTCGTCTTCGGTGGTGGTCATGTCGTCTTGCCGCTGCTCGAGCGTGAGCTCGTACCGACCGGCTTCTTGAGCGAAGAGGCGTTCCTCGCTGGTTACGGGGCCGCCCAAGCCGTACCGGGACCGCTCTTCACGTTCGCGTCTTACCTCGGGACGGTCATCAATGGTGTGCCGGGCGGACTGCTCGCGACGCTCGCCATCTTCTTGCCGGCGTTCCTGTTGATTCTAGGTGCCTTGCCGTTTTGGGATGCGCTCCGTCGCAACCCGAAAGTCGCGGGCGCACTCATCGGGGTCAACGCCGCCGTCGTCGGGATTTTGATTGCGGCGTTCTATCAGCCGATTTTCACAAGTACCGTCAACGGTGCGGTCGATTTCGTCTTCGCCGCCTTCTTGTTCGCCATGATTGCGTATTGGAAGATGCCGCCGTGGGCGCTCGTCATCGTCGGCGTCATCGGTGGGATGATCATCGGTACGCTATAACACGAAAAAGGGACTTCGCGCTGAAGTCCCTTTTGTCATGCTCGCCATTTCCAGCGCATATAGTTGATGAATAGTTTCACGTACGCCAGCTGTTCACGGGCGACGTATTTCAATTTCGTGGCCGTCGGCGTCTTCGCATAAAGCGCGTCGGTCGATAGACCAAAATACAGCCGCCCGACGAGCCGGGCCCGTCTGACGTGGAAGTCGTTCGTGACGATGGTCAGCCCGGGCGCGCCGTCCCAAATCGGGCGGCTCAACTGAAAGTTCTCCACCGTCGACGTCGACTCCGCCTCGATATGGATGCGGGTCTCGTCAATCCCTCGGGCCATTAATTCCCGGGCAATGACGCGCGCTTCCGCCATCCCTTCATCGGGACCTTGCCCGCCGGAAGCAATCAGTTCGACGTGCGGATACTGGTTCGCATAGGCAGCGGCTGCTTCAATCCGATAGCGCAAAGCGCTCGATGGTCGGATGCCATTCACTTTGGCGCCGAGGACGAGGACGTACCGATACGTCCCGTCGGCGGTTCGTCGTTTCATCTCTCTCACCTGCCTACTTGTTAGTATAGCGACTTCTCGTCAAAAAAAGCCAATCATCGCGTGGATGATTGGCAGTTTGTTAAAAGCTATCTTCGTAATCCCCAGACATTCCGGAGATGCGGTCGTTATGCATGAACAAAACGAGGTCGACATCGTTCTCTTCGACGTAGTCCGTGATATCGACTTTGCCTTCCGCGTAGCGGACGTCAATCGCCGAGACCGTTCCGAACGACTCCCCGAGGAAGCCGAGCACCGGGTTTGCATACGAATCCTTCAAGACGAGCACGTGCAAGTCGTTGACCGGATCTTTCTGCTCGATGCGCAACTGTCCGTAGTTGTCTTTCATGAACACTTTATAGAAATCAGCGAATCGGTTCGTCTCTTCCGCTTCTTCGCGGGCGATGACCGAATGACCGCAATCATCCCCGTTCCGGCATACCTCGGTCGTGAAACCGTCTTTCGGTTCCATCCACTCCAAGTAGTCGAGCTTCTCGACGTATGGAAGGGAAATCTCACGAGCGTATGAGCCGTAGTAAGGCTGCTCGATTTTGAACGTCTCCATGTCGGACGCCTCTAATTTTGGCACGTCCTCATAGTCCTGTTGGAGCCGCTCGATGATTTGCTGATACCCGAGGAATGCGCCTTGCACGTTCCAGTGGTGATCGTTATAGAAATAGATGTCTTCCATCGGCTGCTCAAAGAGCGTCTCTCCGAGGTCGATGAGCTCAAAGTCGGCCCCATCGACCGCGTCATGGAGATTGCCGCGGCTCTCTAAGTCACCACTGATGACGTAGTCCGGAATCATCTCGTTTTGCGCCGCATGGACCGGTTTACTCGGCGCGGACGCGAAGTAGACCGGGACATCCTGTTCTTGCATCGCTGCCCCGAACTCAGGGAACAGACGCTTCATGTTATCGAACCCGCGTACAGGCTCATCAGGACCGATGAGCACCCCATTGTCGAGGGCGAGTACCCCGTTATTGATTTTTTGTTGGAAGACGTTCTTTTGGAAGCCTGCCTGCAGACCCATCCAACGGTCACGTTGAAACACTTGGTCGCTCGAGTAGCTTTCGAACTCTTCCATGTAAGAACCATCCCGCACGGCACTGACCGAGACGTCCGGCTGTTGCGCGAGCTGACGCCCTTCTAGTACCGATACTTCCCGATCCTGACCGAACCAATACGTGGCCAGTCCAAGGAAAATCACTCCTAAAAAGACACCGAGCAACAGAAAATCGGCGAACCAGGATTGTTCGAGCCCTTTCGGCTTTTTCTCAATCGGCCGCGGGCTAGGTTTTCTAGAATCTAATGGCTTCTGCATCATATTGCTCCTTTCTCTTTAGAAGCGGAAGTAGATGAACGGGTTGAACGTGCTCGATACGATATACGAAATCGACAAGAAGAAGAGCACGAGCACACCGCTCACCCGGACGAGCCCGACGATTCGGCGGGTCGCCGTCGTTTTCGTGTCATCGAGTTCTTGACTCAAGAACTTCCCGACGACGATACGTGGAATCGGTGTGGCCGCAATGATGGCGACCAAGAGTACGACCCCATATTGGACCAAGTAGTAGAGTGCTTGTTGATCGAACAGCGGTCCGCCGTGAAGGCCGAACATCGTCTGTAAGTAAGCAATCGCATACGGGAAATCGTCAGCTCGGAAGAAGACCCAACCAATGATGACGACGAACAACGTGAATGACAGCGACAGCCAAGACGGCATCGCCTTCAACCATTTCCCGAGGAATGCACGTTCGAGCATGATGAATACCCCATAGTATACACCCCAGGCGATAAACGTCCAGCTCGCCCCGTGCCAAATCCCAGTCAAGAACCAGACGACAGCCAAGTTGCGGTACGTCTTCCATTCGCCTTGGCGATTTCCGCCGAGCGGGATATAGACGTAGTCACGGAACCAGCTACCGAGTGACATATGCCATCTGCGCCAAAACTCCGAAACAGAACGAGAGATATACGGGTAGTTAAAGTTCTCTAAGAAGTGGAACCCAAACATACGCCCTAGCCCGATGGCCATATCTGAATAACCTGAGAAATCGAAGTAAATTTGGAGCGAATAGGCGATAATCCCGATCCAGGCGAGTGTTGTCGACATCTCTCCGGCCGGCATGCCAAAAATCTGGTCAGCGACGTAGCCAGCGCTGTTCGCTAAAATCATTTTCTTCCCGAGACCGATAACGAAGCGCTGAATCCCAGACACGAAGTCATCAATCGTCTCACGACGGTCGACAATCTCATCGGCGACCGTTTGATAGCGGACAATCGGTCCGGCAATCAATTGCGGGAAGAACGAGACGTATAAGGCCAAGTCAAAGATGTTGCGTTGGACTTGCCCGTCCTTGCGATACACGTCGATGACGTAACTCATCGCTTGGAACGTGAAGAACGAGATACCGAGCGGGAGCGGGATTTCCGGGTCGTTCAACGAGAAACCGAGCACGCTGTTGACGTTCTCGACGAAGAAGCTCGCATATTTGAACACCCCAAGCATCCCGAGGTTCCCGAGCACCATGAGTGTCATCCATAGCTTGATTTTCTTTTCATGATGACGGTCGCGGTCGACGAGCAGTCCGAAGACATAGTTCATCGCGATCGACGCAAGCATAATCAATACAAATCGCGGTTCACCCCAGGCGTAGAAAAACAGACTCGCGACGAGCAAAATCGTGTTTTTAATGGGACGCGGTGAGATAAAGTACAGGCCGAGTACAATCGGCAAGAAATAAAATAAAAAGACGGTTGAACTAAATAGCATATCAGTTAGTCCCTTCCTACAAGATTACTCCTCAAACGAGAGGTATAGATCATCGAGTCGAATCGTCTGAGGCTCCGTCGTCTCAATCACATATTTGTATGAGAGTTTGAAGTACTCTGCCCCTTCGACTTGAGGAATCGACTCCTCGATGTGGTTGTCGCCCGGGTTGAGCGTCAACTTGAAGCGTTTATTCGAGACGCGTTCTTTCTTCGTATACTGCATGAAATACATCTCGAGCTTCACGGTCTTGTCACTGAGCACGTGAATATGCGTATCGAGGCCAATCGTTTGGCAAGGGTCCATCTGCGCGTCCGGCAAAAACATTTGCGACGGCGGAATCTCGAATTTCAAATCGAACAGTTGTACGTAAATCGAGTCGGACTCACTCTCCGGCATGAACGTAACCTCTGTCTTATACCCTTCTTCGCGCATCCGTAAGTGATCCTTCTGGTAACCGCGCGGATAATAATGATAAATCGCAGGGCGGATTCTTTTGACTGCCATATCGTTTCCTCCGTTTTATAAGAAAAGAGTTGCCGTACGCATGTACGAGACAACTCTTATTCTTTTACATTAAGTTATTAGAAGTCTGTTGCCAAAATGGCGTCGACGATGCGACGTGATGCTTCGCCGTCACCGTATGGGTTCGAGGCTTTCGACATCTTCTCGTAAGCCATCGCGTCCGAGAGAAGTTCGTCGGCAAGACCGAAGATGACTTCTTCCTCGACACCAGCGAGTTTCAATGTACCAGCGGCCACGCCTTCCGGACGTTCCGTCGTGTCACGAAGGACGAGGACTGGAACACCGAGTGACGGTGCTTCTTCTTGCACGCCGCCCGAGTCCGTGAGGATCAAGTGCGAAATCGATGCATAGTTATGGAAGTCGAAGACGTCGAGCGGTTCAATCAAGTGGACACGGTCGATATCGTGCAAAATCTCGTTGGCGAGTTCGCGAACGACCGGGTTCATGTGGACCGGATAGACGACTTCGATATCGTCGTATTTCTCAATCAAACGGCGCACAGCGCGGAACATGTTGCGCATCGGCTCGCCGAGGTTCTCGCGGCGGTGGGCCGTGAGTAAGACGAGACGGCGTCCCGATTCACGGATTGAATCGAGCAACTCGTTCGAGTAGTCCTCGCGGACCGTCGTTTTGAGTGCGTCGATTGCCGTGTTTCCGGTGACGAAGATCTTGTCTTCCGGCTTGTTTTCACGAAGCAAGTTCTCTTTCGACGTTTCCGTCGGAGCGAAGTGAAGGTCGGCCATGACGCCTGTGAGCTGACGGTTCATCTCTTCTGGGAATGGCGAGTACTTGTTGTACGTGCGAAGACCGGCTTCGACGTGCCCGACCGCGACTTGATTGTAAAACGCCGCGAGTGATGCCCCGAACGTCGTCGTCGTGTCACCATGGACGAGGACGATGTCCGGCTTCGTTTCAGCGATGACTTCTCCCATTCCTTTGAGGACGCGTGACGTCACGTCGTACAACGTTTGTTTGTCTTTCATGATATCTAAATCGTAGTCTGGCTTGATTTCGAACAACTCGAGCACTTGGTCAAGCATTTGACGGTGCTGCGCCGTGACGACGACGATTGGTTCGACCCCTTCACGTTTCTTCAATTCAAGAACGAGTGGTGCCATTTTAATCGCTTCTGGGCGTGTTCCGAAGACAGTCATTACTTTTTTCATCGATTCGCTAACTCCTCTTCTGTGAGCGGCGGCAAGATATACGTCTCGCCGAGCTCTGTAGATTCGACAACGGTTGTCCGGCGTTTCAACTTATCCGCTTTAAACGCGTCTTGCTGATCTTTCGATAAGTTACGGAACCATTTTAAAAATTTGTTATATTCGCGTGCGACTTCTTCGACCGGCCCGTATTCACGGACCTCGCCGAACTCGAGCCATAGTCCGAGCGTACAGAACTGTCGGACTTGGGACACGGAGTGGCTGATGAAGAAGATCGTCTTGCCTTGATCCTTAAATTCGTTCATTTTGGCGAGACACTTGTCGGTGAACGTTTGGTCACCGACCGAGAGCGCCTCATCGATGACGAGAATGTCGGGATCGATGTTGATGGAAATCGCAAACCCGAGGCGCGATTTCATCCCGCTCGAATACGTCTTGACAGGTTGATGAATGAAATCACCGATATCAGCGAAATCAATGATTTCTGGCGTCAGCTCGGCAATCTCATGTTTCGTCATCCCGAGCATGAGCCCTTTTAATTCGATATTCTCCATCCCGGTCAAGTTCCCGTTCAAGCCAGACGAGATCGCGATGAGCGCCGTCTTGCCTTTCAGTTCAATTTGACCATGGGTTGGCGGCATGACATCCGCGAGCAGGTTCGACATCGTCGATTTCCCTGACCCGTTGATGCCGATGATGCCGACGACTTCGCCCGGCGGCACTTCAAACGTGACGTTCCGGAGTGCGTAGAATTGCTTGCCGTTCGTTTTATTGAGGAAAATCTCCTTCAATTTGTCGGTCGGCTTGTTGTATAACGTATAACGTTTTGACACGTTCTCAAATTTAACTTGGTACATGATAGCCTCCTCAAATGTAATCGATGAAATATCGACGGAAGCGCATATGGATCATCGAACCGACAAAGAAGAGGACGAGCACGATCGCCCAATAGTAGAGACCATACGCCCAGTTGTTCGCGAGCCAATCGGTCCCGAGGAACATCGAACGATACCCTTCAATCAAATAGTACAACGGGTTGATTTGAAGAACCTCTGCGAGACGGCCGGTCGGAACCCAAAAAATCGGCGTCAAGTACATGAGCATTCGCATAAGCGATTGCAGTAAGTTTTGTAAGTCGCGCACGATGGTCGTCAGTGCGGACGTGATTAACGCTAGCGAGTAAAGTAAGGCAAGAGCACTGATCGCCAAGTATATGAACCAAAGCGAATGAAGCCCCATCGGATAGCCGAACGCCCACATTAACACGTAGGATACCGCCACTAAAATGGCATGGCGATAAAACAACGATAACAGGACGTAAGCAGGAATCGTTGAGATTGGAAAGCTCATCTTGGAAACTAACCCAATCTTCGAATAGACAGACCGAGCCGTAGAAGTGATTGCCGCGGCAATAAAGAACCAGACGACAATCCCTGCAACGAGCCATGGCAGAAACGGCACGCCATCAATCGGCCTGCCGCTTCGAATACCAAATCCAAATACAAACCAATAGACTGCGATTTGCAGCAATGGCGTGACGAATTCCCATAAAAATCCGAGGTACTGCATTGAATAGTTGCTCTTCGTCTCATACGTCGCGAGACGCATGATCAGATACTTACTCGACTGCAGTTCTGAAAGAATAGCTTTCGCGGATTTAAACATGTGAATTCACCTTGAATCAACGTACGAGATTCGTTTCCTTTGTAAATTTGTACAAGTTGCCGTAGTTAACGACTGCCACATCTTCGCCAGCTGGCTTCACGATGTTGCGCGTATCAAAGATCATCGGACGACGCATCGCTCCGCTGAGTTCAGCGAAATCGAGTGTCTTGAACTCGTTGTGGTCGACGAGGACGAGGACGAGGTCCGCGCCTGCGATCGCTTCTTCTTTCGAGACGAGGTCGAAACGGCTCGATGTCGACTTCTCGACGTGACCGTCATGAACCGAGATGTTCACGCCACGGTCGAGCAAGAGCTCACAGATGTCGACAGCTGGGCTTTCACGCATGTCGTCGACGTTTCCTTTGTACGTCACGCCGAAGACAGCGACTTTCGCGTCTTCGATGCCCGCAACGAGCTTCTCGACGTTGTCGGCCACGTAGGCTGGCATGGAGACGTTCGTCTCACGCGACAAGTTGATGATTTGAGCGAGGTCAGGTGACTTCGCGACGATGAAGTATGGGTCGACCGCGAGGCAGTGACCACCGACGCCAGGACCCGGGCTATGCAAGTTGACGCGCGGGTGTTTGTTGGCCATTTCGATGACGTCGAGGACGTTGATGTCGAGGTCGTTACAAACTTTAGCGAGTTCGTTTGCGAGGGCGATGTTGACGTCACGGAACGTGTTTTCCATGAGTTTCGACATTTCAGCCGTCTTCGCGTCCGTCTTGACGATTTCGCCTTCGACGAATGTGCCGTAGACGCGTGCGCCAGCTTCCGCACAAGCAGGCGTGATGCCGCCGACGATGCGGTTGTTGTGCACGAGCTCATGCAAGATTTGTCCAGGAAGGACACGCTCTGGGCAGTGAACGAGGAAGATGTCTTCGCCGACGACGAATCCAGCTTCTTCGACGAGTGGCTTGACGAAATCGTCCATTGTACGTGGTGCGATCGTCGACTCGACGATGATGACGTTGCCTTTCTCGACGAATGGAAGGACTTTACGTGTCGCGTCCAAGACGTATGTGAGGTCGCACGACTTGTGCTCGTCATCATTGTTTGGTGTCGGGACAGCGATGATGAATGCGTCCGCTTTCTCCGGTGAGAGTGACGCACGGAATTTACCTTGCGCGACGACGTCTGCGACGACTTCGCCGAGACCTGGCTCTTCAATGTGGATTTCACCACGGTTCAATTTATCTACGACGTTTTGAGAGATGTCTACCCCAACGACGTCGACGCCGTATTTAGCGAAGACTGCCGATGTCGGCAAACCAATATACCCAAGACCTACTGTACATACTTTCATTTGTAGTAACCTCCAAGTGTGTGTGTGCCCTGCGATTTCTCGATGCGAGCATGTCCATCATTTTATTTCAGTTTCGACAATAAAACAATACTCATTATACTCTTGAACAAATCAGCCGGGCAATTACATTTTAATGACAAATCAATGTTTTTCCGTTTCGGACAACGCCTCTAGTATAAGCTGTTCCAGCTTTTTAGCAAGTGTTTCGACCGCGAAGTGCTCAAATGCATAGGTTTGAAGCGGTTTTGCCGCTTCGAGCAGACGATCAGAATCGTCGGCGTACGAACGGATGATGCCGACGGCGTCGGACACATCTTCCAATAATAACGCGTCCGGATAAATCGTCTCGCTCCCCGTCCAGTGACGGATGAGCGGATACGTGCCCGACGTCATCGCTTCGGCAGGTGCCAAATGGAAGCTCTCGAGATCGCTCATCGAGAGGACGAAGCCAATCTTTTGTAGCCATTCAGCGACATCATCGCCGTGTCCGTCGAACTGGACGCTCGACTGGAACTGCGGCTCTTCAAGTCGGGCGAGCAACTTGTCGTAATACGCTCTTTCATCTTCCCGTTTATTGATCCAATAAATCTCGTTCGGATGATGTCCTTTAATAAAGAGTTTATAGCGACGATCTTGTTGCAACAGCTGCTCGAGCAAATCGAGCGCCAAATCGAGTCGCTTCAGTTTCGGGTTGACGCCGATCATACCGAGGTGGAACGTCAAATCTTGTTTCACTTTCGGCTGAGCCAAGCGTTTCCCGTCGACGGCGTTATAAATCATCGTCATCTTGTGGCGCGGAATGCGGAACAGACGGTACATCTCTTCGAGCATATACGGCGAGACGAGGATGATTTTGTCGATGTTATGCAAGTTGTACTGACGTGGGAACGGTGTCTCTTTCTCTTGACGGTGAATCCGCACAATCAGCTTTTGGTGCGGCAACTTGTGCTCCGAGTACCAGACGGCGTTGCCGAGTCCCCATTCACAGAAGATGATATCGGCCTGCTCGAGGCACGCCTTACTGTGATTGACGTTGTGAATCTTATGGCCGTCCCATTGGTCGACGAGCACGTTGAAGCGCGGGTTCTCCGAGAACTTCTGCATGAACAGCTTCAAGAACTTCAAGTCGTGGCCCGCGAAGACGATCGTCAACTTCTTCATCGCCCACAGCTCGTCACGGAGGCGCGCATGCGTGTTCGTGAACGTATAATACTGGGCCATGTCATACAGACGCTTGGCGGCCTCACGGTAGATGGTGGCGTCCGTGAGCGCGAGACGCGCCTTGTCGATGAACTCTGACTCTGAATTGACGAACAACGGATAGTCCGCTCCGAGGATGAGCTCATGCATCGGATTACGGTTGAGTAGCACCGGCTTTCCGAGCGCACCATACTCGAGTAGCTTCGTCGACAGTTCGAGCGAGGCGTCGAGTTCCGGATGGCGCCAAGATACTCCGACCGCACTCGACTCGATTAACGTCTCGACATCGCGACGCGGGATTCCTTTCAGCCATGTCACGCCTGGATCGTGACCGAGTCGATGTGTCACGTCTTTGCGGAAGTTCGGGTTGTTCGGGTCTTGATTGAACTTGTCACCGGCGACATGAAGCTCGGCCGTCGGATGTGCGGCGCGCAATTTTGCGAACGCCGTCAAAATCTCGCTCGAATACCAGAGCGGCGCAAACTTGCCTGTATAGACGAGGCGGTCGTTCGGTTTCGTGAACGATGGCGTCGCCTCTTTCAC
The DNA here is from genome assembly GCF_018618345.1 of Exiguobacterium sp. s36. Taxonomy (NCBI): domain Bacteria; kingdom Bacillati; phylum Bacillota; class Bacilli; order Caryophanales; genus Exiguobacterium; species Exiguobacterium sp. s36. Next base: position 681,889 of record NZ_JACSLW010000001.1, read on the forward strand.
GTTCGGAATCATCGGGTTCAAGATGAGGAACGGTCGCTCCGTCGGGAGGAACGTCTCAAAATAATCTTTCATCGCCGACGTCTGGCAGAGCATGCGGGCCGAGCGTGAGGCGATTTGCTTCAAGCGGGCCAATTCTTCGTCCGACGCCTGCGTATGGTCGTGGGTGAAGTCAGTGATATACGTCCACGTCTTCGCCATCGTGTCCTCATACGCCGACAAGTTGTAGGCGAGCTGGAAGCCACGGATGAAGGCCAAGTCGTACGAGCCGCTCATCATGAGCTCATGGATGAGTTGGGCCGCTTCAGACGGCTCGAGTACTTTCTTCTCATAGTACGGTTCGTCCTTCTTCGGTGACGTCTCGCCAAATACGTCGAGGAAGCGGACGTTCGGCAACTCACGAATCGACGCCGTCACTTCCGGTTTGACGATCGAGCGTTTCAATAAGACGTCGACGTGAATCGACGGGTCTTGTTTCAACATATGGACGACGGACGTCAGCCAGATGGCCGACCCGTCAATCAAGTTCAAGTTCACGTCCCCATAGACGAGGACGCGAAGCGGTGCTTTCGTCATAACGTTACCTCCTGGGCCATCTCGTCGGAGAGATTGGCTCCGCCTTTGACGTATTGATACGGGTCGATGCTAAAGATCCGCTCGCCGGACTGGGCCAACTCTTGGAGCGACGCATCGTTCGTCAGCACGTCGAGTGCCTCTTGGATGCTGTAGAAACGGAGCGCCGCCGGTTTGACGAGCGAACGCGTCGGCACGGCGTCGAACACGTAGCGATAGCTCGCATCCACATCTTGTTTCTCGAGCGTCCCATCAAACGTATAATGGTCGCCTTTCGTCAAGATGTTGGCGTCGGCATAACGCGCTGCCAAAATATAGTCGGACACGTAAGACGGGCCATAATAGTCGTCCCGGTTCACGAACGCCATCCATTCGAAGCCGTCCAGAATCTCAGATAAGGCGTTATATTGCGTCAAATAACTGAGCATGAACGTCGAGATCGTCTCGGTGTTGTACTCGTTATAGACGTCGATATAGCCGTCGAACTTATCGAGGAACACGACGAGGTGTGTATGCTTGTAGTCTTGCGTTTCATAAATCGATACGACCCGCTCCATCTCCTCTTTCGAGCGGACGATGGCGACCATGGCCACACGGGCGTGGTCGACACGATACGGGATACCGATTGCCCCGACGACTTGGGCGAGACGTTGCGTGTACGTATGATACGTCAACACGTGACGCATCCCGCGCATCGCGACGTCCTCATAGAACGCGTCATCGGTCAACAGCTTCTTGAACGTCTCATCGAGCATGGCGTCACCCTCATCGAGGAAGACATAATCGCCGAGCATCTGTTTGACACCGATGGAGCGCGTGCTGACGACCGGCGTCGCACAGGCGAGGCCTTCGAACACACGACGCGAGAACATCGTCGGTGAGTCATTGACCGAGTTGACGTTCAGCATGACTTTAAAGCCTTTATACGCTTTCGCGATTTGGTTATATTTCAAACTGCCGCGAATCGAGTCACGGAACTGTTCCGGGAATTGGAGCTGATCCGTCTCACCGCGTTGGTTCATCTCATAGTTGCGGTCATAGATGACGAGGCCGTAGCGGTCCGCCGCGGCGAACAAACGGTCCATGTCTTGACGACGCGACTCGTGTCGGTTCGTGTAATACGAGCCCGCGAACGAGGCGTACGGTTCACGTGTCCCCGGTAAACGAATCGGGTTGTGTTCTTTCGGTTGTGCCGCGAACGGGAGCGCGCCGACACGGTCGTGCCCGCAGTCGCGGATGTAATCCTCGACCCGGTTCTCGTCCGTCGTATAGACGTAGTCGAATCGTTTCGCCGTCTCGATGAAGCGGTCGTAGTGAATCGGGTCTTCTTTGTTCCAGAACACGGTCGGGATGTTGTTGTGACGGCACCATTCAAGCAGGCCGTCGAGCTCTTCCCACGTGTTCGTGCCGTATTTGACGACCTTCTTCTCCCACGCCCCGGCGTTCCCTTTCCACGCCGACTCGACCATCAAGAAGTCCGGTTGTTCATCGGCGAGGACGGCCGGCCAGTTATCCGGTGTGAACGTGATCAAGTCACATTCTGGGCGGTACGAGGCGGTGGTGAACTCATCAAAGATGGCCGCGACTTTCAATTCGTGCAGCTCACGCGGCACGGCACGGAAGAGACGGGCCTCGCGCACATCGAGCCATTCCGGGCTACGCGTGCGGTCGCTGATGATCTCTTCAGTGACGCGAATCCGGTCGATGACCGCTTCCCCGTCGCCGTCGACACGAAGCGCGAAGCGGAGACGACGCGCCTCTTTCTCAAACTCGAAAATTTTCTCCGAGCCGAGTTGGACTTGCTGCATGTTCAAGCGACCTTCCGTCGAGTACGTGATGATATAGAGGACGACGTTCGTCCCTTCGCCCATCTCGCCGTCGAGCGTGACCCGGTAACGGCTGTTCGATTTGACGTCGAACAAGAAGTCGACCGGTAACAGCTTGAAGCTGTTGTTCGTCTCAGCATACGAGATGTAACGGCGATTGCCTTCCCCGGTCTTCAACTTGACGACGAGCTGGTCTTGCTTGTGTTTCAATTTGATCGTGTCCGGTGTCGGCACCGTCCACATCGATGGTTTGAGCGATAAAATCTCTTCACGGCGGACGCTCTTCTCGCGAACCATGCCGAGTTTCAAACCATGTAGTTCACCGTGACCAGACAAGCGGACGAAATAACGGACCGTCGTATGGCTCGGTGTCAGACGGATGATGCCACTCAGTCCGAGCGGGACCTCGATCATTTGATCTTGTCCATCAGCCGTATACGTGACGACGAACAGCGAGGCGTTCGCCGTGCCCGTCACCATCCCTTTTAAATAGAAACGATAGACGTCATCGTCCATATCCCCGAGCGGGAAGTCGATGGCGCGTTTCGTGTTCACATGCGGGAGGGCCGATTCGCCGACACCGAAGTGGACGTATTGGCCACCGACGCCGTGCAACAACAGTTTGTCATCTTCAAAATCGACGACACGGTTGATGGCCGAAATCAATTCGAGCTGTTTTGGCGTCAAATCGATGCGATAGTCGAAATCGCTATCCTGCATGTGATAAGCCATCCCTTCGACGTCCCAGAGCGAGACACCGTTGACGTTCAGTTCGATGACACTATACGAGCCTTTTCCTTCCGTCTCGACCGTGAAGCGGACTTTCGTCTCGTTCGCGAGCAAGGCGATATCGGTCGGAGTCTGATTGTAGACGAACACGTCACGTGAATGTTTGTTCCGTTGATAGAGCGACACTTTGATGGCAGGTGTGACATCACCGGCCGCCTTCGCGCGGAACTGGACGTGCATCGTCCGATTCGATTTCGAGAACACTTTTTTGATGTCGATCGTGTCTTCTTTCTCATCCGGACGATACGTCAAGACGACCGCTTCCGGGCGTGAGATGACGACGTCGGCCCCTTCTAGATGGACCGCATCCGATGCGGTGTACCAATTCGGGACGATCGGTCCCGCTTGACGAGATGTCACGCGGTTGAGCGCCTTGTTGATGATGCGTTTCCCGACGCGACGCGAGCGTTGGACACCGAGATGTGCCGCCCGACGTGCTTTCGTTTGCCAACCCATATGTCTTTCCTCCAAACTGCGGGGTATTCCCCTCGATTTCACTAATAAGGAAGCGACACATCACATGTCGCTCCCGGCTGGTCATTTCCGTTTGACGATTTTGCCGACACGGCTTCGGACGGCACGCGCTGCGAGCAATCCTTTTCCGACTTTCGACTGGGTCAAACTTTGATATTTACGATTAAGTTGGCGATAGCGTTTATCGGCCTTATCGACTTCTTTTGAAATCCATTCCACCGTATAGAGCAGTTCGGCGTACCGATGCAACAGACGTTGATATTGTTGGCTCGTGATGCGGTATTCACGTTGAAGTCGTTTATTTTCCTCGATTTGTTCAGCGAGCTGCATCTCGAGAAGGTTCTTTTCTTGTTTCAATTGTTCACTCATGTTGTCACCTCAACGGAATACGTCGAAATACAGACGTTTCAATTCATTTTTTTGACCGCTCTCATACAGATCGATGAACTGTTTAAAGCGGGGGCTCTTCGGTTCGAGCGGCTTGAACTGCTCGTAGATGGCATATAACAAATCGGCGTTGCCGAAGAAGTCCTCGTCCCGCGACCGGCGGATGAACTGGAGATACCATAGCTCAAAGAACCGTTCGAAGCGGGTCTCACGATAGACATCGAGTACACCTTCACGCTCGAACGCCTTCGCCCGGGCCGTCTCGCGCAACACACATTTCTCGAAGTAACGACGGGTGATCGTATTGACGGTCGATCCCGCCACGGCCGCGTAATAATCGTGAATCGTCAAGTCGACGAGTGCGACACGTTCGGCCGATAAGAACATCTCTTGGAAGAAGAGCGAATCTTGACCGACCGCCCCGATGACTTGTTTCAAGCCGTTGTCGACGATGAAGTCGCGACGGATGACCATCGCCTGGATGCTTTGCACTTTGAAGTTGTGCTCGAGCAGGTAGGCACGCGGGTCTTCAATCATGCGGATGCCGCCTTTCTCGAGCCCTTCAAGTTCGATCATCGCTTCGCGGTTCGACAGCTTCAACATGCTGCCGACGGCGAGATCGAGTCCCGGTTCGCGCGTCATCAACTGATACAGCTCATGATAACCATCGTTGACCGCCTCGTTGTCCGGGTCAAGGAAAGCGATATATGGAGTCGTCGCCAGCTCGACACCTTTGTTACGAGGGCGTGAGGCACTGCCGCTGCCGCCGTCTGCGAACGAGTACGTGTAGACGTTCGCATGTTCGCGCGCCAAGCGCTCGACGTAACGGCTCGTCTCGTTGTCGGTCGAACCGTCATCCACGAGCCAAATCTCCATATCGTCAAACATCGTGCTCCGCTTCAAGCTGAAGAAGCACTTGTTGTACAAATAACGACCATTGTTATAGACCGGCACGACGACAGACAATTTGTAGTCGCGCGGTGCGTTCGGTTGGAAGACGACCTCGCCTTTGACGAGTTCGAACCGGTCGACGGCATAACCCGGCAACGTCCGGCTCTTGAGCGTCCGTGTTGCGACTTCTTTGAGCGACAGTTGCTCCGCGACGAACACGGAACGATGGACATCGGTCACGTCCGTCACGAAATCGTGTTCCGGACCCGAGACGAGCGTCTCGCCGTCGAAGTAGGCCGCTTTCGTCACGAACGATACGTCCGTATATTTGAAAGCGTTAATCAAGTCTTCTAAATAATAGGCTTCATACGTATAAGCCGAGTCAAAGAACGCGACGAACGCCGCTTCCTGCAAATCGGTCTCCGTCACGGCATCTGCCATCCGGAAACGGACGTTGGCGTACGTCTGGTCGTCGACCATAGCTTGAAGACGCGACTCGACACCTGAGCCGACGACGAGAACCGGACGGGCCCCGAGTGCTTCCGTCTCAAGTCCGAGCGCGAACAACATCTCTTCGAACCGGTCATGCATCGTATGTCCGGCCATGATCGTACGGACGCCCGCTAATTGCTGGCGGTACTTCTCGTCCTCGGTCTTGAACATGTTCAAAATCTGTTTGGCGTCGAGACGGCCCGTCGCGATGAACACGTTCGGGAAATCGTTGTTGACGGCGATATTATAGTTCGTCAAGACGAGGTTACCGCGTGCTTGCGCATCGTAAATCGCTTGTGCGCTATACGTCGGGCTGTTCTTCACTTCGTTGACGTGAAGGACCCAATCGACGGACTTTTTCAAACGGTCCATGTCCGTCTCGCTCGCGACGAGATATTGACGGTACGCTTCGCCGACTTCCTCGTTTTTGTCACGGTCTGATTTAATCACGTGGAGACGGTGGTCCGTCTCTAAGACGCCATCCATCAATTTGTCGACGTCTTCCATGAACGCTTTTCGCATTGGGAACTCATTCGTGACGAGCACGTCGTTCAAACGGGCGCGTGTCATGCCGATCGGATTGTGACGCAATTGGTTGACGAACGGCTTGATGACGAAGACACGGTCATGTTTGCACAGTTCGGTGTAATCTTGGACCCGCTCTTCATTGGCCGTAAAGACGATGTCACACTTCGCTGCGAGTGATGCGTAACGCGCGTAATGATTCGTGTCGGCCTCGGTATGGAACACGACCGGGATGTCGCGATAGTTGGCTTGCTTAATCAATTTTTCGAGCCATTGGCGCGAGTGCGAGCGCGGTGTCGCCATGTGTTCAAAACTTGTCGCCTCATCACCTGGAAGGATCGGGCTAATCATGAGGAACTCGATGTTCAAACCTGCATTGACGAGCTCTAAAAACTCGGTGACCGTCTTGAACGTATGGACGTTACAGACGTGATTCCACATGTCGGCCCGTTCAACCGGTCCGACAAACGCCACATCGATGAGTTTCTTCTTATAATAAGCACTCCCGTTCGATGCTGGATATTCCGGTAAGTCGTTCGGGAAACGCGCGGTCGCCGCATCCCATTCTTGTTTGAGACCGGTGTTATACGTCTCAAGCTTTTGGTCATCCCAATATGGGAGTTGTGCTTTTTTCGTCAACGACGGCAAGTCATTGATGAGAATGACATCGCCTTCATCTAGCGGTTCTTTTTGTGAAATCCGTTCCCGTTCTGCACGTACCCATTTCGCGTGCTCTTGAACGTCGGACAATAATCGTCTTACATCCATTCAATTCGCCTCATTCTTTCATCATGTCGTATCGTAGGTTTCACACCTACACCCTCTGTCATAGTATCAAATATCAGATAGGCAAGCAATTTCAGTCAGATGACAATCGGACGACTTGCCATTCCCCTCTTTTGTAATACCCGACTTTCCTTCCCTATAACAAAAAAACTCCCCTGAATCATCAGGGGAGTTGGACTGCTTATTCGGCTGCTACGTCGACGATGCGACCTTCCACTTTCGGTTCGACCGTGACAAGGCTTGCCACGTGGTCGCGCAAGTTTTCCCAGTCCGAGAGACCGAGGTCTTGAACGCGGCCTTGTGCGTAAGCTGCGCCGAGCTCCGCGAAGCCATCGCCGCCTTTCGCTGTGAACGCGTTCGTTGCGACTTTATAGCGTGTTGCATCTTCTGCTACGAGCACTGGTGCTCCGTCTTTCATGTACTCGATTTTCGTCACGCGTTCGCCTGACGGTTGCGAGCTATCGTACGTCACTTTCAAACCAGCGACGTGAAGGAAACCACCGTTCTCGTTCGGAAGCGGTCCGACACTGCGTTCGAACGTTTGATAAATCTCTGTCCCTGTAAGGTCAGCGATGGCGAGCGTGTTCCCGAACGGAAGCGTCGTGAGCACTTCACCGATCGTGATCTCACCTTCGTTGATCGCTGCACGGATGCCGCCACCATTTTGAATCGCACCGATGACGTCAGGGCTGAATGTCTTCGCTTTCGCGAGCATGCCGTCCGTGATCAAGTTCCCGAGTGCCGTTTCGTTCTTACGAACGCTCACGCCAGTCGTGTTATCTGGGTCGCTCGTACGTGGGTTCGTGAGCGCTGCTGTTGCTGAAGCACCTGTTGGTTGCTCTTTCAACACATCGACTTCTTCTTTGAACGGTGCGAGGAGCTGTGTCGCTTTCGCGTCTGCTTCGAGCTTCGTCACATCGATTAAAGCACCTTCATGGGCAATCACTTTTCCGTCTTGGTCGAACGTGACGTCAAGTGTGCCAAGGTATTGGCTATATTGATACGCTTGGACGATCAACGTCGGGTTGTCCGTATCCGCGTTTCTCACTTCCGGCTTCGCGAGAAGCGAGTGCGAGTGTCCGCCGATGATGACGTCGATGCCTTCGACTTCTTCCGCGAGGATTTGGTCGTTATCGACTGTTGGGTTGTCATCGTAACCTAAGTGCGTGACGGCGACGATTTGGTTGACGCCAGCTGCTTCGAACGCTGCGACAGCCGCTTTCGCTTCCGCGATGTAGTCTTGGAACTGGGCGTTGCCCGGGCTTGCGATTTCAGACGTCTCTTCTGTTGTGAGACCGAAGAAGCCGACTTTGACGCCGTCTACTTCTTTAATGACACCTTCATACAGACGACCGTTATATGGCTTGTCTGTCACCGCGTCACGGAAGAGCGGGTTCAAGTCTGTGTCTGCTGAGAAGTCGAGGTTCGAGCTGACGAACGGGAAGTTCGCGTAGCGGATGAACTTGGCAAGTTCGGCGTTGCCGTCTTCGTCGCCACCGAGATCGAACTCGTGGTTCCCGAGTGTCATCAAGTCGTACTTCATGTAGTTCATGAGTTTCAAGTCAGCCATTCCTTCAAACTTGTTGAAGTATAGTGAACCTGAGAATACGTCCCCAGCGTCAATCAAGAGTGCGTTCGGCTTCTCGGCGCGGACTTGTTTAACGGCTGTTGCGCGTTTTGGCGCCAAGTCGAGTGAAGCGTGCGTGTCGTTCGTGTGCATGAACGATACCGTGTTCCCACCGACCGAATAAGGAAGTTCAGCTTCGATTGTGCGGCCATTGCTCGTAAATTTCGCATGCGCCGTGAACGAACCAATTTTTGATGTATCGATGCCGTGAACACGGACGAGACGCTCGACCGTTCCGTTCGCGAAGCGAACATCGAGACGAAGTGCGCTCGGCACGTTCTCCCCTTGTTTGAACGAGAGTGCTTCCCCCGGTTCGATGGCAACCGGATAGTTCAAGACGCGGACACGCTTCTCGACTTTAATCCCCTTGCCGACCACGATCCCTTTCGCCGTTTGATATGTACCGAGTTTGTTCAACTTCACCGATGATTTGTACCAATGGATGTTGGCGCCTTGATATGTCTTGTCGAGCGTGGCGTCGAGGTCGCCTCCGCGGACGAAGTCGGCTTTCAGTTTGACCGTCTTAACTTTTGGTGCCGCGTCAGCTGTCGCTGCCGGAACGATCGATGAAGCGGTGATGGCCGCCACAGCGAGTGAAGCGTACAACTTGTTCGTTTTACGTGTGAGCATTTGATTTTCCCCTTTCAAATGTGGTGAAGCAGAACTAAAACGAATGATAGCGCTTACAATGTCTGACGGATTACAATCGGCCTTGCTCCCTATTCCGTCTTCAGACCTATCGTTTCAGAGACCACTTTCCTCTCTAAACATATCCAATTCCACTAGTAAATACAATTAATTTTTCGTTAATTCCGTGTATCTTTTCCAAAAAATCCCCCGATTGCAACATCGAGGGATTCCATGGAAATTTAAATACGTTAGGCAAAAAGACCTTATTCGGTTTCAATCAGTTCATGAAGCTGGGTGAACGGACTCGACGCCCCTGCCTTCAAATGCCCGTGCTCAATCTCTTGGAGACGGAGCGCCTCGAGTTGCATCTTCGAGGCCGCGCCCCATTTGTTCGGTCCACAATCACGAAGGGCAACCGTCCGGACCATGAGTTCCGTCGCGTCATCCGTGGCATCGAACTCGACCCAAACTTGGTTCGGTCCGCCCCAAGCGGCGATGTCTTCAGATAAATAGAGCACGCCGTCGACCCAAATCTCATAGCGCATCCGCCCCAAACCGAGCGACGACCGTTTCTCGAACGGGTTGAGCACGTTCAAATTCAAACGATACGTCTGTCCCTGTTTCGTCGTCAGGATTTGTGAGTACGCCATATGGTCGCCTTTTTGCATCGTGTTCGCCTCGAGGTGGTATGACACGTTCGTCGTCAAGCGCCGGATGGTCAACGGGATCGTCGTCTCGTCCAAACGGCCACTCGTGATGACCCCATCGAGCGCCATCCACCCTTGGTCGAGCGTTGGATGCATATAGTCACGCATTGTGTCCCGCTTGTTCACACCCCAGAACGCGAGCACCGGCCATTCGTGACCAATCACTTCATAAAATAGTTTGGCGTATAACCGGTCCCCATAATCTGGCATCAAGAACAGCTCCAGGATGGCGCGGGCGTTGAATGGGATATACGTCTCAAACGCGACATCGCTCTCGGCGAGCACTTGCTGGTGCCAGACACCCATCCGATACTCCCAGTACAACAAGTCATACGGATCATAGCCATGAAGCGTTTCTGTCGTCAAACCGACCGCGGCCACGTAGGACGTCCAAAGCGAGACAACACGCTCGTCTTCCCGCGACTTCCACGAATAGCAACGAATCGCCCCTTCGACGGTCAACTCGGCCGGCAGCGTTCGGTTCTTCCGATAAAACGCTCGCCCGATCTCAAGGATGTTCGAGCGCAAGTGGCGCGTCGGACGGTCTTTGTATAGTTTCATATATTCGTACGCGTGGGCATGGCCGTGACGTGATGTCACGCTTTGCCGCAACATCGAACGGAATGCCCGTGTCTCCTCGGCTTGTTCGAACGCTCGGTCATCGACTGGGATGACGCGATGGCGAAACTGAAGGTCACGCGCCATCATCGCTGCGACTTCGACATCGATATCGAGCGATTCGACGTGATGACCTGCCGCCACGTTCTGATACGTGAACGTTTCGATGTTCGAGAGGAACGGTTTGAGAAGCGCCAACGACAGGCGACTGTCAATCCCGGCCGTGAGCGAGAAAATCATGCGTTCGTCCGACTCGAGCAGCTGATGCAGCTGATTGTCGAACCATGTCCGTAGCGGTTCGATGGCCGCCTCGACCGGCAACGCATCGAGCGGACGCCGTGGATAATAGCGTGTCATCCGGTTCGTCTCGTCCACGAAATGGTTCGGGACGAGAATGCGAATCGACGCATAAATCGTGAAATGACCTGGCAAGTGATAATGGTTATGTTGTCGCAATTCGTCCGAACAGAGCGGGTGCGCCTCAGACTGGACGTCTTCTTGTAACAGTTCGAGATGCGACGCCGCTCGGAGCGGTGCGTCCGTCGTGAAGTAGACACCTCGCATCCCGGTCGCGTCATGATAGAGGCGCACTGACGTGTCGTCACCCCGAATCAACACGTAGCGGCCACCCATGAAGTCGAGCGCCTCATGAAATGCGTCCACGTCTTGCCCGTTCAATCGTTCGAGCACTCCCTGTCGGTCACGCTGTTGCGCTCGGATGTCGAGGATGTCCCCGAAAGCGAGGAGCCAGCGGGCACCGTCTTGAATCAAGTCGACCGGACTGAGCGGGTCATAATAAAAGAAATCGCCGTTCGGCAAAGTGATTGTTTCCCATCCTTCACGTTGTAGCCGTGTAGCGGTCATTAAAAATCCGCGTTGATAAGCTTGCATGCTGTCCCCTCATTCTATAGAAAATTCGTTCTTTGACTCTAAAAAAGACGAGCACCGGTCGTGCCGGCGACTCATCGACTCTGACTGATAATGGTCATCCAAATATTGGAGAAGACGCCAGCCGTCTTGGCATAATCCACAGGATCAGCCATGTTCAGTTGGACGCCGTTCTGATAGACAAACAAATGCGTCACCGTCCCACCCCCGGACGCCCCGATTGTGATGCCCCGCTTCGTGAGCGTCTCATCCGGTTCGGCGATAATGGAGACGACCGAATCGGCCCGATCGCGTCGGACAACGATGTAGCCCCGCGTTGGTTCAATATAGGCTTGGGTAAAGCCAAGCGGTTTATGGCTCCCGTTCGCGTGTATGTATAACCCTTGCGGATCAAGCCGCAACGCCATGCCGCTGAATCTTAATTCACTTCCCGTTACGGACGGAAGCAACACCTCATCGGCCTCGGCTTCTTGTTTTTGTTCGTAAATGATGCCCGCCATGACCAGAAAAACCAGGACAAACGTCCTGATGAAAACTTGAAACTTTTGCCTCTGTTTCCGTTGTGATCGACTCATAATCCCCCTCCAAATTATAAAGTGTTCACCCAAAACTAGTACAATATAATCATACCGCACTTGTTTTAAATTTCCATAATAAATTGGGATTAATATGTATTTATTGCAGTTTCATACATAGTAAAACCGGTAGCGTCAAACGCTACCGGTTTCAAGATGGCGCAGCCCGAAGGCCTTGCTCTATTTAACCCTAAGGGAGGGTCAATGAAGGTCAACGCTAATTACTTAGCGATGTTCACCGAAGTGAACAATGGGTGTTTGTTGTTCTCGAGGTCGAGGACTTCGAACGCAGCGCCTGGTTTGAGCGTGAGCGTTTGAGCTGTCTCGGCCGGAGTCAACACACGGTCAATCGTGATTTGGACTTGGTTCGACTGCGATCCCATGATTTCTGTGACTGTCGCAGATTTCGAGAGATCTTTGTCGCCAACGAGGACTTTGAAGTCTTCGTAGCCATCTTCGATTGAGTACTTCGCGATTGACTCATCGAACGTGAGCGTGATGACCGCGTAGTCGCCCGATACGTTGTTCGACGTGAGGACCGCAGACGTCAAGCCTGGAAGGTCGTTCTCCGCGAACTTCTCGTTCAACGAGACTGTATCCATGACGTTGCCCACTACATCCTTGATGTTTTGGATCACGAACGCATATTTACCAGTCGTTTGAATCGCGCCTTCTTTGAGCGTCAACTTGATGACGTCGCGATCTTCATCCGTGAAGACAGCTTTCTCAGCAATTGCCTTGCCTTCAATCAAGAAGTTGCCCAAGTTGAGTGACGATGGGTCGAGCTTCTCGCTGAACTTGAGGTAAAGCGTGCTGTTGTCCTTCTCTTGGAAGTAGTAGCCATCGAACGTTGGCTTCTCTTTCTCGATTGGGCTCGAGACGATTGAGAACTTGATCGATTGCTCAAGGCTCTCGTTGCCGACGACATCCTTCACGAGGTTAGCCGGAAGTTTGACTGAGTAGTTTCCAAGCTCAAGATCCGAGATTGGCGTCTTGATTTGGTTCTTCGAGTAATACGAAGCGTCAGTCCATGCCGCCACTTTCTTCTCGACACCGTTCGGCGTGATGTACGAACCGTACATCTTACCGTCGCTGTAAGCACCATGCTTGAGTTCTTCAGAGAACGTGAGGACGAGGTGGTTCTTGCCGTCGATGACTTCCACTTTCGCATCTGTCACAGTCGGAGCCATCTCATCGTTCGTGAAGTTAACCAATTTCGTTGACGCTGCGCCATAGTTGCCAGCGAGGTCGCGGAAGTGAGAAACTTTCACGTCGATTTGACCGATGAACGAGTGGTCGCGGACAGTAAGGACTTTGCCTGACTCATCGAGCCATGCGTTGTCATCAAGGTCAGCTTCGATTTCGCCGTTTGTGAGCGTGATTTTCGCAACGTGGTTGTAACGGTCCACGTAGACAGCCTCAGAGAATGTGACTGTGAGGTAGCCTGGTTTCGACGAAGACATGCCGACGACTGAAGGGTTGACCGCGTCGATGACTTTCTTCTGAACGATTTTAGTCACTGGGTTTGGCGAGATGAAGTTGCCAGCGAAGTCACGGAGACCGACGAGCGTCAACTTATAGTCTTTGCCTGCGACGAATTGCGCGTCTGACAAGTCAAGGATGAACGATTTGCCGTCCCATGAGAGTTTGTCGACGTCTACTTTGTAGCCAGCGCCAGAAGCATCTTTCAATTCGAGTTTCTTCTCGAGCTCATCTTCCGAGTCAACGTTGACCGGCTCAGAGAACGTGAACTTCACGCGGTTGTTTTCAAGGTACTCAGGGTCGTTGAGGACCGGGCGTACGTTGTCTTCGAACGTGTAGATTTCTTTGAACGGTACGAGCGCTTTACCGTCGAGTCCTTCAATCTTCGAGCTAGCAAGCACAGCGTAGCGGCCATCGAATGTCTTCTCGGCGCGAACGACGAGTGTTTTGCCGTCTTTCGAGAGCGTGCCGCGAAGTCCTTTGAGGCGTTGCGCGTCTGGAATGTGATCGATTTCGACCGTTCCATCTTTGAGCATGCCGTTATAAAGGAGCGTGCTCGCGTCTACTGGTTTCGAGAAGTTGATTTCAAGTTCCTTCGCATTGAGCAACTTGACGCTCGATACCATCGGAGCTGATTCGACAACTTTATACTTGAACGATTTTGAGACCGTTCCGTACGCTTTGTTCGTGTACGTGAATGTAGCCATGAACTCGCCGACTTTCGATGTGTCGATACCAGACCATGAACCCGGTTTCATATAGACGCGATCTGCGAACTTGACCGGCTGTGTGCGGATTCCTGAAACGGCTTCCCCTTTTTCGAAGACGAGCATTTCTTTCGGTCCGACCACTTCTTGGGCATAGTTCAAGACGCGAATGCGTTTCTCGACTTTAATCCCTTTTCCTTTGACGAAACCAACCGCCGTTTGGAAGACTCCCAATTTGTTCATGTTGACTGAAGACTTGTACCAGTGGATCTCTGATCCGTGATACTTCTTGTCAAGCGCTGCATCCAAATTGCCTTGGCGTACATAATCTGAACCTAGCTTGACGACGGGCATTGCTGCTGAAGCCGACATTGCTGGTGCGACTGCTGCCGCTGTCACTGCAAACGCTGCCGCTGCTGTGACAAATTGTTTTTTGTTTGCCATCTTGTTTAAATCCTCCCTTTGGTAAAATGCGATTTCTGCGTCTTCGACTTTCTCGGTCTTCTCGATCACTCCTCAGACACCCTTACTGCCCGAGTTATGTATAGCATCGATAGGACTCGAGTCATACAAAAACAGGTATCTAAAACCATACATTGACTTTTAGCCTATGCATCGTCCCAGATTGCTTACATCCATAATATACATAACGTTTCCAGTTGAAACAAGCGACTTTTTAGCGAAAAAGGGAAATGATAATGCATTTTCATGATTTTATTTAGAATAAATATTTTGCGTTCGATTAATTACCAGTGTAACAAAATCGCATTAAATCAACAAAGTAAGCGCTACCAACATTCGAACTTATGATCAGACTTCTGTCATCAGGTTAGATTTTTATGAATCGGATGATTAAAATATAATTACCAATTATTTTATTGGTTTTTACAACATAAGATAAATAATAACCATTTATAACCAAATAATTATGCAAGTAACGTTTTCTAATAAACCATTTCGTTACCAGTTATCTCTTTATTGGATTCTTAAATAAATGATTACGCTTTTCGAATAGGACTTTTGAAGGTGAGTCCAATGGACGATACACAAAAAAATGACGGGCTTTTCGCAGAAATGTTTGATTTTATCCAGTAAATGGATATTGAATTACGGGGATTGTTGTTGCACACAACACCGACGCTCCTTATTTTTGAGAACAAAAAAAATCGCCCTTCTCCTATGAAGGGCGATTAAAACTGATGGGGATTAATAACCGACGAAACTGAGTGATTCCATGAATGCACGTTTCTCCGCAGCATAGAGTGGCCATTCGATGACGTCCTCACTGCCTTCCACCGTCACGACGATTCGGTTCTCGGGACGAACATTCGCTTTCACGAATTGGACGAGCTTCGCATCCGGTTTGAACTCAACGTATTCCGCGACCGTTCCATCCTCGTATTCAATGTACTCGATCTCGTCTTGATCAAGGTTCACTTTATACGACTTGCTGCCGACTTTCAGGCGGAGCGTGTCCATTTCAAGGAAACCACCTTCCGATTCGATGTTGAGGAAGAACTGCATGCTCGCTTTCGACGGTGAACCGTAGAAGACCGGCGCGAACGTCTCCGCATAACGGAACTCCCCATAGCTATCGAGCACTTCACGATGGACCGTCACCGGACCTGGGAAACGATAGAACTTGTTATAGAGCGCATGTTGGACGCCGAGTTTGAGCGTGCCGCCTTTATTGCCAGCGCCGTCAATCGCATACAACGAGATCGCTTGCCCTCGTTTTTGTTTTGGGATTTTAATCGCGAATTTCCCAGTCGACATGACCGGTGCTTTATAAAGTTTCGTCCCGATTTGAGCATACACCGTCGCGTACGCCTCGGCCGTCCCTGTGATTGACGTCGATGTCGTCGTCACGCTCTGTGCGACACGCGGGCGCGCTGGAGCCACACCGTCTTTAATGACTTTTGTCGAGCGCGTGACGCTTGTCGCGCCTTTCGCATCGACCGTCGTCGCACGGATGACCGTTCCGATTGGAAGGGCGACCGTCGCGCGGCGATAGACGCCTTTCGCATCATAGCGCGCCGTGTACGAAGCTGCACCGACTTGGAGTGTCACTTTCGCGCCAGGCGTTCCTGTCACGACGATTTGACGAGCCGAGTTATTGACCGTTCCGATTTTCGGCGTCGCCGGACGGGCGGCCGGATCGACGGCGACAACGACTTCCGTCGTCTCACTGACGTTGCCCGCGGCATCACGCAAGCTGACCGAGATCCGTTTGCCGACCGATTGCGGGCTCATGTTGAATTGAGCCGTCCCCGCTTCCGTGACGACACGCGTGTACACTTTGCTGTTGATGCCGATCAATGCTGTCGTGCCAGCCTCTCCTTCAATTACAAGTGACTTCGACGTATGGAGTGGCGTCGAGACGACAGGTGCGAGCGGTGCTGTGACGTCGACCGTCTCGACGACTGGTGGTTCTTCTGTTGATCCTTCTGCTTGCGCTTGGAGCGGCAAGAGTGGCGAGACGATGAGTGAACCGGCTAAGAACAATTTCAAATACGATGAATGATTCATGACTTTCCTCCATTATGTAGGTTTTACAGTTAATTGGTCGAATACCAAATTCTATTGTAATAATTCGACTTCATACAATGACGGATTTTTAATAAATCAGGTAAATGATTTCACAAAAAAACTGCTTTGGTTTCCCAAAGCAGTTCACGGTTCTCACACCTCATGAATCATTGTTGACTGGCCGCCTTGCCAGAGCCACGTGTCTTCTTGTTTCACATAGACATGCAACACCCAGAACCGGCCTTCGTAAGCGTTCGTCCCGAGAATGAAACGCTCCTCGAGCAACAGTTGCACGAGCGCGATCTCACCAGCCACCGTCTCGTCGAACGTGACGGTCTCTTGCGTAATCCACTGGACAGACGCCGGGTCAACGAACTGGTCTAAAAATGTTTCTTTATCGAACTGACGTCCGCTCGAGTCGACGTAACGAAACTCGTCATGCATGATGCCGCGCATCGCGTCCAGGTCGCCCTTGACTTGAAGTTCGGCCCGTTCGTCAGAAAGTTGTTTTAAGTTGATTGTTTCCATTGATGTACCTACCTTTCGCGTCCATCATAACATACTCGTATGCTCGAGTCGTCCCACTTGTAATGGTCATCTTCATTGTTCGATTGAATGTAACCACATCGGTAGTATTCTTTTTCTTATCCTCTATTCCCTGTATACTTATCAATATACAGTTAATCCCATTTCGAGAGGACTATGCTTATGGATTTGATCGACCCGTTCATCTGGCAACTCGTCATCGTCCCTATCCTCACCATCGGGACCGGTGTCCTTATTGCATTACGATTCGAAAAGGCTTATATCGCCCCGCTCATCACGTTGGTGCTCAATCTCGCAATTGAAATGACGATGGGCCTCGCGTACTACGGGACGCTCACTTCTCCATCGTCTTAGAATTGGCTTTTCCCGATTCCCTCGTTTCTCGTAGCCTATACGTTTCTCAGTAAACGGAAAACTGAGCGCCAGACAGAAAAACATTCCTGAGCCCTAATCATTCTGACAGTTTCAATATTGACATTCTGACTTCAGCCCGTTAAAGTAACGATAACATTCATACGAACTCGCGATGAGAAAGAAGAGTAGCGCGAAGGGACGTCTTCAGAAAGCCGGTGGTCGATGCGAACCGGTGACGTGTCTTGCGTGAATGGGCTTTTGAGCGTTCAGACCGATACGTAGGCTCTGACGGGTCCTCCCGTTACCGAGGATAGCGAATGATGGTTCGCGATGAGTGGGGGGAACTCCCCCAACGAAGGTGGCACCACGGGTCCCCCGTCCTTCATGTCTTTTTTAGACATGTCGGGCGGGGGATTTTTTTATTTGAAGGAGGAGATGGATATGAAACAACTCATCATCAATGGCGACGAACTGACACCGGTGGCCATTTTTCATCGCTTAACAGGCGAACGGAAAGTGTTGCTCGAGAGTCGCGCCGAAGGCAAGCACGGCCGCTACTCGATTATCGCCTCCAATCCAGTCGAGACGATTCGCGCCAACGGCAACGAAGTGACCGACGCGTCCGGTACGATGCACACCAATGACCCGCTCGCCTTGTTATCGAAACTCGTTTCACGAGACACACCGGACGCCCCCTATCCGTTCATCGGCGGTGCCGTCGGCTATATCGGTTATGACATGCAGCGGGTTTACGAGCCGATTCCGAACACCCCGAGCGAGACACGCGACTTGCCGGACGCTTTGTTCCAACGTTATGAGACGGTCGTCCTCTATGACCACATCGAAGAACAGGTCATTTTAATCGACACAGGAGAAACCGGACAGACGGGACGGCTCGAAAAGCTGAAAGCTGAACTCGAGACGGCGAAGACACACGAACTGGCACCGGTCGTCCGAACGAGCGAACGGGTGTTGACGAGCAAGAATGAATTTGTCGAACGCGTCTTACAGGCGAAAGAAGCCATCCTCGCCGGAGAGGTGTTCCAACTCGTTTTGTCTCAACGCATCGATGCGACGTTCACCGGGGACCCGTTCCATTTCTATCGGACGCTCCGGAAACAAAACCCGAGCCCGTACTTATTCTATATCGACCTGGGCGAAGCCATCGTCCTCGGGGCGTCCCCGGAGAGTCTCGTCCGCGTCGAGGGCAATCGCGTCTCGACGAATCCGATCGCCGGCACACGCCCCCGTGGTAAGACGATCGAAGAAGACGTGCGTCACGCCGCTGATCTCATTCAAGACGAAAAAGAGCTCGCCGAGCATCGGATGCTCCTCGACCTCGGTCGCAACGATATCGGCCGCGTCGCCAAAGTCGGGACGGTCACGATTCCGAAACAGATGGAAATCGAGCGCTTTAAAAATGTCATGCATCTCGTCTCCGAGGTCGAAGGCGAGCTCCGTGACGACTTGAATCCGATTGATGCGTTACGTGCCTGTCTCCCGGCCGGTACCGTCTCCGGCGCCCCGAAGATTCGGGCGATGCAACTGATCGACGAACTCGAGACGGTGAAGCGCGAAGTCTATGCCGGGGCCGTCGGGTATCTCGATGTCCGGGGCGGCTACGATTTTGCCCTCGCCATCCGGACGATGGTCGTCCAAGGCGACACAGCCTACGTTCAAGCGGGCGCTGGTATCGTCTACGACTCGGACCCGGTGTCAGAATATGAAGAGACGCTGCATAAAGCCAAATCCCTCCTGGAGGTGTTCGCATGATCCTGCTCATCGATAACTATGACTCGTTTACGTATAACGTGTATCAAGATGTCGCCCGGTTCAGCGACGTCACGGTCGTCCGCAATGACGAACTGACAGTCGACGATATCCGCGACCTCAACCCGGCCGGCATCATCATCTCTCCTGGACCAGGTGGCCCCGCGGATGCCGGTGTGTCGCTCGACGTCGTCCGCTCTTTGTCTGGCACCATCCCCATCCTCGGCGTCTGTCTCGGTCATCAAGTCATCGCCGAAGCGTTCGGGGGGACGGTCGGACGGGCCGAGCAGGTCATGCATGGGAAGACGTCCGTGATCGAGACAATACCGAGCGTCTTGTTCGATGGGAATCCGAGCGAGGTCATGCGCTATCATTCGCTCGTCATCCAAGAGACGGACCTCATCGTAACCGCTCGCACGACGGACGGTGTCATCATGGCACTCGAGCATCCCGAACACCCGACGTATGGCGTCCAGTACCATCCCGAGTCGATTGGCACACCGGACGGACGCGACCTGTTCGAGCGCTTCGTTGAGATTTGCCATACAAAAAGACCGAGGAACGTGTCCTCGGTCTGAGCGTCAGGCTTTCAAGAAATCTTCAAATTGAAAGTCATGCTTGTCGAGCATGATTTGATCTGGCGTAACACCACTTTGACGCAACGCAGCAATTGTCGCATGCAAGAAATCATCGCTGCCGACCACATAAAACAGCCCATTCCGGTCTGCCGCTAGTGCCTCGACCTTCTGGTAATAGTCTGGACGACTGTCGACAAACTCGGCCGTAAAGGCGTCTGTTGACGCGAATACATCGTTAAACAGATATTCTTTCGACGAGTCGACGTTCAACGAGTGGAGGTGCGGCACGCCTTCCCCATTCGCCAAATACGCGAGCACGAGCGGACGGAACGTCGCAATGCCGACACCCGACGACAACAGATAGACGTTCTTCCCCTCCCGTTTCAACGGAACGTTCGAATGCGTCTTGAAGATGGCGACCTTGTCCCCGATGTTCATGTCACGCAAGATTGATTTAAACGTCGAGCATTCCGGTTTGACCCGGGTCGTGATACCGATTGCGCCTTCATGCGGCAACGTCGAGATCGACATATGGCGAATCAACGTCCGGTTCGGTCGATCTTCCTTGTTAAATCCCTCGAGCGCGAAGTGTGTGTGCGCCCCTTCTTCCCATGTGAAGCCAGCCGGCAGTTCAAGTTTGAACGTGTAGGTGTCTTTTGATTCCTCCACGACTTGTTGAATTGGTGTCCAGTAAATCTGCATCGAATCCCACCCTTTCTTTAATAGACTGCGATTGGCCCATATGGCCCTTGAATAATCTCCAGTTTCGTCTCGAATATGTCAGATAGGATGTCTGCATCCATAATCTCCTCGACCGTACCGAAGGCGGCGATGTTCCCGTCTTTCATCGCACAGATGCGGTCCGAATATTTCGCTGCGAAGTTGATGTCATGGAGCACCGTGACGATTGTCCGTCCGAACTCGTCAGCGACGTGGCGCAAGTACTCCATCATCTGGACCGATCGAGCGATATCGAGGTTATTGAGTGGCTCATCGAGGAGCACGTATTCCGTCTCCTGACAGAGCACCATCGCGACGTACGCCCGTTGGCGCTGTCCACCCGACAATTCATCGAGATAGCGATGCTCGAGCGACGTCAAGTCGAGGAAGTCGATATATTTCGAGATAATCCGTTCATCCTCTTGCGTCAACCGCCCTTTTGAGTACGGGAAGCGTCCGAAGCCCGCGAGCTGACGGACGGTGAGACGCGTCACGAAATGGTTCTCTTGCCGTAAGATCGTGACGATTTTCGCCAAGTCTTTCGATTTCGCGCTCGACACGTCCAGGCCGGCGACATGGATTTGACCCGCGTCCAAGTCGAGCAACCGGCCGATCATCATGAGCGTCGTCGATTTCCCTGCCCCGTTCGGTCCGATCAACGACGTGAATCCAGCTTTCGGGATGTCGAGATTGATCGGTCCGATTTGGACGTCATCCGTATATGTTTTTTGTACTTGTTCAAGTTGAATCATAATGACCTCTTCCGTAAAATCACCGCTAAGAAAATCACGCCGCCGAACAGTTCAATAATGACGGACACGACACTCGGTGTATTGAGAATGTGATACATAAAGAAGTACGCGCTCGTCAGAACGAAGAACCCAAGCGCGAACGCCAGCGGAAACACGTACTTATGATCGTACGTCGCTGCCACTTGATAGCTGAGCGTCGCCACCAAGAATCCGAAGAACGTCAACGGTCCAATCAGCGCCGTCGATACCGACATAAGGAGCGAGATTAAGACGAGCGTAAAGATGACGCTCCGGCGATGGTTCACCCCGAACGATGTCGCCACGTCTTTCCCGAGTGCGACGACGTTCAAGCGATTGGAGAAGCTATACAACAACGTCCCGACGACAATCACAATCGGGATAACAATCGGGAAGTAGGCGGCATCGGCATGCATCACCGAACCGAACAGGCGAGCCTGCAGGACGTCGAACTCGGACGGCGCGAGCATGCGGCGCATGAACGAGGACACCGAGTTCAAGCCGGTCCCGATGATAATGCCGATGAGAAGCATGAGTTGCAGATTGCCATATTTCCCTGACAAGAGCCAGCCATACAAGAGCAGACTCATGAGCACCATGAGGCCCACCTGAGTCAAAAAGGCACCGGTTCCCGAAAAACCGATTAACGCCCCTGCACCGAAGAAGAAAATCATGCTTGTCTGAATCGTCGAGTAGAGTGCGTCGAACCCGAGTAACGATGGCGTGATGATCCGGTTGTTCGTCACCGAATGAAACGCGACTGTCGCCATGCTTTGACAGAGCGCGGCAATCGCCATCGTGATGACGGCGACGACCCGACGCTCGACGACCGGGACGAACGACGGCGAGTCGAACGGGACCGGATTGTTATAGACGAGCAATCCGAACGCACAGAGCAATCCTCCGATGATGAAGAAGGCAAGGAATAGCCAGTAGCGGCGCTGTTCTCGTTTCGAACGGAACGCCGTCGCACACCGTTCTTCTGTATGCACGGATCGACCATCGACATCATACGCTTCCCGTGGCTTCGTCTTATTTTCAATAAGTGTGCTCATCGTACCCCTCCCGTCTTCCGTTGTCTCATGAGAATCGCGATGAACACGATTGATCCGACCGTCCCGAGAATGAGTGATACCGGCAATTCGAACGGCATGATGATCGTCCGCGAAATCAAATCGCTGACGAGGACCGTTCCCATCCCGATGACGCATACCCACGGCAAGTTGCTGCGCAGGTCATCCCCGCGAAACATCGAAACGATGTTCGGAACGATGAGCCCGAGAAACGGCAGATTGCCGATGACCGTCGCCACGACCCCGACCGCGAGTGCAATCAGTCCCGTCGCAATCAAGATGAGGCGGTTGTAGTTGACGCCGAGGCTCGTCGCGATGTCTTCTCCGAGTCCAGCGAGCGTCAAGCGATTCGCAAGGATGAAAATGAAGAACGTGACGAGGATGATGAGCCACAAGTATTCATAACGTCCGATCTGCACCGATGCGTACGACCCGACGAACCAACCTTCAATCGTCTGGCTTGCTTGAAAGAATAGACCGAGAAACGTTGACACGGCCGAGACGACCGCCCCGAGCATGAGTCCGATAATCGGGACAATCAACGACGATCGAAGTTTGACCGAGCGCAGAAACCAGAAGAAGACCATCGTTCCGATGAACGAAAAGACGATCGCCCCCGTCATCCGCATCATGAGCGTCGGAGCCGGAACGAGCAGATACACAGCGAGCAGGCCGAGTCCCGCCCATTCGAGTGTCCCGGTCGTCGTCGGTTCGACGAGACGGTTTTGCGTGATCAGTTGCATGACCAGTCCCGACATCGCCATGGCGGCACCGGTTAACATGATTGCAATCGTACGCGGGACGCGGGTGATCCAAAACATGTCCGACCCACCTTCTTGACGAATGTCATAGACGCCGGTCACGAGCGAAAGGCCCGCCAATATGAACACCACAAGCATTGCTACGATAAAGGACTTCGTCCATATGTTAGAAAAGGAGGGCTGAGACATTGTCTCAACCCTTGCTGTCATTGGTTTTTGCACAACGTGACTCCCTTATTTCGAAAGCGCGGCTGCGATGTCGTTGAATAGTTCAGAATAAGTTTGAATCGACTCGTTGATGTACGTATCGTTCGGCGCATACACGATTTTTTCGTCTGTCACGGCTTTCGTTTTTTGGAGTGCCGGTGCGTTATCAATCACGTCCGCTGCAGGTACAGCGTCTTCCATGCTTGAAATCGCCGCATCACGGTCGAGGACGAGCAACCAGTCCGGGTCACTCTCAGCAATCGCTTCGACCGAAACCTCATCCCCTTGGTGGTCACCTGTCGTTTTCGCTACTTCGAGGGCAGGTGTCCAGCCAAAGATGTCATACATCGGTCCGAAGACACGCCCCGTATTTGGTGCAGAGAAGCCGATATCGCCACCTGAAACGATGACAGACATCACTTTATCTTCACCGTTGTATGCTGTTTTCACACTGTCGATCGATGCTTCGAAGCTCGCGATGAGCTCATCTGCTTCTGTTTCTTTTTCAAAGATTTGGCCGAGTGAACGTGTCGTCGTCTCAAAGCCTTCCACCAAGATTTCTCCTGGCGTGCCCGCATCTTCGGGAAGTTCGATGTCCAAGTTGATGACGGCTGCTTCTGGGACTAATTTTTTAATGTCTTCGTAGTAGTCGGCGAATCGTTGTCCGACGATGACGACATCCGGATCCACACCGGCGATCGCTTCTAAGTTCGGCTCATTGTGCATCCCGACGTCTACGATGTCTTTATCATTTTTATAAGGCAAGTCCGCTGGAATCAATCCGATTGGTGCCGCGACCAAGTCGATTCCCCAATCTGAGAGCGTCTCGAACGTTCGGTTGTCGAGCGCGACGACCTTCTCCGGATTGACCGGTACGTCGATTGTTCCATGTGCGTCTGTGATTTCAACTGTCTTCGGTGCCGTCTCGGCTTCCGCACTTCCTTCGTCTTTCGTTTCGTCCGTGCTACCGCATGCGGCTAGCGTGAAGACGAGTGATGTGAGCATAACTGCTGCTTTCCATTTCCCCATTCTTTCCATCTCCCTATGTATCTGTTTTTGAATGACGACCTTCTCAGTGAGTCCGCGACTAGTCCACGTTTCTGCTCTATGTAAGGAATACTGATGCTTTCTCACTGATAATGATTATCATTGTCGTTTTCATTGAGAAGCATAACAAACAAAAATAGGTTGCGCAATGCCAAATTTTCAAATTGGAAATGGAAATATTATTCTTTCTATCTAATGCCAACAAAAAAAGAAAGCGGAACGCCTGTCCACTTTCTAAGCAAATAGAGTTCATTCGGTCACTCTCATTTGTCCGATTACGCTTCCGAAATCCCGTTAGCGAGCACCAACAAAAAAATCCAAATCGATAGCGGCACAATCAATCCAAGATTCCCGACGAGACTGAACACACGCACCGTCTTGTCTTTTGAGAACAGGCCCCAAATCAATGTGGCAATCAGGGCGACATCTAGGACAATGTAGACCCATATGGCCGTAATCAAGTTCAAATCCGGGAAAAAGCGGCCGTTCACAGTGAACAGCGCCATGATTGTCAAAATAGAAAGTCCAAACGTCACGTAAAGCGGTGCATAACGTCGTTGAATCATATAATCACCCCACTCTTCTGTTGGACCATCTGTCGACATTGAAGGATGCACGTCTCGACGTAGCCATCGAACTGGTGTGGCAAAAACATCGTGTACGTCCCTTCCTCTTTCGCCTTCGCATCTTGCTTGATTTTGAGGATGAGTGCCAGCAGCTCGCCTTGTGCGGCATTGGTTAACACGTCGAAATCGAAGGCGTCCAATCGCTGGACTAAACGAGCGTTATATGAATCAAAATCGGCATAATACATCGCCTGCTTTTCTGGGTCTTTCGTAATGACTTGCTTGAGCCAGGCTTTATAAAACCCCTGCAACCAAATCTCGTCCGCGACGAGATGGCAATAATAGCCGAGGCGGAACGATTGATTCTCGTCCGCACTGTCCACCCAATATTGATCAAGGTCGATCCGTCTTGTCATATCCTCATGCTGTCCCGCGTAATAGTGGGTGTTTTGTTTAGACGTCGTCGCATCGGGCGCAAGATTTCCCAACAAAAAAGCCGTGCGATCGACATCTGTCAAATGCGCCAACACCTCATTCGCGATGACAAGATGCATCAAATGTGAACCCATCATCCCTTCCCCCTTTTCCTAATTATCCCATTCATGTATTCATCTCGACAACCCAACTCTAGTCTGATACGCTCACTATACTGACCGTTCAGTATAGCAAGGAGGGCACACATGAGTAAAAAACAATTGTTACTGCGGACCGCCGCACAAATCATTCAAACCGAGGGCATTCAACAACTGTCGATGGACCACTTAGCCAAACGCGCCGGTATCACGAAAGGTGGCGTCTTATACCACTTTGAAAGCAAGGCCAACCTGTTGCAGCAGATGAATAGAATGGCACTCGATGAATTTGAAAATCGGATCGTCCATCATCAAACCGGGTTGGATGGTCCTTATCCGTTCACACGCGCCTACGCCCTCGCGACGCTCGATTATAGCGATGGTGATGCCGACTTGACTGCCGTCTTCATCTCATCCCAAGAAGATGCGAGCGGAAAGCTTTGGAATGACGCCGCCAAACGATGGGATAAACAGTTCGCCGCGGATGGTCCTGACGCTGATTGCGTGCTCGAGCTTCGACTGCTCTGTGACGGGTTTTGGTTCGCATTGACATATGGCTATAGCGCTGCGTTCAAAGATCGGGCCGCCCGCATCATCCGACAAAAGTGCGACGCGCTGTCAAAAGGAGAATCGTAACATGGGCTTCGTCTATCTCGTCGGTGCCATCGTCTCTGAACTGTTCGGTTCGAGCATGTTGAAGCTGAACGCGACGACAACGAGCCGCCTGCCCGTCCTTGGTGTCGCCTTCGGTTACGTGACTGCTTTTTACTTGTTGTCGCTCGCCCTTCTTTCCATCCCACTCAGTTTCGCCTATGCGTTTTGGAGCGGGGTCGGCACGGCGGCGACGGCGCTGATCGGCTTCCTCGTCTTCAAGGAACAAGTCCGGATTCAGACCGTCATGGGCATCGGGCTTGTCATCATCGGGCTCGTCTTGATGAAACTATGAGGAGGGAAATCATGAAATCCTATGGAATCTTACTCGTATCGATTGCGTTCGAGGTGCTCGGGACGTCGATGTTGAAGCTGTCGGACGGATTCACCAATCTGTTCCCGAGTCTCGTTCTCTTAATCAGCTTCGCCATCTCGTTCACGTTGATGGGCATCGTCTTGAAGACCATCCCGCTCAGCATTGCCTATAGCGTCTGGGCCGGGCTCGGCACGGTCGCGACCGGGCTGATTGGGGTGTTCGTGTACGGGGAAGTGCTGTCGAGCTTGAACAGCATCGGCCTGATTGTCATCGTGCTCGGCGTCATCATCATGAACTTTGGAAAACGGGAGGAGCAACCACATGCTGGCTGACTTAATCGAACAACAGGAACGGGCATTACTGACGACCGACGTGCGCACATCGCCTGAGCACTTGCACCGTCTACTCACGGATGATTTTTTTGAAATCAGCAGTTCCGGACGCATGTTATATCGGACGGCATCTGCCGCCACGATGGACCTCGGCGAGATTCACATCACCTTATCCGACTTCTCACTGGAGACCGTTCAAGACGACGTCGTCCTGGCCACGTATCGGACCGAAGACCACTCCACCGGACGCATCGCCTTGCGCAGTTCGATTTGGGTGAACGTGGATGGCCAATGGAAGATGCGTTTCCATCAAGGGACAATCGTTCCGCCTTCTTGACACTAAATCGTCACCTAAAAAGGGAGTGTCCCAATCGACACTCCCTTTCGTCGTACCTGATTCATTTTTGTACATACCCCTCATGTTCATTTTGCTTATAATCAAGCCATCTGATGAGATGAAAGGAAGATGAACATGGATCAACATACACAAAAGCAATGGTTTCAATCCGTTCGGCCGAGGCGTTCCATAGAAGAACAGCTGGCCCTCAAAAGGTCGCGTGAAGCGAAATTGACGTTCGAGCCGACCATCCCGCTCGATGCCATCCGTAAAAAACGACCGACCATCACCGTCACGTTCACGGTCGGCGGCTTCGGCGTCCATAACGAGTCCACCATCACGTTTTTTGAAGATGGCGCGGTCAAACGAGAAGTCATCTGGCGTGAAGAGTTCGACTTAGGCACGGCGATTCCCCGTTCCGGTTGGTACAACGAAACAGATGCCTTCCGCGTCCATGAGCGATTCGTGTCGCTCGTCTCACATCGCTGGCCTGAAGTATTCGAGGAAAAAGGGTACTTCACGATGGACGGGACGCAATGGAACTTCACTGTGAACCGTCACGGCAAACTGTTGCATCAGCATGGGGGCAGCAACGCCTATCCTTCCAATTGGAAAGCTGTCATCGAACTGTTCGGGATCTCTTGAACGAAAAAAGAGCACCCACAGCGGGCACTCTCCATTTAGAGGGCTTGAATCATCTCGACTCGATTGCCGAACGGGTCGCGGAACTCGAACCGGTCGAATCCAGGAATCGGGATACCCGTGAGCCGCTCGATTCCTTCCGCCTCAAGCGTCTTCCCCCATTCCGCTAAATCGGTCACGGTCTTCTTCCCCTTTTGGAATCGTGATTTGCACGTGATGGATGCCTTGAATCATGTCGTTTTCCCCTTTCGATACGTCAAGCCGACGAACTGAAGTTTTTGGTTGAACAGGCGCGGATACGCCAGATAGCCGACCATGACCGCCGAAATCGATGCGGTCGTCAAGATGAGGAATAAGATGAGCAACTGATACAACACCGCCTCCATCGGGTCGGCCCCGCCGATGATGAGTCCGCTCATCATACCGGGGAGTTGGACGAGCCCCATCGTCTTCTGCGCCTCGACGGTCGGGATCATGCTCGTGCGGATAGCGCTCTTCAAACTGCGCTCAATCGCTGCTTTCGGTGTGCCGCCGAACGACAAGATGAGTTCAATCACTTCATCGCTCCGCTCGACCTCGTCTTTGAACTTGTTCAAAAACAGGAGCGACAACACCATACAGTTCCCGATGACCATGCCGCTGATCGGGATGACTTTCTCCGGCTCGAACGGGATGATGCCGAGTCCGAGCATAAGGCCCATCGTCAACGTCTCGACCGTGACGAGCGTGAGCAGAATCATCCATGTGATGCCAGGGATGCCGTCCCCTTTCTTGATGATGTTCTGCGTCGCCGCCCCAATCATCAAGAGAATCATGAGCAGCATGAACACCGGGCTGTCGCTCTCGAAGACGAAAGTCAAAATGTAGCCGATGATGAGCAACTGAACAATCGACCGCACCGTCGCAATCAAGATGTCGCGTTCGAGCCCGAGTTTTAAGAACAGTGCCAAACCGAGCGGGATGGCGACGAAAATCAATGAGGTCATCAGTTCGATGAACGTCATAGCTCTTCCCCCCTCACGAAACGACCGATCATCGGATTGTCGGACTCGTCGATGAACGTCGCGTCGCCGAATTCAATCAATTCCCCGTTTCGCAAAAACCACATGTCATCACTGACACGCCGGGCCTGATCCAAGTCGTGCGTGATCCAGACGACGGTGACCCCGAAGTCTTTTTGCAGTCTCACAATCAACCTCTCAATCTCTTTCACAGTCCGATAGTCGAGGCTCGCCGTAATCTCGTCCAACAACAGCACGTCCGGCTTGTTGACGAGCGTCCGGGCAATGGCGACACGACTCCGTTCCCCGCCCGACAACGTCTTGATCGGTTGGTCGAGCGAGATGCCGCCCAAGTCGACTTTCTGTAACAGGTCCGCCGCCCGCTCCCGTTCGAGCGTCTCACCGAAGATGGCTTTCGGCAAGTTCATGTTGTCGTACACCGTCCCGTCAATCATCGGCGCGCTTTGAAACGCCATGCCGATTCGCTGGCGCAGTTCGATAACGTCGATCGAATCGATGTTCTCCCCTTTGAAGTAAATCGCGCCGGCGTCCGGTGATAACAGACCGTTGATGTGCTTCAGGCACGTCGTCTTGCCGGCACCGCTCGGGCCGACGAACGTCGTGATGCGTCCTTCCCGGAAATAACCGGACACGTTATGTAAAATGTCTCCATGACTCACGTTTTTGAATTCAATAATCTGCATCGGTGTCGTCCCCCATCATGTCATGCTGTCTGTCTCAAGCAATGAATACATATACAAATCGTCATATTTCCCTTGCGTTAACTCATACCCCCGTAGCAACCCTTCTCGCGTAAATCCGACCCGTTCGAGGAGCTGTTGTGACGCGGTATTCGCCGGCTCGACGAGCGCCTCGATACGATGGAACCCGAGTTGTGTGAACCCATGACGAACGACTGCTCGGAGCGCCTCACCAGCAATACCTCTTCCCCAATGATCCGAGCTGAGCTCAAACCCGATTTCTGCCCTCTGGTGCTTCGCTGAAACGTTCAAAAATCCGCAACTGCCGATGACCTCGTCTTGCCCGGTCAACGTGATGCCCCAGCGGACACCTGTCCCTTCCTCGAGAATTGAGTCGTACCAGGCAATCTCTTCTAACGCATCCTCTAACGACGTGAACGGGTCGAGTCCCATATGGCGGACGACTTCAGGTTTCGATAAATACGCCAACAGGTGCGGCGCATCGTCCGCTATCACTCGCCGTAACGTCAGCCGATTGGTGCTGAGTGACATCACGATCGGTACCCTTCCTCGACGACAACATCACCATTCGCATCGAGTAGCGGTGTGATGCCACCACCTGTCCCGACCCATGTCTGGATATAGTTCACGCCGGTGGCCGTATCGACGAGGATGGTGATTTGCCCGAGTTCCGGCAGTTGTTCCGTCAATTTTACTTGAAACCGTTTCGTTCCTGCCGCTTCTTCTGCTGTTTTCTTTTTGAATAACATCCTACCCCCACCTTTCTACTTCTAACTGTACGCAACATAGCTTCTCGTTTCAATGAATGAGAGACATCCATGGCTGCCGGATGCGAAACCCCTTTAATCCATACAAAAAAACACGCCAGACTGTGGCGTGTTCAAGAATAGCTCCGCTCGATGACGAAGCTCGTCTTATCCCCTCTAAAGTAGGAACGTGAATATTCAATCGTACGTCCAGAGGCGTCCTCGGTCACCGTCTCGATATAGAAACACGGCGTACCGAGTGGACAGTCGAGCAGCCCACTCACTTTCTCATCAGCGAGGGCAATCTCGAGCGCCTCCGTCGTCTTGGCGACATGGACGTCATGGACTTGTGACAACGTCTGAAAGAGCGAGTGCTCGGCCTGGTTTTTCGTGATGCCCGGTGCGACCTGCCATGGGATGAACGATACTCGACCGCGCTTCCCTTGTACGGCGATGAACGGTGCCAGCCGGCTTGGTAAAAGCGTTCCGTACGATTCTGGTCTTGATTGAGCTCGCCAATGAGATGGCCGTAATTTGCCCGGACGCTTGGCTCGTTAACTTCACGAATCTTGCCCGTATCGTCATCAAAATTCACCTGACGACGCCATCATCACGAAGTCAGGTCCGCTTCCAATCACCATCGGGTCACTCCCGCTGCCAATCAAAGGATTCATCACAAATTTGAAGACGTTTGAACAACTCGCGATTCAAGAGATTATCTCAGGTTCGCACCACGACGCCTATCCCGCCGGCTTGATGAATCCACTCATCCAAGATGAGTAAAGATTGATTCAGCTATTCGATGCGTATGAAGCGCGTTTACCACAATTCAACTTATTTAGTCGATGTTTTTCGCATCTCTAAGCGTCTCAGGACGCGTTCTACGGTGACGGCGTCACACGAGAGACGCTCGATGCGATTCAACCTGGAGACTCGATTGAGGTCATGGTCCACCCGGCCGATCTCGATCCCATACTCCCGAGCGTCACGTCTTACCTCGATGCACATCTCGTCGAGAAAGACCTGCTCACCTCCTATCACCGCCCCGATTGGTGGGCATAACAAAAGCGAGTCCTTATGCGGGACTCGCTTTTGTCATAGCTGGAAATGTTGTTTGATTCGTTCAGCGACCGTCGCCGCATCGAGATGCGTGTTGTTGATGCGCAAATAGTTGTCGACGTCGAGTTCCCCGTGCTGTGAGTTCAATCGATAGAGCGTCGCCGTTTGCTTCAACTCACCTTCCGACCAGGCGATATCCCGCTTCGTCGGCTTATGTGTCAGCCGGTTCTCCGTTTGGTTGCGGATCAGCCGCTCTTCGATGTCCGCCTCGAGCTCGACGTAGTAGATATCGGCCCCGTTCGACTCGAACAGGTCGGTCACTTGTTTGATATACGCCCAGTCCTCTACTAAATCAAACGCCCAGACGTACGTGAAAATCATTCCGTCCAAGTCACTTTTCGCGACCGCTTCGAACAGCTCATGGCGGAACAGCTGGACGAGGCGGCGGCCTTCGTCCGTCCCATAACTGAAGAACGGACTGACGAGATCAATCGTCATATGGTTATGGAACAGCTTTAAATCCGTGATGCTGGCGAGCTCTTGTCCGACCGTCATCTTACCGACGGCTTGTGGACCGAATAATACGACGAACTTCATATCTAATCCCATCCCTACTGTCATTTTCAACAGCATATCATATTGCTCGACTCATCGAATAGGAACGGAAGGCACGGGTCGTCCAAAAGGGCTGCATGTCGGTTTCCCCTTTCTGAAACGTTACTCTAACCCATTCCCGTTTTAAAAAAAGTCAGTCCAAATCCAGATAAATGTGTGTGCCCCCAACAAATATTTGTTTACCCCTGCTTCATATGAGGAATAGGCATATCATCTATGTGTATGAAGGAAGGTGTCATCCCGTGACTTGTCCACGCTGCGGAGCGAAGACCCGCTCGAAAACCACTGTTTGTCCGACGTGTGGCCATCGCCCACGTCGCTTGAAATGGATTGCTGTCCCCATCGTCATTGCACTCATCGCATTCGTCTCGTTTTTAACGAACGCCTATCTTACCGACAGCCCGCGCTCGAGTGATTCACTCGCCGACAAAGTCGATTTGAACATCACGAAAGACACGGTCTCAGCCGATGGTGCCACCACCGTCGACCTCGAGACGTTGCAAGATAGCCTGTATACGGTCGGCACGGGTACCGGGTTTTTGATTAGCCCGCAAGATATATTGACGGCGGCCCATAACGTCGCCGGCATCACCCGCGTCACGATGAAACATGGTGACAAGACGGTGAATGGAACGGTCATCGGCCGGACTGACGCCATCGCCGTCATCCGCATCGAAAAAGTAAAAGCGACCCCGTTCTCGTTCAGTCACGCGATTGTCGGACCAGACGAATCGGTGTTGACACTCGCACCGGACGAACAGATTGAAGGAACGCTCACGTTCGAAGAAGACAGCTATCGCCGCGAATTCGATTTACCGAACCGCGCCATCGGCAGCCCGATCGTCACGGCCAATGGACGAGTGCTCGGCCTTCACTTGGTGACGAAGACGCTCCCGGTCGCCTTGTTCGAACAAGACGTACTGTCGTTCCTCGAGTCGGATACACCGGTCCCGCCACCGACGACAAAACGCAGTGCCCCGGCCGCTGAACTCGCACCGGTCGCACCGATTACACCGGTACCGAAACGTGAGGACCCGGTCGAACCAGCTCCAGCTCCTGAACCGGAACCCGCGCCCGAACCGACACCAGCACCGGAAGCCGAGGCAGCACCAGACACACCGGAACCGACCGAGCCTTCAGTTGAAGAACCGGCACCGGTCGAGGAAGAGCCTACGGCCGAACCGGAACAACCTGCTGAAGAATCGGAGGCCCCTCCCGTCACGGAGCAACCGACCGAGCCTGACGTCCCCGTGACCGAACCGGCCGAACCGGTCGAGCCGGAACAGCCGGCAGTTCAAGAAAAAGAAGCGGAGGCGGCACCGGTCAAGAAACAAGACAAGCCGAAAGCCACCGCTAAACCTGACAAGAAAGAGACGCCGCCCGTCGTCAAGGAGAAACCGGTCGCCGATGACGCGACCGAAGAAGCCACAGACGAGCCGCCTGCAGTTGAAACTGAAGATGAAGAAAGCACGCCATCGGAATGATGACGTGCTTTTTTTACGTGTCGTTTCGAGAGCGTCGCTGCAAGTTGCCGACCGCGGCCCCGAATAGGAGCAGGATAATCGACAACATCCAAAATGGCATCACGTCCTGCAACAACCAGACGATCAGCGCACTGATGGCGATGACAACACCCATCCACAAAAAATTCGACTGTCCCATTTGTTTCACCTCGGTCTCATCATAGCACATCAATTCGATGCGCCATCGCCTGTGGCGGCAGCGAGCGTGTCATCTTCTCATCGTGCTCGACGCGCACCTGTTGCCCGACGGCGAGCGGTGTCTCATCCTCTCGAAGTGGCTCTTCCCAGTGAAACACGATGCCATCGAACGGCTCGGCATCTAGATTCGGCGCGACCCGCATCCGCGTCGGTTCGAGCTCGACGATATAACCTGTGAACGTGACCATCTCCATTCCTCCATTTCCTCGGAAATCCTTCCCTATTCTTTTCCCATTTTTTGAAATAACTCTACTCGTTCGCTCGATTGCTCGGTATAATGAAGCAACACTCATTTACGCCGGGAGGGACCCTCATGAAACACACCATCGATTTACACCATCCAGACTTTCAACGCACCTTCCTCGAGATGATGCTCCTTGAAGAAATGATTGACGACTATAACGCCGAAGCAATCGAATCGCTCGTCGTCCGCGGCGAGACGAACTTTCCGGACGACCCGTTTTTTCCGGCGATGCGGGCGTATCCTCTCATCCGTGAAGGCGAGTTCGGTCGGGCCCGCGACGTGCTCGAAGCCGCGAGCGCAAAAGGTGATCATTACATGATCCACTGTCTCCATGGCATCTTGAGCGACGATACAAATTTCTTGTTCGAGGCTGAACAGCATTTCCTTCGGGCCGTCGAACGCTATCCACACGTGCCGATCGTCCAACGCACCATCGCCGTCCATTACTTCAATCGTAAGTTTTATGGGGAGGCCGGTCTCCACTTGATGCATTACGTTCGGCTCGCCGGATTCAACGAAGAGACGGTGCCGATGTTGCTCGAATTCTTCCAAGTGTATGATGAGATTCCACTCGAGATGAACGATGAACTCCTCAAGGTGGCCATCGGATACTTGAACGCCAACCCGCGCAACCCGCGCGCCCACTCG
Organism: Exiguobacterium sp. s36; assembly: GCF_018618345.1. NCBI lineage: Bacteria > Bacillati > Bacillota > Bacilli > Caryophanales > Exiguobacterium > Exiguobacterium sp. s36. The sequence continues at coordinate 716,390 of NZ_JACSLW010000001.1, forward strand.
CTTTATGCGTCCATCTGCAGCCATCGGGTCGAGATGCTCGTCAAACGGTTGCCGGAAGACGACCATCAGCTCGATGACGAGACGATCGCGATGTTGCTCGAGGTCGAAGAGCACGGTATGTGGAGTGCGACGTATGACGACAGTGAGGACCACATGTTCCGCGCCATGTTCGCCGATTATATCGACAACGTCGTCTTGCCGAACACGTCCAAACTGTATGTATACCGTTTGCGTCTCCGCTATTGGTATCACCGGCTCACGCACCGGTTGACCGGGGGCTACGGGGATTCGATGCGCTCGTCTTGATTGAATATGAACAGGGGTCCTGCCACCACATGTTGGTGACGGGACCCCTGTTTGTTTTCTTGTTTGACTTGATCACATATACGGATGAATCGGCCCACGCAACTCGAACGAGTAATCCTCGTGGTTGACGATGCCAACGACTTGATCGCTCTCGAGCAGTTGCACTAAGAACCCGGCCATCTCTTCGGCCGTATGATACTTCTCGACGTTTTGACTATAGTCGAAGTTGTCCTCTTCACGGGCGCGGTTCGCAAAGCCCGTCTCCGTAGCGGCCGGGGCGAGCACTTTCGCCCGCAGTTTGTCCCCGTCGTTCATGAGCTCGCGAGCGAGCCCTTCCGTATACGCGCTGACGAAGAATTTCGACGCGCTATAGGTAACGCCTTTTTTGGCGATATGATACCCGACGACCGACGCGACGTTCAACAGTGTCGCCCCTTCGACATTGTGATAGTCCCGGACGTATAGGCTCGACAGCACCGTCAACGCCTCGACGTTCAAACGGATCATGTTCTCGATTTTTCCGACCTCGACGTCTTTCACGAGATTCGAGTCGCCGAACCCGGCGTTGTTGATCCACGTCTCGATGTCGAAATCGGCGAGCGACTCATACAGCCCGTATACGTTCTCACTGTACGACAAGTCTTTCGCCTTGATGATAACATCGCTCTTCGGCGCGATCGTCTTAATCTCACTTCGTAACTTCTCGAGCTCGTCGTGGCGGCGTGCCACGAGCACGAGTGACTTCCCTTGCTTGGCGAGCAATTTCGCCGCTTCATAGCCAATGCCTGAACTTGCTCCGGTGATGACGGTATATTTCATGACCTGTCTCCTTTTCGATGGAATCGAGATTTTGTCTCTCTCCCGCAATTCCCGTAACACCCTCTCGTCAATCCTGACAACACGCAAAAACCGTCCTCCCTTGAACAGGAAAGGACGGTTCATCTTATGTTTGGAAGCGCCCGATGAGCGTCTGTAAGTCACCGGTCATATTGCCGAGCGACTCGGCGACACCGTTCAATTCTTGAATCATCGCGAGCTGGGAGTCGGCCGTCTCCCCGACGCTGCGCATCGTCTCGGCCGTGCCTTCACTGTCACTCGCCATATTGATTGCCGCTGTCGCGACTTGTTTCGTCGTCATCGCGATTTCGCTCGAGGCGACCCGAATTTGTTCCGTATTCTCGACCGAAGCGTGCAACTGCCCGACGATTTGTTGGAAGGACGCCGTCGCTTCTTCGAGCAACGCCGTGTTCGTCTCGACACGGCGAGCGCTGATGGCGTGACGCTCGAGCACCGCGTTCGACTGGACTTGAATCGATTCGATTAAGCCCGCGATTTGAGACGCCGATTGTTTCGACTGTTCCGCTAGCTTCCGCACTTCTTCAGCGACGACGGCGAAACCTTTTCCTTGCTCACCGGCGCGAGCCGCTTCGATGGCCGCGTTCAAAGCGAGCAGGTTCGTCTGGTCGGTGATCGACTGGATGACCTCGGTGATGAGGGCGATCTCGTCCGACTGTTGTTTCAACGCTGTGATTGATTGTCCGGTCGTGACCGTCTCCGATTCGAGCGCGAGCACTTCTTGCTTCGCCTGTTGGATCGTCTGTTCACCGCGTTCAGCGAGCTTCAGATTCGTCTGGACGTCTTGACTAATCGTTCCAATCGATGTGGCAATCCGTTCGACACCTTCATCAGCCACTGCGACCGCTTGCCCACTCTTCGAGGCAGCCGCTGCCTGGTTGACCGTCTCCCCGACGACTTGTTCGATCATCCGCGTCGTCTCTTCTGTCTGCGAAGACATCTCTTCCGTGCTCGCGTACAGTTCTTCCGACTGGGCCGTAATCTCTTGGGCGTTCCGGCTCACTTCGTCGATGAGTTCGCGAAGGTTGCCTTTCATCTGGTTGAAACCAATCATGAGCTCACCGATTTCATCGCGCGTGAGCGCTTGAAGATCGGCGCGCGTCAAATCGCCGTCGGCGACGATGCCGACCTCGTCCGATAATTGACGGAGCGGTACCGTCACCATGCGCTGGAGCATATAGCCGGCCCCGAGCGTGAGCAGCAAGATGAGGAGGGCAATCCCTGTCGAGTAAAGAAACGCCTGTCCACCAAGCCGCTCGAGCTCCTGTTGTTTCTCGACGATCGTCGCTTCGGTCTCGGCCTGCAACCGTTCGCCCGTCTCCGAGATCGATGCCGTCACATCCGGCATAAGGCGGAGCGTCAATCGGTCGATGTTGTCCTGATCGTTGTTATCGGCCGCGACGATGACTTCTTGCGCCAAATCATCATAGCCGGTCGCATAGGAGAGCATGCTCTCGAGTTCTTTCGTCTCGGCATCCGTGTTCGACAGCGCGAGCAATTGTTCGATCGCCTCTTTCTTTTCTTTGGCGCCGCGTTCGATTTGGGCGCGCCGTTCGTCATCTTGGACGAGAATATATCCGCGTACGCCGTACGCTTGGCGTGTCATCCCGAGCGACAAGTCGTCGGCCGCTTTCATCTTCATGACGTCGTCACGAATCATGTCTTCGTATTGGCTCGTCATATTTTGCAGCGTCCATAGGTTATAGCCCATGCCGAGCGTGACGAACAGCAAAATCAATCCGATGCCGCTAAACAGTTTTTGTGTCAATGACAGTTGATTGAATCGTTTCATAATCCTTCGAGGACCGTGTCCTCTCCCACCTCTATTTCTCTTTTTTTGGAACTACATGGTTTTTATCGGATAGTGCAAACGGTTTTCCAATCTTCTCGCACATTTATTTCAACATTGACCTCATTTCCTAGTTTCCACTCCACATTTTCGCCACAAAAAAGACCGTAGCATGGGGCTACGGTCTAGCTTCATAACTTGAACTGTGACACGCGATTCGACAGTTCGACCGCACGTTGTTCGGTCTCCTGCATCCGTGCCTGCACGTCGTTGAACCGCTCGACGGACAGTTGGACCTTCTCCGAAATCGATTGGGTCCCGTCCGCCCCTTCGGTCACGGTCGTCGCGACTTCTTGGATAACGTGGAGGATGCTATCGGTCATATGACGGAGTTGGAGCGCGTTCGTCTCGAACGTCTCTGCCGTTTGTCCGAACACGGTTGCATCTGCCTCATATTGTGTGGCCGACTCCTCGAGTCGGTCGTAATCGGCGAGCACTTTCGTATCGAGGAACGTCAGCATATCGGCCGAGCTTGTATTGAGCCGGGCGACCGAATCGATGACCGTGTGCGATACCGCTTGAATCTCGTTCACCGTCTGGCGCGAGTTCTCGGCCAGCTTTCGAATCTCTGAAGCGACGACCGCGAAGCCGCGACCGGCATCTCCGGCCCGAGCCGCCTCTATCGATGCGTTCAAGGCAAGCAAGTTCGTCTGGTCCGCGATGGTCAAGATGGCGCTCGTCAGGACACGAATCTGTTCGACCGACTGCGCCCCTTTGATCGCCTCGTCAAGTTCGATGCGTTTCTGTTCGATGATGGCGTTCGCTTCCGTCTTCGATGCAACGGCTTGTTCACGCATGGCGTGAGCGCGACGTTCGACGTCGCCCGCTGTCGTCGCGCTGTCGTTCGACAAGTCGACGATGGAATCGATGGAACTGCCCATCTCGGTCGTCGACGCACTCATCTCTTGCGAGGACGCGGCCGTCTCTTCCATACCGGCCGTCAATTCCTCGACCGTGCCTGACGTTTCTTCCATGTAACGGCTCAGTTCAATGACTTCCGCTGCCACTTCTTTTGACGAGACGAGGACGACTTTTGCCGTCTTGTCAACGTCGATCATGATGTCGCGTAGCGTCGCGAGGAACGTGTTGAACGAGCGGCTCACTTGCGCGATCTCGTCGTTCGATGTGACCGGGATCGCCATCGTCAAGTCACCGCCTTGTGAGGCCAACTCGTCGAACTTCTCTTGGAGCACCCGCATCGGTTTGATGATGGAGCGCAATAGACTCAGTCCGAGGAACAACAGAAGTACGACCGCACCGATCGTCACCGCAAGTAGCGCGATGAGCGACTGTTGAAACTCACGTTCCATGTCGGCGCCGACACGTTGTGAACCTTCCGAGTTGTAGTCGACGAGCTCGGTCAGGCGTTGCGTGAAGTTATCGTATGTCGATTGGGACTGGGCATCGTAATACGAGCGGGCCATGCCGTTGTTGCCAGACGTACTGAAGATGAGCATATTGTCCGACACGCGTTGATACATCTCCCACTGCTTGCTGAAGTTGGCGAACAGTTCTTTGTCCGTCTCACCCGTCGCCGTCTGTTCATATTTCGGGGCGATTTCATTGATGCGTGTCCGAATCTCTTTCATCGCGGTCATCAATTCTTCTTTCGCGGCCGCGTCGTCCGTCACGATGTGTTCAAGCTCGAGCGCGCGATAGTTCGCCGCGAGCGTGTTCAACTCGTGGGCGTAGTCGAGCCCTTTGTTCCAGTTGTTGACGATGTCATCGCCTTGACGGTTCGCATCGGCGAGCGACAAGAGCGAGTAGCCACCGACACCTGCGACCATGAGGAGCGCGAGAATGACGAGTCCCCACAGCTTTTGACGGATGGTCAGGTTCTTGCCGGTCACTCGTTTTCCTTCACGCGTGCTTGGCTTTCGTCGTTTCGGTTTCCATTGAAAGCGCCGGACGTTTAACCGGTTCCGTAACGCTATCCACTTCTGTTTCACTGACATATGTATATTCCCCTCTCGCATGCAACGTTTCTTCCTATATCGTCTTGACGTCGAGGAATCTAAAGGGGATTGACCAAAATAAAAAAAAGATGACTGAAAAATCAGTCACCTTTTCTCTACATTATAATACGGACTTTACAGTCTGGCCGCTTCGGTTGGCCGGCGTCACGACTTTAATCGTCAACTTCGAGCCACGTTTTTGCGGTTTAATGGACACGTTCGTCGAAGTCGATGTGATCGTCTTCTTCGCGACGAGCGTCTTTCCGTTATAAATCGTCACCGTGCCGTACGGGACGTTCGTGCGAACAGCAATCGATTTCGTCGTCGAGCGAATCGTGCCGGTGCTCACCGTCGGGCGCACACCTGCTTTGACGGTCGCACTCTTCGCGTCACGGGCCACACCGACCTTCGCCTCGAACACGAGCTTCGTGCCGGCGCGCTGACGGGCGAACTTCACTTGATAGCTACCGGTCGAGTTCGCCTTCGTCCGTCCAATCACTTTCGTCCCCGCCTTCACGGTGACGGTGGCGTTCGGGAGTGTCTTCCCTTTCCACGTAGTCACTTCGTCAGACGGCGCGAACGACGTCAACGAAGCCGTCGGGACTTTGTACGTCGTCCGCTTCTTCTTGGACCCGATTGACGACTCGACGACGACCGATGTACCTGGTTTAATGGCAATCTGATAACGGTCCTGTCCAGGACGTTTATGTGCCAATTTCCGTCCGTTCACATAAAAATTGACATAAGCATGCGGTTCTTTTAAGACGGTGAACGTCGAAGCAGATGATGTGACGAGCACATCTTTGATGCTGAGTGTCTTCGGTGCGTCACTCGTCACTTTTTGTTCGAACGTTTTACTGAGTTCAGGGCGGAAACTCGCGATGAGTCGAATCGTCTGTCCTTCCCAGAGTGGTCCTTTCAACGCGATGACGTTCGTTCCAGGAACGAGACGTTTTGCTGATTCATCTCGGCCATTTCGCGCTACCGCGAGCAGTGGAGAGAGTGTCCCGTTATAATGAACAGTCACAGTCGTATCACCTGTCTTCGGTGGTTTTGTCCACGTGACGTCAGGCACCGGATAATCTGTTGATACGTAAAGATTCGCATACTGACTGTTCGTGTCGAGAATGCGATAAATGACACGGTAGTACATCGGCTTGTCTCGATTGTACTCCGTTAACTTCGCGACTCCCGATGCGTCTGCTTGGACTTCACGAACTTCATAGTTTGTCGGTGAGAACAATTGACGCACCTCGACTCGGGCATTTGGTTTTGTCCGAATCGTCACACCTTCCATCGCCGTCTCGCTCAACACTTCGGCAATGTTCGTATCGGTCGGTTCATTCATTTGGAACGTCTGTTTGACCGATGCTTTTGTAGCTTGGTTATACGTCGCGTTGTCTGCTACCCAAACCGTGATGGTTTGATTTCCCCAGAGAATACCGCGTGAGAACGTAAAACGTCCTGTCTCATCGGCCGTGACCGAACCGTCACAGCTCGCGTATTTGTTGTTTTCACAAGTCACATACACCGTCATGTTTGGGGCTGTCGTACCGACGATATCCCCTACCGGCCCGTTATCAAATGATGTTTCGATTTGAAGCGGCACTTTCGTCACCGGATTCAAGGTGACTCTGTTGCTCGTGAGGTTTCCGAATCGAAGCGCATAACTGAACGATTCATCGAACGATGGAACGATGTATCCATCCTCGAATGAGCGTGTCGCATCGACCACTTCCGCGTCTGACCCCAAGTCGGCGACAGGGATTTCATGGTAGACGCGATCGATTGTCACGACGGTCGCCATCAGTTGATAGGACTCGCCTAACCAGGTGTTGCCGGCTCCAGACGGTTTTGTAGCTTTCGGCGAGGTGTACAGCTGACCTGGAATGAGGTGGGCACGCTCTGCCGCCAGTAAGCGCTGGTCGTTTCGAAGCAAGTAGCCTCCGTGCAACAGTTTGTAGTCAAGCCGTGAATTGAATGAATCCAGTCGCAGTTTGTTCAATGTCTTCGTGTCTAAATCGATGGTGAGCAAATAATCGAACTCCGTCATCGCGTAGTACGTGCCGTTGTGATAGGTAAACGACTCGATTTCATAGAACGACTGATTTTTCAAATCAAGCGTCGTGATGGTACGTTGCTTCCAATCATACACGTGTAAGTCACTAACCCCTTCTAACAGAAGGTGATCTGTCGTAGGTTCAGCAAATACCGCTGTCACCGTATTCGGCATCTTGATTGTCTCGATTATCTCGCCTGTATCTGGATTCAGATGGAGCAGGACGTCCGAGTACGTGTCCGCAACGATGAGTTCGTTCGCGTTTGTCGCCAATATCACTTGTTCACGATCGGAGAGAGTACGCTCCCACTTCGTGACGCCATCCGAATCAGTCGTCACGAGTTGCTTCGAGCCTTTGTTCTCCCACAACATCATGTCGCGACTCGCATCGTACGTGATAAGTCGAATCGACTCTGTGTCGAATGGAGGGCTGAATGTACGCGTCGACCCATCCCGGTTAACATGAATCATATCCCCCGTCCGATGATGCGTCGCCATGAATGATTCACCGTCTAAGCTCGGCTTGAACGTATAGAAATCTCCATACGCCCCATCTTCATCATGCGACCGACCCGCCGTCAGATTGCCGTTGTAATCGATGGGTACGACGGTCTGTCGTTCTACATCATGAAGCCGCGTGGCTCCGTCTTGATAGTCCAAATAGAAGGGAGACCCTTCAATTGTCTTCACTTCTTGCTCGAGCAGCGTGCCCAGCTCGAACTTCGGAGTCGCGTTCGCTTGATCCATCGGGAGCATCACGAACAACAGCGCGACGAATAAAATTGCATAGTGCCATTTCTTCATTTACAATACCTGCCTTTTATTCAATATATTTTAAATATACCTTCAATTTGTGATTTTTAGAAGAATAACAGGAAAAAAGCACCGTCTCTTCTCTAAGAGACGATGCCTTTTGGATTATTGAACGTTCAACACGGTCTGCGTGCCTTCAATCATCTTGATCTCGGTCCATTTGACGACGCTCTTGCCGAGCGGGTCGTTGGCGACCATGAAGTCTGCGAGCGCTTGCACTTTCAAGGCGTCGACCGGTTGTTTCACGTTATTCAAACGGAAGCGCGATACTTTATTGAACATGTCCAAAAATGCGATTTCTACTTTAGTCTCAGTCATGGGTTAGTCCTCCTTGGATGTGGGTGTGATTAGACGACGTCGTATTCGCGAACGACCGACACGGTGAAATCTTCTTGCTCGGTCAAATCGAGCATGAGGTGACCGAACGCCTCGGCATTGTCAGCCGTGAGTGCCGCCCGAATCGGACCAAAGCGCTGCGTTTTCTTCGTCGGTTTCAAGCTGTTCAAATCGTGGTGCGTCGTCAAGACGAGCGTGGCTTTCTTTTCAGTCAATACGGCCATGGGGGATGGCTCCTTTCGGGGATGGATTACAATTCAGATGGATAGGTCGAGTCGAGACGTTCGAGCAGTTGAATCATGCGCTCAAGGCGCGTCTCGATCCGGTGGAGCAGATAGAGCGAGACGACAATCGGGAAGCCGAGGTTCGAGATGAGTTCGGGCCAGCTCATGGACCCACCCGCTCATCGGACAAGGCTCCGGCGGGACGCTTCGGTACACGCATCAGGGGTTCCTCCAATTAGAACGTCACGTGGAATTCACGCGACACGACGTATGCGGCGGATTCGACCGCGAGAAGCGGAATCAACAGATCACCGAACTGCTTGATCTCCTCGGTCTCCATCCGCGCACCGAGTGGACCGAACCGGACGAGCTGACGCTTTTCCTTGCCGTCAACGAGCCGCTTCGTGTCGAGATAAAAGACGCTTGCGTATTCTCGATACACTGCCATATGTCTCACCTCCTTCGCCCCTATTAACCGAAGTTGGTGAATGTTTGCTCAAATTTCCTTGTAACCTTTTCGTAACGACTATAGACCTATTCTGAATGAAGACACATTCATCGGTCGAAATCGGCTTTATTCCTTGAAATTCCATACCAATTAGGGTATCTTAATAGTCGTCAATCGAATTTCGAAAACACGTCTAAAGTCCCACGAATTCATTTCCCCACTTTGAAAAAACTGGCAGTTAATTGCTTAGAAATGGGTTAATATACGTAAGAGGGCATTTTCGAAATGACCAGTTTGACTTGAAGAAGGAGATACTCTAGATGAACAGCTTAGACTTCGCACTCAACACTTCTATTCCTTCCGCTCAACTCGACTTCGACCACACCGACCTGACGTTTTACGCGACTGACTGGGATGCATATCGCCCGGAAAACGCGAAGCCGTTCCTGTACAACGAACGCCCATTGACCGTCTATCCACTCAAAGAACTGAGCCGTGCGTTTCATGTCGCCGGGATTCCCCGTAGCCAGCAACAGCTGATCAAATGGGAAACCGACGGCGTCTTGCCACCGACCCCGTTCACGATGGGACGCAAGCGCTTCTATACGGAAAATCAGATTCGGACAATCGTCGACATCGCATTGGAATGCGGACTACGGCCCCGGACACACGTCAAAAAGACGAACTTCTCCGAGCTGGCCCATAAAGAATTGGCGTACATACTCCAACTGGAATTGAAAACCGAACTCCCGCATAAATAAGCGGACATGAGACAGCCCTTCCTGAATCGTCAGGAAGGGCTGTTTTTGGATGGATGAGGGGCGATTGCGCTCAAGTACAAATCGAGCGATGTTTCGACCTCTGTCACGACAAGGGCGATAAAGTCGTCATACATTCCTGTCGTATGCGCTCGATCTAACGCATTGTAATAACTCAGGCGATTTTCGACTTTGATGACGATCGGCGGATAACCGGACTTCATCAACTCTAAATTGAGCAACAACCGAGATGTACGACCATTTCCATCAATGAACGGGTGAATCCCCACGAACTTAGCATGCAACAAAGCGCCCCGTTCAACCGGGTGCATCGTATTCGTCTCTGTTTCGTACCAATTCATCAGTTGCCCCATCTTTTCTTGAATGAGGTATGGAGGCGGCGGCATATGAACGGATCCAGCAATAAACACTTGCTGGTCCCGATAGGCGCCTGCATACGCATCATCAATTCCTTTCAAGACGAGACGATGCAAATTTTTTATTTGCCACTCCGTCAGCGGTTCTTCGCGTTGGACAGTCTCTTCTACATAAGAAATGGCGTCCTGGTGGTTGATCACTTCAAGATGCTCGCGCATCGTCTTCCCGCCAACCGTTATACCTTCCAGCACCACTTTTGTCTCGTTGATTGTCAACGTATTTCCTTCAATGGCATTCGAGTTGTATGTCCATTCTAAAAAGAGTTTTGCTCTCAAACTTTGAAGCGTATACGTCGGCAGCGGTCGATTTTGATCCAGTTGTTCTTTTTTCATCGTCAGTTGCTCAAACATATAACCCGCTTCCTTTCTCTCAAGTGTTCGTGATTTAATTATACGCTTGTTTACCTGAGCAAGTCGATTTCGAGTGAACGCCTCATTTCATCTTTAATCGGCAAGGATACCCCCTACTTCAATCGTGTCCCGGGACATCATCAAAGCGCACGGCGGCACTGTCACGGTGACGAGTGCGCGCGGGGCTGGAACGACGATTCGCATCGAGTTGCCGGCCTGACGCGAGCGGCAAAAAAACCGCAGACACGTAACATGTCTGCGGTCCATTCAAAAGGATCCGCTCAACGGAGCGAATCCTTTTTCGTTGTGTCATAATCCTCAATCCACGTCTCGAGCTCGTCAACCGGGAGCGGACGTGAGAACAAGTAGCCTTGCATCTCGTCACAGCCGAGCGAGCGGAGCGTGTCGCGCTGGTCGGTCGTCTCGATGCCCTCACACACCGTCTTCAAGCCGAGCCCGCGGGCGAGCTCGATAATCGACTGGACGATGACGTTGCCGGTCGGGTCGTTGTCCGTCACTTGGATGAACTGCCGATCGATTTTAATCTCATGAATCGGATAATGCTTCAAGTAGACGAATGCCGAGAAGCCCGTTCCGAAGTCGTCAATCGAGATCGAGAAGCCTTGTTCCCGGAATGCGACGAACCGCTCGATGACGTGCTGCTGATTCTCCATCCCGACGCTCTCGGTGATCTCGAACGTCAAATAGTTCGGGCAGACGCCCATCTCCTTGACGATGTGGGCCAACTTTTCGACGACCCCGTCCGACAGGAAATGACGGGCCGACAAGTTTAAGGCGAGCTGATACATCCGGCCCGCGTCGTGCCACGTCTTCAATTGGCGACATGCCGCCTCGAGCGCCCACTCTTCGAGCGCGATGATGACGCCGGTCGATTCGGCGAGCGGGATGAAGTCGAGCGGTGGAATCAATCCTTGTTTCGGATGAATCCAGCGCATCAGTCCTTCGAATCCTTTCAGCTTGCCCGTCGCCGCTTCAATCTTCGGTTGATAATAGAGCGTAAACTCGTTCAAGGCGAGCCCTTTTCGCAAATTCATCTCGAGCGTCAGACGGGCCGTCGCCTTCTCGCCCATTTCTTCCTCATAAAAGGCGATACCCCCACGCTGTACGTGGCGCTCATTTGCCGTGATTCGGGTCGTGTCCATCATCTCGAGCGTCGAACGCGACTTGTCCTCAATCGAGATAAAGGCGCTCATCGTCAAGACGACGTCGAGTTCCCCGACCGCGAACGGCTCGCTCGTCACCGTCTCACAAATCAAATCGGCGAGCGCCTTCACTTTGATGCGGTCGCCGTAAGGCGTCCACAATAGGAAGCCGGATTGCGAGACGCGCGCCAACAGCGACGCATCGACGACTTGTTGGAGGCGTTCCGACAGTTCGATGACGATCTCATCGGCGCGCTGAATCCCAATCGCCGTCTCGACGGAACGGAACTCGTCTACCCGGAAATAAATCAATGAGCCAAGTTGGTTTGGTGTCTGTTCGCGAAGCGCGTCCACCCGTTCGACAAACCCGTTCAAGTTCATGATTCCCGTCTGTTCGTCCGTATAGGCGAGCTTGGCGATGTGTTCATCGACCTCGCGGCGGTCGAGCCGGAGATAGAGGATGGCGATAAAATCGGACAGCGTGCTGACGATCAGCTCTTCGATGAACGTCCATTGCCGCGGTGCGAACGTCTCGCAACAGATGACCCCTTTCGCCTGATTGTTCGCATAAATCGGGGCGTCGAGCATCGAATAAATCCGTTGCCCTTCCACGAAGTACTGTTGATACAAGTCCTTCACCCACTCGTGCGTCCGCACGTCTTCGAACGGGAGCACCCGGTTCGTCCGCAACGCGTCGAAATAGACAGGTGCGTCCCCACGCATGACCGTCAACACCGGTTCGCTCGGTCCGTTCTCTTTCGAATAGGCGACTTGGCAGGAAATCGAAGCGTACGATTCGTCAAAATGCCAAATCGAGACCGTGTCGACGTCGAGCATATCCGAAACGACCTCACACATGTAGGAGAGCGCTTGTCGCACCGCCGCCTCCGTCACCTCAGGCATGCGGACGAGTTCGAACAGTTTCTCTTGATGTTTGCGATATGATTGTGTTGAAAAGTTCCCCTCGTTCATAAGTCCCCTACTCTCGTTCATACGTTTTGCATTCATGATAGCATGAAAAGATATATGTATAGGTTTCCAAAATTCAACAGAAAGTCAATTTTCGATTCCCCTGTTTCTTTAGTACAGTTGACCCGTCCGTGACGAAAAATATTGACCTCATTTTTAACGGAATCCACTGATTGAGCCATTTCCACCATTGCTTGCCGTTTCTGTAAACCCTACAATAAACATGTATTGCTTCACCTGTCGATAATTGTCAAAAGCACTCATAGAGAAGGAAGTGACCCAATGTCCCCTAAGTCCGGCCTCATGTACTCATTCGCAGCCATCGCCGCCGTAACGATCGTCGCCCAGGCCGACGAAGCCGCCGCAGCCAGCTCACACGTCGTCCGTGCCGGTGACACGCTTTGGTCGATCAGCCAACAGCACAACGTGTCACTCGCCAATTTAAAAGCTTTCAACAACTTGAATTCAGACCGTCTCGCCATCGGGCAGACGCTTAAATTGAACGGGAGCGCCCCGACCACAGTGAAACCTACTGCCACATCAGGCACGGGCACTGTCACGACGGCCGCGTTGAACATGCGTCTCGCCGCAGGCACGTGGCACGACGTACTCGTCACGATCCCGAAAGGCCAAGCACTCACACCGATTCAAACGAGCGGTGCCTGGACGAAAGTCAGCTATGGCGGGAAGACCGGTTGGGTACATAACGGGTATTTGACGGCCTCATCTGTCAAACCAGCTACACCGAGCACACCGACTCCAATCAAACCTGCTGCTCCAGCACCATCAAGCGACGCCACCGTCACGACGGCAGACTTGAATATGCGCGTCGCCGCAGGTACGTGGCACGACGTACTCGTCACGATTCCGAAAGGCCAAGCGCTCAAACCGATTCAAACGAGCGGCGCCTGGACGAAAGTCAGCTACGGCGGGAAGACGGGTTGGGTACATAACGGTTACTTGACGAACTCATCCGTCAAACCGACTACACCGAGCACGCCGACAAAACCGGCCGCTCCACAAGAGCAGAGCATCAACCAGTCGTACACCACGACCGCCAACTTGAACGTCCGTCAAGGCCCGGGCATCGGCTACGCCCTCGTCACGAGCATCCCGAACGGCACGACCGTCAAAGCGACGAAGCAGAGCGGCACGTGGGTATACGTCACGTATAACGGCAAGAGCGGTTACGTCAGCACCGGTTACTTGAAACAGACGACGACGGCACCGAGTGCGCCGGTCACACCGAACGCCGGAGACGGCGGTGCAGGCAATGCTTCGTTCGACTACGTCGTGAATACACCCTCGCTCAACGTCCGCACGTCGGCCTCGACGAGCTCGGCCATCATCGGTCGCGTCACGGCCGGACAGACGCTCCGGATCGTCCAGACGTCGAACGGTTGGCATCAAATCTATATCGGGAATACGACCGGTTTCGTCTCGGCGTCTTACGTCAAAGCGGTGCCGAAAGGCTCTGCAGTAAGTCCTGCTCCAGGCACGTCAGAGGCAGGGATCGCCGCCATCGCCGTCGCCAAGAAATACGTCGGCACCCCATACATCTGGGCATCCTCGAACCCGGCCAACGGTGGGTTTGACTGCTCTGGACTCATCTATTATGCCTTCAATCAGGCAGGCTACAGCGTCCCACGCACGAACGTCGCCACGTACTGGGCCGGGTCTTATTTCGGAACACAGCTCAGCAAGACGTTCGTCCCAAAAGCGGGCGATCTCGTCTTCTTCGAAAACACGTACACGGCCGGCCCGTCACACATGGGCATCATGATTGATGCGGACACGTTCATCCACGCCGGGACGTACGGACTCGGCTATAACACGATCAGTAAAGAGCCATACTGGAAATCACGCGTCATCGGTTACAAGCGACCGTGACCTTCGGCGCATTGAAAGACCCGACCTTTGTCGGGTTTTTTTTCGTGGGGCAGGATTTCCCTCGAAAGACTCGAACAGGGACTATAGAATGGGAAGAGAAAGAAGGAGGTGTCCGATGGGAAGCAATCGATTCGCTAAAATTCCGTACCGGATTTACACGATGGCTCTCGCCGTCGCTTGTCTCATCGGCGTATTGTTGTTCGGGCTCGGCCTGAGCTATTACTGGAAAGAAAAACATGTCGCCGTCGACGAGACGGTGCGCGACTTGAACCACGCCTCCGACTTGGCCGGCGTCGAGTCGTATCTCGTCTTGCATCACGCGGCCAAACTCTACGAGACGAACTCGGAGCAACCGACGGCGCTGCTGTCAGCCCCGTACCGTGAACGGGCGCTCCAATACAATCTTCAACTGCTCGACGACTTCGAGACCGGGGTCGATGAGCGCGAACGAGAGGCGTTGCTACGCTTCTCGGAAGAACTTGAAGACACATTGAACGAGGATGGCTCGAGCCGCTTCCAAGCCGTGCCGTTCGACGTCATCGAGTCGATCAACCGGCGCTGGCTCTATCAAGGGCTCGAGCGGACCGCCCAAGAGAACACGGCCTATGAATTGACCGATGCCATCATGCGCATGCAGATGGCGTTCGTCGAAGGTGTCACGAACCTGCTCGCCGAGACACCGGATCAAGACCAGCTCGAGTTCGAGGTCTCGACGATTGCGAACGAGGCACGTCTGATCGAGGACATCGTCGCGACCGACCCGTCTCTCGGGACGAAATCGGTCGACGACTTGATTGAGAGCGCGCTCGCCCTCGGTCGGGTGACGGCCGCCAATTCGACGCTCGAGGCCCGTTACGTCAACGGAACGAGCTTCTATGAGGATTCGCACGCCGCGCTGCAAGCGGTACGCTCGGCGGCTGACGACACGCTCATGACCGAGCGTGACCGTTACGGCACACTCGCCATCGCCGTCCTGCTCATCACGCTCCTGTTGTCAGGCGCGCTCTTGTTCGCCCTATGCTCGACACGCAAGATGTACGCCCACGACTTGAGCCATTTGAAGGCACGCGCCCTCGCCATCGACCCGAGCACGGAACCGGTCGAGGATTCGTTCCCTCCGAGCCACGACTTCCGTGGCATCGAGGACGAGCTCCGCGAGATTGCCGCCAGTGTCCATTCGACGGTACACACGCTCGAGACAAAATCGAACGACCTGCTCCGCTATCACGAGCGCTGGTCGTCCTTGTTCTCCGAGACAGGGCTCGCCATCGCCTTGATCGACGACACATACAACTTCATCGAACGAAACGATGTGTTCCGCCAGTTCTTCGGCGAACGGAACCTGTATGAGATCAACCAGCTGTTCACCGACACGGGCCGCCGCCTGTTGCGCGAGGCGCTCGCCGGGGTGACGGAGAATGGTACGAGCGCGCAGTTCATCCTGCATTTGAAAGGTGAACACGTCCGCTTCTTGAACGTCAAAATCATCCCGCTCAAGCGCGGCGAGACGCTCACGTATTACCTCATCCTCGAAGATGAGACCGAGCGCGTCGAACGCGAGCGCAAAGTCGATCGGCTCGTCCGATTCGACCTCGCCACCGAGCTCTACAACGAGTACGGCTTCCTGCGGGCGTGGGAGAAACAGGACATCGATGGGACGTTCCTCTTGATTAAATTGAACGACTTCCATCACCTCGTTGACTGGTACGATCCGACGTACGCCGACCTGCTCATGACCGAGTTCGCCCGTCACGTCGAGGACCGGCTAGAGAAGTATGCGCATCATTTGTTCGGCCGTTACCGGGACGATACGCTCATGCTGTATGTGAAAGGGCTTCGCAACGTCGACGAGACCGAATTGTTGGAGCTGTTCCCGACCGAGCTATTGATTAACCAGAAACGCCAGACCGTCCACCTTCAAATCGGGGCGACGCATACGACGCCGAGCTTTAACGATTGTCTGTTCGAGGCGACGAAGGCGTTGCAACACGCCAAAGAGACGCGGACCCCGTTCGTCTGGTACGACTCGAGCATCCTCGCCCAGCTCCAATGGGCCGCCTTGATTGAACAGGCGCTCCCAGAGGCGATCGAGCAAGGACATATCACCGTCGCCTATCAGCCGCAAGTCGAGCTGAAGACGGGCCGGGTCGTCGGGGCCGAGGCGCTCGCCCGCTGGCAGCACCCGGACATCGGCAACGTGCCACCGAACGAGTTCATCCGTATCGCCGAACGCTCGGACCAGATTCTCTGGCTGTCGCACTCGATTCTCGATTTGGTCGTCGATCAGCTCGTCGCCTGGCGCGACACGCCGTTCGCCGATATCTCGTTGTCGTATAACTTGTCGGCCCATTCGGTCGACCCGTCCATCGTCACCAAGCTGCGCGACTTGATCGCGACGTATCCATGGCTGCCCGACCGGTTGAAAATCGAACTGACCGAGTCGGCGGACATCATGTCGCACACGAACGAGCTCGAGCGGCTCGAAGACATCGCCGATCTCGGCTATTGCCTCTCGATTGACGACTTCGGTACCGGCTACGCCTCGTTCGAAGCGATTTGGCACTTGCCGATTCAAGAAGTGAAAATCGACCGCATGTACGTCAGTGGCAAAGCGAAGGACAGCACATCATTCCTCCGCGCCGTCTCTCGCTTCGCGAGTGAACAGAAATTGACCTCGCTCGCCGAGGGGATTGAGACAAAACAAGACCTCGAGCGGATTATCGCGGAAGGTGTCGAACTCGGACAAGGCTATTATTACGCCCCTGCCCTTGACGCGACCGCGTTCGAGATCTGGGTGAACGACAAACGAGGGCATCTCGCCTGAGCGAGCGCCCCTCCGACCGGTTGACACATGTCAGCCGGTTTTTCGTTTGATGAGATTGAAGACGAGCTTCAGTGCAATCAACAGTCCGATGACCGGCAAGATGATCGGCAGCGATCCGCGCGGCAACAGCCCGAACACGATGAACGCCGTCATCCCGATGGCGAAGAACAGTTTGATGCCCCGCTCGTGGCCGTCGAACTGATCCCAGCGCCAGACGAGGAGTAGCAAGGTCAGCGGTGCGAACAAGAACGTCAAGAAAAAGAACGGCATGTGCCGTGTATACCAAGGTTGCGTCATTTCTGTCGTACCTCCTCATATAACGCTTCCGTCGCCTCGTGCGACTCGACGTTCAGATAAATCGGTTTGCCGCTCCAGTCAATCCGGATGACGACGTCGATGTCCCGGTCGACAAAGACGAGCACGTCCTCCCCGTTCGTCGTCCGGAAGTGTCCGGTCAGGCGTGAGCCGACGGCGGCCCCGTTCGTGCGACGGGCAAGGCTCGGCTCATACGTCAACGTCACGGCTTCCATCTCGTCATATGGCACCGTCTCGCCGTAACCGCCCTCGATGATGAGCGCCGAATCGGTGAGCTTCACCTCGGTCGGCTGACTGAACCAGAACAAGAGGCCCCCGACGAAGCCCAAGATGAGCGTCAAGACGAGAACGAGCGGGATGAGTTTCTTCTTGCCTCCAGGCCGAAGTTTACCATGTTCATCAAAGATATTCCCATCATACTTTTGGGCGCGCCAAAGCGTCACGACGACGAGCGCGACGATGAGCAGAAACAACGGCTCGAGCGGAATGTCGAGACCCGACACGTCAATGGCGACGATGACGAGAAAGATGGTTGCGATGCCGTAACACATGAAACCGATTAACCGCGCCACCGCCTTGATATTGACGCGCGCTTTGTCTTCGCGCTTCATCGTGTTGTATCCCGAGATGAGGAAATGCCAACCTAAGCGATGGACGGCAAATCCGAGCAAGAATAGAATGAGTGCTGCAATCACGAGTCCCCACATAGAGGTGTCCCCCTTTCTTCTATAGTCTACGTGAAAATGAGGACAAACGTTTCAAAATCATGAATCTGCGTCGTATACTCAGGGTAGAACGCTCAAGGAGGAATTCGATGTATCGTACGAAAGCAGATTTTCTACAAGATTGGATCAAATCATCGACCGGCACGCTCGACGTGCTCCGCGCCGTCACCGACGAGGCGCTCGGACAAGAAATCGTCCCGGGCCACAACTCGATTGGCTGGATCGGCTGGCACGTGACGACCGCGCTCGGCTATTTCACGAACTTGCTCGGCTTCCGCTTGTCGGCGCTGAAGAGTTTGACGCAACCGGCTGACGCGTCAGCCATCGCCGACCAGTATGCGCGCTATGCCGACGAAATCAGCCAGGCGGCCGAACAGTTCTCGGACGAATACCTACTCGAAGAAGTAGACGTCCACGGTGCGAAACAGCCGCGTGGCGCCGTCTTGCGCATGATGATCGACCATCAGACGCACCACCGCGGCCAGATGACGGTGCTCCTCCGTCAGGCGGGACTCACGGTCCCGGGCGTCATGGGACCGACGAAAGAACAGATGAAGGCGTGAAAAAAGGCGAGGCCCCGTGGGGTCTCGCCTTTCGTCACATCGATGACGGTGTATTCTCCTTGTTTTGCATCCGACCGACCCCTTCGTACTGGACGGTACCCGGGTCGCGTGCATACTTCCAAGCGTTGCGCGCATCGATCAAGCGCTTCGTCCGCATCCCATCGAACGCTTCCGGTTTCAACGCGACGAGCTCGTCCCATTCCGTGACGAGGATGGCGATGTCCGCTCCCTCGAGCGCACCTTCGACCGTCTCCGCTTGGGGGAAGTCCCACTTGGCGAGCGGGTCGTAACCGATGACTTCGACTCCACGTATCTCCAACAGTTGAGCGAGCGTCATTGAAGGCGCATCGCGCATGTCGTCCGTCCTCGGTTTGAAGGCGAGGCCAAGCAAGGCGACTTTGAGATCGCTCTTCGGTTCGACTTTCGAGGCGACGTACTCCATCTGGGCGTAGTTCGCGTGCATGGCCGCTCGGATGACCGGTAAGTCGACCTCGTTCTCGTTCGCCACGTTCAAGAGCGCGTGCATGTCTTTCGGGAAGCACGAGCCCCCGTAACCGAGTCCGGCGTTCAAGAACGAACGTCCGATGCGCGGGTCGAGCCCCATCCCGTCGGCGATCGTCGTGATGTCCGCTCCCGCCTTGTCGGCGAGACGCGCCAAGTCGTTGATGAAACTGATTTTTGTGGCGAGGAACGCGTTCGAGGCGTATTTGATGAACTCGGCGTCAATCGGTGATGTACAGACGATCGGCACCCCGAGGCGTCCGTAGATACCGGCAAGTTCCTCACACATCTCGAGGTTGTCACTGCCGATGACGACGCGGTGCGGTTTCAACACGTCGGCGAGGGCGCGCCCCTCTTGAAGAAATTCCGGCACGACGGCGAACTTATGGGCCGGGTACATGACCGACAGCATGTCGGTCGTCCCCGGCGGCACCGTGCTGCGGATGATGATTTTATGTTTCGACTCGACCTCGGACAAGGCCGCGTCGACGAACGTCAAGTCACAGCTGCCGTCTTGCTTGCTCGGCGTCCCGACGGCGAGGACGAGGTAGTCGACCGTTTCTGTATCGGCCATCGAGTCCGTGAATGTGATTGAACCGTGATGATCGCGTAACACGTCTGCCATGCCCGGTTCGTGGAACGGGACGTCCCCGTTCATGAGACGGAGCAGTCTCGGTTGGTCTTTCTCGACACCGATGACCTCATGCCCCGCTTTTGCTAGTCCACACAGGGTGGCCAGCCCGACATAGCCAAGGCCGATGATTCCAAATTTCACGATAGTTCCTCCTTCAATAGTCTTCTATTAACAGTACAGAAAAGCGGCATGCAAGGGAAGGCTCTAACACTCTCTGAATATTCTCTGCTATAATGAGTCAAAATGAGGCTAGAAAGGAATAACCGCATGGGATTGCTCGCTTTCTTTTTGATTACGCTCTTCGTGTTCTACTGGTTTCCTATTCGAGGTGGACTCAAGACTTTCCTGCTGATTCTCATCATGATCAGCGGATGGCTCTCGATTTTCGAACTCGTCTCCATCATCGAAGCCCGCCCTTGGGTTGCGGCCCCTGTCCTCGCGCTGATCGGTTTGTTCGTTTGGAAATGGCGCAAAGACAGACGGACGAACTTGAACAAGCACCCAGACATTTGACACAAGTCGAATGTCTTTTTTTATTAAATGTATATTTCACCCAATTAATATGAAATAATAATTCTATATCAACTAGTATCTTACATACCATATCTTATTGAATAATAAGGGGAGACTACTTTATGAATTTTTACGGGCTCGACATCGCACCTTGGATCGAACCACTGGCCCAATTCGTGTTCTGGTATCCGTTCTTCATGGCGCTGTTTTGGATCTCGGGCGCTCTCTTATTCAGCTTGACGCGTGAGAAAGAGGAAGAACTCGATTTGAACGAGCGGGAATGGCCGCTCATCAGTATCTTGATTCCTTGTTATAACGAAGAAGAGACGATTGCCGAGACGATCGAATACTTGGACCGTCTCACCTATCCGAATTTTGAGATTATCGCCGTCAACGATGGCAGCCGTGACAAGACCGGCGACATTCTCGTCGGGCTCGCCGACGAGTACGAACGTCTGCGTGTCATCGACTGTCATGAGAACCGAGGCAAGGCGAACGCGCTACATATGGCCGCCCACGCCGCCCGCTCCGAGTATTTGCTCTGCGTCGACTCGGACGCATTCTTGAGCGAGGAGGCCCCGTATTACCTCGTCCGTCACTTCTTGAACCGCGGTGAGCGCGTCGGTGCCGTCACCGGCAATCCGCGCATCCGTAACCGCGACACGCTCCTCAGCCGGATGCAGCTCGTCGAATACTCGTCGATTATCGGCTCCATCAAACGGACGCAGCGTGTCATGGGTAAAATCATGACCGTTTCCGGCGTCATCGTCATGTTCCGCAAGAAAGCGTTGCTGTCGGTCGGGCTTTGGGACCGCGACATGATCACCGAGGACATCGCTGTCTCGTGGAAACTCCAGAAGAATTTCTGGGACATCCGTTATGAGCCACGCGCTCTCTGCTGGATGCTCGTCCCCGAGTCGATCTCTGGCATTTGGAAACAGCGCGTGCGCTGGTCGCAAGGCGGACAGGAAGTCGTCTTGCGTCACTTCGACATCTTCAAAGACTGGCGCCAGCGCCGGATTTGGCCCGTCTATATCGAACAGGTCGTCAGCGTCCTATGGGCGTATGCCTGGCTCATCGTCACGGTGTATCTGTTCGCGACGGCTGACACGTGGCAGGACATGTTGATTTGGTTCACGTACAACTCGTTCGCGCTCGTCCTCGTCAGTCACGTCCAGCTCATCATCTCGCTCTGGAACGACGCCCGTTACGATAAAGTGTTTAAATATTACGTCTGGGCCGCTTGGTATCCGGTCATCTACTGGATGCTCAACACGTTCGTCGTCATCGCGGCGACGCCGAAAGCGATTAGAGCCCGTGTGAAAGGAGGCTATGCGACATGGAGTTCACCAGACCGGGGGGCACGGAGAAGCAGCCTGTAAGTGAGTTATATGATTACGAACAAGAGATTCTCGTCAAGACGAAACAGAACGTGTTCCGCAAAGGGATTGAGCTGTTGCTCACAGTCGTGTTCTGGCTGTATACGTTCATTGTCACGTGGTTCTTCTTGAGCGCCGTCGTCGACGTGAACGACCGCTATATCGCCATCCTCAAGACCGCCTTGAACGTGACGAACGCTGACATCCGCGAGTTGCTCTATTTCGGGCTCGTCTCGTCGTTCGTCGCCGCCCTGTTGCTCTTCCTGTGGCGGACGTACAACAAGCGGAAGTACGGCCCGCTCAACCGCCGGCAGATGCCGACGGACACGACGCTCGACGATTGGCTCAAACTCGACTTGATGGAACCGGAAGATATCGAGCGACTTCAGCGTGACAAAGTCATCGTGTTCACAGAAAACCCAGTGAAAGAGTTGAAATGATGCGCTACATGAAATGGCTGGTCGTTCTATTGATTATTGGCGGCATCGCTTGGAAAGTATACGACGTGTCCTCGACGACACATGAGGACGTGGCTCCAAGAGGAAGGCGTCCACTTCGCGACGCAGGACGACTTGCTCGGCTATCGCGCCGGGGAGCCGATTCCGGACAAATGTGTGTGGATCTCGTTCGATGACGTCGATCATACCGTCTATGAGAACGCGTTCCCGGTGCTGAAAGACAAGCAAATCCCGTCCACGCTGTTCATCATCACCAGTCACGTCGGCGAGGCGTTCCAAAACTTGGATCTCGCCCCATGGACTGAACTGAAGGATATGCAGACGAGCGGACTCGCTGATTTCGGGACGCATACGCATGACATGCACTACGTCAAAGACGGGGGCGCCGTGTTCTTGCCGGAAGACATGCAAGATGAGCTCCGACAAGATTTGGAGACAAGTGTCGCCGCCATCGAAAAGAATCTCGGGACGCGCGTCACGACGATCGCCTATCCGTTCGGCAACACGAGCGACGCCGTGATCGAGACGGTGCAAGACCTCGGCTTCGAACAGACTTTCATCTTGAGCCCGAATCCGATCACGCCGGACAACGACCCGTTCTATTCGAACCGGTACTTGCTCAACGCCGAACTGTTCGAGTTGTTCGTCAAACCGTATTTCGAGAATAGATAAAATAACCCCTCGTCGGTGACGAGGGGTTATTTTAGTCTTCTGGCAATTCGACTTCGTCGCCCGCTTCGATGGTGCCATCCATGATGTGTTCCATTTCCACCAGACTGAACGCGTCCACGAGCTGGATGCCGTCTACGTACACCGTCGGCACGTACTTGACACCAAAGTCGCGCGTGAACAGCCGTGAGTTCTGGATGCCGATATCGACGTGGTTCTCAAGCAGTTCGTCCACATTCAGGTTGAACTCAGAGGCGATTTTTTGGACATGGGCTTCCGTCCCGAAGCCGTCCGACCCCGAATCGTGTCCGATGATGCGCTGCACTTCATAGTAGCGGTCCGGGATGAGCCGTTCTACGTTATAATCTACGTTCGCGAGCAATTGTGACTGTTCGTTCAACAAGACGAGCGGCTGTCCTTTGAAAGTCGCCTCGCCCGAGTCAAGCCAGTGCTCCTCGATTTCCGGCAGTACTTCTTCCATCCACTTCTTACACCACGGACAACTGTAGTCGAAGACGAACACGATCTCATGCTCTCCTTCCCCGAGCGCGACTTTGTCATCGAGCGGGAGTTCGTACTTCTTGTATGTATGTACCTTCGTCGAGTCGACCGCCTCGCTTTGGCTGCAGGCCGTGAGAATCAAGATGAGTCCAACGAATAAGAACAGAAACCGTTTCATGTATAAACCTCCATTTGTTCGATTATTCACAAATTTAGTTATAGCACGTCTGCTCAACAGACTCGAGTGACGTTCTAGTGAATTTCGTCAAAAGAAATGACACACAAGAAAACGAGCGGACGCATGCCCGCTCGCTTCATTTGACGACACACTTCATCCTTCATTCCCCATAAACGCCTCCATCGTCGCCGCCGTATCCGACGAGATTCCCTCCTTCTTCACGACTTTCCAGACCGTCTGCAGGATGATCTTCCAGTCGTTGAGGAACGTGACGTTGTCAACGTACTTCACGTCGAGCGCGAAGCGGTCGGGCCAGGACAACCGGTTCCGTCCGTTCACTTGGGCGAGTCCCGTCAGTCCGGGACGGACATCGTGACGTCGGCGTTGCTCCTCGTTATAACGCGGTAAATATTCGACGAGCAACGGGCGCGGTCCGACAATCGCAATGTCGCCTTTGACGATATTGAGCAGGCTCGGCAGTTCATCGAGACTGAGTGACCGGAGCGTCTCGCCGAACGGGGTCAAACGTACCTCGTCAGGTAACAACTTTCCATGCTCATCCCGCTTGTCTGTCATCGTTCGAAACTTGAGCATCTCGAAGATAACGCCGTCCTTTCCGGGACGTTTCTGTTTGAACAACACTGGTCCCCCGAGTTTCCACTTGATGAGACCCGCAATCGTCAGAAGAACAGGGCTTAAAACGAGTAACGAAACCGTCGCAAGGATTGCATCTTGTGGGCGTTTCACCAAACGTTCGTACATGATGACCCCTCCTATCTGAACGAAGAATACATCGAGTCGTAATAGGTTTGATACGCACCAGACACGATTCGCTCAATCCATTCAGGATGCCCCACATACCACTGAATCGTTTCCGCGATTCCGTCTTCAAATCGATATCGTGGGGTCCATCCCAATTCATTGGCCATCTTGGTCGCGTCGATCGCATAGCGGCGATCGTGCCCTGGACGATCTTTGACGAATTGAATCAGTTCTTCTGACTGGCCGAAAGCTTTGATGATGATTTGCACGAGCTCCAAGTTCGTCTTTTCATTATGACCGCCGATATTGTAAACTTCTCCGAAGCGTCCATGTTCTCGAACGACATCGATGGCTTCACAATGATCGCTCACATGGAGCCAGTCCCGAATCTGCTGGCCGTCTCCGTAGACCGGCAATGGCAGATTCGTCATACAGTTATGAATCATGAGCGGGATGAGTTTCTCTGGGAACTGATACGGCCCATAGTTGTTGCTGCATCGCGTCGTCTTGACCGGCAACCCATACGTCTCGTAATAGGCTCGAACGAGCAGGTCAGAACTTGCTTTCGAGGCGGAATATGGACTGTTCGGGGCAATGGGAGAGTCTTCAGTGAAATAACCGATCGCTCCGAGTGAACCGTATACTTCGTCGGTCGACACATGGACGAAACAGACGCCCGCTTTATAATCGCGACTATATTTATTGTCAGGTTCACGTTTCCAATGTCGCATCGCCGTGTCGAGCAACACTTGCGTCCCGAGAATGTTTGTCGTCAAAAACAACTCGGGCTCGGTGATACTCCGATCGACATGTGATTCTGCAGCAAAGTGAACGACTTCATCCACGTCATATGCTTGAAACAACTGTTCAATTGCTTGACGGTCACGAATATCAACCTTTTCGAAATGATAAAGCGGATCTGCTTCGAACTCGCGCAAGTTCTCCAAGTTCCCTGCATAGGTGAGCACATCGACGTTAAGAATGCGGTACGTCGGATGTTTTACCCGTAAGTGTTTTATGAAATTTGAACCGATGAACCCGGCTCCGCCAGTCACTAGAATCGTTCGCATCCGTTCTCTCCCCTTCCTCGACGAGTGATAAGAGATATTGTCCATAATCCGTCATCTTGAGCGTCAAACCGATATCTTTCAACTCATCTCTTGTGATGAACCCGCGACGCCAAGCGATTTCCTCGAGACAGGCGATGTAATAGCCTTGCCGTTCTTGTACCGTTTGAACGAACACAGCTGCTTTGATCATGCCTTCTGGTGTGCCGGTATCGAGCCAGGCCATTCCGCGGCCGAACAAAACGACGTTCAACTCGCCGCGTTCCAGATACATATTATTGATTGACGTGATTTCGAGTTCTCCTCGTGCAGAAGGCTCAACACGTTTGGCGAACTCCACGACTTGATTGTCGTAAAAGTAAAGTCCTGGGACCGCATAGTTCGATTTTGGTTCAGCCGGTTTTTCTTCAATCGAGACAACTCGATTTTGTGAATCAAATTCAACGACTCCAAACGCCCGTGGATCTTTTACCGGATAGCCAAAGACGGTCGCTCCTTGTTTTTTCGATTGTGCGTGTTTCAAGAATCGAGTTAAATCCGGTCCGTAGAAAACGTTATCCCCCAAGATGAGACAGACCGAGTCGTCACCGATGAAGTCAGCTCCTAAAATAAACGCATCTGCTAGTCCGACCGGCTTGGTCTGCACTTTATACGAGATGTCGATACCGAGTTGATGCCCGTCCCCGAACAATCGCTCGTATCCACCAATGTCTTGCGGAGTCGAAATGAGCAGAATCTCCCGAATACCTGCGAGCATCAACACGGACATTGGATAATAAATCAACGGCTTGTCGTAGATTGGTAACAGTTGTTTCGAGACGGCCTTCGTCATCGGATAGAGGCGCGTTCCATTCCCACCCGCTAATATAATCCCTTTCATCACTTCATCACCCTTTCTTGAATCGTGGCACAAATCCGGGTTACATCTTCTGTAGTAAGGTCTGGGTAAAGTGGAAGTGTCAGTACACGTTCGGCAATCGTGCGGGCAACGGGTGTGCGACGGCTCGCGAAACGATTATGATTCCACGCATAATCCGTTACGAGCGGATAGAAGTACTTTCGAGTGAAGATTCCTTCTTTCGCCAGGGCGTCATGCAGTTCATCCCGTCGATTTTCTTCTGCTGTGAAAATGATGGGATAGTACGAATGGTTCGTCTCGACACCTTCTTGAGGTGTCAGAATCCGAATTCCTGGAATGTTCTTGAGTAATTCGTCATATAGCTCGCGCACTTGCTTCCGCCGCGCGATCGTCTCATCAATACGACGCAAGTTGCATAGCCCCATCGCTGCTTGGAACTCGTTCATCTTGGCGTTCCCGCCCGTCACTTCCACCGTTTCTGGTCCGGTGATGCCAAAGTTTTTCAATTGGTCGAAACGATGTTTCAGTGCCGGATCATTGTATGTCAGAGCCCCGCCTTCGATGGTATGGAATACTTTCGTGGCGTGGAAACTGAACATCGAGACGTCTCCGAACGTTCCGATTCCTCGTCCGTTCACTTTGACGCCGAACGTATGGGCCGCGTCATAAATCACTTTCAAGTTGTGTCGTTTGGCAATCGCTTCGATGGCCTCAACATCACATACATTTCCGTATACATGGACAGGAAGGATGGCTGAAGTTTTGGGTGTAATCAGATGTTCTAGTTTTGTAGCATCGAGCGTAAAGTCATCTGATCGGATATCTCCATAAACGGGTGTTAGCCCTTTACGAATCAGTGCATGACTTGTCGAAGCAAAAGTAAAAGGCGTCGTAATGACCTCACCTGTCAATCCGAGTGCTTCAATCGCCGTCTCGAGCGCCAAGTGCCCGTTCGTGAACAGTGACACGTGTTCTACATCCAAATACTCAATCAGCTCCTGTTCAAGTTGCTGATGTTTGGTGCCGTTGTTCGTCAACCATCCTGACTCCCATATGTCACGAATCTCATCCGTATATTCTTCAAAGGAGGGAAGTACGGATTTGGTGATCGGAATAGCTGTCGGTTTGCGGTCAGGCTTGTTCACTACTGGACGAACCGGGAATGCGGCGGATTGGATATCGATGATGTGTAGCATAAGGCACCTCCTAGGTCACTTGGCGATTCGAGACGAGTGCGTAACGTTCAAGGATGAGCTGGATTTCCTGTTTGGGACAATGCATCATCACGTCGATGATGGACAGATTCGCTTGAAACGGACATGATCCTTGATGGTAAATGATTGGCTCGGTCTCGATGAATGATAAATCGATTCCCGCCTGTTCGAACACCTCGGTATCGTACAAGTCCATTCCGTTGATGGCATTCACGTAATGCGTCGCCCTCAAATGCTCACATATATTGAGGATTCTCGCTTGGCCCTTCAATCCAACCCCAGCGTTCAATTCTGACGAGAGAATGAATGTCGTTGAAATGCCGAGGTACCGAGCGACTTCCTCGATGCTGTATGCCAAATATTTCCCGACGTTTCGCTCGGGATGACGAATCACGCGTTCGAGTAACGGGAAGACGTGTTCAAATTGAGGGGCTTTGTGATAGGCGTGTCGCAACAACTTCAACTGTTGTTCAACGATTTCGTCTGGTTGCGAACGCTCATGGTCGCAAATCAAACGATTCTGGCTCATCTTCTGAATGGGTAAGGTGATCGGATGAGGATTTCCGTCAATCAGAATCCGATTGCGATGAATCCAACCCTTTTTGATGAAATGAACGTCGTCATACACAACGAACGTATCAACCGCATGAATCAATTGGAAGTACCCGATATATGGGAAGAAGTAAGGCTGCATAATGGCCACGTTCATGACATTTCTCCTTTACGAAATAATCTGTTTCGCACGCAACGTGTCATAGTACCCTTTTGCTGTGACATCGTTACGGTGGAACTTGACGAGTTCCCGCGATAACATACCATGTTCGATGAGACGCTCCGGATGTTCGAGGTATTGTTCAATCCCTCGTTCAATCGATTCGACCGTGACGCCACACATATAGCAATTCTTACCGTCTACGGAATGATGGGAGACGTTGTTGATTTGATCGCTGATGACGACCCCCATGCCCGAGGCTCTCGCTTCGATGATAGTCCCATTCCCGTTCGAATACGTTGCCGGCAGTACCAAAATGTCCGCTTGTTCATACACTTTCGGCATCTCATCCCACGCCCGAATCTCATCTAAGAAGTGGACGTTCTTCAAATCGTGTTCTGCGATGTAGGCTTTACACGCCTCGAGCTGTTGCCCCGAATTGTTCAAATAGAGTTCGAGGGAATAGCGTTTTGATAAGTTCCGATACGCTTCTAGCACGAGTAGTGGTTGATAGCGTTCGACGAGTCGATTCGCAAACAATAGTTTGAATGTATCGCCCTGCTGTTTCCGTCTCAATCCATGATCGAAGTACGCATCAATGTCTTGGGCATACGTCGCATGTACGACTTTATTAGGGTCAAACCCGAGTTGGTGTTTGAATTGCTCCACTGCTACCGTCCCCATCCCGAAGTAGAGGTCAGCGTCCTTGAACATCCAGTGCAACAGCTTCGTTTTGTATGGATTATCCTGCGGATTCGTCAGCCGGTCAGACGGATCGTCGTCATTTTGTAGCGGTCGAAGCGGCTCACTCATAATGACGGTTTTGATGCCGAACAGTTTCGCGATTCTCACGATGGCAGCATGTCCCGCCATGAACCCGCCGAGTAGGATGACGTCTGGTTTGAAACGAATCAACTCTGGGATCAAGCCGAGTGAGAGATAGCCAATCTTCGGAAACCACTTCGAACATTTCAACACCTGACATTTATCACCGAGTGGGATTTTCCACCAGTCTGGCCGATTTTGATCTAGATATTCGTAAAACCAAAATTCAGAGTCAAAGTACTCTTCCAAGGCGTAGCACAGCTTCACCTGATAAGGAGAAGCGATGTTTCCGATAAAAACGAGTTTTTGTTTCATCGTTCACCCTCCTTTACAGTTTGGCGTGGATCCGTTGTACCTTTCCATACTTCGCGTCGGACGTAGTCCGTATACGAAATCAAAATCCGCACCACTTTGTCAGAGACGTTTGGCATGCTGTAATCACTGACGATGCGAGGCCGCTCTTGTTGCATGACGACTGATAACCCTTGTAAGATTCGCTCTGTTTCGAGACCAACCATCAGCACGGCCCCTTCTTCCATCGCTTCCGGCCGTTCGTGTGTCTCACGGATATTCAACCCTCGCAACCCAAGAATCGAAGACTCCTCGCTAATCGTCCCACTGTCACTGAGCACCGCCTTGGCGTGCAGTTGAAGGTGATTGTAATCGACAAACCCCAACGGCTTGAGAAGTCGAACCAACGGATGGAACGAGACGTTCAGTTCATGGATTCGCTTCATCGTCCGAGGATGAGTGCTGACGATGACAGGCAGTCCATATTGCGCTGCAATGGCATTTAAACTGTCGACGAGTGCGAGAAAGTGTTGATCAGAGTTAACATTTTCTTCGCGATGCGCCGAAACGATGAAGTAGTTGTCAGGGCTCAATTCGAGTCGATCGAGTACATCGGAGTTTTCAATCGCCTTTCGTTTAGACATCAATACCTCGAACATCGGGCTCCCCGTCTTGATGATTCGTTCTGCCGGAAGCCCTTCGCGGAGAAGATATTCACGAGCGATATCGCTGTACGTTAAATTCACGTCCGCCGTATGATCGACAATCTTCCGATTGATTTCTTCCGGGACGCGTTGATCGAAGCAACGGTTCCCTGCCTCCATATGGAAAATCGGGATTTTCCGTCGTTTGGCTGCGATTGCCGCGAGACAAGAGTTCGTATCTCCGAGAATCAACACCGCGTCCGGACGTTCAAGCTCGAGGACTGGATCGACTTGGATGAGAATGTTGCCGATCGTCTCGATTGGACTGCCCGTTGCCGAATTGAGGAAGTAATCTGGTTTTCGCAAGGAGAAATCTTGGAAAAACACTTCATTCAATTCATAATCATAATTCTGTCCCGTATGCACAAGGACATGCTCGATGGCCTCAGAGTGTTCCAGTTTATGAATAACGGCCGACAGGCGTATGATTTCGGGACGCGTCCCGACGATGGTCATCACTTTGAGTCGTTTCATCTTGCACCTCCATAAAGTATGTGTCCGGGTTGTTCGAATCATAGGCCTCATTCACCCACATGACGGTCACCAAGTCGGTCGTTCCGATGTTTTCAATGTTGTGCGTATAGCCGGTCGGGATATCGAGCACACGCATCATCTCTCCCGTGACGTGATACGTATGGACCTCGCTCTCTCCGACCTTGCGGAAACGAATCAACGCCTCGCCGCTGACCACGAGGAACTTCTCATTTTTCGTGTGGTGCCAGTGGTTCCCTTTCGTGATTCCGGGCTTGGCCACGTTAATGGACACTTGCCCTCGGTCGGGCGTCCGTATGAATTCAGTGAACGATCCGCGTGCATCTTCATTCAATTTCAAGTCATAAGCGAAGCGGTCGACAGGTAAGTAACTGAGGTACGTACTGTACAGCTGCTTGGTAAACGCATCATCGAGTTGCGGGACGGTCAAGCTCCGTCGACTCTCTTTGAACACCTGTAACAGGTCGGCAATCCGGCCGAGCTCGATTGGCGGATGGACCGCAACGTCTTCCTCAAACACAGCATGCGTTTTTACATTGGCATCTAGTAAGTGGACTAACGCATCGAGCACGTCATCGATGTACGCCAGTTGCACGGTCCGTGTCGGGTCATGGATTTCTAACGGTAAGTCGCGAGCGGCCCGATAACAGAACGTCGCGACGACACTGTTATAGTTCGGTCGTCCCCACT
Organism: Exiguobacterium sp. s36; assembly: GCF_018618345.1. Lineage (NCBI taxonomy): Bacteria > Bacillati > Bacillota > Bacilli > Caryophanales > Exiguobacterium > Exiguobacterium sp. s36. The sequence continues at coordinate 747,679 of NZ_JACSLW010000001.1, forward strand.
TGCCGAATAAATTTGGGAAACGGAACAGATAGATAGTGCGTCCCGTTTTCTCATGTTCCTGTTTTAAGATGTTCTCTGCAGCGAGTTTACTGCGACCGTATGGATTATCTTGCGTCGCTTGAATCGAGGAAGCGAACATGATTGATGCATCATTCTCATAAGACGCCAACGATGCAATCAATCGTTCCGTGAACCCGGTGTTCCCTTCCTCAAAGTCGGTTTCCACTTCAGATCGGTTCACTCCGGCCAAGTGATAGACGAACTCGGCATGTTGGCAATATCGTTGAAATTCGGCTTCTGACGTATTGCGCGTGGATGAGAATACCTCGTAACCTCGTGCGGTTAGCTCAGCGACTAGATTTTTACCGATGAATCCAGTTGCTCCGGTGACAAGAATCTTCATGATACTTTCACCCAGCTCGCGAGTTCTTGTTGAATGTAGGTTAGCGTCAATAACAGCTGTTTCACTTGCTCGACGTTCAACTGTTCCGTGTTGGCCGAGTTGTATTCGCCCTCGACCGTCAAACGCTTGCTACCTTCGTTGAAATATTTATCGTAGTTTAAGTCGCGCGTATCAGCTGGAACGCGGTAGAAACCGCCCATGTCTTCTGCGACGACATTCTCTTCTCGTGTCAACAGCGTCTCGTATGACTTCTCACCATGCCGTGTGCCGATGACTTTAATTGGATTGTTCGCATGGAACAGTTCAAGTAGCGCCTGGGCCAACACTCCAATTGTAGACGCAGGTGATTTTTGGACCATGATGTCTCCCGCATGTGCATGCTTGAAGGCGAAGACGACGAGTTCGACCGCGTCTTCGAGACTCATTAAGAAACGTGTCATGAACGGGTCTGTCACGGTCAACGGCTCTCCCCGTTTGATTTGATCCACGAATAGCGGGATGACAGAACCCCTTGATGCCATGACGTTTCCGTAGCGCGTACCGCAAATCAATGTCTGGTCCGGTCCAACAGCTTTCGCTTTGGCGACGAACACCTTTTCCATCATCGCTTTGGAAATACCCATCGCATTGATTGGATAGGCCGCCTTATCGGTCGACAGGCAGATGACTTTTTGAACTTGTTGCTCGATGGCTGCGTTCAAGACGTTGTCTGTTCCAAGCACGTTAGTTTTCACTGCCTCTAGAGGGAAAAACTCACAGGAAGGAACTTGTTTCAACGCCGCCGCGTGGAACACATAATCGACACCGTACATCGCGTTGCGCACACTATTCACATCGCGCACATCACCGATATAAAACTTGAGTTTGTCGTCATGATATAGTTTGCGCATGTCGTCCTGTTTCTTCTCATCTCGTGAAAAGATACGGATCTCTTTAATATCAGTTTTCAGGAAACGCTGCATGACGGCGTTTCCGAATGAACCTGTTCCTCCAGTGATCAATAACGTCTTGTCTTTAAACATTGCAAATCCTCTCCTTTGTCATGATGTCGGTTGCTTCTAAAGGTGATGGGAAAGTTGAGTTGGAAACCATTGCAATGATGTTGATACTAACGTGTTACCCGACTCTTTGTGAGAATAGGAAAGAAATGTTTATCATTTTTTTGAAAGATGACATGTCTAATGTTTGTATCTCATGAAAAAAGACACCCTTGCTCAGGATGCCTTCGTTGCATGGCGGACAAATCCACGCAATAATTCTTTTTCGTCATCCCGAAACGTGAAGACCCACAGAAAGATAAAGTAGACGAGACCGAGCACAACAGCTTTAAAGAGGAAGTACATGAGCGAATCGACAGGTAGATATCGTTGGAGCAAGAAGCCGGAAATCCCTAGAAAAATCAAGGCCGGCGCAAGCTTCACATGACATTCGTAGAAGAATCTCCACATGCTCAATTTTAATATGCGAATATACACCATGTTCATGAAAATCACAGTGCCGACCAAGTTACCGACTAAAATGGCGCTTGCAGCACCGATTGCACCATACTGCGGTGACAAGATCAGCGATAGGATCACACTGACCGTCGCGACAATGAGCGACGCGAACGCCCGGTACTTGATTTGATTGAGCGCAATCAATGTCGTATAGGCAATTTCTTGCGTCAACGTGATGATGCCAGGAAGAATGAGTAATAATGCCACTACATAAGAGGGAAAGAAGTCTGGCCCGACCCAAAGTCCGATGAACTCCCGGCCCATCGTCGCAAAGCTGATGATAATCAAGCCGACGATGTATAATTGAATCCGCCCTACGCGGATTAATAGATTATCGAGTTCGGCCTGACGATTAAACGTAGTCATACGCGTGACTTTCGGCAGGAACAGTGACCCGATCGCCGAGGAAATGGTCCAGACATAACCTTCAATCACCATCCCAATCGAGAACAAGGCGATGGAGGCACTGCTCGCCAAAGCTCCGAGGATGGTCGGTGTGATATTTAAAATGAAGCGCTGCGCGATGGCAATCACGGTCGTCCACGAGGAGAACGTGAAGATGTCTCGGTACATCGAACGGCTGTTATGCAAAAAATCAATCGCCGTCTCTGTTTTACGCATGAGATAGATTCCTTTGCCGATAATAATTGACAGACCGACAAGCGCATTAACGAAGACAAGCGCATACAAGCCAAATCCGAATAGGAGCGCACCGACCATCAAGACGACCGTCGATACTTTCTCAATCAAGTTGAACCAGTTGAGGACAACGAATCGTTCATTCGCGATAAAAATCCCGTTGAACGGTTTGGTCGGAAACAAGACGACGATGTAAAAGCCAACCATGATATATAGCACTTGAAGCGTCTCAATCTCACCAGGAGATAAACTCGCATAAATCGTGTCGATCATCATATACACACCAATGAGTACGATCCCAATCAACAGCGCGATGCCTATGAAAAGTTTGAACGCGACCCCGAGAAAGCGAGACGCCCCTTCCGTATCCCCGAGGGCGTGGTATTTTGACAGGAACCGCGACACCGCCGCCTCTAACCCGAAATCCATCGCAAAGATGCTGACGAGCGACAGCGACAACATGTAGAGCCCGTAGTTCGCCTTCCCAATCTCCGCAATCATCCACGGGGTGTAAAACAGACCCGCCAGGATATTGAATCCGATGGCGACGTAAGACATAAGCACGCCAATCTTGATTTGCCGAGAGCTTTTTTGTTCATCAAATTCCACTTTCGTCGTCACCAGATTCCCCTCCTCTTATTTTTGTTGCCAAAAGAACATATAAAGCGGTTCATTGCGGACAAATAAGAGCAGCAGCATCGTGATGGCAACGTAATAGACGAGCAAACGTTCTCGCCGCTCGAATGAACGGAGAAGTTCAGGAATCAGTAGCATGACGAAGATTGAAAAGTACTGGACAATTCGCATCATCGAAGGGTTGATGAACGTTAATGGTAGGAAGCAAAGCGCCAACAGTAACGCATTTAAGTAGTGAGTTACGTTCGGATTGACCGCAATCATTTGTTCACGACGCCAAAGCGAGACAATCGTGATTAAAATCAAAATCATGGAGAAATTGAACGTACCTGCGCCCGTATAGTAGTCATACTCGTCATAACCGCTAATGGTACGGAAGAATTCGAAGAGTGGAACCCTAAAAACGAACAGGAATGGAATCAGCGCACCCATGAACAACAGATAGCGTGATGTAATCGTCTTCGTAGCCAAGAAATAAAACGGAAGGAAGACGAGTGCGGATTGATGAATCGTCGCTGCCAGCAACACGACACCGAGAAATGGCCAAAATCGTCTCGTTTGAATAAAGTAATAGCCGATCAACACGGCAATCGCCGTCGCAATTGTTTGGCGGATACCAGTAATGGCAAAGAACGCGTAAAACAGTGTTGAAAAAATTAGAAAACTGAGTAACGGTTCGCTAGAGTTTCGATAAATCCAAATCCCAAACGGAATCAAGAACAAGAGCGCAACCGTTAACAGGTACCACTGATAATTTTCTGTCGCCAGTTGAATTGTTTTTTGCAATAAGTAATAACCTGGATCTCTTCCGTCAGCGGCGCCAAAGAGAATGCTGACAAAATTGTCACCTAGACGTTCCCACGATATGCCTTTCGTCTCATCAAACATCCATTTGTATTGCATCGTATCGGCACCTACACTGAAATGTCGAAATCCTGATAAAAGTATCCACTGGCACGTCGCAATCGTCACAAACAGCAACTTTCCGTGCTTGATGCCATCATCACGCAGGAGGAGCGCCGCCCATGCAATCAGAAGCAACATATTAATCAAATAGATCCACATATGACCTCCTCCTTTTCCGCTTAACGATAACGAAGGTTCATCATTCCTCGATAGAGCATCAACACGCGATGATAGATGAACGAAGACGTCTGCAATTTCTTTTGTTCGAATTCACTTAAATGACGGTTCCCAGCGAAACGTTTTAATAAATCCTCTCTTACTTCAGGTTCAGTCGAGCGATACACCGCCTTAAATACCGTTTTAATCTGAGGCGTGGTAACACTATTTTGGGCATCAAGTCGTACTAACAGCTGTTCGAAAAAGCGAGCCGTCTCGATTGGCGCGAGGTCAGCTATTTTTTTAGTCTGTTGTTTTTCATGAATGCGTGTCTTCGAGTGTGGAGTCGTTGTCAATTTGAATTGATATCCTGCCAAAGCCATATCAACCCAGCACACCCAGTCCTGAATATATCGATACGTTGTTGGGAATCCTCCCACTTGTTCGAATGCTTGTTTGGGAATAAGTAACGCGCAGCCGCTCAAACAAGCTTTGAGTAAAAGGTAATCAAACATGGCCTCATCCTTGTACAACCCTTTCAACTGTCTTCTTGGACGATGGATGGGAGCCCCTGCTTCATTAATCAGTTTCGTACCACAAGACAATATATAGTTCTGAGCTTGATCACCAAGCTTCTGTAGTTCTTGGACTTGATTGTTCACCTTGTCCGGTTCATAAAGATCATCATGACTTAACCAAGAGAACCATTCACCGCGCATGTTCTCGATACCAAGATTTAGTGCGGTCGATACTCCGCCATTTGATTTTTCATAATATCGAATTTGGTTTCCAAAGCTACGGGCAATAGCCGCTGTCGCCCCGCTGTCTGTCGATCCGTCGTTGACTACAATCACTTCCACACGCTCATACGTTTGAGCGAGGGCACTTTCAATCGATTCCTTCAAATAGTCCGCTCCATTGTAGACGGGGATGACAATCGAGACGAGTGGGCGTTCCATTGTGGATTCCTCCTTTTTTCGTCGACCAAGCTTTCATACACTCCCAGATAATCCGTCACTCGCTCTTCCATTGAAAAGGAGGTGCGTGCGTGCTCGACACAGGAATCCGTGTAGTGTTCCTTTCCGAGTCTTTTCATTTTTTCGATGGCAGCTATAACGGCCTCTAACCGTTGGGGCTGTATGACTTCACCACATGTAGGTGGAACTAGCTCTGGGTTAGCTGTCGCATCGAGCACAACGACCGGCGTTCCTGAGGCCATCGCTTCCGCGGTCACTTTCCCGAATGATTCTTCGACCGATAAGTTGAGGAACACATCTGCGAGCGCATAGTAGTCAGCCAACTCCTCGATACGATTCGTTGAAGGAATATGAATCACATTCACTGGTAACGTGATGTCGGGAAGGTCTCCGACGAGCAACAATTGTGTTTCCGGCAACGCCTGTGCCACCTGCAAAAAGTCAGACAGTCCTTTCGAGTCGTCCCATGAGCTAGCGACGCCCAGTAGAACGAAACGGTTCTCTAACCCGAGCACCTCACGTAACCCTGATGTGTCCCTGGGGTAGAAAATATCGAGGTCGACCCAGTTGTAAATCCGCCGAATCATCTTTGCATTACCGAGAAATGAAAATCGTGCTTCAATCGTGATCCAATCCGAGACGCCGATGACGGCTAATCGCGAGATGTTTTCGAACCATCGTTTTTTGTCCTGCCACATTTCAGCAGTCCGATCAAGACCCCAACTTGGATTATCAAGCGCAAGTCTAGGGCAGCTCCCGCATCCATCTCGCCAACGCTCACAACCGGTTCGCGTATAATGCGTGCACTTCCCGGTGTAAAACCAACAATCATGTAGCGTCAGTACCGTCGGTGTGTCAGTATGCCTGAGCCAATTAAACAATGTCTCGAGATGGATATAATTGCCGTGGAGGTTGTGCAAATGCACGACGTCAGGCTTGTACGATTCGATATAATCGATGAGTTCTACCGTCGCCCCTTTTGAGAAATAGCCTTGTTTCCCACTCAAGCGAGACAAGAGCGCATGTCGCTTTTGATCGAAGGATGAACCGATGCGGAACCCACTTCCCGTATCTGGACCTGTCGCATAAGCGACGACACTCTCATGCCCATGGGCTACCGCTACAGACGAAATCTCTTTACAAATCCGTCCCGTGCTTTTGTCTTCATGAATGGCATTGATGTGTAAAATCCGCATGATTCTCCCTCCCTTCTTATTCGTACGTATAGGCGTAGTAGGCGTCCTTACCGCCCCGTTCCCGCTTGTTCATAACGATTCCAAGCATGTGAGCACCGGACAAGACAAGCTGTTCTTTCGCCTTTAAGACGAGATCGCGGTTTGAATTGTCACAACCTACGACGAGAATGGTTCCATCGGTCTCACTTGCCAACAGTCGACTGTCCGCAACGTGCATGAGTGGAGGAGCGTCCAAGATAACCAAGTCGTACTTTTCCTTCACCTCATCCAATAGTTGCTTCATCATTGGAGAAGCCAATAACTCAGATGGGTTCGGCGGGATTGGTCCTGCTGCCAGTAAATGAAGTTTTGGCACTTTCGTCATTTGAACCGCACGCTCAAACGATGTCCGTTTAGCGAGGACGGTAGACATACCGGTTTGCCCCGCTAGTTGGAATGTGAAATGCACCGTCGGCTTCCGCATATCACAGTCCATGAGCAACACCCGTTTTCCGAGCTGCGCATAGACGATGGCCAAGTTCGAAGCCGTCGTTGATTTCCCTTCGCCTGGCGACGCCGACGTGACAACAATCGTCTGTAACGTCGCACCAAGTGCCGTGAACTGTAGGTTGGTCCGAATCGTTCGATACTGTTCGGCGATCGGGGATTTAGGATTTGCCAATGTGATGAGGCTACGCCCAGAATCACGATGTTTGTCTTGTCTCTTTGACAGGTGGAACATGTGGGTCATCTCCTTTCGGTTCTTTGGCAACTTCAGCTTTTGCCTTCACCGCTTTGGGATTCATATCCCGTTTTTCAATGACCGGAATTGAACCAATCACCGGCAGAGACAAAATCAGTTCTGCCTCACGCTCATCGTGAATCCGTTTGTCAAACGTATGGCGGATGAGAGCGAGCGCTCCTCCGACCATGAAACCTGCAAGTAGACCAATCGCGGTGTTCATAACGAGGTTAGGAGCAATTGGATCACCGGGTACGACAGCCTCTGATAAAATGCGAACATTGTCGATGTTCATTAAATCAGGAATCTCACTCGCGAATACACGCGTGATGACATTTGCAATTTCAGTCGCCACGACTGGATCCACGTATTGAACGACGATGTTGATGACTTGCGAGTCCTCTTCACTTTCTACCAAAAGAATCTCACTGATGTCTGTCGGTGCTTCAGGCACTCTTTCTTGTACCTCGTTCAAGATAGCTGGACTGCGCATGATGACGCGGTACGTGTTCACGAGCGATAGTGAAGAAGATACTTGGGCACTGTCAATCACGTTCGTACCGGCTTCTTCTTTAGGTACAATCAATACTTGTGTCGAAGCCTCATAAGTCGGTGCAATCACATACTGACTTAAATAATAGGCCGCCCCTCCTCCAATGAGCATCATCAACACGAGAAGTAAAAAGTTTTTCTTTAGAACTCCAAATATTTCTGAGAGTAACATCGTTTGACTTTTCACACGTAAGCCCTCCTTCAGACAAAGTTGCCTATACAATAATCCAATCGAGATAATGAGATTGTTCTATGTCTTTACTTCTTACCCGACGTTCTCTGCAAATCGAAAAGAAATGTCTACCATCTTTTCATGAACTATCACGTCGGCTTATCTTGAAGGAATTGGGAATAGATGCGGCGCATCTCCGTCTTCGAGCGGTCGACGTCGAAAGCCTTGACCGACTCACTGTTGTGGAGCCCCATCTGGTGGGACAAATCAAAATCGAGTTGCATCGTCCGGATTGCTCGAGCGAACCCTGAAGCGTCTTCCGGCGAACACTTATACCCGGTCACCCCGTCAATCGAATAGTCATTGATGCCGTGGACGTTCGACGTGATGAGCGGGAGTCCAGCAGCCATCGCCTCGAGCGCGGCCATGCCGAGCCCTTCGCGTTTCGATGGGAAGACGAAGCAATCCGACGCCTTCATCACTTCGATGACGTCGTCCCGAAAACCGAGTAAAGTGACTTGCCGCTCGAGCCCTAGCTCCCGGATAAGCCGTTCGAGGTGGTCGTTGTTGTCACCCGTCCCGGCAATCAAATAGCGGAGCGTCGGTTCTTTTAGCGAGGCGATGGCACGGATGATCGTCTCGTGATTCTTGTTCTCGTTCAACTCGCCGACCGATAACAAGACAAAGTCGGTGTCACTGTCGATGCCGAGGCTTTTACGCTTCAACGTTCGGTCGATCGTGATCGCCTCGATCCGTTTCGTGTCGACGCCGATGCCGGGGATACGGAACGTATGTGACGTCTTGAACGTCTGTGCCCGTGAGAAGTCCTCCTCATTGATGGTGACGATTGTGTCGGTCAGACGGGCGAGCGTTCGTTCGACTGGATAATACAGCATCCAGTTGAGTGACGGGCTGCCCTTGAAAAAATGGAATCCGTGCGCCGTATACATGCATGGCGTATGCGTCTGGCGGGCGACGAGCCGACCGACGACCCCGCCGATTGGCGAGTGGCAATGGACGAAGTGATAGCGGTTCGCCGTCATGACGGCCTTCAATTGTTGATAGGCACGGACGTGACTGTTCATCCGCTTGATGTCACGCTCGAAATCGATTTGGAACAAACCGACGTTACTATCTTGTAAGTCCTGTTTAATGCGGGCAATTTTCTCAGGCGAATACATGCTGCCCCACTCGAAGTTCGTGGCGACGTCGACCTGATAGCCCATCTCTTGGAGCATCCGAATATTGTCGCGGTTGAAACTCTCAATCATTGAGACGACTGAGGCGACCATAAGCACTCGTTTCATCGTTCTCTCCTCCTCATACACGTTTCCGAAGATAATCGACACCACGCAACATCAAGACGAGCGGCACGGTCTGTTCGTTCTTACAAAGCTGGAAGAACGTCCGCCATTTCACATCGAAATGATGCATGTCCATCTGCGAATAGGCGAGCTTATACTCCTCTTGCCGGAGCACTTGTTTCAGCGACTCGGCCTGGGCGAAGAGTGATTTCGGTGCCGCAAGTTCGTTCAAGCCGATGCCAATCATACTGAGGGCGATTCGATTATAAAGGGCGTGATTGTACTCCTCCCCAAGTTGATGCGTCTCGATATAGCGCATCAAAATATGAAAGAACTGCAGGCGCGAGGAGATGAGGTCTTTGTGATACACACTCGACTCCGATGCAGCATTGGTTTTTCGGTAATGATAGACCGGATAGTCGATGTAAATGAATCGCTGGCAATGCTCCAACGCTTGGATTTGAAAATACAAGTCGACGAACGTCCCGTATGGACCGCCAAACGACAAATGTTTGATGAGGTCCCGATGATAGAGCGTGATGCAATTTGAATTGAGCGCATCCACGGTTTCCGGGCGAGCGAGCTCTTCACCAACGAGTCCGAATAATCGGCGGTGAACATAACGTCTCGTCTGCGCTGCGTCATACGACAAAAAATCCGCCTCAAAGATTCGTTTAGGGAGGGAACGGTCGGTGTATTCACGGACGTACGTGCCCATGACGGCATCGGCACGTCCTGCCTCTGCGTGCTCGACCATTAATCGAATCGCATCTAAGTCGAGCCAGTCGTCACTGTCGATGAACATGATGTACTCACCTGACGCCAATTGTAGGCCACGATTTCGGCAAGAGGAGCATCCTCGATTCGTCTGACTGATGACACGCACCCGTGGATCTTTGTCGTAGCTTAAGGCGATGTCGAGACTATGATCCGTACTGCCATCATCGATACAAATGATTTCGAGGTGTGGATACGTTTGATGGACAAGGCTATCAAGACATTGTCTCAAGTAGGCACTTGTGTTGTGGATGGGCACGACCAAACTGACGAGCGGGGTAAGACTTGGCATGTGGGTCACTCCTTCTAGGTTGTCGTTTCATGATGTGAGTGAAAGGCTATGATTCTATCCTCGTTGTTCCCGTAAGCCCTTTCCCGTAACTCACAAACAGAATGAGTGGTGGATAATCTTTTCGTGAAGTATAAAAAATGAAAAAAGCCGACCCTTGGGTCAGCTTCGCGTGTCAGTTAGGTTGTTCATGTAACAAGTTATGAAAGATATTATCAAACAGCCTCTCATTCACCCGGTCCGACACGTATGAATTGTGCGGGGTGAGCGTCACCCATTCAAAATTATAGAGCGCGTGGTCCGACGGAAGCGGCTCAGTCTCAAAGACGTCCAAGGCGACCCCGAAGAACTTCCCTTCCTCGAGTGCGGCAATGAGCGCCGTCTCATCGATAATCGAGCCGCGCGCGACGTTCAACAGGACGGCGTCTTCTTTCATGGATGCAATCGCCTCCGCATCAATGACATGATACGTATCGTCGGTGAGCGGTAATGCGATGACGATGACGTCACTCTCCGCCAGGACGTCGTGCAACTCATCCATCAACACGTAACGGTCGACAAACGACACTTGTTTCTCGCGATGCCCGACGCCGATGATGGTCATATCGAACGCCCGGAGCCGCGTCGCAATCGCCTCTCCAACGTGACCGAGACCAAGCAAGGCGACGGTCTTCCCGGTCAGTTCGCGCAACCGACGCTCCTTCTCCCAATGCCGATTCGCCTGTTTCTCTCGAAACGCCGCCCCGTGCTTCATGAAGTCGAGCAATTGCCAGACAATCCATTCGGCCATCGGTACGGCGTACGTGTCGCCAGCGTTATAGATGCGGACGTCTCGTTTCTTAAGTTCTTCGAGCGGCAGACGGTCGAGTCCGGCGCTGATGGCTTGGACGAACTGCAGTCGTTTGAAATCCTCACATTGGCGATATTGAAACACATTGTTACAAATCAAGCCCTCGACCTCTGAGACATCGATGTCCGCTACGTCCGCCTCTTCCCGGAGAATCGTCACCGTATAGCCGAGTCGTTCAAGTTTTGCGAGTTGTTCAGGAGTCAACCGCACTCCTGTCGACAGCAAATTCATGACAAAATTCCTTTCCGGTTCTGGATTTCCGCCGTGATGGCATCGACGGTCGAGACGAGGCTCAACCGGTTCAATTCCAACCACTCCGGTGTCGCGTGTTCGAGCTGTTGCTCGTACACCCTAATTTTCCATACCCCTTCTTGGAACATTTGTGCCTGTTTGGCGTCAAGTTTTCCAATCGAACCGACATTACAAAAACTACGCGATAGAATCGCAAGTGACGAACCGAGCCGGACATGCTCGCCAATTACTTTCTCGGACGGGAGTCTCCCTTCCCCGATTCGAGCGATGCCGCCGAATCCATATGGGATTCCCGCCGTCTGTATTTGACGAACGACCGATTCGATTGTACCGTCAGCGAGCGGCTCAAATAAGAAACTTTGTCCGTAACTCAAATGAAGATCATTCAATCCGATATGGATATAGTCGATGCCCGATAATGTGAGCACGTCCGGCATACAGGCAACGGCCTCTTTTGTCTCGCACAACAGACAGACCTTGGCTCGCTTGTCGACAAGTTCGATGAATGTCGCGACTTCGTCGATTGTCTTATAATATGGCAACATGACGACGTCGGCACCACGATTGATCACTTCATTGATTTCATAGCGTGAGCCTTGAAAAATCGGATTGACGCGAACGAGCAGCTCGGCATGCTTCAAGACCGCGCGCAACCGACTCACATCGCGGATTGCGTGGCGTGAAATGACCGTGTCGAGATGACCTTGTCGTTCTTCTTTTCCGTTCAGTTCTAAATCGACGAATACCCAATCGACTCCGTTCTGTTCAGCGAGCAGCGCAATCTCCGGCTGGTTCGTAATGTACATCAATTTTAAAGGCATGGCGAGCACTCCTTCCGTAAGTAGATTACTTTAGGAAAATAGCCCGTCCGAAAAACAACAAAACGGAAATGCGAATAATGCTTTTGCAATCCAAACCTTTCGTATAATGTTGTTTATTTATCGTCTGCCTCGTTATTTCGGGATGAGACCCTCATGTGGAATATGCTTTGATATCAAACTATTCTCGTAACTTCTTTTTGATTTTGTTTTAAATATGGTGAATCGGAAATAACTAACGTACAGTATAAAATTCGACAGTTTTCGGCAAAAGGGGTGACCAATTATGGAATGGATTGTGATATTTGGTGCAGGCGGTCACGCACAAGTTCTCATCGATATACTTGAACTAATGGGTGTTTATCGGATTGCGGGAATTTACGATGACAGTCCCAGTCTAGTAGGAAAGTTCATTGCTGGGTATCCGGTACTAGGACTGATTGATTCTAAGCTTGTGGCTCAGAAAGGGATTATCGGGGTCGGAGTGAATCACCATCGTGAGAACATTGCCAAAAAAGTTATGAAATACAATCCAGACTTTGAATTCGTCAACGCCGTGCACCCGAGTGCTATTATCGGCAAGAACGTCACCCTCGGCGCAGGAACGGCCGTCATGGCCGGTAGCGTCATCAACCCGAATGCCGTCATCGGTCCTCATAGCATCATCAATACGATGGCGTCGGTCGATCACGACTGTGTGCTCGAACCGTTCGCTTCGGTCGCCCCGGGCGCGCATCTCGGCGGCAACGTATATGTCGGCGCCCGCACGTTCATCGGTATGAGCGCGACAGTCATCCATGGAATTCACATCGGACACGACACGGTCATCGGTGCCGGGGCCACGGTCGTCAAGGACATCCCGAATCACGCCGTCGCCTACGGCTCCCCGGCCAAACCGGTGCGGGGCCGAGTCATGAACGAACGCTACCTGTAAGCAAAAACGAGGCCACCCCGCGCCGGGTGACCTCGTTTTCATTTCAACTCGCGATGCAGCTCGCGGTCGGTGATATAGTCCGGCTCGAGTTTCAAGATAACCCGGTCGAAGGCACGCTGGAGACCAAACATCCCGATGCAGAGCGCTGCGAACAAGATAAAGAAGGACGGACCCGCCGAGCCGGAATCGTACCAGCCGAGAAGCACGTACAGCATGACCAATCCGCATAACGTCAGCCAAAACGGCAACCGAACGAGCCGTTGATACGTCGCACTATGGTTGAACGATGCCCGGATTGACCCAAGTTTCCATTCGCGAATGGCCAACGGAATAACGCCTAGAAATCCGATACCGAGCACGACGAATTCGTATTGGGACACGTACTGGACGAGTATTCCCGTGATGATGGCCGAAGCGGCCCCAATGATGAAGGTCTTCGCATTTCCTTGCCGTGCGTAATCGACAAGGCGACGGACATGTTGTTCACGTCTCATAGTCCTCCTCCTTCTTATTAATCAGGTTATTAAATCTATACGGATAAAAGGTAACGTATGTTTCAAACTAATATTGGAGAAAATATGTAGAATCAGCATTTAAATTCTACATTATTCGACTAATTGTAAGGAGCACATTGTCCTTTCTTCGATTTTAGGTAAATGCAACATCCGTCGATTATAATATTCCTTACGCATTCTTACTTTCAAATCATGAAGGGGCTAGACGATGAACATATTAATTACAGGCGGCTATGGATTTATTGGCAGCACTCTCGCTGAACGATTCTTTAAAGAAGGTCATCACGTACATATACTTGATAATCTCTCATCTGGCACGAAATCAAATATTGATTTCAAACATCGCTTCTTAATCTCAGACATATCCGATCCGAATTGTGAAGCTTTTTTTAGAACATACTCCTTCGATGTCGTGATCCATTGTGCCGCATCGAATCAACATTCCCATCTATCTCACCCAGTTCAATCGAACGTGAACGGTCTCCTTAATCTATTGACACTTTCAAAAAAATATCAGGTGAAACAATTTATTTATTGTTCGACCTCAGAGGTATATGGAAATCAGAGTGAAGGACTCATTACAGAGACAACAGCCCTTGCTCCAGCCACACCGTTCGCACTTGATCAACTCCATGGCGAAGCGTACTGCGAACAATGGTCTGAATTGTATGGACTTCCAACGCTCATACTCCGATTGGGTCATGTTTATGGACCGAAGCAACATACGAGTTCAGAGAGTTCACTCATCACCACTGTGACCTCTGCCGCTTCAAAAGGGACGAATATTCTCCTAAATGGTAGCCCTGACTGGACATACGACTTCATTTTTGTAGGGGATGTAGCCGATGCCGTATATCGCAGTGTCATGAGTCAATTAACCGGTATATACAATCTATCATCTAGCACTCAAACTTCTCTGCGCCGTTTATCTGAACTTGTCGGTTTGAATGACGTGACATACAGTCATACTGCTAAAACACACGCAGCTCCATTTGAAAATCGCAAATTAAAAACCGACTTAGATTGGGTACCAAAGTATACGATTGAAGAAGGACTGCACGCAACTCGGTTGTACTATGACAAACATGAAGTTGCAACGTCTGTCTCCGACGAGAAGAAATCGACGAAGTTCACCGCGCTCTTCTCGCACCCGTTTGTTCGAATTGCTGAGAATTTAACGTTATTTCTCATCTTTTTTGCTCTCTCACTCATCATGACACCTGTTGTAGATGCACCAGATTATTGGTTTATCTATGTGTTGTTAGCAGCCTTACTGTTTGGGAAAACCCAATCCCTCGTAGCCTCGATTTTGGCTGTTGGTGTTCAATTCTATGATCATGCTGCGACCGGTCGAAATATTCTATCTTTGTTCGTCGATAACTCAATTCTCGCGGTATTTACAATTTACCTATTGATTGGACTAATCGTGAGTTATGTCATGGATCGTCGCAAAATTGAGATTCAGTTTTTAAAAGATGAGTTAGCCGCAACGAGTGAACGTCACCACTTCTTAAATGAGATCTATGAAGAAACACTCGATATCAAAAATCAGTTACATCAACAAATCATTCGTTCGGAAGACAGTATCGGAAGTGTTTATGAAGCGACGCGTGCACTTGACAGCTTAGAGCCGGAAGGACTGTTTGTCGGATCAATTTCTGTACTCGAAAAAACATTGAAGGCTAACCATTTCGCCATCTATTTAGTAAATCAATCTGCTTTTGCACGACTAGCAGCCAAATCAGCCAATCCCGAGTTTCACCCTAAAAATTCACTAGATCTCGAGCAACATTCGCTAGTGAACGAAGTGGTTCAATCTAAAGAAATTGTGTTTAATACAGCGCTCACTCCAGAGGAAGCCATGTTCGGCGCGCCATTGCTCCGCCAAGGCGAAATATTTGCTGTGATTTTATGTTACCAAGTTCCGTTCCAAAACTTGACGCTGTCCTACCGAAACCTAATCGATGTTATGACGCGTTTGATCAACTCATCGCTCGATCGTTCATTTGGTTATATTGATGCCGTCCAACTTGATCGATACGTCGGAAATACAAACGCTCTGAAACAAGACTATTTCGAACGGATTGTCATACAAAAAGAACAGGCCAAAGTAGAGTTAAACATCCCTTACACGTTATTACACATTCGCGAATCCCTAACTGACACTGTCCTACACTCGGTAGATGCCACATTACGAACGACAGATTATTTAGGTTATCGTGATGACAATGAACTATATGCCCTATTATCAAACGCGACTATGGATGAATCGCAAATCGTTATTGAACGGTTAGCCCAAAAATCCATTCATGCCGAGGTCGTGGAGGACGTATCTTATGTTGAGTAACGCCTTAATCCTCCACTATGTTTTGGCAGTGATTACTCTTGTCATCGTCTTCCTCAAACAACGGAAAGATTTTATTCCAATGGCCTTCACGCTGATTGCTTTACCATTTTTCAGTTGGGGAATCATCTACTATTTACAACGTTCGAAACACGATGCAACAGAACTCCCTGATTGGCTTTTACGAAAAGAGGCCTATGAAGACGTAAGTCTAAGCCTCCCGGATAAATCAAGTGAGACAAATATGATTTCCCTACAAGATGCATTGATTTTAAATACGAATCAAATTAAACGTAAAACACTCATGAACATCTTAAAAAATGATTTCCTCCAACAGGCACCGATGCTTGCAGCTGCTTTGAAGAGTGAAGACAATGAGACGTCTCATTACGCAGCAACCGCACTTCAACAAGCTAAAACGCACCTCTCTAAACAACTGCGTCATCTAGAACGCGAACTAGAAGAACGGCCTGAGGACCCACAAGTTATTAAATCGTATTTACAAATTTTAAAACAGATCATGGACATGGAGTTTCTAGACAGACGGACCCAAATGAAGTATGCCTACACCTATCTCCATGCGCTAGCCAATTTGATTGATGTGGATGGCCGTGCGGAAACCATCTATCATGTGGAGCGTATCCAGATGGCACTTTCGCTCGGTGAATATGAGCATGCGCTTCAAGCGAGTGATTTGTTTTTACATCAACATCCTACGAACGAAACGGCCTATTTTGAAGCAATGGCCGTTCATTATGCAATGAAAAATGTAAAGCGAGTCCACGAAATGATTCATCTGCTTCGCTCCTCTGAAGTACGTTTATCGCCGGATGGACTCAATCAACTACGATTTTGGATATAGGTGAAAACAGTGAAACATGCGTTCAAACTTGAAAAAGGATTATATATTATCGGGGTATTTATCGCCGTATTAGGTGTTCTGTTTGTTTTGATTCGATCAGACTATGTGCTGAAGCTACCTTTGTTTAACGAGTCATCCGTTAGTGCAATTCGCACCCAATCGATTGATCCTAATAAAGACGGGACAATCGATTCGTTTTTGATTATCAACAGTCAAAAAGAAACGCGTCTTAGTGCATCTTTACTAGCACGGCTTGAAGGCATCGGCAAACGTGTGACCGTGTCCTCGATTGAAAAGCTAACGAGTCTACCAGAAGCCACAACCGTCATCATCGCGACAGAGCGGCTCGACTTATTACGTGACCGAGACATTCTCTTAAATTATGTAGGCAAAGGGGGGACTGTCTTTTTTGCGACGAGACCTTCTCCAAGTCCCCGTTTCATGGAGATATACCGTCACGTCGGTTTGATTGAGGTAGGTAACTTCGTCGAGACGACCGGAATTCAATTAACGAATCCGTTTTTCGGTGCCTCTGACTATCAAACGTTCGAGACCGAAGAACTGATTAATTCATCCCTATCCGTTCGTCTTGATCCGAGCGCGACATTACTCGCACGTTCGAGCCAAGATGTCCCGCTACTTTGGCAAACCGACTATCAAGCCGGACGTTTCATTTTCTTCAACGGAACGATGATGGAGGATCCTTTAGAACATGCCTTGTTCTTTGTGGGTCTGTCACACACAGACCCAATGCTACGCCCTATTTTGAATACGAAAATCACAGCGTTACATGGCTTCCCGTTTCATAGCTCGGACGAAAGAAACATCTCATCCTCGATGACAGATCGAGACTATTATCGAAATATCTTTTGGGCAGAACTCCAGCGGGTGGAAGCTAAGTATGACTTGAACTACGTGATGGCTACGGCAAGCCCGTCTTTGAATCCCCAACTAGAGACGTCTGCTTACTCCG
Organism: Exiguobacterium sp. s36; assembly: GCF_018618345.1. Lineage (NCBI taxonomy): Bacteria > Bacillati > Bacillota > Bacilli > Caryophanales > Exiguobacterium > Exiguobacterium sp. s36. Next base: position 765,451 of record NZ_JACSLW010000001.1, read on the forward strand.
AAGATTTGGCACTCTATGGACGCGAGACGTTACGGTCGGGTGGTGAGGTCGCCATTATATCAGCCCCTGAAAAGCAGCAAGAAGGTTGGTATAAGGCCAATAGTCAACAACTCCAATATGCGTTGCCAGGTCTCACCGTCAAAACCGTTCTTGCTACTTCACCGCTCGACGAGACGCGGCTCAACAAATCCTTTTCAGATGTGACTGTAGCCCTTGGCGGTACCCAATTCCCTACCATGCAAGAGGACCAATTGCGACTCCCTTCTGCTCCTAGCGACTTCACCAACACAGACTTGACGAAGTGGTATACGTTTAATGAGCTCGTCTCGAGCGGACTCATCTCCACACAAATCATGCCTCAAGCCGTCACGTCAGAAGAAGGTGGCGAACAATTTCTGGCTTCTTTTAAAGACAGTCATGAGATGCAACAACGAGAAGTACCATGGCTCCGCTCCACAAAAGCGTCAGACGTAGCAGACAACCATCACTTCTTTAACGGCTCGATTTATACGAAAAAAACAGATAACACCTACACGTTCACGCTTGACGAAGGATCGGATGAAACATTCTTTTATTTCACGACACCCATCCCGGTAGCGGACTACACCGATTGTCAGCTTGAATCAATCGGTCCAGGTTTATACCTCGTGAAGTCGGAGTCGTTATCGTTCACGATTCAATTGGAGGAAACGATATGAAAATTTGTCTAATTTCAGAAGGGGCCTATCCTCACGTCACAGGTGGTGTCTCGAGCTGGATTCAATCCATCATTACGCAAATGCCTGAACATGACTTCATCGTTTATTCGATTTCCGCTAAAGAATTAAAAGGCGCGAAGCCCAAATATACGCTCCCTCCGAATTTGATTGAATTGCGAGAAATTCATCTCGGGGATTACTTGGATCAAGCCATCGTGACCGGAAAACGTTACAAATTGACTGAAGCCGAACGGTTGGCCTTCCTCTCCCTTATGTCTAACCGTCAGACCGATTGGGATGTCCTATTCAACTTCTTTACGAGTGGCCGAATCGATTCGGTTATGAACTTTTTAGGAAGCAAAGATTTTTATGACATCGTCACCATCCTGTGTGAAAAACGTTTCATGCAAGTTCCGTTCACGGACATGTTTTGGGCGCTACGTTCGATGTTACTTCCGCTCTTCGTCTGCATCGATCAAAAAGTGCCCGTTGCCGACGTCTATCATAGCGTGTCGACGGGATACGCCGGCGTCTTAGGGGCACTTGCGAAGTATCAGTACGGAAAACCATTGCTTATCACAGAACATGGGATTTATACACGTGAACGTGAAGAAGAAATCATTAAGTCCTCATGGATCAAAGGCTACTTCAAGGATGTATGGATTGATTACTTCTACAGTTTATCCAACTGCGCCTATCAATACGCCGACGACGTCAGTACTTTGTTCGAAGGGAATCGTGAAATCCAATTGGAGCTCGGTTGCCCCCCAAACAAGACGTTTCTCATTCCGAACGGTATCGATGTCGCTCGATTTTCGCCCGAACTCCGGGCGACACGACCTGGGATTCATATCGGGGCCATCGTACGTGTTGTCCCAATCAAAGACATCAAGACGATGTTACAGGCGTTCGCGCTTGTTCAGGAGACCTTCCCTGACTCCAATTTTTATATCATCGGTCCCTTGGACGAAGATGAAGATTACTACGACGAGTGCCTCGACTTAATCGACACACTTGATTTACAGAACGTACATTTTACTGGACCTGTCAACGTCACGGACTACTTGACGTTCATGGACATTCTTGTCCTCTCAAGCATTAGCGAAGGACAACCTTTGGTAATTTTAGAGGCGCTTGCGATGGAGATTCCCTTTGTCTCGACCGACGTCGGAGGGTGCCGTGAACTATTAGAAGGACCAGAAGATCACTACGGTCCAGCCGGCGCAACTGTCCCTGTCATGCATTTTCACCTACTGGCGTTAGAGATCATAAAATTAATCGAGCGCCCGGAATCGAGAATGACATATGGACAAAATGGGCGGGAACGCGTCCTCAACCGTTACACGCTCCACATGATGATTGACCGTTATAAATCTTATTACGAGAAAGGAGAACGTCATGGCCGGAATCGGATTTCAACTGAAGCGTCTGTATGACCAATCTAGCTTTTTCGGACAACTCCGCGCCTATGGATATTCCTCGATTACTGCGGTCGGTCCTATGTTTTTATCCATACTGTTAATCACAGCATCACGCGAATGGCTTCTCTTTTTGGACGTCGCCGCAACAGAGATTAACATCTATATGGCAGCGGTCCAATACACATTTATCTTCTCTCAATTGCTGACTGGTGGCTTTTTGTTCACGATTTCTCGGTTCGTAGCCGATCAGACGTTTTTAGAGAAAGAAGAGCACGTCTTGTCGTCTTTATACGGACTCATCAGTCTCGTCGTCTTAATCGGGTTTGTGATGACGGTCGTCTTCTACGCCGGGTCTCCGCTACCTTTCAGTTATAAGCTCGTGACGTATTTATACTTCACCCAGCTCTCTGTCATTTGGATTTTATCGATGTATGTATCCGCTCTGAAAGACTACAAAAAAATCGTCAAGAGCTACTTACTCGGAACGATTGTCGCGGCATTTTTCATTTGGCTGTTGACGGGACCACTCGATTCAGCGACACCGACCTCGGTCTTCATCGGACTAAACATCGGCTTTTTTATCATCTTGATTCGGTTATTCCGAGACATCCACAATTACTTTCAAGTGAACGATCGTAATTACTTTTATTTTCTCGTTTATCTCGAGAAGTACCCGCTCCTGTTTTTAATTGGTGTTGCCTATTATTTTGGTTTATACGGACATAATTTGGCGACTTGGTTTGGAGACCGGGCCATCGTTGTCGGGGAGACCTTCTTAATGGCGCCTTATTATGACACTCCGGTGTTCTACGCCTATTTGAGCGTCTTGCCTTCTCTCGTGTTGTTTATGGTCACGCTCGAGACGACTTTTTATACGACGTATAAAAAATATTACGGTCGGATTTTGAACGGATACCCGTACAAAGATATTCAGAACGCAAAACAAGAGATGTATCGAACACTTGGTTCCGAGCTCTTGTTCATGGCTCAAGTTCAAATGTTAATCACGTTCATCTTCTTATTTTTAGGTGTGCGTCTGCTTCCCTTCCTAGGGATGACGCAAAACCAAATCGATATTTACATTATCGTGGTACTCGGTAGTTGGTTCCTCAGTTTGATCATCACGTTCTTCTTGATTTTGCTTTATTTTGACGAACGTCGCGCTGCCATCAGTTTGACTGGATTTTATGCGGTGGCGAGCTTCACGACTACCCTGTTGTTTGTACTCGGTTTCGATATGTACGGCGTCGGCATGTTCCTCTCCTCCGTCCTCGGGTTTCTATGGGGAGCTCGTCTGCTCATCCGGAGCTTAAATGACATCGACTATACCACGTTCTGTTCACAGCCGATTGTCTACCAAAAAATCACGACGAAAACCGAACGATTCTTGCGACGAATCGGCAGCTTGTCATGAAAGAAGGAGTTAATTAATGAAACGGTTGCCTTATCCGAAAACGACAGTCAGTATCATCTGCTTATTTTTTGTTTTGCTTGGCCTTCAAGCCATTCTAAAGTCTCCATCGACATCGACGTCGACATCAGCCTCATCGACTGTCACATCGCCCGAGGCAAAATTGTCCGAAACGTCGTTCGCTGAAGACAAACGGGTGTATGCCAGCCATGATGGCAACCGGCTTGAGCACGTATACGTCACTGTGTTCGACCAAAAGTCGGTACCGGAAAACGACATCACTCTGTATGATTTAAATGAATCGTATAAACAGTATAGCAACCTCGAGAGCGGTCCGAAGCTGTTCGTCCATTTTGAGTCAGGCGATGCTGAGGGTCCTGATTCCCTCAACTTATTTGATGACGCGACCGTCAATGCCACCATCGAACTACGGGGGCGATCGAGCCGTTTAGAACCACAAAAGTCGTATAAAATCCGACTCCAAGACAGCGCCGGGCTGTGGTACGGCCAAAGTGTACTGAATTTAAATAAACATGCGGACGACCGGACACGGGTTCGCAATCGTTTGGCCTTCGCCTATTACGAACAACTCGATGATATCTCAAGTTTGCGTACCAACTTCGTTCAATTGCATGTCCGCGATATGACGGATCCGAGCCAGGCTGACGAATTTGTCAGTTACGGCCTCTATACGCATGTCGAACAACTGAATGAGGAGGCGCTCTCTGCGCGCGGATTGAACCCAGATGGTCATTTATACAAAGCAGAAAATTTTGAGTTTCATCGCTACCCGGATGCCTTAAAAGCGAAAGACGATCCGACTTATGACAAAAAAACATTCGAGTCGGTGCTCAAAATTAATGGTTCGGATAATCATGAAGAGTTGTTGACCATGCTCGATGATTTGAATGATTTATCCAAACCGTTCGACGAAGTATTCGACACCTATTTCGATGAGGACAATTACTTAACATGGCTTGGGACGAATATTTTGTTTGGTAACTATGACACGATGTCGACGAACTATTATTTATATAGTCCGCTCAACTCGGAAAAATGGTATTTCATGCCTTGGGACTTCGACAAAGCACTCGGACGAGATACTGAACGGACGGACGTCATGCCAAGTTGGCAACAAGGTGTCCAACGTTACTGGGGAACTGTCCTCCATCGCCGTTATTTAAAAGACCCGGATCACGTCGAGGCACTGAAGACAAAAATGGAGGAATTGACGCGCGTCATCAATGCGGACAATACGAAACGATTGATTGATGGATTCTATCCGGTTGTCGCCCCACTCGTCACGAGTGAACCAGATATTCGCTTCTTAAGCGTCGAAGCAAAAGATTATGCGACGAGTTATCGTACACTCGAAAATATCACTTCGAAATATCATAAAGATTTTATTCGATCTCTCGAAAATCCAATGCCGATTTTCCTTAACCATGCTCGTGAAGGGAAGCAAGATGTCTTCCGATGGGATGCTTCATACGACATCCAAAACGATGAGTTACGATATCACTTTGAATTGAGTAAATCTCCTGATTTTTCGACGCTCGTCACCGAAAAGCAAAACATGACGACGTTTTCTCAGTCGATTCCAAGCCTTGACCCCGGTCGTTACTATTGGCGTGTCACGGTCACAGACGCGGAAGGAAATACACAAATCCCATTTGACTATTACCGTGATAACGACCGTACGATGCATTGGGGAGTCCAACAAATTGTCATACCAGGAGCAAAACCATGAAGCGATTCCGGCACGAACTCAAATACTTTATTAATGAAAAAGATTACGCGACCCTTCGCGACAAAATCAGTCTCGTCCTGACCCAAGACCGGCACTCCGTCAGTCGGGACGGCTACTTGATTCGCAGTCTTTATTTCGACAACGTGTATGATCACGATTTGATTCAAAAGAACAGTGGAATCTTCCGCCGTAAAAAGTTTCGGATTCGAACGTACAACTACTCAGAAGACGTCATCAAGCTCGAGAAAAAAAGTCGGCAAGGTGAATACATTTTAAAATCCTCTGTCCCGATTACGCGTGAAGAATATGAACAAATCTTAGACTGGGACTATGACTTCTTGTTGAAGAAAACAGGGCAGCTATACCAAGAGTTTTACTACTATCTGACGAGCTCCCAAATGCGTCCCCGTGTCATCGTCGACTATGTCCGTGAGGCATACGTCGGGACCCTCGGCAATGTCCGGGTCACGTTCGATAAAGAGCTTAGCTTCGTCACGAACAGTGTCGATTTGTTCGAGAAGCACCCTGTATCGGAAGAAGTACTCGACTATCCAAAGACGATTTTGGAAGTGAAGTACGATGAATTCTTGCCGGAGTATGTACGCCAATTATTGCAGTTAGAGTCACACCAACGATCTGCCATTTCGAAGTATGTTCACTGTCGGATGGCCAGCATTCGTTATCATGGATTATGAAAGAGTGGAATCAATGGATACAACAATAAACTTTAACGATGTCATTAAAAATAGCTTCTTAAACGAATTTACCTTCGGAAATTTATCAATTATCGATGTGATGTTAGGATTGTTGACCGCTTTTATTGCCGGCGGCTTCATCTACCTCATCTATAAAATGACATACCGAGGTGTCCTGTACAGTCCGAGCTTCAATGCCACGTTGCTCGTCATGACGATGATTACGTGCCTCGTCATTATGACCATTTCGACGAACGTCGTCTTATCACTCGGGATGGTCGGTGCACTCAGTATCGTCCGTTTCCGGACAGCCATCAAAGACCCGTTCGACGTCGTCTTTATGTTTTGGGCAATCGCGGCCGGCATCTCGAGTGGCGCCGGACTCTACTTTTTGACGTTGTTCGGCGCGGTTGTCGTCGGAGCTGTCATCTTCATGTTGTCCCGGAAAAAGCATACCGATACGCTTTATCTTCTCGTAATCCATTACTATGAAGATGGGAACGATGAAGTACGACGTGAACTGCAGCAACTCGATTACACGCTCAAATCAAAAATCGTTCGGAAAGATGTCGTCGAATTGACGGCGGAGTTACGCTTGAAAATCGACAATACAGCTTTCATGAACCGACTGAACGATATTGAAGAAGTCCGCGACGTCTCACTCGTCCAATACAACGGAGACTACGCCGTATAATCCAATCCAATGGACTCGCCTCATGGTGAGTCCATTTTTGTCTAAATAAAGAAATCTGAAAATTCCTAAATGTAAGCGTTGACATTTTGTTTTGGCACGTGCTACATTTCAAGTATCAAATAACAACTGAACGGTCTCCTGCGCAGGAATGTTACCTTTAGTGGGCATAACCTGACTCGAGTCAGATGGTAGACGTGATTTCACGTATCTCATCTGACACGGGTCAGGTTTTTTATTTGACGCGAACGTAAAATCCAATGGAAAAGGAAGGTATGGACATGAAATACGAACAGCTCGCACGCGACATTATCCAGCAAGTCGGCGGCAAAGAGAACGTCAACAGCGTCGTCCACTGTATCACCCGTTTGCGCTTCAAATTAAAAGACGAGAGCAAGGCCAACACGGAAGCCCTCAAAAACATGGATGGTGTCGTCACCGTCATGAAGAGCGGCGGCCAATACCAGGTCGTCATCGGTAATCACGTCCCCGACGTGTATAAAGCCGTCGTCGAAGTCGGCGGTTTCCAGAACCAGTCACCGATTGAAGAAGAGGAAGGTCCGAAAGGATCATTATTCAGCCGGTTCATCGATATCATCTCTAGCATTTTCACTCCTGTCCTCGGCGTCTTGGCCGCGACCGGGATGATCAAAGGGTTCAACGCCCTCTTCGTCGCTCTCGGTTGGCTCGACGCCACATCCGGCACGTATCAGCTGTTGAACGCCATCGGCGACTCGTTGTTCTACTTCTTCCCAATCTTCCTCGGCTATACGGCCATTAAGAAGTTCGGTGGCAGTCCGTTTATCGGGATGGCCATCGGGGCGGCGCTCGTCTATCCGACGCTGTCGACACTCACGGCCGGTGACCCGCTTTACACCGTTTTCGCCGGCACCATGTTCGAGTCACCGATCCATATCACGTTCCTCGGTGTGCCGGTCATCTTGATGACATACTCGACATCGGTTATTCCAATCATCATCGCGGCGTTCTTCGCAGCGAAGCTTGAGAACTTCTTGAAGACGGTCATTCCGGACGTCGTCAAAATGTTCATCGTTCCATTATTGACGTTGCTCATCATCGTTCCGCTCACGTTCATCTTAATCGGACCAATCGCGACATGGGCCGGTATGTTGCTTGGTAGCGCCACGGTCGCCGTCTACAACTTGAGCCCGCTCATCGCCGGGATCTTCCTTGGCGGTCTCTGGCAGGTGTTCGTCATCTTCGGCCTACATTGGGGACTCGTCCCGGTCGCCATCAACAACTTGACGTCACTCGGGGCAGACCCGGTACTCGCACTCGTCTTCGCAGCCTCATTCGCGCAAATCGGTGCCGTACTCGCAGTCTTCCTTCGCATTAAAAATCAAAAAATCAAAACACTCTCGATCCCGGCCTTCATCTCAGGAATCTTCGGGGTCACCGAGCCGGCCATTTACGGGGTCACGCTCCCACTCAAGAAACCGTTCATCATGAGCTGTATCGGTGGTGCCGTCGGTGGTGGGATCATGGGCATCATGGGTACACAAGTGTATATCATCGGTGGACTCGGCGTCTTCGGATACCCGTCAAACATCTCACCGGAAGGCATCACGACCGGCTTCTATGGTTCACTCATCGGGACGGCCGTCGCCTTCGTCGTCGGTTTCGTCTTGACGTACTTGTTCGGTGGCGTCAATAAAGCGGTCGCCGCAACACCACAACCAGAAGTCACACCAGTCTCACAAGAAGTATCAGCGACGAAAGTCGGCCAAGAGCAAATCCTCAGTCCACTTGCCGGCAACGTCGTCAACTTGAAAGATATCTCGGACGTCGCCTTCTCATCGGGCTCACTCGGCCAAGGTGTCGCCATCGAACCGACGGAAGGCAAGCTCGTCGCCCCGGTATCTGGGACGGTGTCCGCCCTCTTCCCAACGCATCACGCCATCGGTATCACGACCGAGACCGGGGCTGAGGTGCTCATCCATATCGGTATGGACACGGTTCAACTCGAAGGCAAACACTTTAAAGCACACGTCACGCAAGGCGAATTCGTCGAGAAAGGACAGCTGTTGATCGAGTTCGACCTCGACGCAATCAAACGCTCTGGCCGTGCCCTCACGACACCGGTCATCGTCACGAACCGGAAAGTGATTTCACCGAGCCGGGCCACAAACGTTCGCTCAGGCGAAGCCTTGTTTGTCATCAACGAATAAATGTGGGAGGGCCCGTCCCTCCCCTATCTGAGAAAGGATGGATTTAATGAGTTTTCCAAACGGATTTTTATGGGGCGGCGCCATCGCCGCGAACCAAGCTGAAGGTGCGTACTCAGAAGGTGGAAAAGGCTTGACGACGGTCGACTTGTTGCCGACCGGCAAGAAGCGCTTCGACGTCATGTTCGGTGACTTGCCGTCACTCGAGCCGGTGCCGGGCGAGTTTTATCCTTCACACGAAGCAATCGACTTCTATCACCGTTATAAAGAAGATATCGCGCTGTTCGCCGAGATGGGATTCAAGGCGCTCCGCCTGTCGATCTCATGGGCCCGTATCTTCCCGAACGGCGACGACGCCGAGCCGAACGAGGCCGGGCTCCAGTTTTATGACGACGTCTTCGACGAACTGTTGAAGCACGGCATCGAGCCGGTCGTCACGATCGCCCACTTCGACGTACCGGTCAGCCTGATCCAAAACTACGGAAGTTGGCGCAATCGCCGTGTCGTCGACTTCTTCGAGACGTACGCGACGACGCTGTTCACCCGCTATAATGGTAAAGTGAAATATTGGATGACGTTCAATGAGATCAATATGCTGTTACACTTGCCGTTCATCGGCGCCGGTCTCGTCTTTGCGGACGGCGAGGACAAGCAGCAAGTGAAATATCAGGCGGCGCATCACCAGCTCGTTGCGAGCGCGAAAGCGGTCAAGGCGGCGCACGCCATCAACCCCGACATGCAAGTCGGCTGCATGCTCGCGGCCGGTCAGACGTACGCCTACTCGTGCAACCCGGACGACGTCTTGGACGCGATGGAAAAGGACCGTGAATCGTTCTTCTTCATCGATGTCCAGTCGCGCGGCGAGTACCCAGGTTATGCCAAACGCTTCCTCGACGAAAACGGCATCACTCTCCAAATGGAAGACGGCGACCTCGATTTGTTGAAACAGCATACGGTCGACTATATCGGCTTCAGCTATTATGCGAGCCGGACGACGAGCACGGACCCGGAGATCAACGCATCGACCGAAGGCAACATCTTCAGCTCGCTCGAGAACCCGTTCCTCGAGAAGTCGGAGTGGGGCTGGACGATCGATCCGACCGGCTTCCGCATCACGGCGAACCAACTGTACGACCGCTACCAGAAGCCGTTGTTCGTCGTCGAGAATGGACTCGGTGCCGTCGACGCGCCAGACGCGAACGGCTACGTCGAAGACGACTATCGCATCGACTATATGGCGAAGCATATCGAACAGATGCGTGAGGCCATCAAGGACGGCGTCGAGATTCTCGGCTATACGAGCTGGGGTCCGATCGACTTGGTCAGCGCCTCGACCGGCGAGATGAAGAAACGTTACGGCTTCATCTACGTCGACAAAGACAATGAAGGTAACGGGTCTCTCACCCGTTCGAAGAAGAAGAGCTTTGATTGGTATAAGCAAGTTATCGCGACGAATGGTGAAGAAGTAACACTTAAGGCTTCTGTAGAGAAATGAGAAAAGCAGCTTCGGCCGAATTGGCTGGAGCTGCTTTTCTCATTTCACTTGTACTTTCTAAATTTCCCTTTATTCAAATATCATATGATTTTTGTTCATTTTGTTCATAAGTTAAAAAAATTACTAACATCTTCTAGATTTTTTAGTATCTTCGCGTCCTTTACCTTCAAGGAATTAGCTAATTCTATACTTGTTGTAAACCTTGAATTTACAGTGTGACTATCATCAAATGTTTTTACTGTTAGAGATCGATAAACTTTATATTCATTGATTATTCGGTTTAACAAATTTTGATATTCATGATTTATTGTGGCTAATGTTTTTGTATATGTGCGTTGTAACTCCTTATCATCCACCTGAAGTTCTTTTTTTACACACGCAATATCTTCATTTATTTTCTGTAAAGAAAACACCAATTCTTCAATCGCGTACATTAAAATAGCTACAGTAATACCTGTTAAAATTCCTCCTACGAGGCTACCAATAAGCTCTGCAAAAGTAGCAAATATTGTTGTTTTTAAATATACTGCAAAAGATTCAGTAAATATCACCCCAGTAGTCGTAACTAAGATTGCTGTAATAATTTTGGAGGCTTTTTTGAGAGCGGTATGTCGAGGTGTCACTTCATATCGATTAGTCAAAAGACAGTAAGCCTGCCAAAGACCACTTAGACCATCAGTTATCATTTTCGCCATATTTTTTGTTGTAGTGTATGCCGAGTTTATAAGAACGGTAATCAAATTACTTATAAATCCTCGAAGAAAACCTTCTGCAAACACAGTTAAAAAACGTTTTATTTTTTGTGACATGTGAATGTGTACTCGATTGAAGGCTTTCTTTAGTTCCTTGGTTCTACGTTCCCAATTATTAAAATGTTTTATTTTTGCGAAATAAACATTTAACTCTCTAAATAGAACAGACTGTAATTCATAAAGGAATAAACCCATTGCTTGTTTTAAACCTACAACCAGACCTTGTTTAACTCCAGTTACAGTTAGTCCTTTTGAATAATATTTGATTCCAGCAACTTTAATCGAATCATTAATATGTTTCTTAGCTACAGTGTGACGTGACAATGCAGACTTTTTATCAATTTCGAAATAATCAAAATTACTTTTTTTTTGGTTTAATGAATTATTACTATCCCCCCACTCTTCTAAATCCTTCTTGCCTTTCGACAAATTTATCTTGCCCGTCGTTAAAGCTAGGTTCTGATTATCAACGGCCATCCCTCCCCGCTCAACGTCTGTCATATACAGCCGAGCCTTAGGATTTTCATGAATTCCAGCTGCTGACACTACATGATCTAGATGGCTCCACGAAACGTTCGACAATTCTTTATTCGTATAAGCATCTATGGGTATCGAATATTGTTTAAGATGTTGTCTTTTCTTTTGACGCCATTCAGGTTCATATATTTTTCTTCTTACTTCTGAAGAATACTTCTTCTCATAACGCTCTTTTACATCAAGTTCTGCAAATACTTTTGCATTCGCATTGTGAAGTGTTGTTACATTTCCCCCTTTTTTGTAATCTTCTAAAAAAGGACCTATTCCAAATTCATTAATAACTTGAGTCAACGCAATTTCTTTAAACTCTTGTAGCAATATTTTAATTCCAGTACGTCCTAACTTAGGCGTAGTATTAAGGTTAATCCCATAATTTTGTTGAAGAATGTTTTCAAAAGATTGATTCATCAATGTCGCCCACCTTCTTATTCAGAATGATTGAGGATGTATGAAGTAAATTCACTAAAGTTCCCAATAAACTTAAAAGGTCACGATCTTTTTTTATATTCTCTATGCTGTAATCATTTAATTTAATTAGGGGACCAATTTCATTCATTAAAGAATTGATTCCTTTTCTACTTTCCATTGTTAAATCTATTAATTCCCGTACTTCTCCTATACTTCTCATTAACAATTTTTGTTCATTTCTATATGCAAGAGCTTGATTTTGTATTCTCATCGCTTTTGATTTATTCGAATAATTTTCGTAAACAAAATTCAATGGGAAGAGTAACGAAGAAAAATACATCATGCCACGAGCTAATAATTTCACTGGTAATATAAAATCAGCTATGAGCCAATTAAATGTCACTTGAGTGATTGCTTTATTATCTTTTTTTAAACCCGGGATGATTGAAGCAAAAGTTGTAGCCATCGATACTATTTCATTGTGAGTTATATCTGTTTTCGAATTCGAACTAATTTTCTTATTAATAAGAATGCGTGCCTCATTATTCACTTCTTCTACTAATTTCTCGTATTCCCCAACTTCTTCTGCAATTATTTGTACGCTTAATTTTAAATCAGCAGGTTTGTGTTTGAGATGGTTCAAAATTTCCCACTTCTCATTGATTGAGATATTTAGCAATCTTCTTTCGTTATATAACCTTTCTGACATTGCAATAAGACCCTTCTTGGTCCGTCCATACAATAATTCTGCAAAACTCAGACGTTCAATCGATTCATTTTTCAACTCTCTATTTAGCATAATTAACCTCCTTATTAATTAAGTAGAAACAACACTATGGCTGTGCATTAATTACCTTTTCAGTTTTAATTATAAGTAAGTAAGGAGGTGTTCGATTAATTCACTTTATAATCACCTATTTATTCTTATATTTTTACATCTTGAATTGTTAATTGGAAAAAAATAATACATCTTGTGTTTGTTTAGCTTTTTATTGTAATTATCTTTTTTTGTTTCTCTCCATGTGATTTCCCCAGATTTATCAACTATTTTTCACAAAAAAAACGTGCTTCTTCCTAGTAGGATAAGAAACACGTTTTATGTTGATTATCGATTTTTATATAAAATATATTGTTTAATAAAATAATCCATGATCATTTGAATTCAATAACTTGAATATGACTGTATGCCACCTTCTGAGAACTGTTTCAAAAGTGTAGTATCTACGATGTACCACGTCTGTGCATCGTAGTCGAATTCTAAATTGTATCGGAAAGTACTTGGTTTAGAATCGTCTTCCTCAGCAAACTCCATCGTATCTTCATCTAAGTATTCACCCTCGTATTGAATTCTAGCTTCAATCGTGGCTTTGATTGGATTAGATTCTTCAATGCTGATTGAATCACTACTGAACTCCAATCCGACATATTCACCTTGCCAATACCAATCATTTCGATCCAGTGCTCGGTAATATGATTCTTGTCGATCGATATAGTCTGACGAACGAATGCGAGTAAAGTAACTAGAATCTTTATTTCGATAAGCTTTTTCCCAATCCCGTGCATTCGTATAAATTGTATCCACAATATCCTGTTTCACTTCTGGGCGAACTGGATCAATTCGATCACTCGATGAATCTGAAATCAGTTTTCGCTCATCTACCTTCCAATACCCATCTTCTTTCAGTATTGTCAGTTGCCATTCCATTTCACTACCTTCTGGTTCCCCTCTCAAATAAGGGACATAAGATAGAGAAGAATAGTCCGTCCCCACAATCGCAACCACTCGACTCTCAGTCACTTCAATGATATTGGATGAACTGATTGGGTATGATTGAATTTCACCTTCAAAAACCACGTGATTTTCTCCCATTCTTTCAACAATAGGACGAAAATCGCTTCGAAATTTATCTGTGACAATTCCCGAAAAGTTATCTGTTCTTCCTTTTAGTGAGTTCTGTAAATCTGTAAAAAATACTGGTGACATATCGTTCACTAATCCGATTGCCATTTCATTTAAGTAAGCTTGTTCATCGTCTTCATTTTGCTCTTCGTCTTCGAAGACTTCATCAGAATAAGACTCATCTTCAGAATAATAACCTTCGTCATACTCTCCATCCCAGTCTTCTTCATCCGAAGGTAATAGACTAAAATCCATTTCGTTATTCGTATAGTATTGATGCGTAGCATTTGATAAGAACGCGCCACTCGCTACAAGTAAAAAAGCCATTGGCAAAACATAATATTTCTTGTTGTTCGCAGATCCTTTACTCATATCTGAGCGATAATGTGAAATTTTAGAAGAGATTGAAGGGTACGTAAACTGCTGGTTGTAATTTTGATCCCCTAAAAAGATTTTTTGCTGTATATCACGATGATTTGAACTCTTTTTGGGTTTCCCTCCTAATTTAGGCACTGATTGATTACTTAGTTCATGTTCAACATTGGAAATATAACTTCTTTCATGGACAGTCTTATTTAATGACCTGACGATGATTTGATAAGCTTCTTCAATTTCATCAAAGTTTGCTGAATCGTCTTTACGAAGATTCAGGTATTCTTTTTCAACTTCCTCTCTTGTATGTAAAGGAGTTACTTTCAAAACTTTGTAAGGATTCATTAGATTTTCTCCCCGCAGTGGATAAGTACATTTTTAATTACGTAAATGAAAGAATGAAAATTTATAGTTTTTGTAATAAGCTATAAGTATCTTACAAATTATATCTTAAGGAGGATTTTATATGGATAACGATTTTGATTCATACGACTATCAATCACTAAGTGAGATATCACCTACTGACATCGCAAATGATCCATTTGTTCTGTCTAATGCTATGGTACATTCTTCACACGCAATGACTGTTGATGATTGTTTGTTAAAACACGATCCTTTAGCACACATCCAACATTTGAACCTGGAACCTGTAAAGTTAACTTATGTAGAACCTCACTGGGTAGATGGGTATCTCCGCTCAGATGGCACATATGTACAAGGCTATTTCCGTGACGGAGATGGAAACACGAATGTATTTGATGGTGATGGATACTACAGAAGAAGCTAATGCTAGATAATAAGGGATGATAGTTAAATAATAACTATCATCCTTTTATTATTCGTGGGTTATGAACGATTAATTAATAGTTTCGAAACAACATAAACGGTAAAATTGCACCGACTAAATAACTAACGACTGCACGGTCAGCTCCAAATAGGAGATTACCAATCTCCACTAAAAGTAGTGCCATACCTATCAACATAAGATTCCAAGGAAAATCTAATTTTGCTGTTTTCTGTACATCTGTTGTAAATCGTACTCCGACTACTTTTGACTTCATCAATGTTCTCTCTACGTATCGATGTGCAAAGTAAGTCCAGGTTAATGAGCTGATAAAACTGAAGGCGACGATTCCCCAAAATCTTGGGCTGGTAAGTAGGAATAATAGAAACCCTTTCCCATAATCCATTTCTATAGTTGAAAAAGAAATCAAAGGACCAACCAAAAGTAAGAATGTCAGTAAGACCGTCATAGACAATGTATCGAATTTAAAAAGTGAGTAATTCCATTGCCGTTGATTAAACTTATTGTATTTTGCAGAAGGTTTTTCTAGCTTTACATATTTCTTGTACACTGGTTGATAAGAGAACGCATGAGTTTTAGAAACCCCATTTAATAGTATTTTCGAATCTGAAATCACCCGTTCGACAACAGCATTAACAAAGCTCCATTCATTTTCTTGTGGGATAGGATACTTGATTAATTTTTTATCAATTATCTCAATCTTTTGACCTAACTCATTCAAAGAATGTTCTGCTTGATCCATCTTACTTTGCCAGTCATCGGAATACTTTAGAATTCTATTTCGTTTTTCCTCAAGTTTTAACAAAGAGTCTTTAATCGCTTTCCACGGATTTTCTAATACTTGTTCCTCCTTCGGTAATCCCCATTCTTTTCTAGGTGAATTTTTTAAGACTTCTTCTACCAAATACATGTTCTCTCGTTTTATCGATATGAGTGCTAATTCCATTTCATGGATGAAAGTCAACATATTATCTCTTTCTATTTGGTCCTTCAAATCGGGAGAAATTTTTATTTCTCCACTATTTCCATTTCGTTTTATAAAAATAACTTTCCCAAAATCATTCAAATAATCTTTTTCTACATCGTTCTTAATGGTCTTCTGTACATTCGTTAAGTGCCGAGTACCAAATTCACTAAACTCTTTGTAACCTTCTTGAAGTCTTGCTTCCTCTAACTTCTCTTTATCTTTATCAAGTATTAGATTTAAACGTTGATCTAATTTCTGTGCTTCCTCAATCACGTCATGAAATGCACTCTGTTCAGTTTTAGTCCAAGAAAGGTTACTGAATATTCTTTTTTCCATTGCGTATAACAACGAAAGCATCTGTTCCTTTTGATGCATAATCAACTGCTGATTATCATGAGATAAAGAAAAATCATTATATTGATTCCAGGTTTGTTTAAATATATTCACAGTTTTACCGATTAAAGTCGCAGTATCGGCCTCTTCATTCTTCCAAATCATATTAAAGAATGATAAGTACCATTCTTGTTGAAGTTCCTTAAGTTTGAAATCTAAATTGTTCAAGCTAGTTTGATAGGCTTTGTCCCAAGAGTTATACCGTGCACAAATAACATCTGTCTTTCGCTCAATTGATTTGTATTTCATATTTGCAGTTCGACTAATTGCAGATGACAATTCATGTGTCACTTGGTCAATGATCGGAACTTCTATATTACTCGCAGGATATCTAGACTGCTTTATCAGTTGCTCCCAGAGGGACTTGCGTAATGACGGTTCGTCATTCAACCAAAGGCTAGACTGTTGGGTGACCCATTTAAAAAGGCCAGTATCTTGAATTTCAGAAAATAGTTCTTCTACTTCTTCCTCCTCATCTTCATCGATGAGATCTGCTTTTGTCGCAATGAGATGTGTAGCTCCAATTTGATTCAAAGTCGTCATTTGTGTCTCGCTGAGTACGTCCCCGTATGGCATACACCAAGCATACGTAATACATGGGATAAAATCTAAATCGAAAGTTGTACTGGCATTTGACCCAGGAGTATCGAGAAGACTTATTTTCTTCAGATTTTTGTTTGGTAACGTTACTAACAACCAATCTGCCTCTTTTGCTGAAGCTGTTAGCAAAGAAATGGACTCTATATCAAAACTTTGAATGGAAGGCACTTGTTTACTAAATGGATAAATACGAGCTTCATCTCCGTATACGAAGTATACGGGACATTTGGTTGATTCGAGAATATCGATTACGCCTGCCTTTGTCTCTAACAAGGCTTCAATCAAACTAGTTTTCCCTGCACTGAATTCACCCAGTAACGCCATGGTCGGCCTTTTTGTCGCTAGAGAATAGTATTCCAAAAAATGAAGGTAATCGTTCCATGCATCCATTTCAAAAGCTTCAAGGAGAGGAAGCATTTTTTTGTACTGAATCATATTTTTTCTCGCTTTCATTTAAATAATGCCTCTTTAATTTTTTCGATTTCATGTTCTAGTTCTTTTTCAATCGTCTTTTTTTGCTCATACCAAACGTTTTTGTCATTTTTTTGATTATGTAATTGTTTTTGAATTTTCTCTTCTTGGCTTCGGTAATGATTTGCAATTTGACTTAATGTCGTTTCTGAAATGGTAGCAAAAGATTTTTCCACATAAGTCTCAAGCGTTTGCTTCATATCTTTTAGAACAACATGAACTATTTTATCCAAGTCCATTAGCATTAGATTTTTGGCTTCTGTCAGAGCTTGAGTTTCTAACTTCTTTCTAATGATTGGATAGGCTGCTAAACCGACGAAAGGCAATAGTAAACCGCCCCCTAGGCCTAACATGATGGCTGCCGCTCCCCCTGCCACCAATCCAGCGGTAATAGTCGGATCCGGTTTTCCATCCGAGAAAGGCGGTTGGAATAATACTTCTGATAAATTGTCTTCTTCGATCTGTTTCCATAGCACGACGGCTTGCTGTTTCGTCATGTTGGTTACGGACTGTAAAACCTCCTGTTGGACTTTTCGAATATATAAATCAACTTGTGGTGTATAACGTTCAACCCAACGCTTTCTTTCCGTTGATAATATATGTTCAATATCTTGTTGAATGACTTCTAAAAATTGAGCAGAAGGCCCTTGATAACGTTTGACAACCCGATTACATTCTCGAATCCATTCTTCGGACAGACGTTCAATCGATTTATCAATCATTAACAAAAGGTCATTCTGTCTAACTTCCAAATATTTTTTTATTTCACTAAAATGTACTTGATTCGCTTCGTTGGCTGAATCAATCCATGTCCGAATAATTTCAAGTTCTTCGACCTTCATCATATCTAATTGATTATAAGTCTCTTGTTCCTGATTAAAAGTACGTGTTACCTCATTAAACATCGCCTTGTAACGAGGTAACCTCAACGACTCAAGTCCGTTTTTTTGGAATTTTTCAATTTGAGAAATCAATTCATCGACTTCTGAAGTTTGGCCAAGTATCGAGTTATTCAGCGCTCTCTTTGCATCAAATGGGATAATAATCGGATCATCGAGTCCTTCGATGGTACATAAAGTCTCTTTTAAAGACTCAATCATTTCTTCCAACTCTTCTTCTTCATCTTCAAAAGCATCAGCAAAATTCATAACAAAAATTATGCGATGTAGCCCTTCTTTTAAAAGTGTATCGCGTAAAAAAGATAGTTCGGTCTCTGTTATCGGCTGATCCGCCTTTAATAAAAAGAACACAATGTCTGCCTTAGGGATAAACTTGTAAGACACGTCACTTCGCTTCTTGTTTACGTCATTCAAACCTGGCGTATCTACCACATATACAGGAGGAGCGAACGGAATATTCGGGTGTCTAATGCCAATCCACTCGATTTCACTTACATCAGAATCCCCAATGTAGCTCCGTAAGTCTTCACCTTTTACTGTAACGATTTGTTCTTGTTTATGAATTTGTATCTTTTCATCACCTTGGCCGATAATATTTATCGTTGCCGTAGTTGGCAATATACCTGTAGGCAGTAAATCTTGACGAAGTAAACTGTTCACAAAGGTGCTTTTCCCGTGATTAAATTCACCTACAACCACAATAAATATTTCTTCTTGTGCAATGACATCCTTCACTCGTTTAATTTTTTCCACCGTATCTAAATACATGTTCTCACCTCATTGAAAAATATAAAGGATGTTAGATTCTAGCAAGTTGAGCTTGGACTTCTATTTTTAATGAATTAATATACTCAATTTCTTTTGAGACGTTTGTTTCTTCATCTTTAAATGATTGCTCTATTTTCTTTAGACGCTTTTCCGTTCGCTCGAAAGATTTCTGTATGCTTTCTTCCATATCGTTCATCCATGTTTCAACGGATTGATCGAATCCGGTTTGAATAGTTTTTTTAGACTCTTTTTCTACACGAACATACAATTTTTCAATTTCTTTGCTGAGTCTTTGCGTCAGTTTACGACCGTCTGAACTTGATGAACTTTCTTCGGCAAGGAAAGCTGCCCCCATCGCTGCTGCAGGAATCAATAAAAGGGCACCAAATATTCCAACACCTAATAATGCAGCTGCCCCAAAACCTACCACAGCTCCAGTTAATGCCGCTGAATCTGTGTTACTTGAAGACTTTTTAATCTCTGCTGGAATAAATGCACTACGTATAGTAGGCATTTGGAAAACATTTTGGACCGTCGGTAACTGACTAGAGTATTCATTGAGATATATTTGTCTGACGCTCTGTTCAATTTTCGGAAGTTCCTCAAGAACCCACGATTGGATACGATCCATCAATTCATCAGTTCGAGCTTTTAACAACGCATTAGCTGCTTCACTGGAGTGTATATGTGTTATCGTCGTTTCCGCTTCAACCTCTGTTTTTATTGATTCAAAAACTCTTTCAAAGCGTTTTATAAACTCATGTTTCTCTAGTCTGGTCTTTTCACTGAACTTCTGACGAGTCGTTTCCATGGCCTTGATAGATTGCTTATGTTCATCTCGATTGCGTTTCAGTTCAGTTTTCACTTCATCATCTGTCCGACGCAAGTCTTTATTCGCTTCATCTAATTCATCATTTAGACGTTTTCCAATCTCTTCTAACTGATTTTCAATTTTTCTTTTTCTTCCTTCTCCTTTATTCGAAACAAGAAATTCTTGTAAAACGTCAAGGAAGTAATTTAATGCACTCGATTCTCTTAGACGAAGCATTTCATCTTTTGCAAGCGACACCCGCTCACTAGGAGTTAACGACTCTGCTTTAAGCTGAAGAGCTTTCGTTGGGAAGTCACCCTCTCCGCTGACAACAATTTTTTCTAAGCTGTTTGCAAGAACTGCCTGCTTAGCGGAAACGAAAAAGACATTTTTCTCAGGAATGTTTAACTCTTTAAATTTTTTGTACGCCGCTTCTTTTACCGTGACTTGGTCATCTGCTCCTAACTTGTCGAATCGATTAACTAAGATAAAGATGTGATCCACATGCTTTTTAAGAATATATTCCTGAAAAAAAGCCATCTCTGAATTCGATAACAATTTATCCGCTCGCATCAATACGATTGCAGCATCCGCTTTTCTGACAAACCGTTTTGTAATAACAGAACGGATGCCACCTGAATCATTGAGTCCAGGGGTATCAATGATGCGAACTCGGTTTTGTAATAATGGATGATTAAGTTGAATTTCAATGTATGTATCTTCGTTCACTTCGTTTTTCGTTGTCATGATTTTTTTAAATCGGGCTAACCGTCCGGTGCTTTCTTCCTTCCACCGCTTAGAATGAACCGTGTATGAGTCATTGAATGATTCTAAATCTTTTGAAGAAAAAATCTGCTCCCCTTCGATGTACAGCGACGCTTTTAAGTTCTCTCCTCTACGCACATGAGTTACAAGTGCTGTAGATTCTTTTCTAGAAACAGGTAAAACCGGGTGCTTTAATAGAGCATTTAAAAAAGAGGATTTTCCAACGGAGACCTCTCCGACAGTAGCTAATAGCAAATCTTGTTCTTCTGCCCATAGCTTCACTAATTTTAATTGTTCAAAAAGGTCGTCTTGTTCTATCGCACTTGCTATTTTTTGAAGAGCATTTGCTGTACTGATAAGGTTATTAATCGAATTCTTATACTGATTTAATTTTTCCAATTTTAATCACCCGCTATACATTTTTTCTTTCGATTACTTTTTTAACTTGATAATGCGTTGTAATTACATTATTTGAGTATATTTGTTATTAACTTTATTAGGGGTTTATAGGCATGAGGAACTAAATATAGACCTTATTAGTTATAATTACTCAATGTCATACCTTCGATGTTGATATTACAAAAGAAATAGAAAAATTACTCTCGATTTCTGTAAAAAAGGTAGATGATATTGCCAATCTTCCCCTGGAATCGTTCGACATTCATTCGACAATTTTAATCTGAGGATCCTCAAAAAACCTTTAATTAGTCGCTAAACTTATCCACTCTCTTAGGAGATGGATATGACCTACTCACTCGACACCATCTTACAACTCGAAGACTCGACCGAATTCAACCGTCTCCATCAACTCAATCCGCTCAAAGTGTTTGGCGTCAATCAGTATCTGACTCGCTACTCGAATGAGAAAATCAGATTGGACGTACGCAACGATTGAGAATGGGACAATGACGTCACTCATCCACGTCTCGTCGCTCCGCTCATTCATTAAGAGGGTGACCGTCTTAATGGAAGTAAGAGTATTATTTTTTGTCTAAAAAGTAAATATTACCTTTTTGTGGTATTTTCATAAAATAAAAAGATTGTAGGAGGATGAAAAATGAAGTGGGGGAAATGGGTAATTGGTCTTGTTTTAACGTCGGGGTGTTTAGGTTGGTCAGACACTTACATCGCAGAAGACACTAATACAAAAAACAATCGAGTCATCGTTCAAGTGAAAGGCCAGAACTTGACGAACACATCACAAGAAATGCTCATAAAAAAAATAAGTAATTCTTCAGCGATTTATACAGTGGACGTTCCGACAGGGAAAACTGTGAAGGAATATATTAGTGAATTAAAATCCCAACCAGAAGTCGTAAGAGTTGAACCTGATTATCTTTTAAAACACTCTTATACATCAAATGACTCAGACTTAGATCTTCAATCTCATCATGAAAACATTGAGACCAAAAAAGCATGGGATAAGACAAAAGGATCAGCTAATGTCATTGTTGCTGTAATTGATGATGGAATCGATTTAAATCATGAGGATTTAGAAAATAACATCATTCATCCCTATGACATGGTTGAAGATTCAGATGAGACAATTCCAATGGGCGAACATGGGACACACGTTGCGGGAATAATCGCCGGGCAAATTGATAATTATACAGGAGGAGCAGGAGTTGCTCCAAAATCAAAAATTATGCCTATTAATGTGTTTGAATGGGATGGTGCTTACTCTTCAGATGTTATCAAAGCCATTTATTATGCAGTAGACAATGGCGCCGATATTATTAACATGAGTTTAGGTAGTTACTATTACAGTTGGTTAAATCAAGAAGCTATTGAATACGCACATGATGCTGGAGTAGTAATCATCGCAGCAGCAGGAAACGATGCGACGGACGATCCATGGTACCCTGCCGCTTACGAACATGTTGTATCCGTCGCCTCGACGACATCATGGGATTCACCATCTTACTTCTCAAACTATGGTTCGACAATTGATGTTTCGGCTCCAGGCAGCTATATTTACTCGACGTTACCCTACGATAGCTACGGCGAGATGAGCGGAACTTCCATGGCATCTCCTGTCGTCGCAGGTGTTGCAGCACTAATTAAAGCAACCGCCCCCTCTTTAACAGGCGATCAAATCGTTAAACGTTTGATTGATACGGCAGATGATCTCGGAGCACGAGGCAAAGACGAAGATTACGGACACGGTCGCGTCAATGCGGCAGCAGCCGTCAATACGTCAATGTATGCCCCAGTTATCGTGGATGCATTTACAGATCAAGCGACGCAAGTTACAGGACAACTTCCATACGATGTCCCAGAGGGCACTATTTATGTATACAATGCTTCAAATAAAGTTATTGGCCAACTCAAACAAAGTCAAAAAGGGAAGTTTGTTATTCCAGTTTCAAAACAACCAGGCGGTTCTACTCTCTATGTAGCAGTGGAAGACAATCAAAAAAATCGAAGCGCCGTGACGACGTTCAAGGTCATCGATAAGACAGCTCCACTCACACCAAAAGTTTCAGCGTTCTCAGATGCAAAGACGGCACTTACCGGAACAGCTGAGAGTAAAAGTACCGTCATTGTCATGAACGGAAGCAAAAAAGTGGG
Organism: Exiguobacterium sp. s36; assembly: GCF_018618345.1. NCBI lineage: Bacteria > Bacillati > Bacillota > Bacilli > Caryophanales > Exiguobacterium > Exiguobacterium sp. s36. The sequence goes on from NZ_JACSLW010000001.1 coordinate 788,817, forward strand.
GCAAGCGACCGCTGTTTCAGGAAAATTTTCAGTGAAACTAGCTAAGCAAAAAGCCGGAACGACATTGACGATTTACGCAATGGATGCCGCTAAAAACAAGAGTAAGTCTGTACTTATTAAAGTAACAGACAAAACAGCACCTCCTACACCAACATCTAGTAATGTAGATACTAAAAGTACGAGCCTAACGGGAAAAACGGAAGCAAAGGCATCGGTGTACCTCTATAAAGGAAAAACAAAGGTCGCCAGTACAAAAGCTGACTCAAAAGGTCTTTTCAAGTTTACTTTTAAGGCACAGGCAAGTGGAACCAAGTTCTCACTGTATGCTGTTGATGCTGCCAAAAACAAAAGCAAGCTAAAGACCATTACCGTCACTGTCTTCAAAAAAAGTAATGCGACCTATTTGAAAGAACATTACGCAGCTGCTAAGAAGGGCACCATGTATAAAGCTGAGGCAAAATTGTATGACCGCATGAAGATAGCAGGTAAAGACGCATCTTACGGATTCTATGCCACTGGTTGTTGTGTGTTTGGCAAAGAAAAAGGAGTTTTTCTCTATGGAACGATTGGATATGATGAAAAGTATCCGAATCATGTCGGTGATATCATGACGATGCCATCAATCGATAATCGTAAAATAAAGTTGACGGAAGTGACAAGTGCGCTTGGCAAACCAAAATCACACAATAAATTTTCTATCTATGATCGATACAATAAAGTGTATTCCAGAAACAACAAATCAGTAATGAGTTATGAACTTGCTGGAACTATTGAATACAAACCAACAAAAAATACTACATTTTGGGTAGATTATGACTCGAATGGATATGTCAGAGCATTTGGATTAAGACACTTTTAAAAACTAGATATGATGTAGAAAAGATCTGGCGACGCGTTAAGCGTCGCCAGATTTTTTTCACTTACTCCCCAAATCGGTAGAAAGATACAACCACTCGGGACCATAGCTGTTTCTGCTTTTCATAATACGTTCTTTTTTACAAAAAATCATATTATCCTATTTCTTTGGCAGTATTTTTGGAAAAATACTTACCATAGCATAAATCAAAACGGAGATTCCTGCTGAGATTATGAGGTACAGGGCAATTTTATTAATTTCTATACTTTCATGGTACGTGACTCTGGCTTTTAAATGTATTAAAGATACAATCTCACTTTGATAACTCGAGTAAAATAAAATTACAGGGAGCAAGAAGAATCCCATCGCTTGTGCTCGACGAACGTTTACAAGTTGAGGTAACATCCCTAAAAGTGTGCCTCCAATCATAATAACGATTCCCCAGCCGCCTAATGTCAAATATATAAATAAAATCAAAAATACTAAGACAGAAAGATTTAACCCTTTGTAGTGTAGTTTAGAAACGAAACGGGCGATAAATGTACTATACTGCTTCATAATCTTCATTGATACATATGCTGACATTGATGTTCCGAAAATTACAGCGATTAAAGCAGTTAGACTAAAGTCACCTTCAAAAAGCTGAGACATTGCTACCGACGCTCCGCTTCGAGTCTTTTCTATAAAATAGAGGGCAGCAATTCCAAACAGCGTATCTGATGTATTGATAGCACTAGTCGTTACAATATATCTGTACTGTGAAGTGTTTTTTTCACTTTTTCTATCTAACCAATTTTCCACAAGCAACAATAAAGTCGCAGCGTTGGCCGCACCCAATCCTGGTAAAAGCCCTACGGCAATTCCTGCCCCCGTTCCACGAATTGAACTTTTCTGAATCTCTTTATCGTCAATTGGCAGTTTATTAGCTTCTTTTTGGACAGGTAGGTCACCAATTTTTTCGAAAAGAGAAAAAATCAGGCCACTCACACCGAAGATTCCAGCAAGTGCAGGAAACAGTCCATTGAAGGCAGCTGTGGTGCTAGGAACTAACGCTGAACCAAATACAACCATTCCATAAAAACCACTTAATAAGAAAATAAGTAGCGCCCACAACCTCTTCGTTTCACTAAAAATCAAAATGATAGAGATACTTGATAATATCCAGAATAGATAGGGTTTGATATATGTATCAAGGATTTTAAAAAACTCGATCCCTGTTGAACTAATCAATAGAACAATCAGTAAAATCGATACTCCAATCTTGATTCCATTCCAACTCCCCTGAATCGAAAGGTGCAATGCCTCAATTCCTCTACCCTCTTTAACCATGCGATGGCCAGGTAACAAAGCAAAGACTTCGTCATTTGGAACACCTAAAAATAAACTAGGAATGTAATCAAAAAACGCATGGGCCACTGCCACTGAGGCAATGTAAACAGCTATTCCGGTGCTATCGATTCCATAACCATATAAAACGGCTGCGATGCTGACCATTATAGCGGCAATTGTATTTACATGTATGCCGGGGATAAGACCTGTAATAATCCCCGTCATTATTCCAGCTATGATTGAAATTAAAATAATTATGATGTCCATAGTTACTCCTTAATTTCTTCAACGATCAAGGAGGTAGCCCCATTGTATTCGTCTACTTTTGCATCTATATAATATTCATGAGAGGACTTAATCATAGTAGTCTCTCTTTTGGACCAGTCGCCTTCGAACATAATAGCATTCACTTTGGATTGATTCTGCATAACTTTGAATCGGAGATGCTCCTTACCATTTTTACTAGTGAATTTTTCTAAGTCACTAAAATACACTGGCCCAATCAATATTGTTTCTCCTTCATGTTGACCTGCTCGCGAAAGTAAAACAGTACTATTCTCTTTATTACTTTCTTCTGATTGTGAACGATTTGATGTGTCGATGCCTTCCGTCGCTTGAAAAACTTCATGAACGTTCAATGATAGTTCATCCTTATACATACTGACCGTAGCAATAAGGTCAATTGATTGAACATTTTTGAGAATAGTCACGTCTTCTTTTGACCATGTGCTCTCAAACATGACTGCGTCTACATGTGATTGTTCTTGATTCAACTTAAATCGGACATGAATTTTTCCAGCTTTACTAGTGAACAGTTGGACGTCCTCTGCCTTAACAGCACGGACTAAAATTTTTTTATTTATATATTCTTCAACTTCATTAAGTGAGACGTTGGGTAGTTGAATATTATTTGAATCACGTTCTAAAAGCTTAATTGAGTTTTTTGAAAAAGGCTGAATTTGATAATGTTCCTTATATTTCAACAAAACTCCTTGCACTTGAACTTTATCCCCGATTTTTAATTCATGGTCGAGCTTCCCATAACTTGGAAACATGGATATTTTAATCTCACCACTTCCATCATGAAGTGCAACGCTTAAAATGCCTTCCTTCGATATATAATTACTTCGTACAACCCCCACCACTCGAAGAGGCTCTCCAACCTTTAAGTCAGAAAGCTTAGCTAAAGAAACAATAGATAATTCTTTGTCTATGTCTTCACTGTTTGTATTGCTATACACCAACCAACCATTAATGCCTAAGAAAGATATTAAAATCAATACTATTAATGGATACTTTATTTTGTTCATTGTGTGCATACAGACTCCTCTGAACGTATTAAATTACATTTTCTCTCTTAATTTTATCAGTACTTATTAATGATGTTGAACTTGTTCATTATGAATAAGTAATTGATTATACATGCTTCTGATATATGTCCATCTTCCGACATTTATTGCCTCTCCAACAGCTATTTAGTCTTCAGTCACGAAAATTTAACTGTGGGAAAAGAAGCAATGACACCACGACTACATAAAGAAAGTGAATCACATAATTATTCACTGCATTTATAACTACGAATGGCATACTAGATAGATCACAAAACTAAATAAACACCCGAAGAGTTGGCTGATCGAACAACCAACCCTTCGGGTGTTTTTGTTGTATTACATCACTTCGCTACTTTGGTCGTCTTCTTCAATTCTTGATAGCCTGTTTGTGTCATCTTCACGGTCACCGTGACGCCCGCTTTTTGACGTGAGATTGTCAACTTATAGTTCCCTTTCGAGTCTACTTTAGCGGCCTTGCTGATGGCTCTCGAACCGACGTACGCTTTCACGGTCGCGCCTTTATTTCCTTTACCAGTTACCGAGGATGCGCTCGATTTAATCGTGTTAACGGTAAACGTGGCGAACGTATTTAATATTTTATTCGAAGCAGTCGTCGAAACGTTTCCTACCGTATCTTTCGCTCGAACCGTAACCGACGCCCCTGCTTTCGTTGTTTTCAAGCTGTAACTGTATGTGCCGGCAGTCGATGCTTTCGTTGTGTACGTCCGTCCATTATACGTAATGGACACCGTTGATCCCTTCTCGGCTTTCCCAGTTACTTTCGTCGATTTATTCGTCAACGTTGAGATGGTCGGTTTTGACGGTGCTACTTTGTCGATAGTGAATGTTAGAACGGTTGTATTCCCAGCTTGATCAGTGACACGAAGTGTGTAATCACCAGAAGTCTGCACCGACCAATTATTTGAAATACGTTTCCCATTTAAAGTAGCTGTACCTTCGTTATATTGAATGAGAATCGATTTGTTGGTAAGTTGTTTATTCTTTACACCAGTTACAATCGGATTTGTTCGATCGCTTACTGTAATTAATGTAGACGGACTATAATTCCCAATATCATCATGAAATACCACTTTTAGTTCCGTTCCGGCCTCATAGCGTGGCATAGTGATGCTGAAATATTCGCCTCCAGATAAGTTACGCGCAGAGCCGACGACATTTCCCGCTTCGTCAGTAATTGATACATGTCCAATTCCATTTTCTGTTGGTACCATGCCAGTTATCGTCTCCGAGATGTCGGAAAACTCATAGACCGTAACAGCTTCGAGTTTACGAACACGTAGTGCTGCCTTCGCATTGACACGACCATGTCCATAATAATAATCCCATCCTGCATTCCCTAAATCATCAGCTGTGCTAGTCAAACGTTCTGTGATAGCATCCACAGACAGGCTTGGCTCGGAAGATTTCAACAAAGCGACCACACCAGCAACAACTGGAGATGCCATCGAGGTCCCGCTCATATATGCATATTTATTGTAAGGCATTGTTGAAAAGATGGAGCTTCCCGGTGCAGTAATATCAATATCCCATCCGTAGTTAGAGAAATAGGATAGCGTATCATAAGAAGTCGTCGATCCTACAGAAATGACGTGATTATAGGAAGATGGATAATGCGTCGCACTCGTCGAATCATTTCCTGCTGCGGCCACGACGACGACATTTTTCGCGTACGCATAGTTAATCGCTTGTTGGTAGGCATAACTGTAGTTATAACTACCTAAACTCATATTGATGACGTCCGCTCCTTGATCAACGGCACGATAAATTGCTTTAATCGTATCTGATGTGTATGCAGCATCTCCTACAAAGACATCAATCGGCATGATGAATGCATCGGGCGCAACGCCCACTCCGCCATAACCGTTGTCCATTTGACTGGCGACAATCCCAGCGACATGAGTGCCGTGCTCACCTGGTGTCAATGTGTACGGCGAGTCATATACAATATCATATGGATTAACAATTTTACCTTTAAAATCTTCATGTCTCAAATCGATTCCATCATCTAAAATTGCGACAACTACATTTGCCCCTTTCGCTCGATCCCAAGCGTCTTCAGATTGGATGTTAGTATGATGAGATTGATAATTGAAATATCGATCACTCGGGGTGTATGTTGATTTAAGTAAATGGTCTTCTTCCACGCGTAGAACATTTTCATCTTGCTCTAACTCTTTTATAAATGCAGAAGTAGCCATCCCCTCCGGTACTTCCATAGTCATCGTCGCTTGCTTACGCAAGTGGTTTGACGAAATCACCTCCCCTTCAAAATCTCCATTTCTCGTTCCTTTAACTTCGACTATTACTCGTTCGGGCATGGCTTCGTTCTCATTTGCTGAGACACTACTTCCGAAAGTCAAGAGCGCCATTCCTGTGACGAGGATTAATTTTAAAAAATATGTAGCCATTTATATTCCTCCATTATTTTGTAAATCAAACTATATATAGTTTATATCAGGAATTTAAAGTTTACCTTTTTCAAATATTTTCTTTTTATTTATAATAGTTAAACAAAAAAAGAATCTAATCACGGTTCTTGAATGACTAGATTCCCAGAGATGAAAATTATAGATAGCCTTAATTAAATAGCGGAACAAGTTCTTTGTTATACAAATCTTTCAATCCATCACGTCCAAGACAATTGCTGCGGTAATCGAAGAATAAGCTTAACAGAATTGTAAGTTCTCGATTCCCCACGTAAACTACCGCCTTTTTGTAACGCTTCCCATTCGATAGAGTTTTTTCTTCAAACGTGATTCCCCCGTCAGCAAATATCAATTTGAATAAGTTTTCTTTCGCATCGGGATCTCCAGACGCGACAATCACCGGGAAATCAAATTGCTCAATGACTCGCTTCAAGAGTTTCGTCCTTGCTACGACCATTTTACCGTACTCATTCAAACCATCTAGATTATCTGTCTCAATGGCAGACTGTATTTTTTTCAAATATCGTTTTCCAGGTTTAAATGCTTTTAAGTACTCATTTTGATCCAATTGATAAGGCCAAGTATTTTCATCCTGACGGGGGAGCGGTCTCCAGTCCATTAGCGCAGCTTTTATTTTATGGTCTTTATCATATAAGGTTTGAATCCGCTCATATTTTTCTTTCCATTTGTTCGTTGTCTCTTCGTCCTTTTTCCCGTCCTTTAAAGCGAACCAATCATATTCCGGTTGCTCTAATGCCAGAAGTAAGCGAGCTTGAAAATCTAACATAGTTGAACGCGGATTACCTTCTTTTTTATTGTGTGGTGCCAATCCCTTTTCAGCACGAATTTCATTCGTGACTTCCCCAAGCAACTTGTATCCTGTATGACCGCTCTCATCCCAATAACCATTTTCCCAATCTTCACCTAACCAAGTATCTGAATTTTTACCATACACTCGTGTTCGAGCGCGCACCGCTTCAATCGGGTAGCCACCAAGGCCTTCTTCGTTTCCAAAAAATACGATATCAGCTTCTCGAAAGGCGCCGTAACCAAACCATTTCTCTAATCGTTTCATTTCTTCCTCTGATAGATGAAACTGGTCGTTTTCAAAATTTGTTGTCATTGTTTGTCCTCTTTTCATTGGTATGGGATAGCAATTGATAAAAACTTAGGACTCAGTATACTTAGTTGTCAACGAATCACATCACATTTTTTGTTCGATGCGCTTTAGCACTGCTAGAATCTCTTCTAAAATCTCCCGATCGTTTTTTGTGTCTTCTTGATCGACGTATCTTGGCAGGACACTTTCCATCGCCACTTCCCATGTCGACCGATTCTCATCTCGATAATCACTCACTGCTTTAAAAATCTCCAAGTATTCATCGGATAGTTGTTGACGACTTCCAATGAGCCCTAAATCCCGTAAGCATTTCTTAAAGAATCGAATATTACCTGGCTTGTCTCCAACCTTCTCAGCAAAATCTTGATCTGAATAATACATATACATTCCTCCAATTGATGAGTATGACTTGCTCTTAATAATACAATAGTATTTCATTTGAAGTTTGTAAAGTGTTTATTCGAATTAATTAAAGTTTTCAAAAGTAGTTCTAAATCAAAATAGCTTACGAATTAAAAATGGATATTAAAAGAAAAATACGAACAATTAATTACAAAATAATTATATAATAACTATATAATGGAATCTATACTATTTTAATAGGGTGGGATACTTATTGACGACATGGAGCAAAGACCAACTAGTGTGCGCAAGTTGCCGATATTGGGGCGGCCAACGCAACGTAGATTTTACTGCCAGCTTTTTCGAGACCAAGGAAGCGACCGGAAGATGTAACGGCCCGTATAGCGGTAGCATGAGCGGTCTGGATACTTTCGAAGGAGCATCTTGTCTGAAATGGGAAACCGTACGTACATCATGAAATGGAGGCTGGTACATGTATAAATTGTTAAAAAAAGCGATCTCATCTAAAAATGAAGCGCTGGCCATTAGACTATTCGAGTCGATTGAATTAGACGATTACCACACTAAGCAATTACTTCGTCTTGCTTTACAATATGATCCAAAACTCGCCCCATTATTTTTATCGTATGAAGATATCGGTGATTTTCAAATATGTGCCGAATCCGGGCATCTCGATTTGGTCGAAATGTTCTTCGCAAATGGGATGAATGCGAACAGTACTACCAAAACCGGGCAAACGATTTTAACCGAATTGGTGTTTCGGAATAATACTCATGTTGAAGTCATTCAGTCCTTGCTCAATCATGGTGCAGAAGTTGAACGTATCGGTCGCTGGGGAGAAACGTCGCTCCATTTCGCAGTGAGTTCTAATCAACTTGAACCTGCTCGACTTATGATTGAACATCTGCGTCGATTAAATCCTCAGTATACGCTGCCAGACGATTTGCTAGACTTCTTGCCGAATCGATTGCGTCCTGAAACCGTCGATTTCGTCATCGAACAAGGAGGGCGTGTCTCTCACAAAGCGATATATCTTTGCATTTTTGATGAGAACGAAATGACACTCCAACGCATGCTACGTTATCCGGTGGCGCCGTTCAGACTACATGATTCATTTAATTTTTTGGCATTCTCGCTTCACTGTGGACGCCCCTCAATTTTTAAGAGAAAGTTTTTAGAATGTCTCCCCATCCAACGAGATGAACGAACATCGTTTTGCGCTAATTTAGCAATGGTCATGATTGACTCGGGCTATTTGAACCTTTTGCCACTCATGCTTGAACAAGGCATCGAAATAAATTATGTGCCTCCGAACGAAGCGGAGACACTGGTGGACGTGTGTCTGAGCAAAAGTGAAAAGGGCTGGGCACAACGTTTTCGCGATATGGGTGGGAAAACGTATCGAGAACTCCATCCCCCAGAGATTGTTCCGTTTCCAAAATAAATGAAGACGTCGTCCTTCATCCAATGATGAGGAACGACGTCTTTTTTATGGTGTAACGATTTGACTCTTTTGACTAAACCAATGTGCTAATTTGATTCCTTGCTCGACTAAATCTTCATTTGAATCAACCAATCGCTGTAACGCCTCTTTATCGTAATCACCTTCAACTTCCCATACACCATCAACAATAAACAGTGTAGTCCCGTTTACCGTCATTTCACTGTAATCGTTATAGTATACCTCTTCAACAGTGACTTCTGGGCTATGTTCAGCCACTTCAAAATAGATTGGATTCGCATGTGACCCTTGCAAACTTACACCATTCAAACGCTCCATTTGCCACGCATTCTTGCCTTGTAAAGTAAAAACGTGTCCTTTGTCCGTCAGCATATTATCATATCGGATTAAATAATAGCGCCAATCTCGATCTCCAGACCAATCATCTATGACTTGTTTCAATCTCGCACTTACTTCACCCTCAATCTCTAACAAGTAATCGATTAAACGGTCTAATACAAGTTGAAGTTGCTTTTCTTCCTCTTGTTCATCTGTCCCAAGCTGATTTGTCCAAACGTACCCTTTGTACTTCGTCCCTCCAAAAACATAACGTGGCCCTAAATTTGATCGCCCTATGACTAAATCGAAATCTTCTATCGCCAACATTGCTCGGGAAACCTGGGCCGGCGATGCTTCTAACAACTCAAAAATTAATTCTGCAGCAACTTCTCCATGTCTCATGAAAGCTGGAAATACACGATGCGTCAATCCTTTTAAGATTGGATGATTTTCCAATTGATACATTAGCGATTTAAATTGCGGATATTCAGTCAGCCAAACTTGTTTCTCTATCTCATGTTCAATCACACGTGCGTTGAAAGGTGTTTCCAACCGCTCTAATCGTTCGATAATTGTGCCATCTTTTGTTATAAATTGTTTGATTTGTTTATATAAAGAACCGAACATTTCGAACCTTAAGTTTGAGTTATAAACGCCTTGGTTGTTTTGTCGTATTCCTTCAATTACATTCCTTAGCACTCTTACAAGTTCAATATTTTCATTTAATTCGTTTTGTCGAAGCAATAAGATCGCATAGACGATAAATTGGTCTTCATTTGATAGTTTTCCAGTAAGTAGGCGTGTCAATAAGTCTTGATTAATCAACGGAATTGATTCTACATATTTTTTAAAATCTTGAACCATCACATCTGCCGATGACCAAGCATCGAGCGCATCAAATAAAAATCGAACGGATTCACAGTCTTGATAAATCACTTTGAATCGTTCAGGGATTGTCACGGATGTAAATAAATCTTCCTGATCATCGAATTCAGAATCACTTTCCTGTAAAACCAATATGCTTGAAATAAAACGAAATAGGTTTAAAAATGCCGAATCAATCGTTTGTGTTTTTAAATCACGATATGGCCAAAGTAAATCCGACCATTTGACTTCAACTTTCTGTGCAAACTCTTGCTGTTCTTCGATCCACCCGTTTTTTTCTAACATCTGTTCAAACTGTGCTTTAAAGTGCTCGAATGCAGTAAGTGGTTTTCCACGTGAGTTCATTTTGATGTATAAACTTTCATCAAGTTGAAACGTATCCAAATCAAGATAATGAAAAGTGACATTTGGCTCTTCAAACTCTAAATCCGGAAATTCTGACGCTGGAACATCTTTAAAAGTTTCATTAATCGTATCGAGCATCGTCAGTGCACCTTGAATCGTCGGATCATTCAACCATGCCTCTTGAAACCATTTTTGCTTGTGGATGACGCTACTTAAAGGTTGATTCGAAATTTCTACAATTTCTTTATCTCGTAAAGCATTGAAAAAATCGCGCGCACTAATTCTCGTTTCATACGTAAAATGATATAAGTACGAAGGAAGATTTGATTTTCGATATTTCCCAATATACCAATAGAGGAGAAATAACGTCGTTAATCGTTGTTGACCATCTAAAGGTCTAAGCGCACCTTCACGGACAGCTCCATATATGAAATCAAAATCTAATCCTTTTTGATAGAGTGTTGCTTGTTTAAGTTGCTCGACAATCTCTTGACGAACACGCGTCGCATGGACATCCCTTCGCCCTTGCGCATAGTCTCGTTGAATCATAGGAATCAGAATTGCTTGTTCTGACAAGAGCGATTTAAACGTGTGCATGAGTACCCTCCTTAAAGTAAGTGTTTAACGTTTCGACGATGCCATCCACATAATCTTGTTGATCTGTCGATGCCCAATACTCAAAATGATCTGGTTGTTTTGAATAGTACTTCCAAAACGCTTTTCTTGTCGCAGGAGGCACGTATCCGCCAGCTCTTTCGTGTTGCTTCAAAGCCTCAAATTTAATGGGATAATAGTGATTACCTAGTATCGTATTCACCCTTCGGTCAAGTAACGCTAAATTCCCAACACTATGAATGTCTTCTCCTTCAAGGAACAAGTGTTTATTCTCTTCTTTCAATTCGTTCTCAACTTGCTGAACCATATTCTCGAATTCGACCCGTTCAAAATCGCGATCCAACATTTCTTTTATGTTTTCAGTTAATTTCGATTGTACGAGCGGTTCTATCAGTTTAAGCGCATCACGTAACCATTTCTCCCACTGCTTTCGGTTATTGAGCTCTTCAGTTTTTTGTGCATGAATATGTTCGAGAGACCAATGCTCTTTCGCATAATGATCAAAAGGAAATCTATGTGTATCTCGCGCCGAACGCATCTCCTCTAAGATATTGAAAAAGAGAAGCACGTTTTGAATCGCACGATTATCTGTGCCATACCGATAATCATTTATAACTTTAAAATCCTTTGGAAGAGTTGCTCGAACATACTGACTTAATGTATCGATGAACTTCTCTTTTGAATCAATAAAATCGCTATCATATAAGGTAATCAAATTCGGAATCGAATAAGCGTTTGTTTTCGCATGCAATAGGTATCCAATGAGATGATACGTCTCCCTATGCGCGTACCATTCTCGAAGACGTGCAAATAATAAACGGGTTTTTTCCCAAAAGTCTTCATGTTGCGTCAGCTTATAAAATGTATGGAATGGGTCAATATCTGCTGATGTTTTACCGACTATGATGTCAAATAGAAATTCAATACGGTTCGTGTACGTAACTTTCGGTTCGATAAAATACCAAAATGAATCATCTTGTAGCGTTTGCTCCATCTCTTCCCATTGTAAAGCGAGTTCTTGCCGTTCGCTGTTGAATAGCGGTTGGAGAAGTGAGGCTTTAATCAACTCGGCGTTCGTCAATGGAATTTTCCCAATATTTAAACGCATGAACAACTCATGAACATCCATATCTTCCTTTATTTCATACCAGATGACTTTTGTATGTTTTCCAAGAGTGATATAGAGTTCACTGATGATGGTCATTTCATCGACTTGCTTTTCCTCGATCCATTTTTTGATTGTTAAATAGGCTTCTTTGAAATAATGGTGATCAACATCTTTCGCTTCTTCTTGCACGTAATCTTTAAGGGAGGCTAGCATATGTTGGCTTTTCGGTCTCGTCTCATATGAAATTGAAAATGTAGGGAACCCTAAACATTGAAGTAGAATGGAAATCGTCGTCAATCGTTGTTGCCCATCGATGACCTCAAAATTATTTTCTCCACGCTTCCTCACTACGACAGGCTGTAGACAATAGAATTGATCCCCTACGCGCTCACCCATAAATTCATATAGATCATTTAACAAATTGTTAACTTGCTGATCATCCCATCGATATCCTCTTTGATAGGACGGGACAAAGAAATGTGACTTCACTCCGATATCATTAATGCTTATTAACCTTAGCGCTTCCATATTTTTAGACCCCTTTACAAAAATATTATCCTTTTTACATTATAAGGATTATACAGAGGTTGAGCTTTACTTTTTTTGTTTATGGTACGAATAAGTTTCTGTATTTTTTTCCAACATAAAAGCTCATTATGCAATTGCATAATGAGCTTCATATTTCACTCCACCCCAAACCGATAAACCGTCCTCGAGTGATATAACTCCTCCGGTTTCAGTTCAATCGATGTGGCGATGTCTGGATGGTTTGGTGCGTCTGGGAACGCTTGTGCTTCTAAACAAATCGCACTGTGCTTTTGCCGTCCCTCGAGCGTGACTGGTGTCTCTTCACTGAGGAAGTTCGCCGTATAGACGACCATGACCGGTTGGTTCGTCTCGACGTCCATCACGCGTCCGCTCACTGGATCGTGCAACCGGGTCACCCCGTCCTTCAAGATGAATGGGTGATCCAGCCCACCAGCCTTCACAATGGCTTCGTCCTCCGACGAAATTGCCTCACCGATTGGCTTCCCGTCACGGAAATCGAACGGTGTCGCTTCCACTTCAAGTAACTCACCCGTCGGTAAAGACTCGTCATCGAGCTTCGCCACGTGCTCGGCCGGCAGCGTCAACACATGGTCATGAATCGTCGGTCGTCCGCCGAGATTGAAGTAGTTGTGATGGTTCAAGTTGACCCACGTCCGTTTGTCCGTCTGAGCCGTCATCGTGACGACGAACTCATTGTCGTCCGTCAACTCATAGACGACTTTGAACGTGACGTTGCCGGGATAGCCTTCTTCCCCATCTGGGCTTACATACTTAAAGTAAATCGCCTGCCCCTCGACGTCCATGTCCCAATGTCGGGATGTGATGCCGTCGTCTCCGCCGTGGATATGATGCGGGGCCTCGCTTGGGGTCAAGGCCACACCATCAATCTCCGCATTGCGAATCCGTCCGGCGATTCGTCCGACGACGGAACCGAGATAGACCGGGTTCTCGAGGTATTGCTCGGGATTGCCATATTTCAAAATGACGGAGTCCATGTTCCCATCACGGTCCGGTGCCGTCAACTCGGTCATGGCACATCCGTATGAAATGGCAGACAAGCGCATGCCGTTCTTGTTTTCAATCGTTGCTTCTCTCAACTGGCTCACCTACTTCGATTAGAGTCTTAACTATGCTACTTGTTCCCTCCCTTTCCGTTGGATAATCCCATCAAAAAAACCGCCACAATCTCGTGGCGGTCGAATCGCTTATTGTTGGCTACTGTTGCGGAGAATGAGTTCTGTCGGCAATACGACCTTTTTGCCGATTTTCCGGCCGTTCAATCGTTCTAGCAACAGTTCGACGCTCGTCTCTCCCATCATCTCCGTATGGACATGAATCGTCGACAAGGCTGGATAGACGTACTTCGAGACACTAATATCGTTGATGCTGATCATCGAGACGTCGTGCGGGACCCGGACCCCTTTTTCATGGAGGGCACGCAGGGCACCGATTGCCAACGTATCGCTCGCAATCAGTAATGCTTTCGGCACCTCGTCTTCGGTAATCATCGCATTCATCATCCGATATCCGTCGTCCGCCAAAAACTTACCGACCATCATCCGTTCCGGCAAGAAGACGTCGTGATTTTTCATGAACTGGACATACGTCTGTTCCCGCGCATCCGCAAAAATTTCGGACCCGTCGCGTGACGTCTCTCGTCCACCGATATAGCCGATGTCCGTCACCCCTTGATGCCAAAAGTGATGGAGAATTTTTAGTGTCGCCTTCGAAAAATCAGTCACGACAGAATCATAACGCTCGTCTTCAGGCGTGTAGTCGACGAACACGATGGCGTCCGCTGCTTTTTTCAACGACTCGATTTCTTGATGGCTGTACTTTCCGACCGCGATAATCCCTTCTACATTCGCTTGGCTGACGTCTTCCAACTGTTGATACGTGTATTTTTGAACGTCGAGACCTTGTTGGCGACAGGCATTTTCAATGCCATGACGAATGGCCATATAGTAAAGATCGTTCAATTCTTCTTCTTCCGTGAACCAGTGAACCAAAGCTACTTTTTGGACGCGTGTCCGTTTGGTACCCTTCTTTTGATAATCCATTTGTTCGGCGATCTCAAATATACGTTGTTTCGTCTCTGCCGTCACCGACAGAGATGGGTCCAAATTGAGTACACGCGAGACGGTCGCGATGGACACGTTCGCTCGCTTCGCTATGTCTTTAATCGTAGCCATGTGCTTCTCCCCTATACTAGTCCGTCGTCACCTGGTATACCGTTGTCGCCCGATACGTCTCTCCGGGAGACAAGATGGCGCTTGAGGTAGTGACTTCATTGATTTCATTTGGTAACCGTTGTGCTTCAAGACAAATCGCCCCGTATTGTGGGATGATTGCCTCTTCTACTGTAATAGTGCCATCCAATTGATTGCCGCTATAGACGACGAGAACCGGCAAGTCCGTTCGCATCGTTAATCGACGCCCGGTGTCGCGGTCATGCAGTGTCGCTTGAGGCGACTCGTCTGTCTCGTTCAAAAAGAAAGGATGATCATACCCGCCTTGCGCGTGCTCTAATTGTTCATCTAGTCGATGAAAACCGGATCCGAGTAGCCGGGGCGAACGAAAGTCGAATAAGGTACCTTCGACCGGGATTCTTTCACCTGTCGGAATCGAGTCTGGTCGAATCGGTGCGAACGCGTCAGCCGCGATGCTCAGTTCTTGCGCCGCCACCGTTTCACCGATTCTTCCAAGTTGGAAATACGTGTGGTTCGTCAGATTGCAGACGGTCGGTTCGGTCGTCGTCGCTTCATATGAAATGACGAGCTCCCCTTCATCCGTCAGCTCATACGTCACTTGAACGGTGAGTTCGCCTGGGTAGCCTTCTTCAAGATGTGGGCTCGTCCGCGTCAACACGAGCGTTTGCTCGTGTTGCTCAACCTGCCAGATGTGGCGATCAAATCCTTGAACCCCACCATGAAGGTGATTCGCGCCATCATTTTTGGCCAAGCGATACATCTCATTCTCAATCCGGAACGTCCCATCTGCGATTCGACCCGCGTGACGCCCTATTATCGCTCCAAAATACGGCGAGTGCTCGACATACTCCTCGATTGTGTCAAAACCGAGGACGATATTGGATATTTGACCGTCACGTTCCGGTACCATCCAACTTCGAATGATTCCGCCGTAGTTCAATACAGAAACGGCATGATTGTTTTGGTTAAATATAGTATATTCGAAAATTGGTTCATTGTTCAAATGCCCGAACAGACGCCGCATCCCGCAACCCTCCTTGTGTGTGCATCGAGTCGATGAAACGTTTCACGCCCTCGTATCCCGTTTTATCTTGTTTATATACGCCGCAATCTTCTAAACCTTTCAAGAACTTCCGACCGACTTGTTCGTAAACGAGCGTCTCGACGTCATGCGTGGCCATTTGTTTTAATGAATCCGCCCACGCTTGATGCATCGGTTCGACCGATGCCGGACGTCCCTCCACATAGCGGATGACTTCTCGTAACTCTGCTTTCAACCGTGCCGGCAAGACCGCGAGTCCCATCACTTCAATCAATCCGATGTTCTCTCGTTTAATGTGATGGACGTCCTCATGGGGATGGAACAGCCCCATCGGATGGTCTGCGGTCGTCCGGTTGTTGCGGAGAACGAGATCGAGTTCGAACGCATCCCCTCGGTGACGCGCAATCGGCGTAATCGTGTTATGTGGCTGATCCGTTTCAGCGAGAATATTGAGCGATTCATCCGAATAGACCCGCCAATGAGCGAGCACGAGCGTGGCCGCTTGAATCAATTGCTCTTTCTCCATTCCTCGCAGACGGACGACCGATAATGGCCATTTTAAATATGTCGCCTCAATCGAAGGGAACGCTTTGAGCTCCAGCGGGAATAGTTCCTTGGCCCGGGCCATCGCAAAATCGTAACACCCTCCTTGGTAATGGTCGTGCGACAAGATGGAGCCTCCGACAATCGGCAAGTCGGCGTTCGACCCGGCGAAATAGTGCGGGAACTTGTCGACGAAATCTAATAAGCGCTCGAACGCCCCTTCATCGATGACCATGTCCCGATGCTCTTCCGACAATAAGATGCAATGCTCGTTGTAATAGACATACGGCGAGTATTGGAAATACCACGGTTGTCCGCCCAAACGAATCGGGACGACACGGTGATTCGTACGTGCCGGGTGGTCCAATCGGCCAGCGTATCCCTCATTCTCGACACATAGGAGACACTTCGGATAGTCGACCAATCCTGCAGCTGGTTGCAGCAATTTTTGTCGCGCGATTTCAGCTGGATCTTTCTCTGGCTTCGACATATTGATAGTGATATCGAGTTCTCCATATGACGTCGCGACTTGATACGAGATGTTTTTGGCGATTCGTGCCGTCTGAATATAGTTCGATGCTTGAGACAAGTGATAGAAGTAATCGGTCGCTTTCGTCGGTTCATCAAAGTATTTAAGTTGGAACATGTACTCCAAATCAGACGGTTTTGGTAAAAATACATCCATCACTTTAGCAGCCAAAATCTCTTTCGTTTCCAAGAAGTCCTCAATCAGTTTCTGCCGCACCGCTTCCTCTGTGATGTGATTCAACAGCTCAGGAATGCTCCCATCGCTACGTGGGACCTCAGCCCACGTGACTCCTAATAAATCGAATAGGCGGTTGCGACAATAGACGATGTCACGACTTGTAATCAACTCTTGACGTTTCGCCTCATCAATCAATCCTTCGATATACGTATTCATCAAGACGTCACGCCTCCCTTATAGCCGTTCGGATGCGCCCGGTGCCAATCCCAAGCGTCTTGAATGATCCGTTTCACGTCAGTGCGCGATGGTTCCCATCCAAGGATGCGTTTCGCTTTCGCCGACGACGCGATGAGACGCGGCGGGTCACCTGGCCGACGCTCTTGTTCCACGGCCGGAATCGCATGACCGGTAACGGCCCGCGCTTCTTCAATCATCTCTTGGACAGAGAAACCGTTATTTGAACCGAGGTTAAACACCTCGCTCGCCCCGCCTTCTTTCAAATAGTCGAGCGCCAAGACGTGCGCCTGAATCAAATCCTCGACATGAATGTAATCCCGGATGCATGTGCCGTCCGGTGTCGGATAATCCGTCCCAAAAATGGAGATCGCCTCACGCTGACCGTTCGCGACTTGAAGAACGAGTGGCAGCAAATGCGTCTCTGGATGGTGATCCTCACCGATGACACCGCCTGCGCGCGCACCGGCCACGTTGAAGTAACGGAGCGAGACGAATCGTAATCCATGCGCCGCCTCTGTCCACTTAATCATTCGCTCCATCGCGAGCTTCGTTTCCCCATAGGTCGACGTCGGTCTCGTCACGGCTTCCTCCGTAATCGGCATCACGTCTTGTTCACCGTATGTCGCAGCCGTCGACGAGAAAACGAGTCGTTTCACGTCATGGGCCACCATCACCTCGAGCAAGCACTGCGTTCCATGGACGTTGTTGTCATAATATTTGAGCGGATTGGTCATCGACTCGCCGACGAGCGAGTTGGCAGCGAAATGGACGACTTGATCAATCGTTTCTGTCACGAACACATCGCTCAAGAAGTTGCGGTCTCGGATATCGCCTTCATAAAACCGCGCCTGCGGATGAACCGATTCCCGATGTCCCGTCTCCAAATTATCAATCACGACGACATCCTCACCGCGATCCAATAATTGATACACAGCATGTGACCCGATATAACCGGCTCCACCAACGACTAATGTTGTCATCACACTTCCTCCTTCATCCCAAGCTTCATTTCATGTGCTCCTTCACCGATTGAGGCCACATAGAACGTCGGGGCATACCCGATTTCTTCCGAATACCGTTCGGACACCGCTTGACGAAACGAATCAATCGCCTCATCGCGGACGAGGGCAATCGCACATCCTCCAAAACCGGCACCGGTCATCCGGGCCCCGATGGCCCCGTTCGCCCAAGCGGCCTCGACGAGCGTATCGAGCTCTTTCCCCGTCACTTCGTAATCATCTCGAAGCGAGACATGCGACGCATTCATGAGACGGCCGAAATCCTCGAGCCGATTCTCTTTTAACGCGACGAGCGCCTGGAGCGTCCGATCGTTTTCATAGACGGCGTGTCGGGCCCGTTTGACGAGCGTCTCGTTTTGAAGCAGAGAGACGTTCGATTTGAACGTCTCCGGTGTCACATCACCGAGCGACTGAATCGATAGCGTACGTTGCAACTGCTCGAGCGCCGTCTCACACTCGGCCCGACGTTCATTGTATTTCGAGTCGGCCAGCTCCCGTCGCTTGTTCGTATTCATGATGACGATTGAGAGACCATCCAAGTCGATGGGTGCATATTCACACGCGAGCGTGTCGCAATCGAGGAGCATCGCGTGACCTCGCTTGCCCATGCCGATGGCGAACTGATCCATAATCCCACTGTTGACACCAATGTACTCGTTCTCGGCCCGTTGCCCCAGCTTCACGAGCTCAAGTGGTTCAAGGTCGAGTCGCTCGATCACATTCAGTCCAAACGCCGTCGCCAGCTCGATTGATGCAGATGAAGACAATCCGGCACCGTTCGGAATGTTTCCGAAGAACCACATGTCGATGCCCGTGGTGATGGCCTGAGTCCGTTCCTGCAACAAATGAAGCATCGCTTTCGGATAGTTCGCCCAGTCATCTTCTTCCCGGAACGCTAAATCGCCTAGTCGACGTTCAATCACCCCCACTTTAGGAAAGTTCTCTGAATAGAAGCGGACGACATCGTCTTCACGCTTCCGCATCAAGACGTACGTTCCAAACGTAATCGCAGCCGGAAAGACATGTCCCCCGTTGTAGTCCGTATGCTCGCCGATTAAATTGATTCGACCAGGTGCGAAAAAGAGATGCGTCGGTTCTGTCTCGAACGTTTGTTTATACGACGCAATCATTTGTTTTTGATTCATAGTAATCCTCCTCGGACGATTGAGTAAACGCTTTCACAACTCCATTCTCGTCATTATTTTACTAAAAGTCAATGTAATTTTACTAATTAAATTTGTCTAAATCGTTTATTATAGCCATTTAAAACGTTCATATTGCGACATAACTTCCTAGATGAGAATAATTTAATCGTCTGTATTAAATGAAATAAAAATAATAGTTAAATTTTTTAGTAAAAAATATGTTGCATTATTCATTAAAATTCGTTAAGTTTTATTTGAAAGCGGTTACACAATTATTGGAGGAGGATTCATATGAACATGAAAAAAATTGGAGCAGCGGCTTCAACGGGGTTGTTGGTCTTCTCTCTCGCAGCTTGTAGCGGGGGCGACTCTTCAAGTGATAGCGGGAAAACACAAATCAAGTTCATCAACGGTTTCACCGGCGGGGACGGTGCCTTCATGACGAAAATCGTGGACGGGTTCAACTCTAGCCAGGACGAGTTCGAGGTCGTCCAGTCGCAAGAGAAGGATCACTATACGAAATTTAAGTCAGGGAATTACGATTTGGTCGTCATCCACGAGACGAGCCTTGAGACGTACCAAAAAGATCAATTGATTCAAGACGCCGGCCCTTATATGGAAACAGCCGGATTAGCAGAAGATGACTTCAACGCGGCAGGTATCCAGTCGGGTACGGTCGAAGACAAACTGTTCGGGGTGCCGCTCGACATTCACCCGCTCACGATGTTCTATAACGAAGAACTCGTCAGCGAAGCCCCGACGGATTACGAGCAATTGAAGGCACTCGGCGAAACGCTTCAAAGTGAGAACGAGAACCTGTATGCGTTTGGTCTCCCATCGACCGGATTGACGACGTTCTACTTCACGGCCGCCGCCGCGCAAAACGGCATCGACCTTGCGAAAGATGGATATCTCGACTTCACGCAGAGCGACTATGCCGATGCGCTCATGCAGTATCACGACATGGTCTTCAAAGACAACACGTCACCTGAAAAACTCGGCCTCGACGGTGAGTTCCAAGCGTTCATGAAGTCAGCGGATGAAGGGGCCAAACAAACGGCCGTCACGATGACCGGTCCTTGGTACTATCAAGCCGTGAAAGAGAAGTACGCGGACAACCTCGGCATCGGTGCCATGCCGACACTATTCGAAACGGCAGCGACGACAGGTAACGCCCATACAATCTCGGTCGCCGCTTCCGTCGAGGACGAAGAAGTGAAAGACGGTATCTCTGAGTTCTTGAAGTATCTCTACACACCAGAAAACTTGGCGAACTGGGCTGAATCTGGCCAGACACCATCACACCTTGCGACACTCGACTTGATCACGGAAGACCCAGAGAAATATGAGTTGGCTGCGAAGAACCAAGAGCAGCTCGACACATATGTGGCCGCACCGCGCGTCTATCAGTTCGATGAGCAAATGCGTTACATGAACGAAGTCGTCTTCACGAAGTTGACGAGTGAACCAAATCTTACAAAAGATGCGCTCATGAATGAGCTTAAAAAAGCGACGAAAGCCGCTAAACAGATTGCAGATACTCAATAAGCTGAAGGACACGAGGTCAGTGCAGGGTATCCTGCACTGATTTCTTATGAAGGAGGGTCTTCCCCGTGCATATGACGAACAAATCAAAGTGGCTTGGGTTCATCTTCGTTGTCCCATTCCTGGTAAGCTTCCTAGTCTTTTGGTTAGTCCCGCTCTTATACGGCATTTGGATCAGTCTTCACGACTTCCGGTTGTCGGTCGGAAACAATGGATTCATCGGTTTGAAGAACTATGTCGACATCTTGACACCTGACACGATTTATAACCGAACGTTCATGACCTCGCTCAAAAACACCCTCATGTTCATCGTGTTGAGCGTACCGCCGCTCATCTTGATCAGTCTCGGTCTCGCCTTACTGATCGAGCACTTACCGAAAAAATTGAAGACGTTCTTCCGGACCGTCTTTTTCTTGTCCTACTCAATTTCAGTCACCGCCGTGTCCGCCATCTACTTGTGGCTCTTCGGAGCGAACGGTGGGTATATCAACAATATTTTGATGAAGGCCGGACTTATCTCGTCGCCAATCAACTGGACGGGTGACCAACCGTATGCCTGGCTCGTCATCGTCATCGCGACCATCTGGTGGACAATCGGCTTCAACATGTTGTTGTTCGTCAACGCGCTCGACGAAGTCGACGGCACGCTTTACGAGGCCGCTGACTTGGACGGGGCTTCGGCTTGGAACAAATTCCGTTTCATCACGTTGCCAGAGATTCGAAACATCTCGATTTTCGTCATGATCACGACCGTCATCGCCTCATTCAACTTGTACGGGCAATCGCTCCTCATCACACGAGGCGGACCTGAACAGTCGACGAGCTCACTCATCATGGGCATCAACACGACCGTCTTCGGCAACAACCAGCTCGGTGTCGGGTCGGCGATGGCGCTCCTCATGGGGGTCATCATGATGCTCATCACCGGCATCCAATATTGGATCTCGTATAAGAGTGACAAAGACGACGTCGCGAAACCGAGTCGCAAAGAGCGGAATCGTTTGAAACGGACCGTCAATGCCGGACCGACGAACGTCAATCAGCACCCTGCTGCCACAATCGATAAAAAGGAGCGAAAAATCACATGAGACAGAAACGAATCAAATCAGGCATTCTTGTTGCGGTCGCTTCTGTACTCGCCGTGCTCTTTCTCTTCCCGCTCGTTTGGATGGTGTTCACATCCTTTAAGACGCTTAGCGAATCACTCGCGAGTGCCTCGCTGTTCCCACGTCAATGGACGCTTGAGAACTATGCCAGCATCTTCTCGGCCTCAGCCGACTCGAACATGGTCCAGTGGACAATCAACACGGCGATCGTCACGTTAATCGGTACCGTGCTCGTCATCTTCGTCGACGTCCTCGCGGCTTATGCGCTGGCTCGCCTCAACATCCCGTTCAAGAAGGTCATTCTCGGCATCGTCGTCATCGCCTTGACCGTACCGGGAATCGTCACGTTGTTCCCCGCCTTCTATCTGTTCAAGAGCGCGGACCTACTCGACACGTACGCCCCGCTCATCTTGCCGTATTCGGCTGGGACGCTCGGCGTGTTCTTGATTTACAACTTCTTGCGCTCGTTCCCGAAAGAACTCGAAGAAGCGGCTTATCTCGATGGCGCGTCGCAATGGCAAGTCTTGACGCAAGTCATATTCCCCTCGATTAAACCCGTCGTCACGACGCTCGGGGTGGTCACGTTCCTTGCCATCTACAACGACTTCCTCTGGCCGTCACTCGTCACGAACAGCGACGAGATGAAGACGCTCACGCTCGGGGTCGCCACGCTCGTGCAAGGCTCGAACTTCGTCAACCCGGCGGCCATGATGGCCTCGACCGTCGTCGCGACCGTACCAGCACTGATTATCTTCCTCTGGGCGAACAAATACTTCGTCAAAGGCGTCACCAATTCTGGAATCAAGTGAGGCGATGTTAATGCAAGCGACACATCTTCCGATTCAAACCGTGAAACGTACGGATCTTCATATGCGTGATCCGTTCGTTTTTTCGGATGAATCGACACAGACCTATTACTTATTCGGAACGACGTTCGCCGACGGCGTCGGCGACATCGAACCCGGCTTCCACGTCTACACGAGCAATAATCTCGAGGACTGGACCGGACCTTATCTCGCCTTCTCCCCGCCGGCCGGGTATTGGGGCGTCCGTCATTACTGGGCGCCCGAGGTCCATCGCGTCGACGACAGCTATTGGATGCTCGCGACGTGTAAAGGCGGGATCGGCGTCCATCGGGGCACAACGATTTTACAAGCCGATCATCCCGGCGGGCCGTATCACCCGCTCTATAACGAAGCGACCACACCTCGGGATGAAGAGGCGCTCGATGGGACCCTATACGAGGAGGACGGCAGACGTTTCCTCGTCTACTGCCATGAATGGACGCAGCAATATTACGGAGAAATCAAGGCCATCGAACTTGATGCCGGGCGCCCCATCGGTCGACCGTTTCAAATCGTCCGCGCCGGTCACCAGTCGTGGATTCGAAAGTTCAGTGACCCACGCATTCAGAAGGAAGGCTATTTGACCGACGCCCCCTTCTTCTATAAAGCGGCGAACGGGGACCTGCTCATGTTTTGGTCGAGTTATGCCGACGCACATGTGACCGGCGGTGCCGGAGGCTACACGGTCGCCGTCGTCCGTTCGACGTCAGGTTCGATTTTCGGGCCCTGGGTCGAAGATGAGACGCTTTTCCTCGACAAGGACGCCGGGCACTGTAGCCTGTTCCGTACGTTCTCAGGCGAGCTGATGCTTTGTACACATTCCCCGGACACGCCCCACGGGATGGAACGTCCGACGTTCTTTTCGTTAATCGAGACAAATGATGGACTGATGATTCAGTAACCAACAAAGGAGTAGACACTTATGACGATCACACACTTCCCTCGACCACAATTCATCCGGAACGACTGGCAGTCCCTCGACGGCGCCTGGCAATTCGCTTTCGACGATGACAACAAAGGACTCCAAGAACATTGGTTCAAAGGACACGACTTCCCGCTCACCATCAACGTCCCGTTCGCCTATCAGACAGAACGAAGCGGTGTAAACGACCCGAGCTTCCATGACGTTGTCTGGTACGAGCGGACGTTTGACGTGCCGAGCGATTGGAAAGAGCGCGTCATCTTACATTTCAACGCGGTCGATTACGAGACGGCCGTATATGTGAATGATCAATTGGTCGGCACGCACATTGGCGGGCAGACCCCGTTCTCGTTCGACATCACCGACGTCTTGAATCACGGAGAAGAACGCGTCTCCGTCCGTGTGTTCGACCCGTCCACGGATGAGACGATTCCACGTGGCAAACAGTTCTGGCAAGAAGCGCCCGACTCGATTTGGTATACGCGAACGACCGGTATTTGGCAGAGCGTCTGGCTCGAGCATGTGCCACACGCCTCGCTCCAACGCGTCCGGATGACACCTGACCTCGATCAAGGCGAGATTCGACTCGCCTACGACGTTTCGCCCGGCGCGGTCGGACTCACGCTCGAGACCGAGATTTCCTTCCAAGGCGAGCTCGTCAGCTTAGAGCAAACCCGACTCGTCTCGACGACCGGGAAGCGCGCCGTCAACGTCCTGGGGCCGCATATCTTCCATACGAATTTCCATCACGACGGCCGGACGTGGACCCCGGAGAACCCGAACTTGTTCGATATCGTGTTCCGACTAAAAGACGACGAACGAATCGTTGACGAAGTAACGTCGTATTTCGGGATGCGAAAAATTCATACCGAGGGCGGCATGTTCTATTTGAACAACAAGCCATACTATCAAAAACTCGTCCTCGACCAAGGGTACTGGCGTGAGAGCCTCCTCACCCCACCGTCGGACGACGCGTTAAAGCGTGATATCGAGCTCGCCAAAGAGATGGGCTTCAATGGCTGTCGAAAGCATCAAAAAGTCGAAGACCCTCGTTTCCTCTACTGGGCGGATCACCTCGGCTATCTCGTCTGGGGCGAATCGGCTGCATCTGCCTTCTATACAGAAGACGCGGCGGCACGCCTGACGAGAGAGTGGATTGAGATTGTTGAACGTGACTATAACCATCCGTCGATTGTGGCCTGGGTACCACTGAACGAGAGCTGGGGCATCCCGCTCGTCCGGTCGGATGCGATGCAACAGCATCACTCACAGGCAATGTACCACTTGATTCACTCAATCGACGGGACACGTCCGGTCATTTCGAACGACGGCTGGGAACTGACCGTGAGCGATATTTGTGCCATCCATAACTATAATCATGGCCAAGCAGAAGAGACGGAGAAATACGAGGTGTATAAGCAAGACCTCGCGACGACCGAATCGCTCCTCGCCTCACAACCGGCCCGTCGTCGTATATATGCGAACGGCTTCAGCCATCAAGGAGAGCCGATTCTATTGACCGAGTTCGGCGGAATCGGCTACAAGATCGGTGGCGACGCCGGCTGGGGGTACACGTCGGTCTCCGACGGGGAGACGTTCGTGAACGACTACGCTCGCATCATGGACGCCGTCTATGCATCTCGTGCACTTCACGGCTATTGCTATACCCAACTGACAGATGTCGAACAAGAGATTAACGGGTTGCTCACGTATGACCGGGAACCGAAAGTCCCGCTCGAGACGATTCGCCAAATCAACGACCAGTGGCATCACGAAATCCGTTAATCCATCATAGGTGCCTCTCGGGGCACCTTTTCTTCTAAAGGAGGAGCTTATGAATCGAAAAACAATGTGGATTGTCGCCGCCCTTGTCGGTGTGATTGCCATCGTACTCATCGGTTGGTCGCTGACGAGAGCGGATCAATTGACCGAGAGTGATACGTTTAGGAACCCGATTTTACCAGACGGGGCTGAACCGTTCCTGTATGAGCATGACGGATCATACGTGTACACGCAGACGACCGGCAGTAACGTCACGCTTTGGCGCACCGATGCCCCGACCGAGCTGGCGACAGCCGAATCGAAGGTCATCTGGCAACCGACGAAAGGCGAACGGGACATATGGGCCCCTGAGATTCATTTCGTGAACGACCGCTGGTACGTCTACTATGCGGCCGTCATGCCGGGTGAGGTGCACAAAATGTATGTGCTCGAGTCGGCGACCGCGGACCCGTTCTCCGATTACACGGAAAAAGGTGTCATCGAAGACCCATCCGGTAAGTGGGCCATCGATGGAACGATTCTCAAGAACGGCGATGAACTATATTACGTCTGGTCGGGTTGGGAGGGCGACGTCAACGTCAGCCAATACTTGTATATCGCCGAGATGTCCGACCCAATGACGATTTCGAGCGAGCGGGTCGAGTTGTCTCGTCCGACCTATGACTGGGAGTCGCTCGGTGCCCCACCGTCTATCAACGAGGGGCCTCAAATCCTGATGAAAGAGGACCAAATCCATATCGTCTATTCGGCGAGCGGCAGTTGGACCGACTTTTATCAACTTGGTCTGTTGTCGGCGCCTAGCGATGCCGACTTGATGGATCCTAACGCCTGGACCAAGCAAGAAGAGCCTGTCTTCTCATCGAGCGAGGACGTTTTCGGTCCTGGTCACGCCTCGTTTGTGACTTCCCCTGATGACAGTGAGGACTGGATTGTCTATCACGCCGCCCGCGCCGAAGGGAGTGGCTGGACGCGGAACGTACGGATGCAGCCCTTCACCTGGAAGGACAACGTCCCGGTGTTCGGCGATCCGGTCTCGACGGATGAGAGTCTCTCACTCCCTTCAGGCCAGACAGGAGCACTTGCTGTCGAGCTGAATGAATCGATGACAACTGATAGCCCCTTGACACTGCGGTTCGATATCCCAGAGAGCGGACGTTATCAAGTCGTCGCCTATATTGAGAATCAAGACGAGACCCCGCTCACGCTCACGATTGATGACAAAATAATTCGCGGTATGGCCCTTCAAAACGACGGGAATGCGCCGACGCTCACCATGGTCGTATTCGATCAAATTGAGTTACAGAACGGCACCACAATATTTGAGTTGGCAAGTGAAATCGAAATTGACATCAAGCGGATTGAGCTTCGGCGTCGCTAAGACAAGTTCATCATTCGGTCGATTTAATCATAGGTTTAAAACAAAACGTCCTCATCTGCTTATGCATGATGAGGACGTTTTATTCGTAATATTAGTTTTTTTCTGTAGCAACGATACTATCTTTAAAATCACGCACATGGTAGTCATGTTCATACTTCGACAACTCTTTCGCATACGCAAAGTCACCGAACAATTTGTTGATGGTGACGTTACGGTCTACGAGCTGACGGATGACACCGTTGAACAAACCTATTCCTCTCACGTGATTACCATAAACAGATCCGATGGTCGAAACGAGCTCCGACGTACAGACATACTCTTTGTTTTGCGGATGGAATGTGCCCTTGTCCTCATGAAGAATGACCTGTGCCAAAAACTCAGACAAGTTATCGATGTGGATCATACTACGTTGATTTTGATAGCTCGGGAAGAATGGGATTTTCTTCGACAGACCAGCCAGCTTGATATAATTTCCTTTCGATCCCTTTCCATAAATCATCGGCGGACGGACATTCGCGACGAGGAAATCTCGATCCGCAATCGCTTCAAGTTTCTTCTCGGCTTTTAGCTTGCTGTTCCCGTAGAAGTTCGTCGGCTTCGGCATGGTATCTCGGGTAATCATTTGAGCGTTCGAAGCATCCCCGTACACGATCATGCTGCTGAGGAAGATGAACTGTTTCACACCTTCATTTTTCGCCTTCTCAGCAACCTTAGCCGTCAAATCTGTGTTCACTTTATAGTATAAGTCCTCCATACTCTTGTTCGTCGAAACGTGAGCGATTCCTGCAGCATGTAAAATCGCATCGTATCTATCGAACGAGATGTTTTTCCATTCTCCGTTTCGCATCCCTACCGTATCGACTTGAACAGAATTAGCATGATGTGCCTCAATCCATTGTTTGAATGCATTTCCGACGTAGCTATTCGCTCCCGTGATTAAAACTTTTTTCATGTATAGCCCTCCTCAATAAAAATTAACTATGTATTTCCCTATGATCTATAACTAATTTACTCACCTTGAAAAGGGAGTAATCGTTGTTCTTCCCGATGCACCAATGACCTTATGCGGTTGAAATAGAGGGGATTATCTCCTCGAAGACGCAATGATAAAGAGAGGAGCCTTAGAGGCAAGGGATATCAACATCCAAAAAGGTAAAGAACAACGATTATACTCGGTCTTACCTAGGAATCACACCGAGCGCTCAGGAAAGAGCAACTTGATGAACATGATTGACGAACAGATTCGCGAGTGGGAACCGATGATCCATTATGTCGTTCGCCACCTATCCATCCACCCTAACGAACAGGAGGACTGTGCCCAAATCGCCCGGATTGCGTTATGGGAAGCGTTAAACCGCGGCTGTACCTTATCGAAGACGTACTGCTTCCAACGCATCCGGGGAGCGATACTCAACCACCAACAAAAGAACGCCCGCCATTTGAAACACGAAGTCGCAGCTGAACGAATTCCAGAGACGTGTATCGAGTCAGAACGTCGATTCCACGACTGGCTTGATGAGCAAAAGGTGTTGCTATCGCCTCGCCACTTCGAGCTCCTTTGCCACCTCATCGACGGGACCGAATCGACACTGCCTTATTCCCCAAGCCGGCTTCGAGCCTATAAGGCAGATGTCCAACGTGAACTTCGAGAGGCCATCCAAACGAAGGAGTGATTAACATGGAAAACATTTTGTTGCAAGACGCGATCGAGCTGTATATGGAAGATTTAATTGTTCGTCGAGAATTGCCAAAGACGACTATTAAAACGTATCGAAACACGTTGTGCCGATTCGAGAATTTCGTTGCCCAACGTAATGTCCTCTATTTGCAGGATGTGACCTATCTCGAACATGCCTTACCTTACAAACTGTCGCTTCAAGAGAAAGGTCTATCGAATTGTACGGTGCGTGCCTATATCATGTCAGTCCGTTCGCTCTTTACGTTTGCCGTGCAACAAAAATGGATCATGGATAATCCGTTCGCCCAAATCATAACCAAAGACGGCGTGCAAAAGAAACCGAACGTCATCACCAGACAGCAGTTAAATCTAGTATTGTATCAGGCTAAAAACGCGACGTTATATGCCATCTATTTAGCCGGAGGTGACGCTGGCCTTCGGATCAGTGAAATTCTCGATTTAGAAATTTCTCACCTCGACTTTGAGAACAACGTTTTGTATGTCAACAAAGGCAAAGGTGAGAAGCAACGCATCATTCCGATGAGAACCCGTCTAGCAAAAGAGCTCAAAGACTATATCGAAAAAGACCGCCCTAAGTTCCCGAATTCACCTTACGTGTTTCTCATGAAGAGTGGCCGACAAGTACGTGCCAACTATGTCAACGAGGATTTAAAAAGCATTTCGGAGAAGTACCTCGACATACATTTGACGACTCATATGCTGCGTCATAGTTTTGCCACCTCGTGTTACCGAAATGGAGCCAGCTTAATGGTGATCCGTCAATTGCTCGGCCATAAACATATCCAAACGACCGAGCGCTACTTGCATGTGACAGACAAAGAAGTCCGAGATGCGGTCAACGACTTGGAAGATTGAAAATATGGCAGCACGGGGATTCGTTCCTCGTGCTGCCATATGATTAGTCACGACTGTATAAATCGCGCGTGTAAACTTTATCCGCGACATCTTCAAGTTCTGGATGTAAGCGGTTTGTGACGATAACGTCAGCTGTCTCTTTGAACTTCTCAAAGTCGTTGATGACAGGTGAATTGTAGAACGATTCTTCTTTTAGAACCGGCTCATAGATGACGACTTCGACACCTTTCGCCTTGATACGCTTCATGATCCCTTGGATTGACGAGGCTCGGAAGTTATCCGAATCGGTTTTCATCGTTAAACGATAAACACCGACACGTTTCGGATTTTGCTTCAAGATTGACTCCGCAACAAAATCTTTACGTGTGCGGTTCGCGTCAACGATTGCTCCAATGATATTGTTCGGCACGTCCTCATAGTTGGCAAGGAGCTGTTTCGTGTCTTTCGGCAAGCAGTAACCACCATAACCGAATGACGGATTATTGTAGTGTGATCCTATGCGCGGATCGAGACCGACACCTTCAATGATTTGCTTCGAATCAAGACCGCGAACTTCTGCGTACGTATCAAGTTCGTTGAAAAACGCGACACGCATCGCCAAGTATGTGTTCGAAAACAATTTGATGGCTTCAGCTTCAGTTGAGTCAGTTAATAACACTTCGATATTTTCTTTGATGGCAGCATCCTTTAATAAGTTCGCGAACACTTCAGCACGCTCTGACTGCTCACCGACGACGATACGTGACGGATAAAGGTTATCATGTAATGCTTGGCCCTCACGTAAAAATTCTGGAGAGAAAATAATATTTTCTGTATCGAACTTCGCTTTAACTTCGTCTGTGTATCCAACAGGAACAGTCGATTTAATGACCATGATGGCATTCGGATTTATTTTAACCACATTTTCAATTACAGTTTCGACAGTCTGTGTATTGAAATAATTTCGTACGGGATCGTAATCTGTCGGCGTTGCAATAACAACATAATCTGCTGAATCACAAGCCTCTAACAAATTTTCAGTAGCCAACAAATTAAGACTATTATTTTTTAAACAAGATTCAATATCCTTGTCAACAATCGGAGATTTATGGTTTCTGAGCGTATTAATTTTCTCTGTTGATATGTCGTAGGCTACAACTTCATGATAACGCGATAAAAGTACAGCTATAGACAAACCTACGTATCCAATACCAATAATACCAATTTTCATTAATATCCCTCTTTTCGAGCTACTAAAGTTTATTTAACATAACCATTTTTCTTTTTACTCAAATCAATTACCATTTGTTTTTTTTGATTTTCATTGATGCCACCGTCCAGGGTCCATTTTTCGTCATAGATTGGAGAGTCAGATAGTTCATTTTGATGGTGAGCAAGGTATTTATCAGTTGAACTGATTCTTTTAGCTGGATTCCCTACTGCCAAAGAATTATCAGGAATATCTCGTGTAACTACACTGCCACTTCCTATAATTACATTCTCACCAATTTCTACTCCTGGTAGTACGATTGCACTCGCTCCAATAAAAGTATTGTTACCTATCTTCACTTTTCCAATCCTAGTATAATCTAATCCCTTCTTTGTACTCGCATCATGCGCTAAAATGTGAACACGAGGAGCTAAAGTGCAATTATCTCCGATTTCAATCAACCAGCAATGGGAATGATCGATAATGACTTCTGGACCGATATGAACATTGTTACCAATCTTCAGTCCCATTTTTTTGTATTTATCAATATTATTACCATATTTATAATAGATTTTTTTCAATATTCCTCTCATTACAATCATCACCTGACTCTAAAGTATTTGTAACAAATATATTTTGCTGATAGTTAAAAAAGTAACCAAAAGCCAAAAGCAAATATAAAACAAAATTCATATTATTCTTTACTCCGAAAGAATTGTAAGAAGATAGATATATTACAAAAAGGATTAAAAGAAAACTGTATCTCGATTTATATATTAAATAGAGTAAGAATATCAAATATATAAACATGAAGTAGCTTAAATCAAAATACAAAATAATCCAAGGATTTTCTAAAATAATCGTATTATATGCATCATATTTAATTTTTATATTTTCTGTTGCATAGCCTAAACCGTTTAGCGAAACATGGCCAAGATTCTTAAAAAAATAATCAACTAATATCAATCTAGCTTGCGAAGAATTGTCTTCGAACCCTATTCGATTTAGAAGTGTATTTCCAAATGAGGTCGTAAAGAGAACTACGGTTGCAATCATAAGAGAAAAAAATGATACACCAAGCGATTTTATTTTTTTCACATCAATAATATTTGAAGATTTTTCATTATAAATCATGACCAAAATTGCGATTAAAAGTGCAGCTCGAGATCCCGTTAAAAAAATACCAATTAGCATGATGAGGAGTAAAATGTATTTATAAGTTTCTTTTCGAATATTCATATGAATAACAATCATAGTAAATATAAAAACTGCAGCATTATCTAACGGATGTCCAATAATAGTTTTTACTCTGTATCCTTCTCTTGAGACCGAATCAAACCATAATGCTCCACTATTTTTAAAACCTACTTCAAATACATTAGATTTAAATAAGTATTCACATATCGCATAGACAACTATTAAAACGCTTATTATTATATAGATATTCAAAATTGATTTAATCTTCGTAACCTCAATCTGATCTTTGATTACAAATAACACAAAGAAAGTTCCAAATGGTAGAACATAATTGTGTAAAAGTAAGGAAAATCCACCTCCGTTTCCTGATAATAGAGATAGAATAATAACGATAAATACCATAGATATAGTTAGTAAAGGAATTAATATATTTCTTTTCTTAGTGTGAAGCAACCATTTTAAAGTTTCCAAAAAGATAATGACAATTAATGAAATTGCAAAGGGGTGGATGCCTAATATGTTTTGAGTATTCTCACCGTAAAAATCCATCAAATACAAATCATCAGTTAATAACAATGATATATACATTATAGGAATAACACTTAAGTATAGAATATGTTTTCCACGAATTTCAGAAACTAAAAACAATACTATTCCAATAAAAAAAAATACATTTAACAATAAAATTTGATCTATCAAAACAGTTCCTCTTATTGCAACAATAATTTGAAAAAACGAAATGAGGATTATAATAATCCAGCTATATAATTTATTAAGGTTTCCATTCAATTTTAAGATGTCCTTTCTAAACTACTAGGTAAGTTTTCATACTCTGTTTTGTATCCTCTGTAAAGAATGAATAAATATATTAATTTCGTCCCAAACATTATAATAGGCATCAGCAAAATACTCTTTGTATACCACGGTAAAATTGATAGACACAAAATTAATATTATTTGAATAACTTTTGCATTAAATATAATTTTAGGTTTTCCAATAGAATAAAACACTTGCTCAATCGGAATCGAAATAAATGTCAAAACTGAAGTTAAAGCCATAAATTGAAGAATACTGATTGAAAAAGCATATTGCCCTGTAACTATCTGTTTTGCAATTATTACGAAAACAAAAATTCCTATAGTAAGTAAAACACTAATCTTAACAACTTTTTTAAGAATCATTTTAGTTTCTAGAAAAACTTTATAATTATTGAACTTTGAAATATGAGGTAATAAAACCTTACCTAGTGCATAAGGAATAATTGCAATAATTGCGGATAATTGGAAACCGAAATTGTATATAGCTAGTTGTTGGTAAGAAGCCCAAACAGCAATTAAAAAGAAATCTATCCTACCTAGAATGTTGTTTGGAATAGATACTATAACCATCCACTTTTCGTATTTAATTATCTCTTTAACTAAGTCAAGTTTAAGAACCTTAATTGATTTGAAAAAAAAGATATAATTTTTTAAAAAAAATAAAGAATAAAGAAAAGGAATCAAAAAAGTTAACATAATAATCTTTAAAGATTCGACACCAAATATATAAAAGAATATTAACATCAGCAATACTACTAACTGCCTAGAAATATTGATAATTGCTCGCTTTATAAACTTCTGACTTGATTGTAAATAAGTATCGTTTAAAAAAAATAAGCTTTCACCTAATAGACCTAGAAGTAGATAGGGAAGAAATGAAATAATATCTTCTTTGTCTAAAATCCGAAATACAACCTCACCTAATACGAGAAATAGAATAATTATAACGCTCATTATTATAATTTTGACTATAAGGTACAAACCAAAAATCCCATTCTTAGTTTTTCCAGTTACTTTATTCGTAAATCTAATTGCGGTATTTTCCATGCCTAAATCAAAAAATGCACTAAGAAAAGCCACACTTACAAATACATAAGAGTATTTCCCATAGTCTGCAACACTTAACACGAATGTTAACAGCAATATATTGATAAAGTTTATACCTTTTGCACTCATACTTTCAAACAAAACTATATTTGCATTTCTTTTAAGGCTAGACATTTACTTACTCCTTAGAATAGTCATATCATACTTAATATTTTAGTTAAGCTTCTATATTCCGCTCGATATTTATTAAACATATTTTCTAGTGAAAAATTCTCAAACAAATATTCTCTTAAGTATTTTTTTTCAATGCTATTCTCTATAAGATCCGGGTTATTAATTATTAAAAAAAGTTTATCCGCTAATTCATGGTGATTTTCCTTTTCAAAAACCATACCGAATTCGCCGTTCTTAGTGATTTCAAGTGGTCCTTCATTATTGCTCACAATGGGAAAACAATTACAAGCAAGAGCTTCTATAATTACTAACCCTAGGCCTTCATGACGTGATGGTAAAACTACTACATCACTTTCTGAATATATCTTCTCAATCTCATCTATATTTCCTAAAAACTTTACTTCATTTTGTAAACCGTAGCGATAAACATTTTTAAATAGTTCTGTATTTTCAAAGTTTAAAGGTATTTCACCTGCAAAATAACATCTAAAATCATTAACTTTATATTTATTTTTCAGAACATTCAGAGCTTCTATTAAAATATCTTGCCCTTTAATTTTCGGATCAATTCTTGCGACACAAGAAATAGTTAACTTGTTTATTTTTTTTTGTTTTTCTACTTTATAATAACTGTTTAAGTCAACGCCATTATAGATCAGTTCAATTTTTCTTTCTGGAACCCATAATCTAATTTGCTTATAAACTGCATTAGAGATTGCTACATATTTATCGGCTTTAAATACACTTAAATATTTAGTAAAAATCATTGTGTCGTGAACAGTAAAAATTATTTTTACTTTTTTTGTGATTTTCTTTACCAAATATCCTATTTTAATACTCAGTTTGTCATGACAGTGAATTATTTCAATTTTATTATTAATAACAAAATTTGAAATTTGTTTTATCATTAAAAGTGTTTTCACTGGATTTCTTTCTTTTTCCTTTCTCTCACACAATAATATTTTATTACTCGGAATATAATCAATATACTCCTGACTGTATCTATCGTTTATGATGCAAAGATGATTGTTTCCTAATTCATTATTTTTCAAAAGTTCGAAAAGAATTTTTTCTAGTCCTCCCCCTTTTTTAAATTGGGAGTTCAGATGCATTATGTTCATTTTTTATTCTCCGCTATAATTTTTTTATAAATACTCTCTAAACTATCAATTGAGTTATAGATGTTAAATTCCTCGCAGATTTTTTTTGAATTACTTACAGTCATTTCCTCTCTTAAGTTTTCATTATCAAGTAAAAACTTAATTACTTCTGCTAATTTATTTACATCTCCAGGCTTTATTAAAATTCCATTTTTTTTATTTATAACAGAAGGAATGGAACCAACGTCTGTAGATATTATTGGTATCCCATAGCTCATAGCCTCTAATATAGACATAGGCATACCTTCGTTATAAGATGGTAGGATATATAGACAACTATTTCTATATAAAAAATCAATTTTCTCTTGATTTGATATCCATCCAGTAATTTCAATTCGATTTTCTAAGCCATATTTTTTGACAATAGTACTAATTTCTTCTATGTCCCCATTTCCAGCAATTACGAAAGTATATGAATCCGGTATCTCATCGTCAATTAGTTTGATTGCTTCCAACAGATCGTAAGTACCTTTCCTTTCTGATAAAACACCCATAGTTGAGATATATTTTTTATCTTTTTTTGAAAAATCGAGTGCTTTAGGGAATACAGAATTATTTAAAGATATTACCTTAGTCTCTGAAATAGATTTATAAAAAACTTCCCACTCTTCTCCTAAAGCTAAAATATAATCAACTGAATTTAACACTTTAGAAATTTCCATTTTTCCTTTATAGCTACTTCTTGCATGAAAATCTTTGAATTGAGATCCATGCATATGTAGGATTATAGGGATTTTTTTCATTTTAAGAATTTTAATTATTATTTTTTTTCTTACAAAGCTTCCTTTATAAGACATATGAATATGAGCTAAATCAAACTTAGATTTTTTTACAAACAACATATAAGACAGAAGGAATAAACTTTTTACAAAAAAAATAATGTTTGCAATTATTTTTTTTCCGGGATATGTTGAATGGTAAGTTAACCTCACCTTTTTACCCAGTCCTGCTTCATAATAATTTTTTACTACTCTAGTTATTCCACCAGGAACATTTAAGTCTGAACCTAACATTAAAACATTCATAAAATCTACCTCTTTTATTTTATTATTTCCCTAAATCAATAAATTCCTCGATTATCCTAATTATATTTTGTGTATTTGACTGGTAACTTCTATATTCGACGGTTTGAATATTTCTTAATGCCGACTCTAACATTTCTACTTCATAGACAGCTTCAATTAACTTAGAGTTTGAGAACTCCTGGACTATCTCGTATTGATGATTATCAACATGCTCATCAAACTTGAAATTTCTAGGAACTGCAATAACTTTTTTGTTGTTTTTTAATCCTGTAATAATAGAACCTGTACCACCATGAGTAATTAAAACGTTACAATGAGTAATATTTTTCTCGAATTCTTCATTATTTAAAAAATTAATATAGGGATAATTTCTAGGTTTATAGGTCGAATACCCTATCTGTGCAAATACTTCGTTCGAGGTTATTACATGCTTATCGATTAAATTATCTATCTCTTTTAACAATCTATCAAATTGAAATTTTTGAGTACCTAGGGATATAAATATCAATATATTCCCCCCCCATACTTAGCTTTCGGATATACTTTTAACAATTCTGGCCACTGTACAATAAATTCGTCAGCAATTTTATATATTATTTTCCCGGTAATCGTTGGTGTAGATACTTTAGCAAAGGACTCGATGAATATAATTTTCCCACCTGCTATCTTCACTATAATAGACATAGGTATCGAACAGAGTGCTCCCGTAGAGATAACGTAATTAGGTTTTTCTTTTAAATAAATTCTTACGCTCAAAAAACATAATTTCATAAATTTCAATAGAAAGAAACGCTCTTTTCTATTTATTTGCGGTATCTCAACTTTTTGATAGTTAGATTGTCCTAATGAAAACTCGTTTTTTTCTGTAAGTAAAAAACTTGGGTATTTATCAACCAATGGCTTTAACATTAGTAATTGCTGCAAGTGTCCACCACTAGAGGCTATAAAACATATTTTTTTTTTTCTATTATCCACTTTTAATAGGCTCCTTTAGAACTTATCATAACCTTAACGGTACTAAAAATAATCCATACATCCATTTTTATATTACGCTGATTGATGTATTGAATGTCTAAATCAACCATTTCATTAAATCCTAGATCACTTCTTCCACTAATTTGCCAAAGTCCGGTACATCCCGGTACTACTTTTAATCGTTGCATATCATAAGAGGTATAATTTAATACTTCTCTAGGCAAGGGTGGGCGTGGTCCGACTAAAGACATATCTCCTTTTAATACGTTCCATAACTGAGGCAATTCATCCAAGCTAGTTTTACGAATAAATCTTCCTATTTTTGTTACTCTAGGGTCATTTGACATTTTAAACATAGGACCCGTTGTTTCATTTTTCTCCATCAGTAATTCTAATTGTGATTCTGCTCCTTGAATCATGGACCTAAACTTATACATAGTAAATAATTCTCCATTTAATCCAACTCTTTTTTGGGAAAAAAATACTGGCGACTTCTGATCTTCAATTTTTATTAAAGCTATGAGCAAAATCAAAACAGGACTAAGTAGAATCAAACCTAAAAATGAGCCGCATAAATCTACAGCACGTTTTAAAAAAATATAAGTTTTATCTTGATTATTTACATTAGAATTCATTGATACTATTTTCGTTTCAAAGTTAACATCTATTGTGTCGATTTTCTTTACTAAATCCTCATTTAACACTGTAACTGCTGTTTCGCATTTAGGTGAATTAGGGTTGTTCAAGATAATCCTCCTAACTTAAATTTCATTGTGTACCATCGATTGTTCCAAAATTTCCAGCATCATTTCTCTAACATCTGACCCTAAATCTTCTCTAGCTAATGCAAATTCCAAAGTAGTTCTAATAAATCCAAGTTTTTCTCCAACATCATACCTTTTACCATCAAACTCAAATGCAAACACTCTTTGCATTTGGTTTAGTCTTGTAATAGCATCCGTTAGTTGAATTTCTCCCCCTGCACCCGGTGTTTGTGTTTCAAGATATTTAAATATCTCTGGAGTAAATAAATAACGTCCTAAAATCGCTAAATTTGATGGAGCACTGCCTAATTCAGGTTTCTCTACAAATGATGTAACTGTATGCAATTTTTCACTGATACTTGAACTTAAATCTACAATACCGTACCTTTGTGTATCCTCTTCTGAGACAGGTTGAACACCAATTATTGAACTATTTGTAATCTCATACTGTTCAATTAATTGTCGCGTGCAAGGGATGTCAGCTTGAACAATATCATCTCCTAACATCACTACAAAGGGTTCATCTCCAACAAATGCTTTTGCTTGCAGAACTGCATGTCCAAGACCCATTGGTTTTGATTGACGGATAAAATGAATATTTATATTAGTAGTTTCTTCAACTAACTTTAAGAACTCAGATTTTCCTTTTTCAATTAAAATTTGCTCGAGCTCAGGAACCGAATCGAAATGATCCTCAATAGATCGTTTACCTTTACCTGTAACGATAAGAATATCTTCAATTCCAGATTCTACAGCTTCTTCTATAATATATTGAATTGTAGGCTTATCAACAATTGGTAACATCTCTTTCGGCATTGCTTTCGTAGCAGGTAAAAATCTTGTCCCAAGTCCTGCAGCAGGAATTATAGCTTTTTTAACTTTTTTTTCCATAAATGTCCCTCCTAAATAAATGCATTATATATTTTTAATTATAAAAAAGGATGTAGCTTACATCCTTTCAAAATTATAAATTAAGGGTATCACTTTCGACCTAATATAAAAACATGCGAGGAATAAAATAAACCTAAAATCGTTCGACAGTTGTCGACAAATAAAGCATATTTCAAGGTAAATTGTCAATAATTAGTCTTATAAATCAAGTTAATTATTTTTTCCATTTCCCTCGCCAATTTTTAGTCGGTAGTGTCGGGGGATCGATGAATACAAACTCATCTTTCATAACTGCTTCCGCATTGACTACATAACTTCCCCACTTATCTTGACCAAGCTCCTCTCGAACAGCCTTTTCGACTTCTGTCCAATAAAATGTTCGGCGGCCCGTGCTATGGGCATCTGATGCAATTAAATGGCTGAGCCCGTTACGAAGGAAAGCGAATGCGAGCTCTTTCACGTTCTGACCGAACTCTCCGGTCAAACTACTCGTCGTAATCTGCGAAAGAGCACCCGACGAGACGAAGTCCATCAACCGTTTTGGGTTGGTTGCGAACTCTTTATTACGCTCAGGATGAGCGATAACCGGCGTGTGGCCTTCCGTTTGAAGACCGAAGAATAGCTGTTCGGCATAAGCTGGTACAGAGTCACTCGGGAACTCCACGAGGACATAACGTGATCCAGCAAGGGATAACGCTTTACCTTGCTCTAATGATTCAACAAGGTCTCCAAAGATTCGAATCTCTTGTCCTGCATACAAATCGAGGTTAATTCCTTCTTGTCGCAAAACATTTTGTAATCTCGTGACAGCATTTGCTACGTCGAGTTGACTTGTGTCAAACTGCGGATGAAACGCGTGGGGGGTGACCACAATTGCAGTCACCCCTTCACTTACGGCGCGTTTCGCCATCTCGACCGCTTGTTCAACTGTTTCCGGACCGTCATCAACGGCCGGCAATAAGTGACAATGGATATCAATCATGGCACGCTCTCCTTTTATTCGTATGCGTAGTAGTAATAATAATCATCGCTGCCTTGTGGCTCACGTTTATTCAAAACGACCCCAAGAATATGCGCTTCGGCGAGCGTTAATTGTTCTTTAGCTTTGACAACCATTTGGCGGTCTGATTTGTCACAGCCGACAACGAGAACGACACCATCAACTTTACGAGCCAAGAGGCGTGTATCGGCTACTTGCATCATTGGTGGTGCATCTAAAATGATGACGTCATAATTGGCTCGAAGCTCTTCTAACACTCGATCCATCATCTTCGACGACAAGAGCTCTGATGGGTTCGGAGGAATTGGTCCGGCTGCAATCAA
Organism: Exiguobacterium sp. s36; assembly: GCF_018618345.1. Classification (NCBI taxonomy): domain Bacteria; kingdom Bacillati; phylum Bacillota; class Bacilli; order Caryophanales; genus Exiguobacterium; species Exiguobacterium sp. s36. Next base: position 829,142 of record NZ_JACSLW010000001.1, read on the forward strand.
ATCTAAGTTTTCGACCTGAGTAGAGTGTGTTGCTTTTTCGACGGTCGTCTTTTTTGCTAAGACTGTTGAGAGACCAATACCGTTTGATAGGCGGAATGTAAAGTGAGCTGTTGGGCGGCGCATATCACAGTCTACAAGTAGGACTCGCTTCCCTTGTTGCGCGTAGACGACAGCTAGATTAGACGATGTGGTTGATTTGCCTTCTCCTGAAGAAGCCGAAGTAATGACCATCGTTTGAAGATCGTCGTCGACGGCTGTGAACTCTAAGTTTGTTCGGATGGTCCGATACTGTTCAGAGATTGGTGATTTTGGTTTATGAACCGTTATCAAATCGCGACCCGTTTTATCATACTTGATGTGTTTACTCTTTTTCTTGCCGAATTTAAACATGAACTTCTTCACCTTTCACGTTAGCTTGACGTTGTTGCATCATCTCTACTTTATCAATAATAGGTATGGATCCAAGAACCGGTAATTCGAGTAGTTTCTCAACATCCTGTTCGGTTTTTATTCGACGATCCAGCAGTACTTTCGAGAGGGCAAAAGCAACACCTATTGCAAGCCCAAGCACTAGAGCAATCGCAGTATTTATTAATAAATTGGGTTTAACAGGCTCTGTTGGAACAGAGGATTCAGAGAGAACTTTAACATTATCTACACTCATTAAATCTGGTACTTCTTTTGAGAAAACCTCACTAATTTCATTAGCAATGTCTGTAGCTAATACCGGATTCGTATGTTGTACTTTTATGTTAATAACTTGTGAGTTTTGTTCACTATTTACAGTGATTAATTTAGTAATATTGTCAGGTGCTCCTACTATGTTATCTTGCACTTGATCTAAAATTGCAGGGCTTTGAATAATGACACGATACGTATTTACAAGTGTCACAGAAGACTGAATTTGATTATTGTCCAAAGGGACATTTTCATTCTGTTTAGGTGCTACCAACACCTGCGTTGATGCTTCATACGTCGGACTAATCAAGAATGAACTAACTAAAAAGGCAATAAGCGCCGCGATGATTGCTAAACTGACAATGAACCATTTGCTCCGTTTTAAGATGGAGAATAATTCTCCCAGGGAAACCGTTTCTTCTTTCATACTCGTGTTTTCTCTCCTCTGTTCTCTAAATTCACTACTGGAAAAATTCCGCAGATAATATTTAACAATGCCAATACCAAAACATTATAGCAAAAATCCTCACAGTTGATGACCCATTTTTTAAAATTTGGGTTTTTTGGTATGTAAATCTGATAAACTTTGTTAGGAAGAACTTAACAAAAGGAGGAGACAACAGTGCACGTTAGTGAGCGCCTACTCCAGTTGTACGCAGACACGAATGCGGCAACACGTACAAAACTGCAAGATGCCATCAAACAAAATTTAGGGGACGGGAAATCGTTGACCGTGTCCTTCAAAGAATTGACTGGCACGACCGAGTCATCGCTCCCCACCGAAGAAAAATCGGCGTCGGACTTCGCTGGTTGGATCAAGGATGGGAAGAAAGATGCTACGTTTCTTCCATACTATGTGTCTTTACTCGAGATGCATGAAGACGTGTTGAAAAAAGAAGCGACGGTTCCTCAATCTACACCCATTGACAAGACAGTCGTCAAGGGAACACCGATTGTGGACAAGGCATCGATACCCGCTCCTGAACCACCCGTAGTTGAAACTCCAAAACAGGAAGAACGAGCCACAGCCGCAAAACCGCGTTATACACCTGAAATTCCAGTTCCATCACGCGCGGAACGGGCGAAATATCAACGGAAGATTGAACCAGCCCGACCACGCCGGAGATTGGGCAAATGGATCGGTGTCCTTTTCCTCCTCGCTTTACTCATAGGAGGCGGCTATATCGGGTATCCATATGTAATGGACTTGTTGGAGCCAAAACAAGAAGCCAAAGTCGTCGATGAGACACCGAAGCCAGATCCTGAACCGGTCGTTCAAGAGCCAGAAACGAACTATGTATGGCTCGCCTCTAAAAACGTCAACCTCGTCTCGGAACCGAACGGCACGACAGTCACCTATATAGGAGATATCGGCGACCGCTACGAGATTTTGAAGGAACAAGACGACCATGTCGAAGTGAATTTGGATGGGACGACAGCATGGGTTCCGCTCGATTCGGTCACGACCGACTGGCCGACACGCGACTTGACCGATAGCGCCCTACTCGACTGGGTGAACACGAACTTGAACAACGATTGGCTCGGCGAATCGATTCCTGACTTCTTCGCTATGAACGAAGCGGCACTCACAGAGACAATCGGCGCGCCGTACGGACGTGAGACGGATGCGTTGAACGCCTATGCATTCTATAACGATGGATTCTTCGTGATTCAACAGGACAAAGTACATGCCATCGATTGGACGAACACACAAACGACGCGCGAGGTATTCAGCCCGCTCGGCGAACCGGTGCTCGAGACAGACGATGCAATGGTTTATGAGAGTGAGACGTATTCACTTCGTTTATTTGAAGGCTCAAACGGACAGACCCGGGTGCGCTTGATGGAGAAATAATCAATAGAGGATTTTTTGGAAGGGGTTATTCATAATGAACACTATTTTAGTCACAGGCGGTGCCGGTTATATCGGCACCCATACCGTCTTACAGTTGCTTGAAACAGGTCACGACGTCATCGTCGTCGACAACTTATCGAACAGTCGTCGCGAGGCGCTCGATCGCGTTGAAGCATTGACCGGAAAGTCGGTCACGTTCTATCTCGGCGATATCCTCGACCGCGAACTACTCGAACAAATTTTTTTGACACATACAATCGATGCCGTTATCCACTTCGCCGGATTGAAAGCTGTCGGTGAATCGGTATCGGAGCCGCTCCGCTACTACGAGAACAACGTCGTCGGTACGACCGTCCTTTTAGAAGTGATGAACGCGTTCGACGTGAAACGGATCGTCTTCAGCTCATCGGCGACCGTATATGGTATGCCGGAACGGACACCGATTGACGAGTCGTTCCCGCTCAGCGCGACGAACCCATACGGTCGGACGAAGCTGATGATTGAAGACATTATGCGCGACCTCGCTATCTCCGACCCTTCGTGGAGCATCGCCCTTTTGCGCTACTTCAATCCAATCGGCGCCCACGAGTCAGGGCAGATCGGTGAAGACCCGTTCGATATCCCGAACAACTTGATGCCGTACATCACGCAAGTCGCCGTCGGCCGCTTGAACGAACTGAGTGTGTTCGGTGACGATTACGACACACCGGACGGGACCGGCGTCCGCGACTATATCCACGTCGTCGACTTGGCCGAGGGCCACTTGAAAGCGCTCGACTACGTCATGGACCACACCGGCGCCGAGGCGTTCAACTTAGGGACTGGGACCGGTTATAGTGTCCTCGACCTTGTTAACGCCTTCGAAGCAGAAAGTGGAAAAGACGTCCCATACAAAGTGACACCACGCCGCCCAGGCGATATCGCCATGTGCTTCGCCGATCCATCGAAGTCGAAGCGTGTACTCGGCTGGGAAGCGAAACATGACATCCGCGCCATGTGCCGCGACGCTTGGAACTGGCAATCGAACAACCCGAACGGTTATCGGGCATAAGAAAAACCCCTTACACGAGAACATCACTGTTCTTCGGTAAGGGGTTTTGTCATGTCGACTTCAATGATTTCTGGTTCTTTACCCGGTGTGACGAGCACCCCAAAGTCGAGGACGGCAATCACGATGGCGATGCCGGCGAGCGCCCAGGCAGCGTCAAACGTGAACTCACCGACGATGAAGCCGAACAAGACGAACGCCGCGAACGTCAAATAGTAGCCTTTGCGCCATAGCGTCCGGTACTCGGCCGCCACTTCACGGTTCACGATATACAGGACGACGTAGCCAGCCAGGGCGATAAACAGCGTCGCAAACATCCAATACAAGAATGATTGTAGCGTCATGCTGAAGAGATAGATGAATAGTGATTGATCCATCGGAATTCGCTCCTTAGGTGTATGTAGGATTTTGTCATGGAAATTCCTTCTATATCCATTCTCCTACCAAACGAATCATGAGTCAATACACCTAATTCACATATTTCACTTTTGAACCAAAAGACCTATTAAAATTTTACCCACACAAACCCATAGGCCTCGAGTTCGATCGTCTCGACCGGTTCACCAGTAAAGAGATTCGTCCCGCTCGCTCTCACGGTGACTGGCTCATGGCTGACGTTCGTATACAACATGAGTGTCTCCCCTTCACCTCTCCGTTCGACCGTGAAGACGCGTTTGTCGGACGTATCGATTCGCTGCTCAGCATAAGGCGAGAAGGCCGTATGTGTCCGTTTGACATTCAACTGGCTGATGATACCAGAGAATACTTGCAGTCGATATGGGTCCGTCTTCAGCTCCTGAATGAGCGCGTCATGGTCGACCGGATTCTGGACGCCGAGCAGCGTCCGATAATCAACGGTCGGGATACCTTGAAGCGAGAATAGGATGCTGTGAGCCGCGAGAATCATGTCGACGCTCGGCTCAATCAAATTTTTCTCGAACGGGTCACGCTCGTGAATCGACAAGAAGTTAAAGTATGTCTTCCCTGCTTCCGGCGCCTCGATCCGATTCGCCCAGTCGGACAACTTCTTGGCGTCACCTTGCGCGAAGGCGAGCATCGTATGCGAGGCGAGGTCGAAGTGACAAATGGCATCGGCAACGCTGATGTATGAGCCGAGTGCCTGAACGTCTCCTTCATAGGCGAGAATCAATTGGCCGTTCGGTTTATAGTGATGGAGCACCGCGTGCCACAATTCGATGACGCGCTGGATGCTTTCTTCCGGCATCCCCCGGAACGACTGCACGTGGACACGCAGTTTCGTCGCGCCTTGGGCGAGCCGCTCGATGAAAGCGTCCGTCTCCTCGAGCAGATTGAACTGTAACTCGTTGTAGACGTCAGGCTCCGTATCGTACATGAGCTCGAACTCATGCTTGAAGCGTCCGAGGTCCTCATATAATCGGATGCGCGGATTGATGGCCGTATCGGTCGGTTTGGCCGGATACGGGAACAGCGAGACGAGATACAAGTCGCTGATCGACGCCTGGACGTGTTCCTTCAACAAGTCATGGAGTGCGTCCAAGTCGGGACTCCCATCCGTCGTGACGGCGTTCGCGTCCATCATGAGCACGCTCGTCTTCTCGCTCACACCTTCCCCGTCGTGCCAATGATGACCATCCCACTTCATGAACAGCTCCTGCCAGTCCTCTGATGTATGGTCATCCTCTAATCGGTTGATGATCGGTTCAACAGTTTCCCAAAGCATGTGATCCCTCCTCAGTGTCTCTTTATCAGTCCCACCGATACAAGATTTTCAAACGCAAAAAAAGCCGTCCCTAAGGACGACTCAGTTCATCAAGCGCTGTAGCTCGGCTTGGACATCGGCGAGTGAGGCTTCATTCGGATGCCAGTAATAGATGCCGTCCGATTCCAGACCGCCCGCTCCTTCGATGCGTAGCGTGCTGGCGTTGCGGAACGCCTTCATATAGTCCGTCGACAACGCCACGAGCTCATTGAACTCGATGTTTGTCTTGGCCCGGTTGCCGGCGACGTCGAGCAGCTTCGTTACTTTGTCGACCGAGAAGTCAGAACGTCCCTTCTCGACGATGGCCGCGACGACGGCGCGTTGCCGCTCTTGACGGCCGAAGTCACCGTTTGGGTCGTCGTAACGCATACGGGCGTATGCCAACGCCGAGGCCCCGTTCAAATCGACCTGTCCGACTGGGTACGAGTAGCCGTCCGACGAAAACGCGAAGTTGTTCGTCACCGTGATGCCGCCGAGCGCGTCAACGACCTCGGTGAACGCCTCCATGTCCGCCTCGACAACGTAGTCGATCGGGATATCCAAGAGCGCTTCCACCGAATCCATCGCCATCTCGGCCCCGCCGAACGCGTAGGCGTGATTGATCTTATCGTTCATGCCTTTGCCGACGATCTCCGTCTTCGTATCGCGTGGGATGCTGAGCATCGCCCCTTCGTCCGTCGTCGGGTTGAGCGTCATGACGATGATCGAGTCACTCCGTCCCTGCTCCCCGTCACGGCGGTCAATCCCAAGTAACAACACCGACACCGATTCCTTCTGTTCGATCGTCTCGACTTGTTTCCGTTCCGGACTGATTTCGAGATTGTCATTCACTTTCGTCACCGTCTCGTTGACGTCCCGGTACATCGACCAGACGAACAGACCACCGGCGACGAGGAAAATCGTCAGGACGCCGAGCGTGATCGCCAACACCTTTTTCCAGCGTGATTTCTTCTTATGTCTCGCCATGCGTGCACCTGCTTTCAAAATCGTTAGATATGGATATAATTCCCGCTTCACGTGTTGTATTATAGCACGTTGTCAAAAAATGCTAACCATATCTTTTCAATTTTCATGGGAAGTGTGTCTTATAACGGGTACGCCGCATATGGTCGGGCCAGGCTGCATTGATCTCGGCCCCGAGCAGCATCGTCGCCGCTGTCAAGTAGAGCCAAATTTGAAGCAAGATGACGATACCGATCGTCCCGTACGTGTCCCCGAACATCGAGAACTGGTCGACATAGACGCTGTAACCCGTCGACAGCAACTGCCAAGAAATGACGGCGAAGATGGCACCCGGGAGCGTCTCGATGAAACGGACGCGTTGTTGCGGGGCAATCTTATAGAACATGGAGAATGCGAAGATGAGGATGACGGTCGATACGGTATAGCGCGTAAGCGTCGCCAAACGGTCGAAGTCCTCAAGCCGCGGGAACCACGTGTACATGAGCTCGACGAACTCGCGGCCGAAAATGTGGAACACGATCAAGATGACGGCACCGATACTGAAGGCGATGAGCGTGAGCAAACCAATCAAGCGGCGGACGACGTAGCTCCGAGCTTCTGTCTCCCCGTAAGCGAACACGGTCAGCTTGACGAGGCGGGCCGTCCCGTTCGATGCCGACCAGACGGCGATGATGGCCCCGATCGAGACGAGACCGGCGTTAATGTTGCCGCTGACGTCATAGACAATCGACAGTATGTCGCGCACGCTCGAACCCGGAATGAGAATCTCGATCTGTTCGATCAACAAGGCATCGTCAATCCCGAACCACGCCATGACGGCGAACAAGAGGACGAACGTTGGGAAGATGGCGAGAAACCAAAAGAAGGCGAGCGTCGCGCTGTAATCGTTGATATGGTGGTCCTTGAACCGATGGCGGACGTCAATGACGAGGCGGATTAGGCGGTCGAGCACTCGGGTCACCCCTTTTCTTCTTATTATCGCACAAATTAAAACGCCCCATCCGATTGGATGAGGCGATGCGTCACTGTTCCATCAATTGTCCGAGATACGACTTCACGTCTTCAAGTGAAGCAGTGTCCGGGTTCCAGTAATAGATGCCGTCGCTTTCTTTCCCACCCGTTCCTTCGAGGCGAAGGACGTCTTGGTTTTTGAAAGCAGCCATATAGTCGCTCGAGAGCGTCCGGATGTCTTTGAACGTCATGTTCGTCTTGGCGTTGTTGCCGAGCACGTCGAGCATGTTGTTGAATTTCGAGATCGAGAAATCATCTTTGCCTTTATTGACGAGCGCCGTGATGACATCACGTTGGCGCTCCTGGCGACCGAAATCTCCGCTCGGGTCGTCGTAGCGCATGCGCGTGTACGCGAGCGCCTCTGAACCGTTGAGCGTGAGTGCGCCCGGTTCGAACGTATGCTCACCTGACGTGAACGCCAAGTTGTTCGTCACGTTGACGCCGCCGAGTAGGTCGACGGTGTCTTGGAAGCCCTTCATATCAACTTCGGCCACGTAATCGATTGGGATGTCGAGCAAGTTCTCGACCGTGTCGAGTGCCATCTCGGCTCCACCGAACGCGTAAGCGTGGTTGATCTTATCAGAAGTCTCTTTGCCGACGATTTCCGTCTTCGTGTCACGCGGGATGCTGAGCATCGCGCTTTGATCCGTGTTCGGGTTGAGCGTCATGACGATGATTGAGTCGCTGCGACCTTGCTCGTCGGCACGACGGTCGACGCCGAGGAGAAGGACCGAGATCGGCTTCTTGTCGTTGATCGCTTCCGTCGTCATTCGTTCCGGGCTGAGGCCCGTCGACTCGTTCAACCGTTCGACGGTCGAATCGACTTGATTGTATAGATATGTAGCTACCCCGACTCCGATGAGCAGGAACAACCCTACTACGATTCCCGCGATAATCGCGATGCGCTTGACGGGTGAATTCTTCCTCCGGCGTTTCTTGACTCTTTTTTTCTTTTGCTCTTCCATGACATAACACCTTTCCTCGAACCCTTGAATGAAATAGACCAGGTTTTAGTTTAGCACGCAAAACATTGCGGCTTTTTAAATTATTTGTAAAAAAGGTAAATGATTGCCGAATGATGTCGAAATATTCGTTCGTTTTTAAGTATCGGATTTCCCTCATCAAAAGTTTAGGGTTTCGTCGACATTCCTTTGTAAGAGTACCACGCTTCTTTAGAGGTGAAACCGTTATCACATTTCAGTCATACGTATAAGGTCCTGCTTTTGGATTAGGACCTATATGAAATCGTGTCAATATTTAGTCGAATGCGCTGTTTTTTAGGTATGTTTCCTTATATTCAAAAACCTTTATGGGACAAATGGATGATTTTTTGTAATAATTGTATTGTTCGTAATGAAAATGTAAATTTAAATCCATTCATTGGTTGGAGGAATCGGCAGATGCGTTATGTCGTCACGTGCTTTTTAGAGAAGGAAGAGCCTTGTTCGTTCATCGTGTACGGGGGGTCAAAACATGAGGCTGCGTTCACGTTCGAGAAGACGTTGAAAGAGGCGAGCCCGCTCAATGACTATGTTGAATTGAGTGACGGCAAGCAAGTGAAGGTCGGTTCGATTCTCGCCTATCGAATCGATGACATCCCGCCCCTCTTTTGAAGTCCATCCATTTCGGGTAACCCTTATAAGGAAACCAAATCAACGAACGGGGTGAACCGATATGGAATTGGGGATGATCGGACTTGGGAAGATGGGGTTGAACTTGGCACTCAATTTGACGGACGGCGGGCACCGTGTCCTCGGCTACGACCCGGGCAACGTGTCGACGAGCCAGTTCGAAACGAAACAGTCACTCGAAGAAGTCGTCGACGGGCTCAAAGCGCCACGCGTCATCTGGGTGATGGTACCGGCGGGCGACGTGAACGAGCATGTCTTGAACGACCTACATGCATTGTTGTCTCCGGGGGATATCGTCATCGACGGCGGCAACTCGAACTATAAGGAATCGATGCGGCGGGCCGAGCACTTCAAGGACAAGCTCATCTACTTCTTTGACGTCGGTACGAGTGGTGGTATGGAAGGGGCACGACACGGCGCCTGTACGATGATCGGTGGGGATTTGGAGGCGTTCGGCAAAATCGAGGAACTGTTCCGCGACGTGTCGACGGATAACGGCTACTTGTATGCCGGACCGAGTGGCAGTGGCCACTTCTTGAAGATGATCCATAACGGCATCGAGTACGGGATGATGCAAGCCATCGCCGAAGGGTTCGAGATTCTCGAGAAGAGCCCGTTCGAGTACGACCACGAGCAAGTCGCCCGCGTCTGGAACCACGGCTCAGTTGTCCGCTCGTGGCTGATGGAGTTGACCGAGAGCGCATTCCATAAGGACGCGAAGCTCGACGAGATTAAAGGGGTCATGCATGCGTCGGGTGAAGGAAAATGGACGGTCGAGACGGCGCTCGAGTATGGGGTACCGGCACCGGTCATCGCGATGTCGCTCATGATGCGGCAGCGTTCGCTCGAAGAGGACACGTTTTCCGGGAAAGTCGTCGCTGCCCTGCGGAACGAGTTCGGCGGGCATGCGGTGGAGAAAAAATAATCGGTGTATGCGTCGGTCGAGTCGAACTCGGGCGACGTTTTTTTGTACTGTGACAGTTATCCGCTCGTCTCGATGCGAACAAACGTTGATATGAATGGGATTTCTATACATTTGGCGATTGAATGTACTAATTTCTGTAAAACTCTTTTCGTTTCAGCAGGCGTATGATGAAAGAGCAGCATATCTTGTGACACAGAAGGAGCCGGCATGATGCGTAAACTTCACGACTATAACGTCTACATCCCGAAAGAGCTTTATGAACCAGGAGACAGGCCCGTGTTCCGCAGACGGAATCATAACTGGCAGGACATGGAGGCATGCTTTGACAAACTCGTCGCCCAAGCGTTCCATGCGTTCGAGCATGGCGGGTACTTCTTATGTGAGGCGTACGCTCTGGTCCACACCCGTATTCACATGCTCAAGCTGAAACGAACGTGTGAGGATGGCCGCGGCGTCGAGATGCACGTGACTTATTTGCATGAAATGAAAGATATCTACGTCATGTTTTATATTGACGGTGTAGCGACCCGGGCGCGAACGGCTTGGCTGTCGAACGGGATTCTGATTCTCCAGCCGGACTCGTATGCGAATTGGCTCCACTTTGAACCATGCTGGGTCGGGGATCATTTCATCGACGAAATCTCGATTTTATTGCTGAAAGAGTTCCGCAAGATCGAGCTCCGATCAAGGTTCTAATGTGAACAGCCCCTAGATGTCTAGGGGCTGTCGCGCTGTCCCTCACTCCATGACGTTGCCTTCCGCCGGGATTGGCGTCTGCTTCAGTAGGTTCGCGAAATGGTAGAGGTTGTAAGCCATAACACGACCGTTCTTTTTCGTGAAGGCGTTGTCGCGGCCGGCATCGATATAGGAGTCGCCCGGACCGGCCTCACCGACCCAATACGTGTCGACGTTCGGCGGGACGGTGAAGCCGATATGGGATAGCCCGTACAAGATTGAGGCACAGGCGTGCTTCGCCCCGTCCTCGTTCCCCGTCACGACGACACCGCCGACTTTGTTGTAGTAGATGGCCTGGCCTTTGTCGTTCGTCAAGGCGCTTCCGCCGTACAGCCGCTCGATGACTTGCGTGGCGACGCTACTCTTCTCACCGAGCCAAAGCGGTGTCCCGATGATTAAGATATCGGCGGCCTTCACTTTCTCGAAGATTTGCGGCCACTCGTCCCCGTCCCCTTCATCTTCCGTCACTCCAAACGCGACGTTGTAGTCGACGACACGGACAATCTCCGAGTCGACCCCGAGTTTGTCGAAGTGCGGGATGATATCTTTCATGAGCCCTTCCGTGTGCGAGGTCGTACCCTCGCCTTTCAATGAGCAGTTCAAGAATAAGGCTTTCATCGAATCCCTCCTTAGATGATCAACAGTTAGGTGTTCCCGGTCTAAGGAAGGGATAATCGTCATGGTATGTCAAAAACGACCCGTCATCTATGTGATGACGGGTCGTTTTAAGAAGGTTAAACAAACATATGTTCGTTTTATGGTACAGCGCAAACAAGCGCCTATATATTCGCTTTTTCTATTTTTAGCTTAGCAAATCCCGCAACATAAGTCTATTCTTTCTCAGCTGGACTCCATACAGTAGAGATAGACTCTTGAAAGGAGCACAACGATGGAATCATACCGCTGGGACCTCAATCTGAAGGTTCGCTTGTTCGGCGAAGGCCTGTTCAACCTGTTGTTTTGGATGTACTTCCCGTTCATCACCGTCTATTTCGCCCAAACGCTCGGCGTCGAGCTGGCCGGTCTGCTCATGGCCGTACCGCCGCTGTTTCTTCTAATCGGTAGCTTAATCGGCGGTTCGCTGGCGGACGAAATCGGACGCCGTCCCGTCATGCTCGTCGGGACGTTCGCGCAAGGGTTCTTGTTCCTCGCCTTCGCCTTCTCGACGAACGCCTACGTCGACTATGTCACCTATATCGGCATCGGTTTCATGGGCGCCATCTATAAACCAGCCAGCTCGGCCATGGTCGCCGACCTCGTGCCGACTGAACATTTACGGGATGTGTTCGCGACGTTCATGGCGTCGAACAATATCGGCGCCGTGCTCGGTCCGATTCTCGGGGCGGTCCTCTTCTTCGAGAATCGCCAAGCGCTACTCCTCGGCTGCGCCCTCGTCCTATTCGGATACGGAGTGCTGCTCGCGGCGCTCACCCGTGAGACACGGCCGGGCTCGACAGGAAAGAAGGTCGCGACGACATTTCGCACTCAAGGGCGTTCGTATGCGACGATTCTGCGCGATCCCTTGTTCCGCCTCTATTTGATTGCCGGCGTGTTCGCTTTGATTCCAATCATGCAGCTCGACGTGTATGTACCAGTCTATTTGATTGAACAGGCCCCGGTCACGTTCGACGTCTCGAACACGGTCCTGTTCGGTTGGCTCGTCGCCTATAACGGGCTCTTGTTCGTCGTCTTCATCATGCCGGTCACACGCGTGTTCCGGGCGTGGGACGAACGGCGCGTCTTCCTGCTGTCGACGTTCCTCGCCGGCTTCGGGACGTTCCTCGTCGCCTTCTCGTCGAACATCTGGTATTTGCTCGTCGTCACGACATTGTTCACGTTCGGCGAACTGATCCGCTCCCCGGTCAGCCAAAGCTTCGTCAGCCGCTACGCGCCGACCGAGTCACGCGGACAATATCTCGCGGCCGATACGCTCCAAAACACGATCGGCAAGTTCCTCGCGCCGGTGACGGTGCTCGCCTCGGGCTTCGTCTCCCCGTACGCCGTGTTCACGCTCATCTTGCTGTCGGCGCTCATCGGGATGGGACTGTATGCCAAACTGTTCCACCAGCTCACACAACAAGACGGATGACCGCGGTCATCCGTCTTTCGCCTGTCCATCGAATAATTCCTCGCCCCGCTTCACCCGACCGTCGGGATACTTGTAAGCGACATGCTCGAGCGACAGCTTCGTCGGCGTATCGAGGCCGGCCGCGGCCGTCATGTTATAGAGCCCTTCGCGGAGCGAGATGATATAGTTCGTCACGCGGTAACTCTTCTCGTCGACGACGAGGGCGTGCTGCAGTTTCGGGTCGGTCGTCGCCACGCCGACCGGGCACCGGTTCGTATGACACACTTGCGCCTGGATACAGCCGACGTTGAACATGAGCCCCCGAGCGATATTGACGCAGTCGGCCCCGAGTGCGAGGGCGACGGCGATTTTGTCCGCCGTGACGAGTTTGCCGGAAGCGAACAACGTGATACGGTCACGAATCCCATATTGCAAGAGTAATTGATGCACATACGGGAGCGCCGCCTTCAACGGCAGTCCGACCGAATCGGCGAGCTCTTGGTATGTCGCCCCGGTCCCGCCTTCCCCGCCGTCGACCGTGATGAAATCGGGGTGTTTCCCAGATGACGCCATCTCTGAAACGAGCGCCTCGACGTCTGCGAGGCGTCCGACGACGAGCTTGATGCCAACGGGTTTGCCGCCGATGTCCCGCAGCCGTTCGATGAAGCCGAGCAGTTCGCGGTCCGTTTTGAACTCGGAGAACCGGTTCGGGCTGTCGATTGTGACGCCGATCTTGACGTTCCGGATGCGGGCGATCTCTTCCGTCACTTTCGCGCCATCGATATGGCCGCCCCTCGTCTTCGCACCTTGGGCGAGCTTCAACTCGAAGGCACGCACTTGCGGAATCTCACTCTTCGTTTTGAACGCCGCTTCGGAGAACGCCCCGTCCTCGGTCCGGACGCCGAACAGTGCCGGTCCGATTTGACAGATGAGGTCGACCCCGCCTTTCAAATGATGGTCCGACAGTCCACCCTCGCCGGTATTCATCCATGTCCCTTTGGCCCGACCGAGTCCGATCGACAGCGCCGTGATGGCGTTCTCGCCGAGCGAACCAAAACTCATCGCCGACTGACCGACGAGACCGCGGACATGGAACGGCTCCCGACACGTCTGTTTCCCGATGACGATGCTGTCCTCTTCTGTCAATAAGTACGGTCCGACGTCGCGTTCGACAATCCGCTCTTTCCGCGTGAACAGGTTGTCCTCCTCGACTTGATAGAGATGCGTCGTCACGGTCTCGCTGTTATCGATGCGGAGCTGGTTCCGGTTCGGCGGATAGAGCACGTTCTGCAGATAGAACCCGCCCCGCTCGAAGTCTCGCTCCGAGCCGAACCCGATAATGCGCGACTTATATTTCCCGGAAATAACGGCCGCCTCATAGTCGTTTCGCGAGAACGGTTTCGCCTCGTTGTCGTTCAAGAACAAGTATTGACGCATCTCGGGCCCGACCTTCTCCAAGATGTAGCGTACCTTGCCGAGAATCGGGAAGTTGCGGAGGACGGAGTGCTCACGCTGATGGCGGTCCTTGAGCCATAAATAGAAGACGAACAGGAACGGGGCGGCAATCATCGACACCATCAGGACGAGCACGATGGCGAGCATCGTCGTATTTACAGACATGAGTGTCTCCTCCCTCACGTATAGTCCTTATCCGATACCACGGGCCACCATTCCTGAAACGAAAAAAGACCGACGTTTCCGTCGGCCATCACTTCTTGATCAATTTGCTCGCTTTGTCGACTTTTTCTTTGTCGTGCTTCAACTGCTTTTCGATATCGTACGCCATATACATGTCGTTTTTAATCATGTAGTCGGCGATCTCGGCATGGTCTTCAATCGCTTGATTCAATTGCTGGATGAGCACTTTCCGGACTTCTGGTGACGCCGTCTCGGTCACAGCCACCGCATAGGCCCGAACGGCCGACTTCGCCGTGATGAGTAAATCGGTCGCAATCAGTTCGTCCCGCTGCTTACTGGCACGTTTCAAATTTTCGGTGATTCCCATATGTGTCTCCTCCTTACGCCTTATTCGGCAACAATTGTTTCAGTTCACTGATCGCTTGTTCGGTGTTCTTCAAATGCTTCCGGGCGATCTTCTGAAGCTTTTCGTCCTTGATGAGCGGTTCGCTCACATACCCTTTGACGAGCCCTGCTTGTTTCAAGGTCAACATCTCATGAATCTCTAGCACCTCATGAATCGCGAGTTTGTTTTTAGCCATCTTCCTTCCTCCTTTTCATCGTGTCGAATGGACATGCGCTTCTTCTCGTTTATGCTTGAGCAGCCATCCGTGGAAGATAAACTCGACGACGGCGGTCACAAGAGCCGTGTAAAGCGCGAGCAAGACGAAGCTCGTCTCCGTGCCGATATCGAAATCTAAAATCCACAGGAAGAACCACGTCAAGAAGAAAACGAGACCGAAATCAGCCGCTGTCGCGATCAGATTTCCGAACTTCCGCAAGATGAACATATCGCCCACCCCATAAGCGATCAGTCCGACCGCAATCGAAATCCAAGCGGCGTGGTACCATGGGACATCAAACCCGAGCGTCAAGACCGCGATAAACACGACAAGCAACGCCCCTAGTTTGAGACTCAGTGCCTTTCCATGATTCACTTGCATCGACGTTCACCCTTTCCCCGTGATGGCGTTCGTACATGGACCATGTTTCCATTCGTCCTCCCGTTCAAACAAAAAATTTAGCGATCATTATCGGACGAACATGATGAGAGTCAAACCATCACAATGGAAAGGTGGACTGTTAAATGCTGGACCTCAAGTCGGCTTCGGTAATGACTTGATCTCATGATTTTCTAGAAATATTTACAAATTGATTTCATGCCTTGTCCGGAAGGGATTTGACGGCCGGTCCTTCAATGACTTCCCCGTTCGGTTTGAAACGCGAGCCATGACACGGACAGTCCCACGAGCGCTCGGCTTGGTTCCAATTGACCGTACAGCCCATGTGCGTACAGGCCGACCCGACCATCGAGACGTGTCCCTCGGGATCCCGATAGGCAGCGACGTGTTCGCCATTATGTTTGACGATGGCACCTTCATCGAGACCGAGCTCATCCACTCGTTTGTCCGTCGGCTTCAATTTTCCTTTGACGAGTTCTTTGGCCACATCGGCATTCGTCTTGATGAATCGGGCCGCGTCCGCAAGCTTCCATTTCGAACGTGTCGGATCATACAGCTCCTCATAGCGGTTCGGTTGATTCGTGACCAAGTCGGCAATGAGTCGGGCCGCCACGATCCCTTGGCTCATTCCCCATTTCGAGAATCCGGCCGCGACAAAGACGTGCGGCGTATCGTTCGTCATTCGGCCGATGTACGGCACTTTGTCGAGCGTGATCAAATCTTGGGCCGACCAATGGTGGCTGAACGTCTCGGCACCGAAATGGCGGGTCCCGAACTCACCGAGCTTCTCGTAACAGGACATCGTCTCTTCCTTATGACCCGTCAAATGGTTCTCGCCCCCGAACATGGCCATCTTCTTGCCGTTGTCGAGTTTGACGTGCCGCAGTGAACGGCTTGGTTTATCGACGCTGATGAACATGCCTTCCGGGAACGTCTCGACCTCGGCCGAGACGACGTACGAGCGCTCGACTTCCATCTTCGCAAAATAGAGACCTTTGAAGTCGTTGAACGGGAAATGGGTCGCGACGACGACATCTTGCGCCTCGATCGAGTGACCTGTGATCGTCTCGAGTCGATGTGGCGTCCCGTACTCGATTCCCGTCACCCGCGTCATCTCATAGAGCGTCCCGCCAAGTTCGAGGAAGCGGTCCATCAACCCTTGTAAGTATTTGACCGGATGGAATTGAAGCTGGTCGCGCATGACGGTCGCCTTCTTGACGTCGTATGGCAAGAGACCGTTCACTTCGTCCGTGGCGTCACCACCGTCGATTCCGAGTTTTTCATATGCCTCTTCTTCTTTCTCGAGCAGTTTCGCCGAGCTCGAGGACGAGTGGGCGTACATATAGGCGTGCTGGCGCTCGAGGTCACAGTCAATATTGAGCGTGTCGACTTGCTCCTCGAGGAAACGGAGCGCGTCCATATTGGCCTCATAATAGAGCCGCGCTTTGTCCTCCCCGAGCGATTTGACCAGTTCGGTATAGACGACGCCATGCTGGGCCGAGACTTTAGCCGTCGTATAACCGGTCGTACCGGTCGCGAAACGTGCCGCTTCCACTAAAACGACCTGCTTCCCACGTTCGACCAACTGCAAGGCGGCGAGTACGCCGACGATGCCGGCCCCGACTACGACGACCTCGGTGTTGATGTCTTCGTTGAGCGGGTTGACCGTCTTCACGACGACATCGCGCCAATACGATTTCGGAAAATCTTGTAACATACGTGTCCCTCCTTCAGGAAAATCCAACGGTTTCGAATGCATGGATGAATTACCCTTCATTTGGGAACGAGAAACAAAAAAAAGAGACCTGCTTCAGGTCTCTTGGTCGCTCGGGATGACCACCTCATCGAATTGTTGATCGCGACAGAGCGTGATCGCCTGCATCGCGAGCTGGTAATCCGGTTCAGGTAACGTAATCAGCTCGGTCGGGAGCACCCATTCTTTGTTGTTATACAAATGGATGACGAGTTTGACGAGGATGAAATCCTGCTTCTCGAACGTGTTGTCGTCGATGATGGTCGCCGTGCTGATTTTCCCTTGCTCAAGGTCCATGTACGGCAAGAGGAGGTTCCGCACCCGCTCATTCCCGGCAATCACGTATAGGGCGGAGAAATACTCTTTCTTGACGTCACCGGGATTATGGAGGCGCTGGACCAACCGTTTGAACACGTCGTAGTGTTCGGTCGTCAAGAATTCAAGGTTGTTCATAGCTGTCGTTCCTCTCTGTATAGACGAAAATCAATCTGTTACTACTAATTCCACGATTTAATCAATTGTAACCCTCAGACGATACCCATACCCCTACTTGTATATGTAAATTTTTTCAAATTCCAGGTTTTTATACATATTGATAGTGGAACTATACCTTTGTCGTGCATTTACCAGTTGTTCAAACAAAGGAGGAGTTCTATGTTTCGCCATCAGAAGGAATTACAGTTCGAAGTGAACGTCGACCGTCCGGATCCGCAGCTCGCCCGTCAAATCCAAGAAGTGCTCGGCGGTCAATTCGGGGAAATGACCGTCATGATGCAGTACTTGTTCCAAGGCTTCAACTGTCGCGGGGAAGAGAAGTATAAGGACATGCTTATGGACATCGGGACCGAGGAAATCGGCCACGTCGAGATGCTCTGTGCCCTCATCTCGCAACTGCTCGACGGGGCGTCACCGGACGACCAGGCCGAGGCGGCCAAAGACCCGGCGACGGCAGCCATCCTTGGCGGGATGAACCCCCAGCATTTGATTGTCAGCGGGCTCGGCGGACTACCGACGAACTCGAACGGGGTGCCGTGGAACGGGTCGTATATCGTCGCGAGTGGGAACTTGCTCGCCGACATGCGCTCGAACTTGCATGCTGAGACGCAAGGACGGCTTCAAGTCGCCCGTCTCTATCATATGACGAAAGACGAAGGGGTCCGGAAAGTGTTCCGCAAGATGCTCGCCCGTGACCGCTATCACCAATATCAATGGATGGCAGCCATCGATGAGCTTGAGCAGAAGAACGGCGTCATCGTACCAGCAACCTTCACTGCCAAGGATGAGCTAGAGGCTGAGCCACACGGTCTAGAGTTTTGGGACTTGTCGGAAGGCAATGAGTCGAGCCAAGGCAAATGGGCGACGGGCAGCGCGCCGGATGGTGCCGGCGACTTCGTCTACTTGAGCGACCCGGCCCCGCAAGGCCAGAAGCCGGTCATGGAAATTCCGGACAAATCGCTCTATCATGACTTGGATGCCCCGGGTGGTGTCGAGAAAGTTGTCAAAAAAGTCGCCGATCAAATCAAACGGAAATAAGAAAAAGGCTGGCCCGTGGGTCAGCCTTTTCACATGCGTCGAAGCGAGATGGCTTCGCGCATTTTTTGGAGCGATTCTCGGCCTTCTTCCCCGCGGCGCATCATGACGACAGTGAACAAAGCGTCAATCAGGCTGAGCTCGGCGATGCGCGAGGCGAGCGCCTCGGAACGGAACTCTGTCTCTTGCGATACGGTATAAAGGGCGACGTCACACAGTTTCGAGAGCGGTGACTTCGCATAGTTTGTGATGGCGATCGTCGGCACCCCGCGCTCGTTCAACACTTTCGCGACGTCGAGCGTGTCTTTCGAGGCGCCCGAGTGCGAGATGAGGACGGCGACGTCGTCGGTCGTCAGCTGTGACGCCGACATGAGCTGCATATGCGATTCCAAGTTCGCTGTGACGAACAACCCGCTCCGGACGAACTTATGATACGCGTCGAGCGCGATGACGGCCGAGCCCCCGCTCCCGAAAAATTCGATGCGGCGGGCCGACAACAGTAGCGCCACCGACTTATCGAGTGAGGCCCCGTCCAAGATTTGTCGTGTCGCCTCGAGCGTCTTCACGTTCGACGTGAAGATTTTCTCCGCAATCTCAAGTGGCGTGTCTTCTTGCGAGATGTCCTCATGAATGTCTTGGAGCGGTGCGACAACGTCGGTGGCGAGCGCGATTTTCAGCGCCTGATAGCCTTTGAAGCCGACGCGCTGACAGAAACGGAACACGGTCGACTCAGCGACGTCGAGGTCGTCGGCGACTTGATTGATCGTATGGTGGATGATGCGTTCAGGCTGTTTCAAGATATAGTCGGCGATGCGTTGCTCTTTCTTGCCGAGTGTCGTATAGGCACCACGGATGCGGGCCAGGCCGTTCATCGATTCCATATGTCTCACCCTTTTTCTTTTTACGATACCGTTTCGAAAAAAATTCCGCAATGAAAAGAGGAACGTTTTATACGAACGCTCCTCTGATTCATCACTTGATCACTTTAATCGTTTTATCTTGCGTCTTATAACCATTCTGAGTCATTTTCACCTTAATGACGGTCCCTTGCTTTTGTTTCGGAATTGTTAAACGATAAGCACCTTTTGTATTGACTGTACTCGGCTTACTGATTGCCTTGGTGCCTACGTAGGCTTGCACCTTGGCACCGCGGTTGCCGTTCCCCGCCATGTAAGTGTGGCTTGATTTCACTGTTCCGATTTTGAAAGTTTTGAAAACGTATAGCACTTTAGTTTTGACTATGCGATCAAGGTATCCGGATTGCGACATTTTCACTTGGACCTCTCTACCGCCAGTTTGTGAAGTAATCGTCAGTTTGAATGTCCCGTTGCTTCCGATTTTGATTGACTTACTGATTGGGTTCGATCCAACGTAGGCGCGTACAGTTGCTCCAGGCTTCCCTTTACCGGTCAAAACCTTGTCCATGGCAGCTGGCGCAGACACAGTGAAAGCAGGTAGCATTTTTTTTACATAAACCTTTTTCATACTGACGTCGTACATAGAATGAGGATACAACTTGACGGTTAGCAGTGTCCCTGCTGGTTGTTTAGGAATCACTACTTTGTAAGATCCATTTATGATTTTCGTCATTTGACCAAGTCGCTGTGATCCTTTGTATACTTCCACATGTCCATTTGGTTCAAGCGCCTTTCCCGTCACAACCGTACTATTTTCTCCAATAGGATTGATTTCCCATGATCCCGTATAAGGAAACTTCAATCGAACCGAAACAACATCGCTATCCTCGCTCAACAAACCTCCCGTTTCGTCTAATTTTAAATGACCAACAATTTTATATTGATAGTCTTTGCGATGATCGAGTCGCGTATCAGCCCAGGCTGCTGTTTTCACAGTAGCAACTTGTTTGAACATGCCATTGTCCACTGCACGATACACATAAAAATGATCATAGTTTTGTCGATTCCATGAGAGATTGACTGATGTCGATGTGACATCTGATATCTTGATTCCTTCAATTTTTTTGATAAGGGAATCCCGAAATACGGTACTCGAAGAACCTTCCCAATCTTGATTTTCAAGTGTAAGTATCGGTTTTACTCGAATATAATGAGTGTCTTTTGGCGCAAGATACAAATGATAGTTTCGCTCGTTTACTTTATAACGTATAAAGCTTGCAAAGTCGGGATCGTTCGAGACATCGACGAAATAGAATGTGGTGCCGACCGTTCCGTTCCACGATAAGGTGGCATCTCCACCTTTTGAGACCACCTTCAAATTTGTAACTTCTGGTGCAGGTATAAATCGCGCATACAAATCTATTGATTCTGTCACATTTTGAAATAAGTCGATTTTCTCAGTAAACGCTTGATCTTTGTACCAACCAATGAAAAAATGATTCGATTTCGTAGGCTCTTGAATTTTCGATGAAAGACGTTCACCGTAGAAGAAAGGTACAGTATCAATAAGCTGATCCCCGTCTTTCAACTGAATATTGTACGTGTTCTTTGTATAGATTGGTTTATAGATTTGATCCTTGCTCATAGGCTCAAATTCAGGTGTCCATTGTTGTAATGTATACCCTTCTCGATCTGGAATTACAGTCGGTTGAGCCTTTTGATCAGGTTCGACATATTGAACATCGATTTGAACATTTTGATGATTCATGAACATCGCTCGGTAGCGAGGTGTCACTTGGACTTGCGTTGTACTAGAGAGACCTGAGATTTGAAACAAGACAGATTGTTCTCCTGTATTTTCAAGTATGTGATTCTGCCACAACATGCTCTCATTCAGCGGAACGGATATTTCTTTTCCAGTGTTACTCACAACCAAGGCTTGTCCATCCGTCAAATCAATCTCTTCATATTGGCGATACGTAGCCTTTTTTAAATTAATTTGTTTCACTACGATTGGATATTGCTGTTTTCCTGTCGGTCGCTCCAAGTCCTTTAATAATGGATAATGCTCCGAAGAAAACTCCCAAACGGCCGACGAGAAGTGAGGCATGAGTTCTGATACGACTGTTGCAGTAGGCGAAATGGTTTGTCCTTGTGCTGCTCCTTCACCTATTAAACGAGATTGCGTGACGCCGTAGACGCCCTGCATGGTCCCTTCGTATTTCCCTGCCAATGCCCCATGTAGATAAGATCTTCTTACGAAGCCACTATTATACGATGACTCGATTCTTGAATCTTGGTACGCATAGCCTACCAGACCACCTGATGTCACACTTCCTTGTATTTTCCCGATATTGAAACTGTTCTGAATGACTGAATTACTAATTGCGCTGCTTATCCCGCCTCCAGTAGAACCTGACAAGTCTCCCTCATTGTATGTTTGCTGAATCAACGATTGAGAAACTTCTCCGACGATTCCACCAATCGAACTATCTGATGTGACAATGTCACTCTGATTCATCCCATTACGAATGATACTTTCTTGGCCGGCATCCCCTACCAAACCGCCAATATCAGTCTGGCTTCCTTTTCCAAAGAAACTACCTGTGTTTTTTGCGTCCGTCAAGTTGGTCTTCCTCATGAACCCGATAATGCCCCCTACATCACTCCAACTTCCACTCGATTGAACAAAACCTTTATTCAATCCTTTTTCAACAATCGAGTAGGAAGCGTTACCGACAATTCCTCCGCTCGATTGGGTGGATTTGATGTCACCATCGTTTTCTACCTGGAAAAGCTTACTTTGAGACAAATAACCAACGATTCCTCCCGCTGAATCTCCCCCCTTGATGACACCATAATTTTTGGCAGACTCAATCGTCGTGTAAGATGCGCTTCCTAGTATTCCACCAATCCGATATTTCCCACTGATCGTCCCTTCATTCGAAACGTTCAGTACAAAAGACGGCTTCAAACTTGTCCCTTTGATTTCCCCAGCGATACCACCCACTGTGGATTTGAACAACGGTTCGATTGTTACAGAAACAGACGAATCAATTTGAATATTCTCCATCATGACAGATTCGCCATGTCCAAGAAGAGCACCACCAAAAAGTTCTAAATTGTTATCAATCCCAATCGTTAGTTGCGTTTCCGTAATGAAAAGATTACGGAATGTTGCATTTTTAGCATGACCAAACAATCCGATATGCGTCATAGAATCGGTTCGTTGTAATTGGTAGTTGGAGACAGAGAAACCATTCCCATCAAAAACACCGGTAAACGGTTTATCCTTCGTTCCGATCGGCAGCTGTTCTGTCCCCTTAAAATCCAAGTCATTCATTAGTCGATAATGCCCGTTCAGCTGATTCGAGATTTGATTAAAATCATCTACCGAATAAATATAGCGGATGTCCGTACTGGCTTGCACATCTCGTACTCCAAACGTTGCCCACATTAAGATGAACAAAATAAATAGATTGATGGTCTTCTTCATAGGTCGATTTTCACTCTCTTATAGTTAGATAGTTCTATTGTAAATCCGAAAGTAGCGTTTTACCTTTTGTTCAAAAATATTCCAAATCGTCTTTTGTTTCAATTTTGCTGAGTTCAATGTGCCAAACTATTGACCCACCGTGGAAAATATTCCCTTCACGTCAAGACAAATATGCTACGCTAGGAAAGCTCATTTTTGAGAAACTGTCCGTTTTCGTCCATTTGTCCCGATATTATTAAAGAAAGGTTTGGTCCCCATCGAACACCATCTCCATAGTACATACAGTCTTCCCCTCGTCTTGTTATCCATCGCCGTCGCCGTCTTCTCGGCCTTCGTCTCGCTCGATATTAGCAGTCGGCTCAAATATGCCGAACGAGTCTCGCGCATCCGTTGGGTGAGCGCCGGAGCCCTCAGTCTCGGGCTCGGCATTTGGGCGATGCATTTCATCGGGATGTTGGCATTCCATTTAGAGGCCGGCGTATCCTACCATATCGGTATCGTCATCGCCTCGATCATTCCAGCCATCGTCTCATCCGGGTTCGCCTTCTATATCGTCAGCCGGCAAACCGCACGACCACGTGACCTCGTCATCAGCGCCGTCTTCATCAGCATCGGGATCGTCTCGATGCATTACGTCGGCATGGAAGCGATGCAGATGAACGCCGTGTTGACATACGACCCAGTCATGTGGCTGTTATCGGCCGTCGTCGCGTTCGTCGCCTCGCTCGTCGGGCTGTATCTCTTGTTCTCGCTCCCAGACGTGTCACGGTTCCATTGGCGCAAGCTCGTCTGTTCGCTGTTGATCGGGCTCGCCGTATCCGGGATGCACTATATCGGCATGGGCGCGGCCGAATTCACCCCGTTCGCGACGCCTCAAGCATTGACCGGCTTCTCGATGGACAGCACGCTCCTCGCCTTCTGGATCGGCGGCAGTGTCACGACGCTGTTCGTGCTCATGCTGATCTCGCTTCGCAATGAGAAGCAACTCGAGCGTCAGTCCATCGAACTCGAAACGAAGTTCCAGTCCGTCATCGAGTCGGCGAACGATGCCATCATCGTCGCGGATGCCGAACGTCGCATCGTGCAATGGAACCACGGGGCCGAGCGCCTATTCGGATATGCTGCAAGCGAGGTGCTCGGGGAATCGATCACGCTCATCATGCCCGAGCGCTTTAAAGTCGCACACGAACAAGGCATGAAACGCTATCGCGAGACGCGCGAAGCAAACGTCATCGGCCGTACGGTCGAGCTCGTCGGCTTGCGAAAAGACGGGACCGAGTTCCCGTTCGAGATGTCACTCGGCACGTGGGAGACGGAGAAAGGTCTCTTCTTCAGCAGCATCATCCGAGATATTAGTGAACGGAAGCAAATCGAAGAACAAATTAACGACCTCGTCTATTTGGATACGTTGACCGGCCTACCGAACCGACGCCTGTTCAACGACCGGCTCGACGCCTTTCTTTCCCAAGGTAGCGAGTCGACGTTCTCGTTGTTTTATATCGATCTCGACAACTTCAAGGTCATCAACGACCGATTCGGCCACTCGTCAGGCGACGTCTTCTTACGTCAAGTGACGGACCGGCTGTTGACGACGATTACTAAGAGCGACACGCTCGCCCGTCTCGGCGGGGACGAGTTCGTCATCCTGTCACCGAACACCGGCAGCAACTTAGCCGCCCACCGCGCCCAACAGATTACGAACGTGTTGAACCAACCGTTCTTGCTCGAAAGTGAGGACGTGTTCACGAGCCTATCGATTGGCATTAGCCTCTATCCGTCCGACGGGCGGACGGCCGATGACTTGTTGAAGAACGCCGACATCGCCATGTATCGAGCGAAAGAGGACGGCAAGAACGGCTTCCAGTTCTTCACGAAAGACATGAACGAGTCTGTCGCGCGCAAGTCACAGCTCGCGATGGCGCTCCGGAAAGGCATCGGCCGCGGCGAGTTCTCGATTCATTATCAGCCGCAAGTGCACCTCGAGACCGAGGTGCTCATCGGTGTCGAGGCGCTCGTGCGTTGGACACATCCCGAGCTCGGCATGATATCCCCGGCCGAGTTCATCCCGATCGCCGAGGAGACCGGCAGCATCCATCGTCTCGGCGAGTACGTCTTGAATGAGGCGTGCCGGCAGAACAAGGCGTGGCAGGATGCGGGCGTCGAACCGTTCCGCGTCGCCGTCAACATCTCGGCGCTCCAGTTCGCGCAAAAAGATTTGCCGGACATTGTCAGCCAGGCGCTCGAGGAGAGCGGGCTCGCACCGGAATACCTCGAGCTCGAGTTGACCGAGACCGTCATCCAGAGCGCGCAAAGTGCCATCGAGACGATGGAGGAACTCGTCGCCCTTGGCGTCCACTTGTCGATCGACGACTTTGGCACCGGCTACTCGTCGCTCAGTTATTTGAAGCTGTTCCCAATCGACACGCTGAAAATCGACCAACACTTCACGAAGAACATCGAGACGGATTCGAAAGACGCCGCCCTCGTCAAGACGATCATCCGGATGGCGCACGAGCTCGGGCTGAACGTCATCGCCGAAGGTGTCGAGACGAAAGCGCAAGTCGCCTTCCTCAAGGCCGAGGATTGCAACCAGGCGCAAGGCTACTATTACAACAAGCCGATGCCGGCCGAAGAGCTCGACTCGTTCCTGTATCCGTATAAGAAAAGTGTCTGACCCTCGTCCCGCCTACTCGTTAGGTCGGGACGCTTTTTTTTGTTATTCGAAAAAAATTCCGTCATTCGACTTGTAAATCGAATTTAATTTGATATTATAGTGGAGAGATGGAAAAAAATTCGATTTAGAGGTGACGATATGCAAATCGGTTTGATTGGATTAGGCAAGATGGGATACAACTTGGCGCTCAACTTGAGCGACCACGGTCACAACGTCGTCGGGACGGACGCCGGGAACGTCGAGGCGACATCGAAGTTTGAGATCGTGCCGACGCTCGAGGACGTCGTCAACTCGCTCGAGACACCA
Source organism: Exiguobacterium sp. s36 (assembly GCF_018618345.1). Taxonomy (NCBI): domain Bacteria; kingdom Bacillati; phylum Bacillota; class Bacilli; order Caryophanales; genus Exiguobacterium; species Exiguobacterium sp. s36. The sequence continues at coordinate 855,052 of NZ_JACSLW010000001.1, forward strand.
CGCGTCGTCTGGGCGATGGTGCCGGCCGGTGATATCACCGAGGCCGTACTGGCAGAACTGCTCGAGAAGCTTGAGCCAGGTGACATCGTCATCGATGGTGGCAACTCGAACTACAAGTTATCGGTCGCACGCGCCGAACAGTTCAGTGCCAAAGGCATCGCCTTCTTCGACTGCGGGACGAGCGGCGGCACAGAAGGTGCCCGCAACGGCGCCTGCACGATGGTCGGTGGTGACGCCGACGCCTGGCCGACGATCGAACCGATCTTCAAAGATCTCTCGGTCGAGAACGGCTACTTGTATACGGGACCGGCCGGCAGCGGCCACTTCTTGAAGATGATCCACAACGGCATCGAATACGGGATGATGCAGGCGATTGCCGAAGGGTTCGACATCTTGGAGAAGAGCCCGTTCGATTACGATTACGAACAGGTCGCACGAGTCTGGAACCACGGCTCGGTCGTCCGCTCATGGCTCATGGAGTTGACCGAGAACGCGTTCTCGAAAGACGCGAAACTCGACGACATCCGCGGCGTCATGCACTCCTCAGGGGAAGGAAAATGGACGGTCGAGACGGCGCTCGAGCTACAGGCGGCGGCCCCGGTCATCGCCATGTCGCTCATGATGCGCTACCGCTCGCTCGAGGACGACACGTTCTCAGGGAAAGTCGTCGCCGCGCTCCGCAACGAGTTCGGTGGCCACGCGGTCGTCAAGAAATAACCGCAAGGAAAAGGTCAGGGGTGGCCTTTTCCTTTGTGAATATTTGTAAACGGTTACACATACGGTAAAGGGGGAAATACATATGTCGGGTTCGACACTCATTTTAATCGCAGTCGCAGGGATTTTCTTGCTCTTATTCTTGGTCATGCGGACGAAGCTCCACGCGTTCGTCTCACTTCTCCTCGTCAGTCTACTCGTCGGGATCGCGGCCGGCATGCCGCTCGGGGACGTCATCGCCTCGATCCAGAACGGGATGGGCGGCACGCTCGGTTTCGTCGCTGTCGTCGTCGGTCTCGGCGCCATGTTCGGGAAGATGTTAGAAGTATCGGGTGGCGCGGAACGCCTCGCCCAGACGCTCGTCAATAAGTTCGGCGAAGACAAGGCGCAATGGGCGCTCGCCATCACCGGCTTCATCGTCGCCGTGCCGGTCTTCTTCGACGTCGGTTTCATCATTCTCGTGCCAATCGTCTACGGTCTCGCCAAAAAGACGGGCCGCTCGCTCTTGTACTACGGGATTCCGCTCCTCGCGGGTCTCGCCGTCACGCACAGCTTCATCCCGCCGACGCCGGGTCCGATTGCCGTTGCCAACTTGATTGGTGCCGAGCTCGGATGGGTCATCTTGTTCGGGGTCATCGCAGGGATTCCGGCAACGATTCTCGCCGGACCAGTTTTTGCGAAGTATATCGCCAAGAAAATTCACGTCACTATCCCGGACTATATGGAGTTCGAAGAGATTGATACGTCGAAAGAATTGCCGAGCTTCAAGATGATCGTCTCGCTCATCTCGATTCCGCTCGTGTTGATTCTCGCCAACACGTTGTCCGCCGTCTTGCTTGAAGAAGGCAACGGCATCCGCACGTTCTTCACGTTCATGGGTCACCCGTTCGTCGCCTTGACGCTCGCGACGCTGCTCACGTTCATCTTCCTCGGCACACGCCGCGGCTATACACGTGACGAGGTGCAAGAGATTGCGACGAAAGCGCTCGAACCGGCTGGGATTATCATCCTTGTCACGGGTGCCGGTGGCGTGTTCAAACAAGTGTTGATCGACTCAGGTGTCGGTGACGTGCTCGGAGAAATGATGGCCGGGTCAGCACTCCCGGCGATCGTGCTCGCCTTCTTGATCGCGGCCGTCGTCCGTGTCGCCCAAGGTTCGGCGACTGTCTCGATGGTCACGGCGGCAGGACTCATCACGCCGCTTCTCGAACTTCAAAATATCACCGGTGCCGCGCTCGGCCTCATCGTCATCTCGATCGCCTCGGGTGCGACGGTACTCTCGCATGTCAACGACTCAGGTTTCTGGCTCGTCAACCGCTACTTCGGGCTCAACGTGAAAGACACGCTCAAGTCGTGGACCGTCATGGAAACGATTATCGGATTGACCGGCTTCGCGGTCGTCTTCTTGATCAGCTTGTTTATCATTTAAGTTAGGAAGTGATGTGTGTGTACACGATTGGCGTCGATATCGGGACGACGAGCACGAAAGCCGTCCTGTTCCATAACCAGCAACAACTCGCGGTACATAACGTGTTGTACCCGCTCCTCACCCCGGACACGGAGACGGCCGAGCAAGACCCGGTCGTCATCTACGGGGCCGTGCTCGAGGCGATTTCCGCCGTCCGCGCCAAAGCCGACGGTCCGGTCCGCTTCGCCTCATTCAGCTCGGCGATGCACAGCCTGATCGCGCTCGATACGTCAGGTCGCCCGCTCACCCACAGCATCACGTGGGCCGACAGCCGGGCCAACCCGTATACGCAAGAAATCAAACGGAACTTCGATGCGAGTGCGCTCCATATGCGTACCGGCACACCGGTCCATCCGATGGCGCCGTTATCGAAGCTGCGTTGGCTGAAAGCCGAGCATCCGGATGTGTTCGCTCGGGCTGTGAAATTCGTTTCCATCAAAGAGTACGTCTTCTATCGCCTGACCGGACGTTTCGTCATCGACCACTCGATCGCCTCGGCGACAGGGCTGTTCAATTTGAAGGAATGCGATTGGGATCCAGAGGCGCTCGACGTCGCTGGCGTCACGCCCGAGCAACTGTCCGAGCTCGTGCCGACGACCGAGATTTTAACGCTTAAATCGGATGTTGTTGAGACGCTCGGCTGGGACTTCCCGCTCGTCATCGGGGCGAGCGACGGGGTCTTGTCCAACCTCGGGGTCGGGGCGTTCGAGCAAGGCGTCGTCGCCGTCACGATCGGGACGAGCGGTGCCATCCGCACAGTCGTCCGCGAACCGGTCGAGGACCCGAAAGGACGCATTTTCTGTTACGCCTTGACCGACAAGCATTGGGTCATCGGCGGGCCGGTCAACAACGGCGGCATCATCTTACGCTGGCTTCGCGACGAGTTCGCGGCGAGCGAGGTCGAGACAGCGAAACGTCTCGGGATGGATGCCTATGACGTGTTGACGCGCATCGCCGAGACGGTCAAGCCGGGATCGGACGGTCTGTTGTTCCATCCGTACTTGATGGGTGAACGGGCCCCGCTCTGGGACTCGAACGCACGCGGTTCGTTCTTCGGCTTGAGTATCCACCATAAGCGCGAGCACTTCATCCGCTCGGTGTTAGAAGGTGTCATCTTCAACTTGTATACGGTCATGCTGGCGCTCGACGAGTTGACGGGCGCACCGAATCGGATTCATGCGACGGGTGGTTTCGCCCAGTCGAGCCTGTGGCGCCAGATGATGGCCGATATTTTCGATACGCCTGTCGTCGTTCCGGAGAGCCATGAAAGCTCATGTCTTGGGGCGGTCATGCTCGGCGAGTATGCGTTCGGGGACATCGACGACTTCACGACCGTGCCGCAAGTGACGCACGAACATACGCCGAATCATGAAGCGACCACGATTTACCGGGAGTTGCTGCCGATTTATATCCGGCTCTCCCGCCATCTCGCAGAAGAGTATGAAGCGATTGCCGCGTTTCAAAGAAAGCATGTATGAGAAAAGACCAAGTTCATTGCGAACTTGGTCTTTCGTCATTTGAGGGGTGGCCTTTCCTTCCTGATTCTCGAGGACGGCCCGTACCTTGAAATCGCCCGTGTACTGGATTAGTCGCTCCTAGACCGACTCGAAGTTCGGATTTGACTCGAGCTGCCTAATCTGATGTTCGTTGAGGATGATTTTACTCATGGATGTGTTCCGCCGTCTGAATAAATAGGCTCGTTATATAAATTCGATTGCACGCAAAAAAAACCTGAATGCGCACTTTTTATCAAGTGTCTATCATTCAGGCTTCAGTTCAAAAAAAACGAATTAGCACCTATTGAACTAGCATTATTTTGAGTAAAGGGAAATGTAGCGGACACGGTAGTTCGAATCATAGAATACATACATCGGTAATTTGTTGTTGATTTTATATTCAGCTACTTCTTCAATATAATATCCGCTTAATTTTTTCCCTGCTTTTGTAAATTCAAAAGTTTCCCAATAGTCCCCATTAGAATTCCGTGGTTTTCCGAACACTTTCTGAAACTCGTACTTCGTAATATCGCGTTTTTGAAGAGACGGCGACATGGTGATAATGTTAATTTTTTGAGGTTTGGAACTTGAAGTGAACATGAACTCGCCTTGGTGACGACCTTTATATCCAAAGCCCCAATCGCTTTCAAACGTTCCAGCTGAACCTTTCACCTTTGCATAATCACCATACAGTTTATGAGGACTTCCAACGAAAGTCCCTCTCACCATCTGAGCTTTCTGTGATAATAGCCAACTATAGTCAGATGGACGCGGATCCGGTAACACAGTAACCGTGCGTTTAGCCGTTAGTCCTTCGTAAGTGGCTTTTAACGTGACGGTTCCTTTACTTTTTGCAACAATTTTTCCGTCTTTAACGTAAGCGATTTGAGGCTTGTCCGTGGTCCAGACAACTCCTTTTTTCACACTAGTTGTTTTTCCAGATGCTACTTTAACCATGAGCGACGTATTATACGTAGTCCCTGCTGTCAATTTCTGAAGAGTAGATGGAATATAAGCTGATATTGAACGTTCCATGAATCCATTTGCCAAGTACACATATGTATAGTCCCAATCTGTCGCTAACACATATTTTGCGCTCGCGGTTAAATCAATTGATTTGCCTCCAAAGTCTGTATTCATGTAAATCTTTTTTAAATCAAACGTATAGGGTGTGTTATTGATGGTGACGAATTGTCCGCTCGATTCAATATCTGCAATCGTTGCTTGTACTTGTAACGAATGAATAGGTTTGTCATATGAATTTGCTCCGAAACTGCTGACCATTTTGTCTCCAACGACGACAACTTTGTCACTTTGACTTATTGAGATGTCATTGACATCGGTCCATTCATGGACGAATTCGCCTTCATGCGTGTATAATCGACCACTGTTTTGATTTTCAACAAGGATGTAATGCTCTGAGGTCGTTACGTTGCCGGACTCGGCTCCACGCATCCATTTTACTTCATTTGTTGTCATGTCGTAGGCCGTTAACTTTTCATCACCAGATAGAATCAATACGGAACTGTTCGGAAGAAAATCTCCGCCGCCTTCAAAACTTTCCATCATTGACGGGCCAAATTCAATTTTTTCAATTTCCTCTTTTACTTCACCAAACGTATTAAACGATCGAATACCGTATGACCACATCAATACGACATGAGACTCGTCATCAGATACGGCCAACTTTGAGTATGAGCTATACGTTTCATAATCACGTAACAGTGTTCCAGTCTTTAAATCATACAAAACAAGTCCATCTCTATCACCAATACCATAAAGTTTGTCACCCACCACTTTGAACTCGTCAGTGATTGCCTGTGATAATTTGCTAACATTTGGTGTTGTCACTGCTGCGTCGACTTGCATCAATCCACTGATTGACATTAATCCTCCGAGAACAAATGCTAATATTTTCTTCATAAATACCCTCTTTTCTACAATTTCCCAACATTGTCCATCATATAATGTTTTTTAGTAGGGAAGTGGTGTTTTTTTAACGAAGGGGTAATTATTTCAAATTGACGCTCGACGAATTGAAGGGCGCGCCGAATCGGATTCACGCGACGGGTGGGTTCGCCCAGTCAAGCCTGTGGCGCCAGATGATGGCCGACATCTTCGATACGCCGGTCGTCGTGCCGGAGAGCCACGAGAGCTCGTGTTTAGGAGCGATCATGCTCGGCGAGTATGCGTTTGGCTACAACGACGACTTCACCGCCGTGCCGCAAGTGACGCATGAACATGCGCCAAATCATGAAGTGACCACGATTTACCAGGAGTTGCTGCCGATCTACATCCGACTCTCCCGTCATCTCGCAGAAGAGTATGAAGCGATTGCCGCGTTTCAGCGGAAGCATGTATAAGAAAAGACCAAGTTCATTGCGAACTTGGTCTTTCGTTTACGCCCATTGGAGGCGCATAAATTTAGGATAAACATTCTCTAAACAATTCAACAATAGAACATAATGTTGAATTACTTTACCAGGATTAAAGTATCCATCATCAATGATATACGAGTAGTAATTCACACTTACTTGCCCCTCATTTTCGATGAATCTTGCGAAACGGTAATCTTGGTTTAATGTGTTAAGAAGATACAACAAGTCCTCTTTTTTCATTGGATTCGTTATGTCTGCAAGCCCCCATACGTTAATATCAACAATCGTTTCGTCTGCATTGAATATGATACCAAATAGGACATTTCCTCCGCCTTTAATTGTTTCTTGCATACGGAATCCTGTATCTCCGTTCTCTAATTTCACTTCTTCCATAAAAACTTCTAACTCATTAATATGATCTCGAAAAGCTTCCACATTAGACATACGTACCCTCCTAATAAATGTATTCAGAATCTGTACAATGTATTTATTAGAGGTCGAGTATTTCTTTTCTTGTTTCTATTGTTTGAATTTTATTATTAATATTTACGCTCATCTACCACTTATTTTTTGTAGGTCACCATGACGAACTGTCCGGACGTGCGTTGGCTCGCCAGTTTCAACTTCGTCTCTTTCGTGCCTTCCGGGAAGAGCGGAATCCCTTCTCCTAATACGATCGGTGCAATGGCGATCTCATAGCTGTCGATCAAGTCGTGCGCCATCGCCGCCTTGATGATTTCGCCTCCCCCGACAATCCAAATGTCCCCGTCGATGTCTTGCTTTAATCGTTCAATGAGCTGTTCGATCGGCTCATCGGTGAACGTGACGTGCTCAGCTTCCCGGTCCGGGCTCCGCGTCAAAATATAGTTCGGAATCTTGTCGTACGGGTAACCGTCCGGCTCAAGCACGAGCACTTCCTCATACGTCTTCCGTCCCATGATGACTGCCTCGACCGTTTGGAAGAAGTCGGCGTAGCCGTTATCCCCTTCCCCAACGACTTCGAACAACCAGTCGAGCTGGTCGTTCGTGCGCGCAATCTTTCCATCCAAACTTGTCGCGATATATAAGACGACGTTTGCCATGATGAATTCCTCCTTGATTCGTGATACATTCAGCTTACTTGATAAACACGACAAAACATGACGGGAATGGATAAGATGAAAAAACGACATCTGTACTTAATTCGATTGTTGAATCGGGGACGACGCTTCACGGCGGACGAACTCGCTCTTGAGACGGGTGCCTCGGTCCGGACGATTCAACGCGACATGCTGACGCTCGAAGAACTCGGCTATCCGATTTGGAGCATACCCGGCACAGGCGGTGGCTATGAGATGTTGTCGAACCGATTGCTCCCGCCGCTCCAGCTCCGGGAACAGGAAGCGGTCGCGCTCTACCTCACCCTCAAATGGATGGAACAGATTCCGGACGTGCCGTTCGGTGAACTACGCGACACACTGTCCGACTGGTACGTGAACGAATTACCGCACGACCTCGAAACGAAAATCGCCCGGCTCGAAAAGAACATCCTCTGGCTCGGAAACAAGACCGTCCCATCGGCCCCATTCACGAAGGACGTGTTTCAAGCAGTCGAGCAACGACGCAACATTGAGGTGACGTACGCGACGACGAAAGGCAGCCGCACGTTCACCGTCGCCCCGGTCGGGATGGCGCTCCTCGATTCGAAATGGTATGTGTATGGTCTCTCGGAATACGGGCTACGCCAATATCGGATTGACCGGATTGAAGCGCTGCGCCTGCTCGATGAGACGTTCGAAGCGGACGATTTGGCGACGCTGCTCGAGGCGAGTGACGACCGAAGCGGCGGGACCGTCCGGCTCAACATCACCCCGCTCGGCCGCCGTCTGCTTGAAGACGTATTACCCGATATCGCTGAAAAGAATGAGTGGGACGTACCGGAAGCCGAGTTGCCTTTCTTGTCGCGGCAATTGCTCGCGGCCGGGGCGGAAGTCGAGGTCGTCGAGCCGACTGAACTGCGGGAGATGATGCGAGAGCAGGCGGAGCGGTTATGGAACCGGTATCGTTAATCAAATCGATGCTTTGTCCTCATATAAGAATTGTCTTTATATGGTAATATGAGTCCATATTGCTACATGTAAAGGAGCGTTCGCATGACCAAGCTATCGTTTTCAAAATTATTTGTCTCAATCAGTGTCATCTCATTGTTCGCTATCATGGTGTACCTTAACGTCTCGACGCTCGAACTGAACGAGACGATCGGTTCAGGGCTGTTCTACTTGAAAGGCTATTATGAGGAAGGCAACATGATCGTCACCGAGCAAGGGATTGGCATCATCACGCTGCCGCTCGCTATCGGTCTCGTCGCTTCGACACTCATCAAAGGCGCTCAATTTTATCGTGCCTCGTCGGTTACGAACTAACCTTCTCATCTCGGACAAAGAGCCCAACCGTAAATCGGTTGAGCTCTTTTTTCAATTCGCTTGGTCCATCTCTTTATGCAGTTTGAGCAATTCATTCTTGTACAAATCCGAGCGTCCTCCAAAGATGGCCTGGATGTTATTTTTCACTTTCACGACCCCGGCTGCCCCGAGTGCCTTCAACTCGTCCTCATCGATTTGGGACACATCTTTCAATTCGACACGGAGACGTGTGAAACAGGCATCGATATCGATGATGTTGTCACGGCCACCGAGCGCCTCTTGAATGGCAAGTGCCGTCGTTTGGATTGATGTCTTTCCTGATTTCTTTTCATTGTAGTCTTTGCGGGTAAACAGTTTCGTCTCTTGTCCCCCTCGTCCCGGCGTCGCCAAGTTCCATTTTTTAATCGCGAACGTGAAGATGCCGTAATAGACGAAGAAGAATCCGGCCCCAACGACGAGGTTCATCCACCAGCGCGGCGTCCCTGGCAACACATTCACCAAGACATAGTCAATCAATCCCGAGCCACCGTCCCAGCCGATATGGGCGTCAAGAGCGTACATGAGCGCAAACGACACCCCTGTCAACACACTATGCACGACGTAAAGAAGTGGTGCAATGAATAAGAACGTGAACTCGATCGGTTCGGTGATCCCGGTCAAGAACGCCGTCCCTGCCGCTGCGAGCAAGAGGCCACGCACGACGGGACGCTTGTCCGGGTCGGCCTGACGGTACATGGCGAACGCCGCTCCAAGAAGACCGAACATGACGATCGGGAACTTGCCGGCCATAAAGCGTCCGGCCGTCACGTCGACACCTTCTGCGATTTGAGCGAGGAAAATATATTGGTCCCCGCTCACAATCGAACCGCCAACCGTCGCCGTGCCGCCAAGTGACGTCCATAAGAACGGTGCGTACCAGATGTGATGTAATCCGGTCGGAATCAATAACCGTTCGAGCATTCCGTATAACCCGACGTAAGCCGGATTCGTCGCATCACTCGCGATGACGTTCGCTATCGCCGTGAGGCCGGTCTGAATCGGCGGCCAAATGAGCATCATAAAGAAACCGAGCAAGATGGAGAAGAATACCATGACGATACCGACCGAACGATCTCCGGCGAAAAAGCCGAGCATCTCTGGCGGGTTGAACGTGTGGAATTTTTTATACACCCAGACCGCAAGCAAGCCGACCGCGATCCCACCGAGCACACCCGTCTCAAGTGACGGGATACCAAGCAACATGCCGTACTCCCCGCTCTCAGCCGCCATTTCCGGTGTGATCCCAAGGGCAATCGAAATCGTCGTGTTCATGATGACGTAGCCGACGAGTGCGGCAAGTGCCGCAATTCCCGACCCGCCGGACAGACCAACCGCGACGCCAATCGCAAAGATGATTGGCAAGTTGGCGAAGATACTCAACCCGATTTGAAGCATCCCGGCACTGATCGCTTCGACCGTCCCGTTCTGTAAAAACGTCCAACTTTCTGCAAGCGGACCTGTTAGCGCCGCGCCGAGACCAAGTAAAATACCGGCCGCCGGCAAGAGCGCGACTGGTACCATGAGCGCCTTCCCGAATTTTTGAAATACCCCGAACTATTGACTCATTTGATTCACTACTCATGTGTAAGCGTTATCAATTCACAAAACGAACAAAGGGGAATAACTCCCCTTCGTCTTTAGCGTGCGACCGTCTCCCGTTGTTTGAGGGCCGGCCAATAGTTTTCGTTCTCGTTAATCAAATCGTCAAGGATTTGACGTGCGACCGGCGCATCGACGACGGTCCGGTTGAGCGTGAGTGCCTGAAGTGCCTTTTCATAGCTGTTCTCGAAATAGGCGTCGACGACGAGCTGTTCGTAGGCGAGCTGTCCTTCAATCATCCCTTTGTAGAAGCGAGGAATGTGTCCGACAGCGAACGGCTTCGGTCCACGGTTCGTGAGCATCGCCGGCACTTCGACCATCGCATCATCCGGCAAGTTAGCGATGATGCCGTCGTTCTTCACCATGACGATGAAGATGTCGCCATTGTTGTAGGCGAGTGACGCTGCGACGCGAATCATGTAGCAACCGTGGATGTCGACTTCAAGATGCACGTTCTCTAGCGAGTCGTCAGCGATGATTTGATCGCACGTCGAGAAGACACGTTGTTGGCGGCCGTTGATGACTTGACGGGCCCGCGTGTTCTCTACGTCTTCCTTCTCCACCATGTCGGACGGATACAAATAATACTGAAGGTACGTGTTCGGCAAGTATTCCGGGAAGTCGGTGAGCATCTTCTCGACTTGCTTGAACGTCTTGATCCAAGATGGGTCGTTTGCGATCTCTGAGTCTTCTGGGATAAACCCGTCCTCTAAGATGGCGCGCTTGATGTCTTCCGTCAATTCGTTGCCTTCTTTGTCATAGATGCCTGTGAACCAACCGAAGTGGTTGAGGCCGAAGTATTCCGGCACGAGATCCCAAATTTCTTTGCCAAGAATCTTCGCGTAGCTCACCATGATTGCGGCCGGCATGTCACAGATATTCAAAATCTTTTTGTCATTCGGGTAGGCACGCTTCAACGCCTCAGCGACGATTGCGGCCGGGTTCGTATAATTTAAGATCCAACCGTCCGGTGAGCCTTGGCGGATGTCTGCGACGAGATCAATCATGTCCCCAATCGACCGCATCCCGTACGACATCCCACCCGGTCCACACGTCTCTTGTCCAACCACGCCGTGACGGAGCGGAATCTGTTCATCTTTCTCGCGCATCTCCAGGCCGCCCGTTCGAATTTGAACGAAGAAGAAGTCCTTGTCGCGGAAGGCGTATTCTTTGTCCGTCGTATACTCGAACAGCTCGAGCTCTGGGTAATGCTCACGCAAGATGATTTCAGTCGCTTTGGCGACACGCTCCTGGCGCTCACCATCCGTATCGTAAAACGTGATTGAACGTAGTGGGAAGTGACCCTTCTCTTCGATCAAGCTCATAATCATACCGATTGTGTACGTGCTGCCGCCACCGACGACGACGAGGCGTTGTCCTTGTTTCATGTGTGCGTTCCCCTTTCTAATACATATCTTATTGATTACAATACAAATTTAATACATATTATTTTAAACGTCAACAATATTTTTGAAAACATTTTACTTTGTGTATACTAGAAGTATGAATTCAGGTCGAAATCGGAGGGTCAGTCATGAAAGCAAAATCACCGCTCTACCAACAAGTCGCCCACAAAATGCGCACGTTTATCGAGTCCGGCACGTGGGCGCCCGGTGAGGCGATTCCGACCGAGGCTCAACTCGTCGAAGAGTTCAGCGTCAGTCGAGTGACTGTCCGGCAGGCGGTCAAATTGCTCCAAGAGGAAGGTCTCTTATGGAAACGACAGGGCAGCGGCACATACGTCCAGTCCGAAAAGATTGAACACAACATGTACGAATTAAAAAGCTTCACGGAAGACATGAAACGAGAAGGGAAAGAAGTGACGAACAAAGTACTCACCTTCACGTTGCAGCCACCGAGTGAGAAAGTGCGAGAGGCACTCGAACTCGAAGATGGCGAGCTCGTCTTCTACGTGAGGCGCCAACGATTCGCAGACGGCGAACCGCTCATCGTCGAGGACACATACTTGCCGCTAAAGCTGTTCCCCGACTTGACGTACGAAGTGATGTCGCAATCGAAGTACGCCTATATCGAAGAAGTCAAACAGTTCAAGATTGCGGACAGCGTCCAAGAGTTCATCCCGGTGCTTCCGACAAAAGAGATTGCCGAGATGCTCGGAGTGAGTGAACGAACGCCCGTACTCAAAGTCGAACTCTATTCGTTTCTTATGGATGGCAGTCGGTTTGAGTTCACAGAAACGTATTTCAAGAGTGAAGAATACCGCTTCATCATCCGCGCCGGACGAAGACATTAAAAAGGACCTGTGAATCAAACGATTCACAGGTCCTTCGTCAGTTAATGACAATCGACAACTTATAATTGACGTACTTACTGAGCCCGTCCAAAAAGGCGTTCAGCTCTTGGTTCGACGGGAATCGGCATTCCAAGACGTAACAGCCGTCCCCGCTCACCTTGTAGTTATTGCGGACGTACGGCCGGTGTTCCTCGAGGAACATGAGATACGGGTCGTGGAATGTGCTCGACGTAAAGATGGTGATCATCGCGTGGACCGGTAGCCCGAGCTTGTCCTCGTTCACGCGAATCGTATATCCTTCAATGATACCGAGGTCTTCGAGCTTCTTGACGCGCGTCGCTGTCGCCTGCCCGGTCAAGTGCACGTGTGCCCCGAGTTCTTTCATCGTTATCCGGCTGTTCGCCTGTAGCGCCTCGATGATGAGGCGGTCTGTTGGATCGAGCATAGGTGACTCCTTTCACGGTTCAAGCCAATCCGTCCAAACACTTGATTCGTGTTATGTATGAAACGACGGTTGCTTGTTAGACTGTACATACATTATAGCTAAAAGGAGAGATTTTTCTATGCACGTACAACTGATCCGTAATGCCACACTCCGCGTCGAATACGCCGGGAAAACGTTCCTCATCGACCCATTCCTCGGGGAGAAAGGCGCCTATCCACCGTTCCCGAACTCGGAACGGCAAGACGCTAATCCATTGGCCGACCTACCAATCGCGATCGACGACATTCTGACAGGCGTCGATGCCGTCATTTTGACCCACCTGCATCTCGATCACTACGACGAGGTCGCGAAACAAGTTCTGCCGAAAGCGATTCCGCTGTTCGTTCAAAACGAGGACGATTTGACTGTCATTGAAGGCGATGGCTTCACGAACGTGACCGTGTTGAGCGACACGACAGCATTCGAAGGAATCAGACTCACGAAGACAGCCGGGGAGCATGGTCGCGGACCGATTTTGGAAATGACCGGTCTCGTGTGCGGTGTCGTCTTCACCCACCCTACGGAACAGACGCTCTATGTCGCCGGGGACACGGTCTGGTATGACGAAGTCGCCAAGACGATTCAAGCGCATCAACCAGCAGTCATCGTCGTCAACGCCGGGGACAACCAATTCGTCGAAGGCGGGTCGCTCGTCATGAACGAAGAGGACGTCCGCCATGTTCACGAGGCTGCCCCGTCGGCGACGATTATCGCGGTCCATATGGAAGCGGTCAACCATTGGAAACTATCGCGTCCTGACTTACGTACCTATGCGGCATCACACGGCTTCGCCGATCGCCTCATCGTTCCTGAAGACGGCGAGACGATTTCACGCTAACGAAACGACGGCCCTGACCTTTCACGTCAGGGCCGTTTTTAGCTTCATTTTTGCCTTCTTGTTATGGTATTCTAAGCTTCATACCGATACCACGTCACCCGTTTTTTGCCTAGAGGGAGTTTTGTTTGGATGATGAAACGTGTCATTTTGCTCATGTCGATTTTTTTGTTGATCAGCTCCCTGTCACAGGCAGCGATTCCGAAACCGAAAGCTTATAACGACCGCAGCCTCATCTATTTGACGCTCGATGACGGGCCGAATCGGAAGACGGGAGCGCTGCTTGACGTCTTGAAGAAACATCGGGTCAAAGCGACATTTTTCATCCTTGGGAAAAATATCAAGGGAAATGAGCACCTCATCCGACGCATCGTCGCCGAAGGCCATCTCATCGCCTTGCACGGGATGACCCACGTGCGCGAGGAGTTTTATGCGTCACCAATAACGGCCGTGCGTCAAATGAAGGACGTGCAACGTCTCATTTATGAAGTGACAGGCATTCATACGAATATGGCTCGTACGATTTACGGTAGTGACGCAGGCATGACGCCTGCGCACTGGCAAGCGATGGACGAGGCCGGTTTTGAGATTTGGGACTGGAACGTAGGCAGTCTCGATCATATTTATAAGAAAGACAACGACCCGATCGAGCAGCGTGTGTTCAATCGGCTCGAGGCGAATTACGAGATGAATATCGCCTCCATCATCTTGGCACACGATCACTCGATGACACCGCAAGCGCTCGATACGATTATCCGCTATGCGAAAGAACGCAATTATGAGTTCCGGACGTTAGAAGGGGTACATCCCCCGTACAACTTTTTCAATCCTTGGGAACCGAATGAATAGTGAATGCCCCCACATCGATGAATGTGGGGGCATTGCTCAATCACTAGACATAACGACCGAAGCTTCATTCCGATGGTTAAAGGGGATTACACCAGAAATGAAATGAGTCCATTCAATTAAATTTCTCCTCCGAACAAGTAAAACATGAAGACGATATATAGCACGCCTAAAGGAAGAGAGAGTAAGGAAACATATTTCATAAATCCTTTTTCTTTCAGACGAAAAGCAGTAATCCCATAGACGATACCAATCAAATAAATAATAAAACCAATTGGAATAGCAATCATCGACCACTTTCCGAATGTGATATTAAATGGTGGGAAAATCATATAGACTATAAAAATCCCAATCACACTTAATAAGAGAGAGTACTTACTATATTTTAGATTCAAGTACATGACGCTCCTTTGTTTTGGGTGATTTGATGGTATTATTTATTCGTCTTTTGTCATTAATATCCTTTTATTCAGGTATTTCATTTGTGCGGCGATTTAATTTGAGATACGCCTATCTTAAAAAGCGCTACCATGACTAAAAAGCTAACGATCTACACGTTATTCATTTCGCTCCTGAAATACCTCAACGTCTCGGGAGAAACCCAGTATTTGTCGTTCACACGTGTAGTGTCGTGAACTTGAATCGGGTAAAGACTAACGTCAATCATGCCGGCACCGTCTAACACCACCGCTCTACAACAGGAAGGTGTGTATGTTGATGAGAAAACGTTTGATTTTGTTCGTATTGGCGATTCTACTGATTAGTCCCTTGTCGCACACCGAGGCGGCGACACCGAAAGCGTACAACGACCGCAGCCTCATCTATTTGACATTTGACGACGGGCCGCACCGTCAAACCGGCGCATTGCTCGACGTGTTGAAGAAACATAAGGTCAAAGCCACGTTTTTCATTCTAGGCAACAACATCAAAGGCAACGAGAAAATGCTCAGACGAATCGTCGCAGAAGGTCACCTCATCGCGCTTCACGGGATGACGCACGACCGGCATAAATTTTACCGTACACCGACGACGGCCGTACGTGAGATGCAGGACGTCCAAAGGCTCGTCTTCCGAGTGACAGGCGTCAAATCAAACATCGTCCGCACCCCGTACGGCAGCGACCCGTACATGACGCTGGCGCATCGGCGTGCGATGACGAAAGCGGGCTTTCAAATGTGGGACTGGAATATCGACAGTCTCGACTATCGGTATAAGACAGACAACCGCCGCGTCCAAAACCAAGTGTTCGCTCGGCTCGATGCGAACTACAAAACAAGAATCGCCTCAATCATCCTGACCCACGACCACTCCATCACTCCGACCGCGCTCGACTACATCATCCGCAACGCGAAAGCGAAAAAACGCGGCTATGCGTTCAGAACGCTGCAAGGGCTTAAAAATCCGCACAACTTCTTCAATAAATGGAAACCACACCGGTAAACAAAAATGCTGAGCCCGCGGGCTCAGCATTTTGTATCACATCTCGAGTTCTGTGAACGCAAGCGGGACGAGCTCTTCTAGCGTCACTTCTTTCACGTCGGCGTTGCCGTTCGTGAGCAACACTTTGAAGTCCGGGTCGCCGAACTCGACGAGCACTTGGCGGCAGATACTGCATGGCGGTAAGAAGTCGACCGTGTCGCCTGACACCGCGACGGCTTCGAAGTCACCTTTTTTATAACCTTGCGCGACCGCTGTGAAGATGGCCGTACGCTCGGCACAGTTCGTCGCACCGAACGAGACGTTCTCGACGTTGACACCGTCGATGACCGTACCGTCCTTCATGAGAAGCGCTGCTCCGACGCGGAAGTTCGAATACGGCGAGTAGGCGTTCTCTTTCACTTGGCGCGCACGCTCGACTAATTGTTGTTGGTTCATGGGATCATTGTCCTCTCTGACTCGAAATGAACTGATGCCAGTTCCCGGCCTCTCTTTTTTGGGCAGGATTTTTAGCATACACCTCATGCGATAGAGAAGTCAATGAAATTTTGAAAGCGGTCACAATCTTTTATCATTTTTGAAACGTCAGCTCGACCGTCCCGCTCCCAAACAGCGGTTCAAGCGTCGCAAAATCCTCGACCCGACCGATGCGCGTATATGCATAGCTTGTCTCGACGTCTTTATAAAACAAGACGAGACAGTCATCTCCATACAGCATGACATCCCCGGCCCGAATCGAGCCGACACGTTCCGGGTTCGTCGGGAACGGTTCATTAAAATAGAAATACTTCTCGTTCTGATGCAAGTCCTGCATCGACAACGTGAGTGGCAGACGGGCTTGGAGCGCTTCGGCTGTCGGGTTGGTTTCGAAACGTATTAAGACGTTTAGTTCTTCCACTTGTGACGTCACTCCTTCCTGATTCTCCGGCTTCCTCACCGTGTCGTCCCCACACCCAGCGAGAAACAACATGGAAGCGACTAATCCGAGCCGGATGACGATCATGACGTCTGAACGACACGGGCCGGTGTCCCGGCGACCGTCACATTGTCCGGGACGTCTTTCGTCACCGTCGCGTCAGCTGCGACGATGGCGTTCTCGCCGATGGTGACACCCGGCAAAATCGTCGCCCCGGCCCCGATCCAGGCGTTCCGTTTCACGCGAATCGGCTTCGTGATCAAGCCGCGCCGTTCGGTCGGGTCGGTCGGATGGTTGACCGTCAGCAACTTGGCGAACGGGCCGATCAAGACGTGGTCCTCGATGTCGATTCCGCCGAGATCGGTGAACATGACACCGCGGTTGATGAAGATGTCTGTCCCGAGCGTGATGTGTTTCCCGAAATCGGTATAGAACGGTGGCAGCACCGTGACCGAGTCCGCGACGTCTTGCCCGAGCAGCTCCGAGAGCGTCCGCTGGAACTCGTCTTTCGGCAAGTACTGATAATTCAGGCGCATGAGTGTCGGCTCGATGGCTCGTTGAATGTGATGAATCTCTTCAAAGACGGCTTCGCCCGCTGCGATCGTTCGACCGGACACGCGTTCTCTCAATTCGTTACCCATCATCACACCTGTTGTTTCGTCGGACGGATGATGAGGTTGCTGACAGAGACCCGGTCCGGTGTGTCGATGGCGTAGACGACCGCTTCAGCCACGTCCTCGCTCGTCAATCCCCACTCGGTTTGCGCCTCATGGAGCGCCTGGGCGGCTTGTTTGTCACTGATCGTGTTGTACAGTTCGGTCTGGACGGCTCCCGGTGAGATGATCGTCGATTTGACGTTGTTCTCCCGCTGTTCTTGGCGCAAGCCTTCCATGATGGCGCGGACCGCAAACTTCGTCCCGCAGTAGACTGCTGACTCCGGATAGACAACGTGGCCGGCCACCGAATCCGTCGCGATGATATGACCCGACTGTTGACGTTCCATGATTGGAAGCACGGCGGCAATCCCGTTCAACACCCCGGTCACGTTCACATCGAGCATGGCCTGCCATTCGTCACGGCGCCCGTCGACGAGAGGCGCGGTCGGCATGATGCCAGCGTTATTGAACAAGACATCGATTGTCCCGAACGTGTCGAGTGCCGTCTTCACCACCGCCTCAACAGCTGCGTAGTCCGTGACATCGGCTTGCTGGATGACGATGTCAGCCTCGGGATGCTTCGCTTGGATGGCTTCCAACCGGTCGAGACGACGGGCGGCGAGCACGAGTTTCGCGCCCCGTTCGGCCAATAGATGGGCCGTCGCTTCGCCGATCCCGCTCGACGCCCCCATGATGATGACAACTTTGTTGATGGTCATAATCCATTCCTCCTTTGAATGACTCTAGTATAGGAACGGACAAGCGTCATGTCTAATGCTACTATTTGATTAAGAACCATAACGAAAACGCATGGAGGGATGACATGGAGCTACAACAACTACGGTACTTCCTCGCCGTCGCGAGCGAAAAGAACATCACGCGCGCGGCCGAACATTTACGGCTGTCGCAACCGGCGCTGTCCCGGCAAATCCATCAACTCGAGGACAGTCTCGGTGGACCGTTGTTCGAGCGGAGCCAAGGCGGCGTCACGCTGACGGAACGAGGCTACTATTTGGCCGAACACGCCAAAGAGATGGTCCGTCTGGCCGATAAGATCTCGATCAACTTGAACACGGCGACACCCGTCAGCGGAGAACTGTACATCGGCGGTGGTGAGACGGAGACGCTCACCTCGGTCATCGAGACGTTCCGACAGATGAAACAGCTTCATCCCGACGTCAAGTTGCGCCTGTATAGCGGCAACGGAGACGACGTGATCGACAAGCTGGACCGAGGCATTCTCGATTTCGGGGTCGTCATCGAGCCGATCAACCTGGCCACGTACGCCTCGCGCGAGCTCCCTCATGTCGATCGTTGGGGCATCATGACGCGCCGCGACAGCCCAATCGGACAAAAGCATGCCATCGAGACCGAGGATTTGCTCAACTTGCCGCTCATCTTGTCAGAGCAGTCGCTCGTCGACCGGCATTTGTCGGCCCGGCTCGGCGTCGATTTGAGTGAAGCCGACGTCGTCGCGACGTACAACCTGCTCTATAACGCCTCGCTCCTCGTCCGGGAAGGCATCGGCCACGCGCTCTGTCTCGACGGAATCATCAACACGCAAGGGACCGAGTTGGTGTTCGTCCCGCTCCATCCCCCCCTCACGTCTTCCGTCCATTTGATTTGGAAGAACGGGAGTCGCCTGTCGAACGTCGCCTCGACATTTTTAGAGCTGTTCGACGAACGGGAAACGGCCACCTAAACACGGCGGCCGGAATCGAGGCGCAATATGTGCGCCAACTGCTCGTTCATCTCGTCCGGGGTGGCCGCAAAGTCGTGTTCGGCCCAATGGATGATCATCCCGACGATGGCGTTTGCTTGATACGAACAGAACAACGCATGGTCAATCTCGTCTTGCTTGTGCGACGCTGTGTCGCGGAGGAGCAACTTGCGCACTTCGTCGAACAACATGTAATAGTACGCGAGCGGTACGTTTTTCGAGAAGACGATGCGATAGAAATCGACGTACGTCTGGACGTGATGAAAGATACGGATCGTCGACGGCTCGAGTTCACGCGGGTTGAGCAACTCCACATGTCGATATGGTTCCTCATACGACTTGGCGAGGTCGGCCGTAATCTCTTGGAAGTACTCCTCGAACACGTCCTCGACCCGGGCATAATGCAAATAAAACGTGCCCCGATTGACATTTGCCACACGACAAAGTGCTGAAATCGTCACTTGTTCGAGCGAATGATTCTTCAATAATTCGACGAGCGCTTCATGGAGCGCTCGTTTTGTTTTGACGACACGCAAGTCCGGCTTCATAGTTTGCACATTCCCCTCAACAGTTATGGCTGGAAGTGTTGATTATTCAACAGAACGTCTCTTTTTTGATGATTGTAAGCGCTTTCCAACATTCATTATAATAGTTATTGAACACATGTACAATAAAAGGAGGAATCAGTCATGCGGTTATCGGGGAAAGTGGCGATTGTCACAGGAGCAGCATCAGGAATGGGAAAAGCGATCGCAGAGTTGTACGCGCAGGAAGGGGCGAAAGTCGTCGTCTCGGACATGAATCTTGACGGGGCGAAGCACGTCGCCGAGAATATCTCAGGCGAGGCCATCGCCATCCAGACGGACGTCACGTCTGAAGAAGCGTTGCAGCAGTTGTTCGACGAGACGGTGAAGACGTTCGGTCAAGTCGACATCCTCGTCAACAACGCCGGCATCATGGACGGGATGGAGCCAGTCGGTGAGATCTCAAACGACCGTTGGGAGAAAATCTTTGCCGTCAATACGGTGTCGGTCATGAAATCGATGCGCATCGCCGTCGACTTGTTCACGAAGCAAGGGCACGGCGTCATCGTCAACAACATCTCGGCCGGCGGTTTATACGGGGCTCGGGCCGGAGCGGCCTATACGGCGTCGAAACACGCCGTCGTCGGATTGACGAAGAACACGGCGTTCATGTATGCCGATCAAAACATCCGTTGTAACGGAATCGCACCGGGCGCGGTCGCGACGAACATCGGCTCGACGATGACGAACATGAGCCAGGCCGGGTTCGGTCGCCAGCAACTCGGGATGGCCATCAACCCACGCATCGGACAACCGGAAGAGATCGCTCAGCTCGCCCTCTTCCTCGGCTCGGACGAATCGAGTTTCATCAACGGTCAAGTCGTCGCCATCGACGGCGGTTGGACCGCCTATTAAACCAAAAAATGAGCCATATCCTAAGCGGGATGTGGCTCATTTCTCGTTATAGCTCCCCTCTCCGGTTCATCCGGATCAAGAGATAAATCAAATACGGCGCTCCGACCATGCCGGTGATGACACCGACCGGGTAACGGGCCGTGAAGGCGAACTGACCGATGAGATCGGCCGCGAGTACCAAGATGACCCCGACGAGTGCCGCCGGAATGATCGTCGAACGCCCGTCCCCGACGAGCCGCTTCGCAATCGGTCCCGCCAGGAACGCGACGAAGGCGATTGGTCCGGTCGTCGCCGTCGCGAGCGCCAGCATGAGCACCGAGGCGACAATGAGCAACACGCGCGTCTGGTTCGTCTTGACACCGAGCGACGTCGCCGTCATCTCCCCGAGCTCTAAAATCTGGAGCTGTCGGCTGAGTCGGAGGATGACCGGCAGACAGAGTGCGACCGCGATCATGAGCGGCGGGAGCGTCTCCATCTTCACCCCGTTCAAGCTACCGCTCAACCAGCGCATCGCCGTCCCGACATCGTTTTGGCGGCTGATGAGCAGCAGATAATTGATGACCGCCGTCAGCATCGCTTGAATCCCGATGCCGACTAAGACGAGCCGGCCGATCGAGAAGGCGGCGCCTTTCGACAAGAAGTAGATGGCGAGGACGGTCAATAACCCGCCGATAATCGAGATGATGGAGACGAACGTATCGCTCGCCTGTAAGACGACGATACCGAACACGGCCGCCGCACTCGAACCGGTCGTGATGCCGATGACGTTCGGGTTGGCGAGCGGGTTACGGAGCATCGTTTGGAACACCGTCCCGGCGATCCCGAACGCGAGTCCGGCGAAGACGCCGGCGAGCATGCGCGGCAGACGGATCGTGCCGACGGCGAACGAGGCGCCCGGTACTTGTTCCCCGAACAAGACACGGATGACGTCTGCGACCGGATAAATCGTGTTGCCGAGCATGAGCATCGTCGCGCTCAACGTAAGGGCCAGCGCGAACAAGACGAGCGTCACGAAGACGGTCCGTTGCCGACGCTTGCGACTGTTATGGATGATGGGTTGAATCGATTGGTTCGTCATACGCCACGCACCTTCACTTTCATCGTCAAGGCGATCAAGATTGGTGCCCCGACGAACGCCGTGACGATTCCGACTTCGAGTTCCCCGGGACTGCCGAGCAACCGTCCTGCCACGTCAGCGAACGTCAATAAAATCGCGCCCGTCAGTGCCGACATCGGGATGATATAGCGTTCATCCGCTCCGATGACCAAGCGGACGAGGTGCGGCGCGAGTAAACCGATAAAGCCGATTGGCCCGGCCAGTGCCGTCGCCGCCCCGCACAAGATCACACCGGCGAACGAGGCGATCAGTTTCAACGTACCGATGCGGACACCAAGACCTGTGGCGAGCTCTTCCCCGAGCGCCAAGATGTTGAGGGACGGTGCCGCCAAGATGGCGATGACGATACCGCCGATAAAGAACGGCAGGAACGTCATAATCGAATCCATCGTCCCGGCCCCGACGCTACCGACTTGCCAGAACCGGAACTGGTCCATGACGTTCGAGCGCGGAATCATGATGGCCATGACGAGTGATGACAAGGCTGCACTCGTCGCCGCGCCGGCCAAGACGAGTTTGAGTGGCGTCGAACCGCCCCGCCCGAGCGACCCGATCCCGAACACGAACGCCGCCGTCAAGAGCGCGCCGGCGAGTGCGAACCAGATATAGTCGCTCGCGGTCGAGATGTTGAAGAAGGCGATCCCGACGACGACGAACAGCGCCGCTCCCGTGTTGACTCCGAGAATGCTCGGGTCGGCGATCGGGTTGCGTGTCACCGACTGCATCAATGCGCCCGAGACACCGAGTGCCGCCCCGCACATGAAACTGAATACCGTCCGAACGACCCGCTGCCGGACGATGTCCGCTTCATACGACTGAACAGCCGGACGGAATAAACCGTCAAGCAGTTCATCCCATCCGACTGTCCGTGAGCCGAAAGCAAGCGAAGCGAGCATACAGACGACGAGCAGGACGAGCGACCCTACGAGGAGGAGCCCGAACCGTTTCGGCGTGTGTAACTTCTTCGGCATATTCATTTGATTACTCGACTTTCGCGAGTGCTTCTGACACGAGTTTCACATAGTCGTCAATCGTATATTCGATCGAGAGTGGTGATGGTGTCCCAGCAGCCGCGAGCGGCGTGTTGTCTTCGATCATGACGACCGAACCGCGTTTGATGGCCGGCACTTTGCTGTAGAGCGGGTCAGCTTGAAGTGCTTTCAACGTCTCTTCGTTCCCGTAGGCGACGAAGATGTCGACGTCGTTCAAGATGTCAGCGTTCTCTGAGCTG
This sequence comes from Exiguobacterium sp. s36, assembly GCF_018618345.1. Taxonomy (NCBI): domain Bacteria; kingdom Bacillati; phylum Bacillota; class Bacilli; order Caryophanales; genus Exiguobacterium; species Exiguobacterium sp. s36. Next base: position 878,083 of record NZ_JACSLW010000001.1, read on the forward strand.
AGCTCGAGGTAGAAGCTGTTCTCATCTTTGATTTGGCTTGTGATGTTCTCAGGGTACTCCATGCCGAGTTCTTCGATGAAGGCACCGCGTGGGTCACCAGTCGTGTAGATGTAGAACTTCGAGAGATCGTCTGGGCTGAGCGCGACGAATGCCGCTTTCTTCCCTTTCATCTCCGGTACTTCAGCTGCCTTGTCGGCGATGAGTTTCTCTGTGTCTTCAATCAACTGTTTGCCTTCTGCTTCCATGCCCATAGCCATTGAGTCGTAACGAACCGTGTCCTGCCATGATGACACCCAAGGCGTCTCTTGGTATGCGACGACCGGTGCGATCTCTGTCAACGTGTCGTAGTCTTCTTGCGTGATGCCTGAGTAGGCGGCAAGAATGACGTCCGGCTGTGAATCAGCGATCGCTTCAAAGTCGAGGCCGTCCGTGTCTTGATAGATGTTCGGGTTTTCTTCACCGAGGTCTTTCAACTTGTCAGCCGTCCATGGCAACATGCCGCTACCGTCTTGGACACCGTAGTTCGCAGCCGAGAAACCGACTGGTACGACGTCGAGCGCGAGCGCCACGTCTTGGTTTGACCAACCGACCGTTGCGACACGTTCTGGCTTCTTGTCGATGACCGTCTCACCTAACGCGTGTTTGATTGTGATTGGATAGCCTTCTGCCGTTTCAGCAGATTCATCTGTCGTGGCTGCATCTTCATTGTTCGAGCCGCATCCTGCGAGCACGAGCACGAAAGCAGACATGATGATGAACATATGTAGCATTTTCTTGTAGCTGTTCATGTCCTAGTCCCCTTTTTCTGTATGACAACGTTTTACGCCGACATTGATAATCATTATCATTTATGAGTATAGGATGAATCCGGGCGTGCTGTCAATCTGAACTTCAAGATATCTTGTGAAAAATAGAAACAGCCTGCATCTCTCAAATGGTGAGATGCAGGCTGACGTCATAACGTTTGGTTGGCCAAGTTGATCAGTTGTTGGACCGGTAAGCGGGTCTCGTCGTCAAGTTCGATGGAGTTGCCATCGATGTAGTAGATGATTCGGGCAGTAAAGCCATTTTTGTTGATCCACCATAACCCTTGGGACGTCGATTCCGCCTCATCATAGAAAGCAGATGTCCCGTCCGCAAGTACATATTGGTCTCCGTATGACGAAATATCTTCCATGTCATCAGGTTCATCGACGACTTTATGGACGATGTAGCGCAACTCCTGTGTCGTCTCCTCGTTCACATAGTGAAACACGAATTGATGCATGTGGTGCGGTTTTGCGATATCAATTTCACTGTAGCGCCGAGTGATCTCAAACGGAAACGCAATCGGCTCTTCAAACTGGTGTTCAATCGGTGGGTTCGGTGGGTCTGGCCAATCCGTCGCCAGTTCAACCAAAGCCAAGATGACAATCAGCCAACCTAGCAACCTCATCAACCGTTTCTTGTTCATCTGTCTTCGCTCGCTTCATCATTGAATTTGATTCCACGATTGATGATACGCCTCAACACTTCCCTTGGGTAGATGAGAATCGAACGTCCGGTCAATGAATCGAAATTATCGTTGCTTACGCATCACATCCGCCATCGGACACCCTTCCCTCTCGAGCTCAGAGACGATACGATTATAGTCCGCTTCGTTCCGGTTCTGGCTCAGCTTGAACGCCGCCTGCATGTCTTCGATGTCGATGCGGAACCCGACGACGCCATATTTCTGCCGTTGCACCGGCTCAGATAGTTCCTCCCAGACGACGGCGTGCTCGCGGTCCCCTTCATGGTCGTGGAGCAGTCCGGCCAAGTCTTCCTCAAGTTGGTCCGCATTTAAAATGGTGGCCTGTCCGTATGCATGGACGGCCTGATAGTTCCACGTCGATACGTCCTCATGTCCGTACCACGACGCCGACACATAGGCTTCCGGGCCTTGGACGATCAAGAGCACGGTCTGGTCTTCAATCGTTTGCCACTGTGGATTGTTTTTGGCGATGTGTGTCGTGAACCAGACACGGCCGTCTTCCTCATGGAAACGGAGCGGCACATGTGTCGCAATCGGCTTCTGTCCGTCATGCGTGACGACGGTGCCGAACGGATGGGCCTTTAGAAAGGCGTGAACTTCTTGCGGGTCATTCACAGCGTATAGTTTCGGAACGTACATCGTCTTCCTCCTGTCTTGTTCGTTCATCAACCGACTGGCCCTCCCGTATAATTCACGACAACTAGGGTAAAGAGTAGATGACGCTAAATGATTGAGGAGGGATATGATGAAACCACATGTTAAAGCATTCGTATTCGATGTCTACGGGACCTTGTTCGATGTCCATTCCGTCAAGGCGGCGTGTGACGAACAGTTCCCCGGAAAAGGTGACCAAATCAGCCAGACGTGGCGGACGAAACAGCTCGACTACTTCTTCACCCGCCACATCATGGGCCGTTACGCGGACTTTTCTGTCGTCACGCGCGACGCCTTACGGTATGCCTTAGAGACGGCCGACGTGACGTGGACGACCGAGACGGAGGATGCGTTGATTGCCACCTATGCCGACCTGTCGCCATATGAAGAGGTCGCGGATGTCTTACATCAACTGCATCATAAACAGACCATCGTCCTCTCGAACGGGACGGACGCGATGCTTGAGGCGCTCATCCATAACGCCGGGTTCACCGACCTGTTCGATGAACTCGTCAGCATCGACGGCATCAAACAGGCCAAGCCGTCACCGGCCGCCTACATGCATTGGTTCAAAAACAGCGGACTGAAGCGGGACGAGGTGCTGTTTCTATCCTCGAACGGTTGGGACATCGCCGGTGCGAAGAACTTCGGGTTCCACACGGCTTGGATTAACCGCGACGGCAAACCGGTCGATATGCCCGACCTGGCTCCTGACGCCGTCTACGAGGACTTGTCAGGCATACTGGAATGGGTCACGGACGAAGCGGCTTGGCCATAATCAAATCGACTTGAGCGTCGTCACCCATATAAAACGTATGCGCCCCGGTCTGGACGAAGCCGTGCTTTCGGTAAAAGGCGAGTGCCTTATGGTTATGTTCCCACACACCGAGCCAGATTTCACGTTTGTTCAGTTCGCCTGCGCATGTGATGGCCTGGTCGTACAACGCCTTGCCGACGCCACTACCTTGGAACTTCCGTCGCACATAAATCCGTTCGAGTTCGAACGCCTCTTCGCCCATGGCCTCGGTCTGGGCGTTGTTGGCGTTCACTTTTAGATAACCGGCGACTTCCCCGTCAAGTATAGCGAAGAAGAACTGTGAGTCCGGATTCGAAAGCTCTTTTTTAAGTTGCGCTACGTTGTACGCCCGCTCGAGATACGCGGCCAAATGCGCCGGGTCATTCTCCGCTTCGAACGTTTCCGTGAACGTCTCGATGCTGATGGTGCGAAGTGCGTCAACGTCTTCGATTGTACAAGCTTTGATGGTGATCATGATTGTTCCCCCTAGTAGTCTCGTTTCTTCCCTTTTTTCACGGCATCCCAGTCCCCTTCAATATTGTGGCGGACCCGCTTCAACAGCCGGAGCAGCTGCTCGGCTTCTTGGTCGCTCAGCCCGGCGAGCGCGACGTTAGTCGAATGCTCATGCTCGCGGATGATGACCGGGTACAGCGCCTTGCCCCGTTCAGTCGGGACGAGCCGCTTGATTTTCTTATTGTGCGGGTCGTCCTGCTTCGTGATCAACCCGTTCGTTTCCAACTTTTGAACCGCCCGCGCCGCCGTCGTCCGATCGACTTTGATCAATTCGGCGAGCTTCTCTTGAATGATACCCGGCTCCTCACAAATCCGGACCAAATATAAATATTGCCCTTTCGTCAGCTCGAGCTCTTTGAACTCGATATTGCTGATCGAATCGAGGGCACGGGCAATCATCCCGATTTCACGCAAATGGTCTCTCATACAATCCTCCTGATTGTTGTATTTACAATACGTTACGTTTAGTATAATCCATTTAGTTGCATTTGCAACAAAAAGTATTTTGGATATGGCTTTGATTATGTGAGAAAATGAAGGTATCATTCCACGAAACGAGGGGATTTCATGGCACACCGTATTTACACGACGAGCTTTGCGAGCGTCTATCCGCTTTACGTCGCGAAAGCCGAACGGAAAGGCCGGACGAAAGACGAAGTCGATACGATTATTCGCTGGTTGACCGGTTATGACGAGTCTGGGCTCGAGCGCCAACTCGCTGCCGAGGTCGACTTTAACACATTCTTCGCCGCTGCACCCAAGATGAACGAAGACCGCGCCTTGATTAAAGGCGTCGTCTGCGGCGTCCGCGTCGAGAATGTCGAGGAGCCGCTCATGCGCGAAATCCGTTACTTGGACAAACTCGTCGACGAACTGGCCAAAGGCAAGGCGATGGCGAAGATTTTACGAGGAGGCGACGTCTGATGGACTATACGACACTCGTCGACGACAAGCGGCTCGACGCTTTCATCCGTTTAATTGACGTCATCGATGCGAACTTACCGGCCGGGTTCGAGAAGACGACCGACGGGAACGGCATCCATTATGTCGTCCCGCTATCGACGTATCCGTCCGGGTATCACGTCACGCCGGGCACCCCGCTCCCGTTTTTGAGTGTCATCGCCCAGAAGAACCACGTCGCCGTGTATCATATGGGCGTCTATAGCGACCCGGAACTGCTCCGCTGGTTCGAGGAGTCATACGCCGCCCAAGTGCCGACGAAATTGAACATGGGCAAGAGCTGTATCCGCTTCGGCAACGTCAAACATATCCCGTACGAGTTGATTGGCGAGCTCGTCTCGAAGATGACGCTGGAGCAATGGATTACGGCTTACGAATCACGCTAAACAGGCAGGTCGAATTGTTTCGACCTGCCTTTCATCATGCATGGAACATATCTCATTCATTCATTTCGAGCGTGATAATCCGATCATGACGATTAGCCACATCTAAATCATGCGTCACGGTGATAATAGTCGTATTAAATTCATTGTTCATTTCAAACAATAGATCGATGATTTTTTCTTTGTTTTTTGAATCTAATGACGCCGTCGGTTCATCTGATAAGATGATTTGGGGATTCATCATGATCGCTCTCGCAAAAACAGCTCTAGACCGTTGGCCACCCGAACACTCATGCGGTTTCTTTTTCAAAATCGACTCAATCCCGATCTTCTGAACAATTCGTTCAAAGTGTTCTTGAGCGTTTCGGTCTTTTTCGATGTTGGCATACATGAGAGGCAACTTGATATTATCCTCGATGGTTAACGAATGAATAAGCGCGGAATCTTGAAGCACAAACCCAATCTTTTGATTGCGCCACTCTGCCAGTTTGTTTCGTGACAACTCATTAACCACTGAACCAAACAGCTCGTAGCTTCCTTCGTATTGTGTATCGAGCAATCCGAGAATATTAAGCAACGACGTTTTTCCGACCCCAGACTCCCCGATGATCGAAACTTTTTCCCCAGTTTGAACTTCCAACTCAAAATCATTCAAGATTGAAAAACCTTTCTGTTTGAACGTTTTGTTCTGGATTTCTAACTTCATGATACGATTCATTCTAAAACCCCCACCGAGATTGGAATCTTTTTTATTTTCCGTAATGTCAGTTCCACAATCGTTAACCCAATCATCAGATTGATTAAAAGAACTACCAGTAAAGCAAACCAATCCATACTGATTAAACCAAATAGCCCGTACGTGGCAAAAATGGCATCTTTTCTAATCCAATAGCCGTATCGATTGAACGCGATAATCACAAATAGCATGGCTAGATTCAATGTAAACAACATTCCGAAGTAACTATAAAAAATCGTTCTCAGTTTGGAATAACTTAATCCGACCAATAAGTTGAGTGTAAAATCTTTAATCATCAACCGAACACTCGTCAAACTGGTCCACGTTGCTAGACTAACAAGGATGACAAGCAGAACGAAGGTGATGGCACAGATGATTTTTATCGAGTTCGCATAATACGCCTCAAAGTAATCAAAGTTTTCTTGTTGACTAAAAAAGTTAAGTTTCAGACCTATATTTTCTTGTACGTATTCGTTCAATTCCGCAGCTTCCTCTTTTGTCGAATCGAGTAGCACCAGATCCATCAACCCGTTCACATGAAGGTCAATGTTCGCTCGTTGAATAAATTGTTCGTTCACGGGGACGAGAATCGCAAAGTTAAAATAGTTCTTTGAATTGGGCGCATAGAAATTCGACCGGTGCGTATTCTTCTCCAAAACTCCTTGAACGTTTAAATTGACCGCTTGTTGGGTGACCGGATCTGTCATTTTAATCGTTGAACCGACAGGATATGTCGAGGCCAGACCGGCCCCTATTAAAACCGGGATTTGGTCGGTGTCCAATTGATAATCGAATTTCAAATGGTTCCCTTGCGGTAAATTTAATTGGTTGATTTGATACGCCTTTTCATTGATATAACTGACAGACACTTCCATGTTCTGTTCGTTAGGTAATGAAGTGGCAAACCCATCGGCTTGAAAAGCGTATGTATAGTTGTCGTTTAAATAGTCATATAGCTTTTGTGTAGCTTCGACATCGATTCCATCAAACTTCGCTTCCTGATCTGGGTCTAGGTTCGCAATGAAATTGCCTTCTTGATTAAACACATCGATATCTTGATAACCTTGAAACGTTGAAATAATGGAACGCGCGGCAATAAAAGAAAGAGAGTTCGCGAGAAACAGCAAGGCGACCGTACTCAGCACCAAGATCCATCGCTTCAAAAATATTTTAGTGATAAAAAAGTGTAAGATTTTCATTCGTTCGTCACCTGCCCCGCACTCACTAGTATGTATGTAGTAAAAATAAAGACTAAGTAGAGATTGCTCGTTACAATCACATTTAAATAAAAGCCGAATAAAAGCGACGCTACAAAGCTAATCATCAATATCGTTAAACTATTTAAAATGTATCGTTTGATTATCCCTTCCCGTGTATCACCTACAAGGATGCGGCAGGATATTTCTGTCTTCTTTCGATTTAGAAATTGATAATGGAACACAATCATCATAAATGTAAGGGAAATACTTATAATCAGTCGATAGTCTACAATACTGTCTATAAAGGCCTCTAAAAGAGATGCAATTTCTACGTTCGAAGTTTGCACATAAACCAATGCCAAATTTGAAGCAAAGCACATGAGATAGATGGCAAACGCCTCTAGCGCGTCACTCAATCTAAATAACGAATATTTCATAAGCCACCCCTTACCATAGAGAATGAACACGAGCCAATTTTACATAATTTATATTTAAAAGGGAACGGAAGGAAATAATGTGCTAGCTCAATTTACGACATACGCAAAAACAGACAGGTCGATTGTCGACCTGCCTGTTCGTTACACGTTAAATCGTTTTGTCATTTGACGCATCTCGTCTGCCATGTTCGACAGCTCTTGGGCCGAAGCCGTGATTTCTTCCATCGACGCCATCTGTTCTTCCGTCGCCGCCGAGGTGTTCTCGGTGTCGGTCGCCGTCGTCTCCGTAATGCCTTGAATCTCGTTCACTGATCGTAAAATCTCGGTCGCTCCGGCCGCCATCTCTTGGACAGAGCCTGACACTTCCTCGACTTTTTGACCGACTTCTTCGATCGCCCGCTTGATGTCCTCGAACGCGACGCCCGCCTGTTGGACGTTCGTGACGCTGTGGCCCATCTCGCTCTCGACAACATGCATCGTCTGGACGGCTTGTTTCGTCTCTGTCTGCGTATCTCCAATCAAACCAGAGATTCGTTTCGTCGCAATCGCCGACTCTTCAGCAAGTTTCCGAACTTCTGAGGCAACGACGGCGAATCCACGTCCTTGGTCGCCGGCCCGGGCCGCTTCGATGGCCGCGTTTAAGGCGAGCAAGTTCGTCTGTTCGGCGATACCGGAGATCGTACCGGTGATGCTGCCGATTTCTTGGGAGCGGACGTCGAGTTGGCCGATGACCGTCTGCAACGCCTTCACTTTCTCGTTCATCGCCTCAAGCTGGGACTCGAGCGTCTCAATCAACTCGTTGCCGGTCCCGACTTTTTGAAGTGCCCCGTCTGACAACTCGGTCATGTGTTGGGCGCTATTTGAGACGTGATGAATCCCATTCGTCAGTTCGGTGAGCGTACTGTTCGATTCTTTCACGCGCGTCAATTGACGGACCGAACCGGATGCAATCTCTTCCATCGTGACGGCGACCATCTCGGTCGCTTTCGTAGTCTCTTCGACGTTCGATTTCAAATCGTCCGATGACGTCGCGACACGTCCGGCTGTCGCCGTGACGTTGCCAATCAAGTCGCGAAGACTATCTTTCATCTCGTTAAATGAGTTGGCGAGCGAACCAATCTCGTCACGCGATGTGTACGTGCTGTCGACCGTCAAGTCACCGGCTCCGGCACGGCTCATCAGTCCATTCAACTCACGGATTGGGCGGACGATAAGGCGTGTGATGTAGACACCGAGCCCGATTGAGATGAGTGCCCCGATGGCGACAAGCGCCCAGAACAACGTGACCGATTCCGTCCGCTCGTTCTGCATCGTCGTGCTTGCCGTCTCGGCTTCTTGATTGATGCCGTCCATGACGACCGTTGCCGTCTCGACCAAGTCTTGACGGACCGGTCGCAAGTCACTCATATAGACGCGATAGGCCGCCGTGTTCTCATTCCGAAGCACCGGCTGAAGCACGAGCTCGGTCCCTTCGAGATAGGCTGCAATCTCGGCATTCAAGTCTTCGACTCGACCTTGCATCTCGGCATCTGTTGAGGCGAACGTCTCGTTGAACAGTTCGAGGTTCGTCCCGATGCTGTCACGCCGTTCCTCGATACTTGCCTCTAGTTCTTCATTTCGAGACGCATCCGTCGTCAGCATCAATTCGAGTAAATACCCGTCCAAGGCACGGTTATCCGTCCGGATTTGACCGAGGGCGCGAATCGGCAATAACCGATCTTCATAAATCGATTCTCCCGCATCGGCCATGCGTCCCATGAAGACGTGGCTGAGTGCTGCGATGAGAACGAGTGTCGCGATGAATACGCTGATCAGTACTGTTAGTTTTTTAGACATCTTCAAATTTTTCACGATGATCCCTCCCTACCTGATTTATCGTAGGAAAGAGCCTCAAAATGAAGCCCCTCGGCACATGCGTTGACCTATGTTTCCATTTTTAGCCACCCTATTGAGCACAATCGCACATTGCCGACGCATATGTAAGCTGGCTCACCTTCATTTGGAGACGGAATGCGATACGATAAACAAAAGAACTGATGGAAAGGAGGCGTACTCTGTGCCCCGCTGGCTCAAACTTAGTCTCATGCTCATTGTGTTCGGGAGTATCTTCTATATTACTCATTTCCACTATGAACTCCGTCCGTCTGACGTCCGTGACATCGTCCTGTCGTTCGGTTGGTGGGGTCCTGTCGTCTTTTTCCTCATCTATGCGATTGGCCCAATCATCTTCTTGCCGACGTCGGTACTGTCACTCGGGGCCGGTCTCGCCTTCGGGGTGTGGCCGGGTGTCCTCTACATCCTGTTCGGGGCGACGGCGGCGGCCGTGACCGGTTACGTCATGGCCCGACTGTTCGGCAGGTCCGTGCTCAAGGTCGAGAGCTATCCATGGTCAGAGAAGCTGTTCACGCAGATGGAGCAACGTGGCTTCCTATACGTGTTCGTCTTGCGGCTCATCCCGCTCGTCGGCTTCGATTTGCTCAGTTATGCGGGCGGGATCGCTAAAGTCAAATTCAAATCGTTTATCCTTGCGACCGTCCTCGGCATGATCCCAGGGACGCTCGCCTACAGTTTTCTCGGGGCGAGTCTAGCCTCGGGAAGCATCACCTTGATCGTCATCGCCGCCCTCGTCTTCGTCACGTTGATTGGTGTCACCTACTATTTCCGCGAACCCGTCAAACGGTGGCTCGGGCTCACGTCAGACTAGAGAAGCGCATCCGCTTCTCTTTTTTTTGCTTCGGCGTGTAAAAACGATAAACATTCGTGCCAATCGGACGATACTCTAGTAGCTATATCGACCTATTATCAGGAGGAATCTGCATGAGTTCTGAAAAACGCAATCAATTGATGCTCGTCACCACGTTCGTCATCGTCTTGACGTCTGTTATCGTCCATCTGCTCCACCGCTTCACGGATTTTGCCTATACGTACACCGTGCTCCGAAACGGTGCCGTCGGCTACGCATATCCCATCGCGACATGGGTCCTGTTTGCCGTCCCGATCGTATTATTGATCGCCATGGTCGTCAGCCAGCGCGTAAAACCACATCTTTTCCCGTACTTGATGATGCTGACGCTCACGTTCGCGAGCATCTCGACCGTCGCCGGTGGGCAAGGGCTCGTCGAATATCATTTCTCGATTTTCGTCGTCTTGGCGATTTTGTCGTTCATGCGCCGCATCGATTTGATCGTCTACAGTACGGTCATCTTCGCCGTTCAACATCTCGCTGGATATTTCTTGGTTCCTGAAATCATTTGCGGGACGGCCGATTATCCGTTCAGCCTATTGCTCGTCCATGCGATCTATCTCATCCTACTGAGCGCCGTGCTTATCGCGCAGATTCACTTCCGTAACCTCGAGTCGTCGCGTGTCAAAGTACAGGAAGATGAGACGCACCGTCTGTTACAGCAAGCCGTCACCGACGCCAGTCAACTCGTCATGACATTGAAGACACATGCGACCGAACTCGAGACGGCAGCCAACCAGTCGCTCCAGTCCGGGGAACAAATCGCCGTCACCGTCGATCCGATCGTCGCCCACGCGACCGAGCAAGAGACGTCGATGAACCACGGGGCCGAGGAAATTCAATCGATTCGCTCCCTCACGGCTCTCATCCAAGAACGGATGGCCCAAACAGCTGCCGCTTCGTCACGGATTGCGGCCGACGCCATCGCCGGGGACGGCGACATGCGACGGATGGAGGCGAAAGTCGAAGAAATCATCAGTGAATCGGAACGACTCGAACGCGTTGTCACGACGATGTCGAACCGATCGACCGAAATTCAAGCCATCCTGCAGCACGTCGAGACAATCAGCGACCAGACGAACATGCTCGCCTTGAACGCCTCGATTGAAGCCGCACGGGCGGGTGACGCCGGTCGTGGTTTCGCCGTCGTCGCTTCTGAGGTCGGCAAGCTCGCCGTCCAGTCCCGAGATTATGCAGCCGAGATGACCCGCGTTCTCGGTGGACTGATGGACGATACGATCGTCGTCCGCGATTCGGCACAGTTATTCAAACGCGCGACCGAGAACTGTCAAACCGTCTCGGCCGATGTGACGGCCGTGTTCCATCGTTTGACCGAAGACGTCTCCGAAATCGACGGTCAAATCAGTTCGATTCAAGAGACACGTCAACGCGTGACGTCTCAGATGGAGACGCTCGAGACGCGCCTTGCGACGACGAAACGAGCGGCGAGCGAACTGCAGCAACAGATTCAGCACGTCGCCGCCGCGACCGAGGAACAGGTTGCCATCCAAAAAGAGTTGAGCCACATGTCGGACCGACTCGCCTCGACCGCGAGCACGTTAGAAGATGTGACCGGTCAGCTCGAAACCCGAGCGAACTAAAAAACAGACCGCGAATGTGGATTCGCGGTCTGTTTTTATGAATGGCTGAAGAATGAAATTTTTGCAGTCGACCGAATGACGAGTACCGATACGAGCATAAGGATGGCCGCGATTCTAAAGCCCATATCCCCGATGACATTGAATTCATATCTCAACCCGAACAATAATCCTAATCCTAAGACAACGCCGATTAAGAACATCATGTTTTTCATGTAATCGATCCTTCCTATGTACATCTATGATTATCCATTTATTGTTAATATAAAGGATGGGGATGACGTGTGCACAAATATGTGAAGACAAATCACTAATATTCATCAAAAAACGTCACGTTCTCAATTATCGAAAACGTGACGTCACTATTGTCGTTTATAACGTTGATACGAGCTTTTGAAGCGCCTCTTTGAGCGGCGTCACCGGACGACCGAGCACCAACTCGAAATCATTCGACTCAACTTCAAGCGAACCGTTGCGGATGCTGTCTTGAATGCCGACGACGATCGGAATCGCTCCTTCCGGCACCCCGGCGCCGCGCATGACGCCAGCGTAAGCGTCAGTACTCACTTCTTGGAGCGTCACTTCACGGCCGAGCACTTCACTGAGCGCCTCGACGAGTTCGGCTTGCGTATGGAGCGGACCTGACAATTCGAAGATGTCTTGTTCGAAATCGTCCGCCATCAGGACGTTCGCAATCGCTTCAGCGTAATCTTCTTGTAGCGCCCAACCGACCTTCCCGTCACGGGCCGCCGTTACCCAAGGTGCGCCGGCGAGCACACCTTGAATACTGCCAAGTTCGTTTTCTAAGTACCAGTTGTTGCGCAAGAACGCGTGCGGGATCCCCGTCCGCTCGATTGCGCCTTCCGTCTCGACATGTGGCGGTGCCATCAAGTTTTGGCTCTCTGTCGCGTCGGCGAGACTCGTATAGGCGATAAACGATACGCCTGCGCGCTCGGCCGCCTCGACGGCGTTCGCATGTTGACGGATGCGTGTGTCGTTGTCCCCGTCCGCCGAGATAATGAGCAGCCGTTCGACACCTTTGAACGCTTCATCGAGTGTCTCTGGCTGGTCGAAGTCGCCGTGTCGCACATCGACGCCTTTCGCTTTCAGTGCTTCTGCTTTTTCAGGGTTGCGGACACTGACCGCGAGTTCACTTGCGGGTACTGACTTGAGCAACACATCAACAATTTTCGAACCGAGTTTCCCGGTTGCACCTGTGACTAAGTATTTCATAAATCATTTCCTCCTTTTAACCTGTAATTAAATCAGTTACATGTAATCATCATAGTTACAGCATTTTCGTTTGTCAATTGTTTGTTCCCTGTTATACTGAAGATGTAACCAATTCACTTACATGACTTGTGCAGAAAGGTGGTGGCCTATGTCCATCAGTAGCCGTTTCGCGGTCGGCATTCATATCTTGACGTTGATCGAGGTCAATCAGGACGGCGTCACCTCGTCTGACTTTTTGGCCGGCAGTGTCAACACGAACCCGGCCCTAATCCGAAAAATCATGGCCATGTTGAAGAAGGCCGACTTGATTGAAGTGAAGCCTGGCGTCGCCGGAGCCAAACTGACGAAAGACTTGACCGAGATTTCGCTCTATGACGTCTATCGCGCTGTCAGTGTCGTCGAGGAGAACGAGCTGTTCAGTATCCATGACAACCCAAACCTGGCGTGTCCTGTCGGGCAACATATCCAAGCGACGATCGAGCCGATCTTTATCCACGCCCAATCGGCGATGGAATCGGTATTGAAGCATGTGACCCTCGCCGATGTCGTGAACGATGTCGCGACGAAAAGCCAAGCAACCTGAAGAGAGGTTGCTTGGCTTTTTTTCAGATGAGTCGATACTTTTTGAAGCTATTCGCAAGCCCGTCTTGGTCACAGGCGTCCGTCACATCGTCGGCGACACGCTTGACCTCGGGTTTGGCATTGCCCATGGCGACACCGACCTTGACGTATTCGAGCATCTCGATGTCGTTCAACCCGTCCCCGTAGGCGAACGTCTGCGCTCGCTCGAGACCTAGATGTTCGAGCAGCGTCGCAATCGCCGTCGCTTTATTGACGCCCGGGATGGACAGCTCCCCGCTGTTGGCACCGAATACGGCGACCGTGCTCGGGATGACGGTGAAGCGGGATGCGAACTCTTGTTGGATGACGTCGAGCGGCACGGATGAGCCGAGGAACGAGATTTTGTTCACATCGGGACGGACGAGGTCGACCCCTTCCATCATTGCGTCATGGAACGGCTTCAAGCCGCGCTCGATCGTCGCACTCGCCTCCGGATTGTTCGCCATCAACTCGTCAATCATCGTCGCCACCCGTGCCTTGGCGTTGCCGCCGGCGAACAGGCCGTCGTTCGACTCAAGATAGAAATCGATGCCTTGTTCCGTGAAGAAGGAGATGAGGTGGCTCAAATCATCGACGGAGACTTGTTGATGGTACAACACTTCTTCCTCGAGTTCGATGTAGCCCCCGGCGGCCCCGATGATGCCGTCAAAGCCGACGTCGAGAATGTCCGAGAACAGCTCGGCCTTCGAGCGCCCGGTCGACAAGAAGACGAGATGGCCGTTCTGTCGCGCCTGGCGGACGGCCTCTTTGGCCGATTCCGGGATATTGCCGTGGTCATCGACGAGCGTGCCGTCGACGTCTAGAAAGATGATGTGTCGCATAATGTCCTCCTTTTTGTCCTGAATACAAGAAAAACCTAAACCAGACGCAACATGTGCGCCCAGTTTAGGTTTTGCCTGGCAATCCAGTAACAATCCTGATGTATGTCGTTTTCTCCTCAAGCATACCGCTCGCGCATTTCCTTTGTCAAAGCTGTCGTTGTTGCCGCACGTCGGCCCGTGGCGACAGCCCGAACAACCGGGCATACTCGCGGCTGAACTGCGATTGACTCTCGTAGCCGACTTGGAACGCCGCCTCGCCCACGTCCGTCGCCTGCATGAGCAACAGCCGTCTCGCCTCTTGGAGCCGTAACTGCTTTTGGAATTGGAGCGGGCTCATCGCCGTCACTTCCTTGAAATGACGGTGGAGCGTCGAGACGCTCATGTTGGCGACGCGGGCCAATTCCTCACTTCGAATCGTCTCGTTGAAGTTCGCGATGATGTGGTCGATGACGCGTTTGATCCGGAACGCCTGACTCCCCTCGAACGCCAACTGCCGCAGCATCTCCCCGTTCGACCCTTGCGCCACCCAATACAGGAGTTCGCGCTTATAGAGCGGCGCGAGTGCCACATGATCCGGTGTGTCGACGAGACGAGCGAGACGGAGCGCGACATCGAACAACGCCTCGTCGGCATCGGCGATATACATGCCTCGTTTCGGTTCACGCGGCTCGGTCAGCTCGACGTGCCCGACGGCATCGATCAAGTCGTCAATCGTCAACTCGAGTTTCAACGCCACGTATGGGACGTCTGCGCTCGCTTTCGTCACTTGTCCCGTCACAGGCAAGTCGACCGAGGCAACGAGGTAATGTCCGCCCTCGTAGACGAGCCGTTCGTCACCGAACAACATCTCTTTCCCCCCCTGCAGGATTAGGCAAAATGACGGTTCATTGACGCGTGTGATCGGTTCGGTCACCATCGATTCATGAATGAACGTCATCGCCGGGACGATCGTCGGATGCACCCCGTCCCCCGGTATGTGTCGTGTGATGACGTCAATCAGTTGCAGTCGTGTCTCGATGTCGTTCACCCTCCCTCGGTTTTCTCCCCTTCAGTATACGGCAGATCGTTTTCTTGGACGAGCCCTGTCCAACCTGTTGAGAGGATTAGGCAAAAACACGACATGAACGCGCTAACGCCCGCCCCACATCTCGCGTCATACTGGTGGCAAAGGAGGGGAATCGACATGGAAAAGACGTATCACGTGACGGTCGAACGTGGCTTCGCGACATTGCTCACCCGTTGTGCGCATTTCGCACTTGCCCATAACGTGGTGATTCGGCTCGATTCATTCCGACTCGAACCGACGCCAGAGGCACTTGTCGAGGCGCTAGCGCTTCCGATCGACACCCATACCGAATTACGATTGACCGTCAACGACGACAGCACCGTGGATGAGTTCGAACGGTTCCTCTCCACGTATCAACTTTGAAGGAGGCATTTTCATGGAATACGTAAAACTTGGCAATACGGGACTCGATGTCTCAAGGCTCTGTCTCGGCTGTATGGGCTTTGGCGACGCGAACCGATGGATTCATGACTGGGTACTCGATGAGGCGGCGACCCGTCCGATCATCAAACAAGCACTCGACCTCGGTATCAACTTCTTTGACACGGCAAACATCTACTCGAAAGGCACGAGCGAGGAATACGTCGGACGTGCGCTTCGGGATTATGCGAACCGGGACGAGATCGTTCTCGCGACAAAAGTTCACGGTCGAATGCACGACGGTCCGAACGGTGGCGGCTTGTCGCGGAAGGCGATTCTGTCGGAAATCGATCATAGTTTGAAACGGCTCGGCACCGATTACGTCGACCTGTATATCATCCACCGCTGGGACTATGACACACCAATCGAAGAGACGATGGAGGCGCTCCATGACGTCGTCAAATCCGGGAAGGCCCGCTATATCGGTGCATCGGCAATGTACGCCTGGCAGTTCCAAAAAGCGCTCCACGTGGCGGAACGAAACAACTGGACCCGGTTCGTGTCGATGCAAAACCATTTGAACTTGATTTATCGGGAAGAAGAGCGTGAAATGCTGCCGCTCTGCCGGGAAGAGAAAATTGGGGTCACACCGTACAGTCCGCTCGCCTCGGGGCGCCTGACACGCGACGTGTCGACCGTGACCCACCGCTCTGAGACGGACGTGATTCAACGTTCGAAGTATGACGCGACGATGGACGCCGACCGGCTCATCATCGAGCGGGTCGCCGCAATCGCTGAGACGCGGGGAATTACCCGGACACAAGTCGCCCTCGCCTGGCTCTTGCAACAAGACACGGTCACCTCGCCAATCGTCGGTGCCACGAAGCAGCGTCATTTGGACGAGGCGGTCGGTGCGTTGGCCGTCACGTTGACAAAAGAAGAGATGGCTTCGCTCGAAGAACCGTACATTCCACACGCAGTCGTCGGTGCGATTTGAGTCAAAATTCAACCTCAAGTCGTATGGGCGTGCTCATTGCCGTCGGGTAAAGTAGACAGAGATGTCACAATACGCAAGGAGAACCGATTCATGGAACAATGGATTCAACAAATGATTGAGCAGTTCGGCTATTGGGGCGTGCTCTTCCTCATCTTTATCGAGAACGTCTTCCCACCTATCCCGTCCGAGCTCATTTTAATATTCGGCGGCTTCTTCACGACAACGACCACGCTTACACCCGTCTGGATGATTCTCGCCGCGACGGTCGGTGCGGTCATCGGAGCCATCGTTTTGTATAGCGTCGGATTATTTTTCGACAAGGAGCGTCTCGAGTCATGGGTCGCGCGTTACGGCAAACGTCTCTATTTGAAAGTGGATGACGTCCGCATGGCCGATCGCTGGTTCGACCGCTTTGGACCGAAACTCGTCTTTTTCGGTCGATTCGTCCCCGTCGTCCGTAGCCTCATCTCGATTCCGGCCGGCATGTCGAACATGCCGTTCGTCAAATTTTTGATGCTGACGACACTCGGGACGCTCATTTGGAACACGGTGCTCATCTTTGTCGGCGTGTACGTCGGGGAGAATTGGCAAGTGTGGCTCGGCCATATCGAGACGTATTCGCATGTCATGTATGGCGTCCTCGCCGTCATCCTTCTCGGACTAGGCGCTTTCATCGTCCGGGTCATCTGGTCACGTCGCTCTGAACAGCGTTAAGTTTGCACACTCCGAAATCGATTCGGAGTGTTTTTTTGTGGAATCGCAGTTTACCCTCTTGACTTTAAGTTCTTATGACCTTAAATTAAACATATAGAGTTCACACGAACTTAAAAAGGAGGAATTATTGTTGACATTACTCATCGCCTTTTTGGCACTCGTCATCTTCATGCTCGCGCTTGACCTCGGGGTGTTCCACCGCAAGGCACACGAAGTCTCGCTCCGTGAGGCATGGACATGGACGTTCGTCTGGATCGGGATCGCCATCGCGTTCGGCGGTTGGTTGTTCTACTCGCAAGGCAGCACCGTCGCGACAGAATATGCGAGCGTCTACTTCATCGAGAAGGCACTCGCCATCGATAACGTGTTCGTCTTCTCGCTCGTGTTCGCCTACTTCGCGATTCCGCTCAAGTATCAGCACAAGGTGTTGTTCTGGGGCATTCTCGGGGCAATCTTCTTCCGGGCCGTCTTTATCGTCGCCGGGGTGTCGTTGTTAGAGAACTTCGGTTGGGTCTATTACGTGTTCGGTGCCTTCCTCATCTATACAGGATGGATGATGTTCAAAAACATCGGCAAGGACGAGTCGCTCGAAGAGAACAAGACGATCCGTTGGCTCGAGCGCCGCTTGCCAATCACGCAAGACATCTCGTCTGGTAAGTTCACGAAACGCATCAACGGCAAACTGTTCTTCACACCGCTGTTCATCGCGCTCATCTTCATCGAGCTGTCGGATATCGTCTTCGCCGTCGACTCCGTCGCGGCAAGCTTTGCCTACTCGCGTGACCCGTATATCATCTTCTATGCGAACATCATGGCGATTCTTGGACTCCGTAGCCTCTACTTCGTCCTCGCCAACTTGATTGACCGTTTCTACTACTTGAAGCACGGGCTCAGCTTCATGCTCGTCTTCATCGGAGCGAAGATGGTATTGGGCGACGTATACAAAATGCCGATTTGGATGTCGCTTGGCGCAATCGTCCTCGTCATCTTGATCAGTGTCGTCTATAGTTTCTATAAAACGAAACCTGGTCAGAAAAATCACGTATAACAAAAGGGAGATGTGCTAGCCTCCCAGGTGGTTCACTTCTCAATTGTGGGTAAACCTTTAGTCTAGCAAACACAGAAAAGGTGGTTACAAATGTTTGACCGTATGGGTGATGTGAGTATTGGACTCGTCTTCGGGATCGTGTTGATGCTTTTGTTCAACAGTCTTTGGGGACTTGGGGTCGGTGTGATGTTAGGAATCTTCTTCCTCGTCGCACCGCGCTCGACAAACCGCCGTACTAGAAAATATATACCGCAAATACGCTAAACCGGGGCAATCGCCTCGGTTTTTCTTATGTATACTGAAGAAAACCCATCTAGGAGGACCTATGGATTATTCAACGACAGAACTGACAGAGGCGAAACGTCAAATCGATTCGATTCTCCACAAGCTGCAAGAGACGGTGACGACGCTCGAGGCGAAAGATCACCCCGAGCGCTACAAGTCACAACTGACACTCGCCAAACGGCGAATTCAAGCGCTGACGATCGCCGTCGCATTGATTGAGGCCCAACTTCATCCCGACACATGACAACAGCGACCGTATCACTCGGTCGCTGTTGTTGTCGATTTAGCTTCTTTTGCTGCTTCCTCTTCTTCCTTCTCTAACTCTTCAATCAACCGCTTCATCTCTTCAATTTCACGCCGCTGTGCTTCAATGATGTCTTCAGACAACTGTTTCACGCGCGGATCCTCGATCTCGGCCCGCTCGCTCGTCAAGATGGCGATCGAATGGTGCGGGATCATCGCTTTCATCCAACTGACGTCATCGACCGTCGTCTGGCTCCGGACGAGCCATAGCGAGAGCCCGAACACGAGCGCGCTCACACTCAAGATGATGGCGTTCAACTTCTTATTTTTGTACATGCCCCACATGAACAGCAACATGACGAACGCCATGACCGATCCCATGATGAGCGCCATATACAAACGTGTCTGACTGAAGAAGACGTGGTCGAGTTGGAACACGTTCAAATACATGAGCCAATACATGAGGAATGTCGACACGAGAATCATCACTCCGAATTTTGCGTAAGGTTTCATCGTCTACTCCTCCTTTGCTGATGGTCTGTCTACACAATTGATTGCCTAATCCATTTTTGTTAAAACATCGAGACCTCATGCACGACACGAGACCTCCTCTCATTTCACTTCTTTTTCACAAACAAGGGCTATACTGTCAAAATGGACTTTGCCGACAAAGGAGAAATTCGAAGTGTTGAAAACCTTGCAAGACCTGTTGACAGAGCTGAAACAGCTCGTGACATGGACATATTTAGACAACCCTGCCGAAACGATGATTGAGGGCATTTCCTTCTCCTCAAAAGAAATTAAACAAAATTTTTTATTTGTTTGTATCTCAGGCTATCGCCATGATGGCCATGACTACGTGAACGAGGCGATTCATAACGGGGCGGTCGCCATCGTCGCCGAACGTCCGATTGAGGCCCAGGTACCTGTCATCTATTGTAAAGATACGAAACATGCCCTCGCCGAACTCGCCAGTGCGTTTTATGACCATCCCTCGACGCGACTTCGTCTGCATGGCGTCACCGGGACGAACGGAAAAACGACGACGACGGCGCTCGCCCATCAATTGTTTGATCACGTCGGCATGTCAGCCGGACTCATCGGCACACTCGGCATCACGTACGCCGGGAAGACGTTTGAGACACCGAACACGACGCCTGACCCGTTGACCATCAATCGCCACCTTCACGCCATGGTCGAGTCAGGTGTCACCGACTGTCTGATGGAAGTCTCGTCTCAGGCCATCGCGGAGGCACGGATTGCCGGCTTGGAGTTCGAGACGACTTCATTCCTCAACCTGTCCCACGATCACTTGGACTATCATGGGACGATGGTAACGTACGCCTACACGAAAGCCCAGTTGTTTGCACAGTTGACGGAGTCTGGATGTGGGATCGTCAATGAAGATGATCCGCATCACACGCTCATGTTGTCGATGGCACCGTCCGCCGCCAACTCGTTTTTGTTCAGCCGTCAGTCGACTGCCGCGGACTTGGTCGGGCATCGAAAAGACGAGCAGTTCATGCTCGAATTGGGTGACGAAGCGGTCCAATCTCCCCTCCCATTCTATGAGGACTATAACCTCGATAACACGTTGTGCGCCATCAGCATTGTCCTGCAAACCGGGGTTCCGTTGGCAGAGGTCCTTCCTCATGTTAAGAAGTTGACGTTGCCGAGCGGACGCCTCGAACGAGTGACCGGAATCGAACAATCGGTCTATATCGACTATGGACATACGCCGGACGCCATCAAACAAGTCGTGACGGCATTGACGAACCGCTACCCTCGTGTACTCGTGCTGCTCAGTGCTGCCGGCGAACGTGACCGAATGAAGCGAAACATCATGACAGAGGTCGTCGTTGCTTCAGGCGCAGTTATGATTTTGACGGTCCATGACCCACGTCACGAAGATCCGCAACAAATCCTTGACGATTTGGCGACCGAACAATCTGCCGAGCTTGCACGTTTCGACGAACGCGAAGCAGCCATCCGGTTCTTCTGCGAACGGATGGACGACTACGACTGTGGTGTCTTATTCGGGAAAGGGCATGACCGCGTCGAGCGCATCGGAGACGAGGCCGTGCCGTTCGACGAACCCGCACTCGTCCGATGCTTTCTTCAATCGCCCGAACTGCCCTGAGGGACAAGGAGAACGTTCCCCTTCTCTCGAAACCGTTACGTAGACGAGACGGCTCAGAATCATAGGAGGACCACATATGAAAATTTTGATTGTCGATGACGAAATGAAAATGAGACGGTTGCTCCGCTTATTCTTAGAAGGCGACGGCTACACCTGTATCGAGGCCGCTGACGGACGAGAAGCGATGGAACGGATTTCCGAACGTCCGGACTTGGTGATGCTCGACATCATGATGCCCGGCGTCGATGGGATCACGTTGTGCCGCCAAATCAAGGCGCTCGATGCCGAACTGCCCGTCGTCTTGTTGACGGCCCGCTCGGACAGTGAGACCACAATCCGTGGGTTAGACGCAGGTGCCGACGATTATGTCACGAAGCCGTTCGAAGGAAATGTGCTCCTGGCCCGGATTCGTGCGGTGTTGCGACGGAGCCGTGTCACCAATGTGAACTACGGACAGCTGCGCTATGAGGAAGCGAGCGGACGGATCCTCTATCGAGAACAAGAAGTCGTCATGACGCCGAAAGCGACGGCCATCTTGAAACTGTTCTTGCAACATCCGAACCGGCTATACAACCGGATGGATTTATACGACTTGGTGTGGCCCTACTCATCCGAATCGGACCCGCGCACGGTCGATGCCCATATCCGCATGATTCGCGACAAACTCGGTGAGGCCGGCTTCCCGATTGACGATTATTTGAAGACGGTGTGGGGACGCGGATATCGCTGGACCGAGGAGCGGTCGGACTCATGACATTCCGACGTAATAGCCTCCCGTTCCGAATCAGCCTGATCTTTTTATTGACGACGTTATTGATTGAAGGCGTCTTGTTCTTATTGCTCTACCATACGCTCCTAGGTGAACGTGTTGTCGAAGAAATCGACCGGCTCGAATCGAGAGCGGAAAGCCATGCGAGCGTACTGGCGATGAGTTTTGATGAAGAGACGATTGGCCACGTCGCGACGATGGAGAGCGAGACCGATACGAAAGTCGCCATCACCGCTCCCGACCACTCGATTCTACAGACATCCAACCGCTTCCCCGACCCGCTCTCGGTGCTCGTCCAAACTGAAGCAGAGCGAGGGGATGCCGATGTGACGACCATCCTCGAAGACGATTGGGAGAACGAACCGTATCTCGCGGTACGGACCCCGATTGATGCGATGGAAGGCGACACCCGCTACGGGTATGTGTATATGTTTCTACCGACCGAGATTATTCATGGCATCAGCCATCGGCTCCAGCTCCGGTTTCTTTATATCACCGGCATCGCCCTCGTCATCACCATCATGACGTTCGTCTTGCTGAGCCGGTTGATTTCAAATCCGATTCAGCTGTTGCGCCGAGCGACCGAGGATGTGTTGACGAATCCCGAGACGTTGACCCTGCCGACGTCCCGAGAGGATGAGATCGGCGAGTTGGCCCGCTCAATTGAAGCGATGTCGCTTGAACTGGCTCGTCTCCGGAAAGAACGAAATCAGTTCTTGTCCGACCTTGCCCACGAGATTAAAACGCCGCTCACGTATCTGCAAGGATATGCCGAAATCGCATCCAAACCGCAGACGCCAGAGTCGTTAAAAGAACAGTCGATTCAGACGATTCTCGAAGAGAGCCAAGCGTTGACCGAGCTCGTCGAGAACGCGTTCCAGCTCGCCCAGTTGGACGAGAACACGTTCACGTTGCATCGCGAACCCGTGGCCGTCGGTGCGCTCTGCGACGATTTGCAACGCGTGCTCTCCACGATGTTCCGAGTGACACCGATCGCGTTTGCTAGCAGCACCGACTGTTCCTCCAAGGACGTCGTCTTGCAGTTAGATCGACATCGCATCTTACAAGTGTTCCGCTCCATCGCCCACAACGCAATTCAACATAGCGAGGCACACCACGTCCGATTCGATATGCAACTTACGGATGAAGCACTCCACTTCACGATTCAAGACGATGGGAAAGGTATCCCTCAAGAAGATCTGCCTTACATCTTCGATCGCCTGTACCGGGTCGAAAAATCACGCTCCCGTCGTACGGGTGGCAGTGGACTCGGACTTGCCATCGCCCATCAAATCATCCGGTTGCATGATGGTACGTTGACCGTCGCCTCTGATTCATCTGGGACGATGTTCACCATCACGCTTCCGCTCCACTAAAAAAATCCGGCACCTGAGCTCAGGTGCCGGATTTTTTTCATTTCACTTTCCCTGCTTGCAACAGTTGCGTCCATTCCTCGTCTTCAAAGACGTACACACTGTTATCCGATGTCGCTAGCAAAAATCGCCCGTTTTGGCTGACCAGTTCGATCGGGACGCTGTCCGCGTTCAGCGAGGGCAGCTCAACGGTCGTCTCCGTCTCGTCGGTCAAATCCGAGACCACAAGATCGAACGAGGCACCTGTTTTAGCGATATACGCCAGTTGCCCCTTTGCTGCGGCCATCGTGACGATATTTCCTTGATTGTTGAACGCCTCGAACGTGTCTCCCCCGTCGTCTGAGACGAGGATGCCGTCCGGGCCATAGACGAAGACGCGTTTCGGTTCGCTCGCATCGGCTGTGATGCCGGCGATGCCTCGACCTTCGATCCCATCCATCTTCATCGGCTCAAACGACTTACCACCGTCGAGCGACCGATAAAAATCTGGTTCGAGTTCACTTGTCGCCGTTTCTAAATACACGTAAAGGCTCTCGGATTCAAAGCCCGCACTCATGTAGTGAAAATCGGCCTCGCCCTCTAGCGAACGAATCTCGAGCGTCTCCCCTTTATCGGTCCCGCGGACGACACCGAGCGGATTTTTATACGGCGAATCCTGTGCCGGGTGACCGCTCGCATAGAATCCGTCTTTGACGAGCTCGAAGCCCATATAGTCGTGACGGTTCGACGACAATTCGTACCAGCCGTCTTCTCTGAATTCCATCAGTCCCGTATGCGTCGCGATGACCGGACGCCCGTCTGGCCAAAAGCCGGCACCGTGGATATGCGAGACCACGATGCCTGTTTTTGTCGCTGTCCAGCGGTCCGGCACCTGTTCCGTCGACGTCTCTTTTTCTTCCGTGACCGGTTCCTTCGACTCGCTCGCTGGTGTCGCACCCCCACACGAGGCAAGAAATACAGTCGTCAAAAACATCGGTACGAATAGCTTTCGTTTCATAATAGTTCCCTCCATCTTTAGCATCCTCCTCATTATAGAGACCAAAGATGAAAGAATTGTTAAAGCTTGAGCGTCCGGGCATTGAGCGCGACGATGACGGTACTGAGACTCATGAGCACGGCACCGACGGCCGGTGACAAGATGATGCCGATTGGGGCCAACACACCGGCCGCGAGCGGGATGGCGACGATGTTATAGCCGGCGGCCCACCACAGATTCTGAATCATCTTGTTGTATGTGTTGCGAGACAAGTCGAGAATCGACAGCACGTCTTTCGGGTTGCTCCGGACGAGAACGATATCGGCCGTTTCGACGGCGACGTCGGTGCCGCTCCCGATGGCAATGCCGACGTCCGCTTGGGCCAAAGCCGGTGCATCATTAATGCCGTCCCCGACCATCGCCACTTTGCTGCCATCGGCTTGGACGGTTTGCACTTGCCGTGATTTATCATCCGGCAACACTTCGGCGTACACTTCCTCGATATGAAGTTGCGACGCCACCCAGTCGGCCACTTTTCGGTTGTCACCAGTGAGCATGATCGAACGGACGCCCCGGTCTTTCAACGCTCGGACCGTCTCTTTCGCTTCATCGCGAACCATGTCCGCCAAGGCGATCATACCGACCAAGTCTCCGTCTCGAATCGTGAAGACGACGGTCTTCCCGGCGGCTGATAACTGGTCGAACGCCGTTTCGTCAATTGAGAGCTCATGCTTCCGAATATAGCGGGGGCTGACGACTTGAACGTGACCTCCCTCTACCTGTCCTTCTAATCCAACCCCCGTGATTGAAGCGAAATCGACGACTTCAGGCAACGTCAATTTGCGTGCTTCCGCTTCCCGAAGAATGCCTCGTGCGAGCGGATGCTGCGAGGCCGTCTCGACCGCGGCGGCCAGACGTAACACGTCCTCTTCTGTATGAGCAGATGCGGCCTCAATGTCCGTCACCCCGAAATCGCCTTGCGTCAACGTTCCCGTCTTATCGAAAATGACCGCATCGAGATGACGCGCCTCTTCGAATTGGGTCCGATTCCGAATCAACAGTCCGCGTTTCGCCGACAGGGCTGTCGAGACCGCCACGACGAGCGGAGACGCGAGACCGAGCGCGTGCGGACATGAGATGACCATGACGGTGACCATTCGTTCGACGGCCATACTGACCGGATATCCGAGGGCGACCCAAATGGCGAACGTCAGCACTCCCGATCCGACGGCGACATAAAACAAGAACTTGGCGGCCCGATTGGCTAGGTTTTGCGTTTTCGATTTGGATTCCTGAGCTTCTTTGACCAAGTCGATGACTTTCGCCAAGTATGTGCTCTCTCCCGTGCTTGTCGTCGAAATCGTCATGCTACCTTCTTGGTTGATTGATCCTGCGATGACGACATCCCCTGTCTCTTTTTCGACAGGCATCGATTCACCGGTCAACATCGACTCATCTACCGTCGTCCGCCCTTTCAGCAGTTCCCCGTCGACAGGAATCTGCTCGCCCGGTTTGACGAGAATCAAATCCCCAGCAGCGAGCGCCGAGACGGGAACGTCCTCGATGTCACTCCCGTTGATGCGGTGTGCCACGCTCGGTAATAGACGAACGAGCTGTTGCAACGCGTTCGACGCACCCATGATTGAGCGCATCTCAATCCAGTGCCCGAGCAACATGATGACGATTAACGTCGCCAACTCCCAAAAGAAGTCATGTCCATGCCCATATCCGAACACGATGGCAACACTATAGAAGTACGCGACGCTGATGGCAAGTCCAATCAGCATCATCATCCCCGGATTTCGTTGACGCAATTCATCGATGCTCCCTTTCAAAAATGGCCACCCTCCGTAGACGTACACAATCGTCGCCAACACGAATAGCGTCTCCTTTTCATAAGGAAACGTGAGTTCGAAATCGGCCCACTCTTGAATCATATCTGACAAGATGAGAATCGGGATCGTCAGCCCTAACGAGACGAAAAATCGACGCTTATACTCTTCAATCATCCCTTCATGTCCGCCGGCGTGCGAGTCATGCGCTTCCCCGTGTTCATGATGAGATGACGCGTGGTGTGAATGTTCCACGTTGACCACCTCCTATGTATACCATATACCCCTATATAGTATATAAAAACTTATTTTCCGTTTAACAAATATTTCATAACTTGTTGGTATAACTAAATAGGCTCTCGCTTTTAACCGAAAGGATGATACCTTATGAACCGCGTAATGAAATGGGTCATCGGGATGGGTATAGTCAGTATCGTGATTGGATTGTTCTTGCTTTTATTCACGTTTGCTCCTGGAAACTGGATGATGGGCAACGGTTCATTCATGGGAGATCGAAACGATGGTGGCATGATGCATGGCAACGGCGGGATGGGACGTGGGGGTACCGTCGAGCTCGTCGCGTCGAACGAACCGAATCAACGACTCCCCATCCCGGAACGGCTACAACCTGACCGTGTCACGGACGAGGCGCTCTATTATACGGTTCGTACCGAACGTGGCGAGCACCGATTTTTCAATCAAGGTGTCAGTACCGAGACGCTCGGCTATAACGGGAATTTGCTCGGACCGATGATTGAATTGCCAGCTGGAAAGACCGTCTATATCAATACAATCAATCAGCTCGATGAACCGACCTCGTTCCATTGGCACGGTCTCGTCATCCCGGGAGCCGAAGACGGCGGACCCCATCAATCGATTGCCCCGGGCGAACAAAGACAAGTTCGTCTCGACATCGACCAAGAACCGGGCACACTCTGGTTCCACCCACATCCGATGGGCGCGACGGCCGAACAAGTATACCTTGGTTTGGCCGGACTCTTGTACGTGACGGATCAAGCGGAGACCGGGTTGCCGAATGAATACGGTGTCGATGACATCCCGCTCATCGTTCAAGACCGTCTCTTCACAGACGACGGACAACTCGATTACGACCGTCAGATGAACGTCGATGGGACGGTCGGTGATACGTTGATTGCGAACGGAGCGATCAATACAACGTTCGACGTGACGACGAATACGTTACGCGTCCGTCTCGTCAACGGCTCTAACGCCCGAAATTTCGACTTCTCCCTATCGAACGGGGAGGCGTTCACTCAAATCGCGACTGACGGCGGATTGCTCGATCGACCGGTTTCGCTTGAGACGTTGACGCTCACACCTAGCGAACGTGTCGAGATTTTAATCGACTTCTCCGACTTGTCGATCGGGGACAATATCGCTCTTCAAGCTGACCGGATTCCGTTCACGACGTTCACGGTGCGCGACCATACCGAGCAAGACGGTGATTGGACGGATGCTTTCACGGAAGCCCCTGTCGCTAACGAGTCGAGCGAGGCCGACCGCCGGCTCACGTTGTTCGGGATGGGCAATATGGTGACGATTGACGGCAAACAGTTCGACCCTGACCGGATTGACATTAACGTCCGGCAAGGCTCGACCGAGGTGTGGGAAATTTATAACCGAGAAGACATGATGGGCGGGATGACCCACCCGTTCCACGTCCATGGCGTCCAATTCCGGATACTTGAACGGGACGGCAAGCCTCCGCCTGACAACGAACGTGGCTGGAAAGATACGGTCGCCGTCGCACCGGGCGAGAAAGTAAAAATTGAAATGACGTTTCGAGAGACAGGGACGTTCATGTATCACTGCCATATCCTCGAACATGAGGAAAACGGGATGATGGGACAATTGAAAGTAGACTAATCACACTTAACTTGGAGGGAATATAAATGAAATGGAATAAGAAACTTGGCATGATGACGATGGCACTCTCGCTGAGCGGTTTACTCGTTGCTTGTGGTGAAGACGACACGACGAATACTGATACGAACATGAATGATCAAATGGAAGAGACGATGGACGGCAACGACCATTCCGGAATGGATATGTCCGGGTCTGGTGACGTCCCCGATGGCTTGAAGTC
Organism: Exiguobacterium sp. s36; assembly: GCF_018618345.1. NCBI lineage: Bacteria > Bacillati > Bacillota > Bacilli > Caryophanales > Exiguobacterium > Exiguobacterium sp. s36. Next base: position 906,200 of record NZ_JACSLW010000001.1, read on the forward strand.
AGCAGAGAACCCGACGTTCGCGGTTGGGGACAAAGCCGTCATCACCGAGGCCCATATGCCCGGCATGGAAGGCGCGGAAGCGACCATCGTCGGCACCTACGATACAGTCGCCTACAGTATCTCGTATGACCCGATGCATGGCGGTGAGCGCGTCAAAGACCATAAATGGATCATCCATGAAGAGATTGAGGATGCACAGAACGACCCGTATGAAGTCGGCGATGAGGTGGAAGTCGATGCCGAGCATATGAGCGGTATGGGCGGCACGACTGGTACAATCGATTCTGTCGAAGAGACGACTGTCTATATGGTCGACTTCACGTTAGAATCCGGTGAAGAAGTGACCAACCACAAATGGGTCACCGAGGAAGAATTGTCAGCACCTTAATTGAAACGTGGTCACACTTTCTCAGTAAGAACAGGCAAGCTAAACCGGGGCACATGCCTCGGTTTTTCTTATGTATGGGACGAAGCATTTCAAGGAAGCAACTGACAAAAGGGGTTGATTCTCATCGACCTCTTTTTGATTTAGGCTAAACTAAATTAAATTACCCTGTTTTTCAAAAGCTAAACTACGAGAAAACGGAGTTTTTTTGAATTTTAGGCATATATTCTTTTATCAACAAAACGTTGTATGTCTCATTTCCGTTGATATGACTGGACTTTCTAAAATACACAATCGTTTTCATAACGATTATACTTTTTTGAAATATAAATGACATATTTGAAACTATTTTTTGATGGTAAAATTTTTTTGTAAGGTAATTATCATTGTTTTGTCGCATTGTTACATAATTGAAAGGATTTACCATACCATGAAAAAACAACTTATGACGATCACATTAGGCGCTCTTCTCGTTTCCGGCTTGACACTTCCTGCCTCGACACCGGTAGAGGCTTCGACATCGTATAAAGTCAAAGTCACGACGAATGTTTTGAATGTCCGTACCGGCCCTGCGACGACTTATCAAAAAGTCGGTAGCGCCACACTCGGCCAAACATTCAAGTATCTAGGCGCGACCGGTTCATGGACAAAAATCAGTTATAACGGCAGCACCAAATACGTCGCAAGTACATATGTAAAAAAATATAGCGCCCCTTTCATCATACCGACGAAAGGCACGTTGACGCAAGGCTACGGGCCAGCGAGCGGCAAGTACGGCTACACATTCCATAACGGCATTGATTTGGCGGCCGCGAAAGGCACGCCAGTCCAAGCAGCAGCAACTGGACAAGTCATCGTCGCCCGCAATTACGGTGCGTACGGCAACCACGTCATGATTTCGCATACAATCAACGGTCAAGCATACACGAGCGTCTACGCCCACATGGACCGCTTGAACGTCGTCAAAGGACAGACAATCGCCAAAGGCGCGAACATCGGAACGGTCGGCAATACCGGCAACTCGTTCGGAAGCCACCTCCATTTCGAGATTCACAAAAATAAGTATGTCTACAGTAGCTCGACGGCTGCGAATAGCGTCAACCCGTATACGTTGTTCTAATCCTAACACCTTCCTCTAACATCCGAGGAAGGTGTTTTTTCCTAGAATCGTGCGCATTCCGTCCGACTATCCCGGTTGTGTCCCATTTCTAGCTAGGTCTATGGGGGGTATAGGGAATCATCGGCGAATATCGTATAATAAAGGAGTATGTCGGATATTACTTTACGTATATATATAGCTTTATATCGAAGGGAGGTTCGCGCGATGACTCGAAAGTCATTCTATCCGGCTCGCCGGTACCATGGACGCTCGACGGCGAAGCGAATGAATCGGACCCATGTACCCCACACGTTAACGATTCACTCGATTGTCGAAGAAGCTCAAGATGCGGTCTGTTATATCGACTTCACACGAAACCATCTGTATTCGAATGAACAGCTTCGTGCCATCTGTCCCTCGATGGTCACCCAGCGTTTCTCGCGTCCGGAAGATATGACCCGCTTCTTCCACGAAGCGTTCGAGCGGAACGGTGCAAATATGACGGATGTAACGCTGTTTTGGGAGGAGCTCATGACGAACCGGTTCGGCTGTTGTCCGAGCATGGACGCGAAGTCGCTCCGCATCGGCGAGCGAACGATGCAAGTCATTGTGAACTTCACACATACGCCGCGCGGCGCATTCCTCATGTGGCGAGACATCACAGACTCGATCCGCTTCGAGGAGCAGAAAGACACCTTCTTGGCCGAACTGTCCCACGAGTTCCGTTCCCCGCTCACGGCCATCAACGGTTATGCAGAGCTGCTCATGTATCAACATCACGACGATGAAAAGACGCATGGGATGTTGACGCTCGTCAAACGGGAGGCCGAGCGCCTCGAGCGCCTCGTCGATAACTTCCTCGATTATCAGCGCGCGAACTATTCCGTGGAGCTCTTGTCGTTGTCGACGTTCGACTTGCGACCATTGCTCGAGGACGTCGTCGCGCACTATGAAGCGACGGCACCGCAGCATGACGTCATCTTGTCTGCGGATGACATGACCCTCGAGGCCGATCAGGAGAAGCTGTTGCAACTGCTCCATAACTTGATTGGGAACGCGATCAAGTATTCGCCGAACGGCGGCACGGTCTACGTCGAGCTGACGACCGAAGACGACACGTATGTCCTGTCGGTCCGTGACACCGGAATCGGCATCCCGAGTGACGCCATCCCGTATGTGTTCGATGAGTATTACCGGGTCGACTCGGATGCACACCGCCCGATCAAAGGGACCGGTCTCGGCCTTCGCATCTGTAAACGGATCGCCGAAGCGCACGGCTGGGGCATCCATGCCGACTCCGTGTACGGGGAAGGCACGACGTTCTCCATCTACTTATATCCCAATAGTTCGACGCATGCGACGTCACTCGCCGAACGGGAGACGTCCGACTGACAAGACCGTCTTTTTTGAATGAATCACCTTTAAAGCGGGAACAGACGAGAAGAGAAACGTAGAAAGGATGATTCGCATGAAACGTCAACGTGGCTTTTTGGCACTCCCGGTCGCCGTCGCCTTTATTCTCATTTTCGGACTGTTGTTCGACAACTGGTGGCTCGGACTCGGGATTGGCATCGCGATGTTCTTCGCGTTCCAAGGGACGAAGAAGAAGGCTTGAAACTTTTTGAGGCGGCGCCCGTAGTAATTGGACAAAGGAGGCATGCTCCATGTCCAATAAACAAACGACCGGCAGCTACGCCTTTCCGCTCGCCCTCGGCGTCGGTGTCTCGACTGCCATCGCGCTCGATCACTACTTGATTGGACTCGCAATTGGCGTCGGGTTGTATTTTGCTTTTAGTGATTCGCCGAAGAAGACATGACAAAGACCGCTTCATTGAGCGGTCTTTGTCATGTAGATCCGTGCCTCGTGTGGCATCATTTGATGGGTGTCATTGATGAGGTTTTGCAGGACGAGCTCGTATCCCTCTGTCTGAATCGGAAGATCGTGGGGATGATCCGAATGGTTCAAGATAATGATGAACCGCTCGTCTCCTAACGTCCGTTCATACAGATGCAACGATTCGTCTTGTAGGAGCAAGTCTGTAAAGTCGCCATAAATGAGCGCCTCATGCGATTTCCGCAGTCGGATCAACTGCTGATAGTAGCGGAAGATGGAATCTTCACGCGCCAAGTCCGCCTCGACGTTCAACTCGACGTAGTTCGGGTTGATAGTCATCCAAGGACTGCCACTAGTGAAGCCCGCTTCGGATTGACCGTTCCACTGCATCGGCGTCCGCGAATTATCCCGACTGAGTAATTGCAGGCTCGCCAATACCTCTTTCGGTTCACGCCCCTTCGCCACTTCTTCGGCGTATCGATTTCGCATGGCGATATCTTGATAATCGTCAATCGAGTCAAACGTGACACCGGTCATGCCAATCTCCTCGCCCTGATAGATGTACGGCATGCCCGGAAGCGTATGCGTGAGCGTGGCGAGCAGTTTCGCTGAGGCGACGCGATGTTCCCCGTCATTGCCATAACGCGTCACTTGCCTTGTATGGTCGTGGTTGTTCAAGAACTGTGAGTTCCAACCCCGTCCTCTCAACCCTTCATACCAATCACGTTGAATCTCCTTGAATCGCAACATGTCCCACGTCGGCATCTCGTCGGCGATTTGGAAATGGAACAACGTGTCGAGTTCACGGCGCGACTCATCAACATAGAGTGCCCCTTCGGCCGGGGTCACGAACGGAATCTCGCCGACCGTCATGCAATCATAATGCTGCAGCACTTGCTCGTGCATCTCTTGAAGGTAGTCATGGATGCCAGGATTGTTCGCCAAGTAACTCAAGTCATAGGGGTTGGCGACATCCGACAAATTCTTCCGTTTCGCCAGCAAATTGATGACGTCCATCCGGAATCCGTCGATGCCTTGATCGAGCCAGAAGCGCATCATTTTGTAAATCTCATGCCGCAACTCCGCATTCTCCCAGTTCAAATCCGGTTGTTCGACGGCGAACGAGTGATAATAATATTGCCCGCTCTCCGCATGATACTCCCAGCACGACGGCGCAAAGTACGAGCGCCAGTTGTTTGGTGCTTTTCCGTCTACAGGGTCATGCCAGATGTAGTAGTCTCGTTTTGGTGAGTCGACCGATGCTTTCGCCTCTAAAAACCATGCATGCTGATCAGATGTATGATTGACGACGAGGTCTAGGATGACCTTTAGCCCAATTGCGTGCGCTTCCTGAAGCAAACGCTCGAAGTCTTCCATCGTGCCCGCCTTGTCCATGACCCGGTAGTAGTCGGCAATATCATAGCCGTTATCTTTGTCTGGTGAGACATAGAACGGGTTCAACCACACGACGTCCGCCCCGAGTTCTTTGATATATGGCAACTTTCGGCGCACCCCTTCTAAGTCGCCGTAGCCATCCTCGTTCGTATCCAAGAAGCTCCGCCAATACACTTGATAGACGACGGCCTCTTTCCACCATGTTCGCTTCATTTCATCTCCCCCTCATTAAAAATACCTCGAGCGTTACCACTCGAGGTCTCGTTTTTCAAATCCGCGTTAACACGTTATCGAGCGTAAGACCGGTCGTATCCGTGAAGACAATGTCCGCTTCGGTCAATACAAGCGGATCGCCGATACCGACGGCAAACATACCGGCCGCATGAATCGCTGTGATTCCGGCGACGGCATCCTCGACACCGACACAATCTTTCGGTTCGACAGCTAGCGCTTCGGCCGCTTTCAAGAACACTTCTGGATGTGGTTTCGAATCCACGACGGTTGCTGCATCGACGATATGGTCAAACGCATGGAGCAAGCCGAGCTGGCGCGTCACCATGTGAGCGTTCTTTGACGCCGACGCCATCCCAATCTTATAGCCTGCCTCTTTTAGTTCGCTTAAAAACGTCTCGACTCCTGGCAGAATATCATCGCTCGTAATCTTCGAGATGAGTGAGACATAGTGTTCATTCTTTTTCGTGGCGAGTCGTTCCTTCTCTTCGAGTGAAAAATCGTTCTCTCGGCCTCCGAGGCGAAGGATCCGTTCGAGCGACTCGGTCCGGCTAACGCCTTTGAGCGTCTCATTGAACTCACGGTCAAACGGGATGCCAAGGTCTTCGCCGAGTGCTTTCCAAGCCAAATAATGATATTCGGCACTATCGGTGATGACACCGTCTAAATCAAAAATGAAAGCTTTCATTGTCAATCTCCTTATTTGTCCCCACCGATTCGCAATCCTTGCATGAAGTACTTATTCAGCAAGATATACAAAATGATGATTGGAATGATACTGACGACCGAAGCTGCCATGATGTAGTTCCACTGTGTTGCGTTTTGACTTTGGAACGACTGCAGCCCGAGCGTCAGCGTGTATTTCTCAGGCGACGTGATGTAGAGGAGCGGTTTTAAGAACTCGTTCCAGAAGCCAAGGAATACGAAGACGGCTTGCGTCGCGACCGAAGCTTTCGCCATCGGAAAAACGATGCGCCAAAACGTCTGAAACCGGTTGAGGCCATCGACTTGTGCCGCTTCTTCGACTTCGCGAGGGAAGTTGATGAAGAACTGTCGCATCAAGAAGATGTACGCGAAGTTGATTGCCCCGGGAATAATCAAGGCGGAATACGTATCGAGAATCCCGAGCGAGCGCATAATCAAATAGTTCGGGATGAGCAAAATCTGTCCCGGTACCATCATGACTGCGAGGATCAAGAGGAATAAATAGTTCCGTCCTGGGAACCGAAGCCGCGCGAGTGAATAACCCGCCATCGTGTTGAAGATGACGTTCACGATTGTCCCGACCGTCGCAATCAGAAACGAGTTCAGGATCCAACGCGGGAACAGTGGGTCTTTCGTAAAGATATGTTCAAAGTTGGCGAGTGTCGGGTTTTCCGGCCATAGCGTCAGTCCCCCGGCCACAATCTCACTATACGGTTTGAACGATGCGAGCACTGCCCATAGGAATGGATACAGTGTGACGAGCGCGTAGGAGATGAGAATGACGTACATCACGATACGCGGCCATTTTTTCTTTTTCATATCCATTCCTCCTTAATAGTTGGATTCTTCCTTGTTCAACTTACGGGCAAGCATCGACACCGTGAAAATGATGACCGTCAAGATGATAGCCAGCGCTGACGCATAGCCCATCGTCCCGATCGTCTTAAACGCATATTGATAGATGATGAGCGAGAAGGTGAGCGTCGCATTGTTCGGTCCCCCGGTTCCTCCGGAGATGATATACGCCTGATCGAACAATTGGAAGCAACCGATAATCCCCATCAATAAGACGTAGTTTGTGACCGGCGTCAAGTTCGGTACCGTGATCTTCATCAATTTTTGCCATGCGTTCGCCCCATCGAGTGACGCCGCTTCATAGAGTGACGATGGAATATCTTGCAGTCCCGCCAAATAAATTGTCATGAAGAACGGCACCGTCGACCAGATGTTCATGACCATGATGGTCGTGAGCGCAAAGTCGGTCTCGTTGATGAAGTTGACGGGTGCCTCGAGAAACCCAAGACTGACGAGGACGTTGTTAATTGGACCGTTCAAACTGAATAAGAACATGAAAATCATCGTGAGCGCCGAACTCGATGTGAGTGTCGGCAAGAAGTAAATCGTCCGGAACGTGTTTTGAAACCGAATCCCTGAATTAAGGACGGCAGCCATCAACAGGGCAATCGCCGTTTGAATCGGTACGACGAACAACGCATATCGGAACGTATTTTTCAATGCGGTCCAGACCCGGTCATCGTTCCACGCGTTGACGTAGTTTTCAAAGCCGACCCATTGGAAATCGATGCCGCCAAATAAATTGACGCGCGTAAACGACAAAAACAGCGAGTACGCAATCGGAAGTAACGTGAATGTCACTAAGATGATCAGCGTCGGCAACATGAACGTGAGGCCCTGCATCGATTCACGACGGTTGCGCTCACTACCTTTTTTCTTTTTAGGCGGTGGTGCTTGCGATGCCGCATCCGTACGCCGATTGATTTCGAGCTGTGTGCCCATATGATCCTCCCTCTCCGAACACAACGAGGCTCGCGCGGTTACGCGAGCCCAATTGTTTCTTTATTGCAATTGCGTCTCGATGTCTTTATTCGCTGTCTCTTCTGCTTTTTTCATCGCTTCTTCAAGCGTCATGTCGCCTTTTAGAGCTGCCGGCAACAAGTTATTGTATTCACGGGCAACGATTGAGAGTGAGTCCCCTTTTTGCCAAGGAGTCGCATACGCTCCAGCAGCAACAAACGGCGCTTTCAACTCATCGTCTTGAAGGTTAAGCTCTTCTGCAATTGATTTGAGTGACGGCAAGACGCCTGCCCCTTCAGACCAGATTTTCATGCCATCTTTTGAAGTCGCGTAATCGATAAACTCCCAACCCGCGGCTTTTTCTTCCGAATCACTATTGAGTGAGTACGATACCGTGAACATCATCGAACCGCTATCGCCACCGATCGTCGGAACTTCTTTCGTTCCCATCTCGACATCCGGGAAGTTCTGCTGGATATGTGAAATCGCCCAGTTCCCTTCAATCATGATGGCAGCTTTTTCAGCCCCGAACGAGTCACCGGCCCAACCTTGACCAAGGTCGGCTGGACGTTGAACAAGTTTGTCTTGATAGGCATCCACAAGCGGTTGCAAGGCAGCGATTTGATCTTGTTGCGACAAGACCGCTTTCCCGTCTCCATCGACGATATCTGTGCCACCTGATTGAAGTACGAACATATGACGCGCCAACTCAGATGATGTGATGGCTGGTGTCACACCCGATGGGAGCTCGCCCTGCAACTCTTTCAAGAACCCAGGAAGTTCTTCCATCTCCGTCGGAATATCGTCCGCTGTGAATCCGGCATCCTCAATCATCTTCTTGTTATAATAGAGACCGAGCGTCGAGTAGTCTTTCGGTAGCCCGAACAATTGGTCTTCCGATTTGAACGCATTGATGGCCGGCTCATAAAAGTCGCCTAAATCTTTTTCGGTTTGCTCTACATATTGATCGAGTGGCTCGAGCACCCCTTGCTTCGAAAGTTCAGGAGCGAGAAACGCATCAACGTAAAAGACGTCTGGTGCTGTTCCGCCTACAAGGTCTGTTTGAAGTTGCGTTTGATAGTCGTTATACACTTTCTTCTTCACTTTGATGCCCGTCTTGTCCGTGAAAGCCGCTAGCAATTCATCGAACGCTTTGACTTCAGCGTCTGTCCCTTTCCATGTCCCGACCGTGATTTCTTTTCCTTCGAGCTCAGACGGGTCTGAAGCGACTTGTGCTTCCTCCTCGCCGCCACATGCGGCAGTAAAGACAAGACCCGATAGCATGAAAACAGATAATGGCTTTGATACTTTTTTATTCATGTGTAATTTCCTCCTCATGGATGATCAAACTCGAATTAAAGTAACCGCTTTCAACTCACAACCTGATTTTATACCCGAAACGTTTCGGAAATCAAGTATTATTTTTAAACGGGTTACAAAGCCCCATTTTTAGAGGTTTACAGACCTCGCACTATGCGTCTAGACTATAGATATCTAAATCAAATTTGAATATTAACCATAACGTTTTCATAGAGAAGGAGTCTACCACCATGGCCACTTTGAAAGATGTCTCCAAAGCGTCAGGCTTTTCCGTCACGACCGTGTCCCGTGCATTGAACGGGTATGACGATGTAAATAAAGAGACGCGGGACAAGATTATGAGCGTCGCTAAAGAGCTCGGTTACAGTCCGAACATCCTCGCCCGTAGCTTAGTGAAGAAGCAATCAAAGACAATCGGCTTTCTCGTCACCGACTTGAAACGAGAAAGTGTGAAGGATAATTTTCTGTTCGAGACGCTCTGTGGCGTATCGGATGAGCTGTCCACGCTCGATTATGAGTTCGTCCTCCTCTCGACGACGACTTCTAAACAAAAAAATAAAACATACGGTCAGATGTGCGCCGAACGCCAGCTTGACGGTGTCGTCATCCAAGGGTTGAAACGCGATGACCCATACTTGCTCGAAGCCATCGAGAGCACTGTTCCTTGCGTGCTAGTCGATATTCCTGTCGAAGGCGTGAACACCGGATACGTGACTTCGAATCAACTCGAAAGCGCCAAACAGGCCGTCCGCTATTTGATTCGACTCGGACATCGTCACATCGCCTTCATGAACGGCGCCGCCCACGCATATGTCTCGACGGTCCGGTATGACGCGTATCGTCAAGTGCTTCAAGAAAATGGGATCGAACTTCGTGATGAATACGTATTGAACGGTGATTTCGAAGAACTCGCTTCCAAAGGCGCTGCCTTGCCGTTTTTACTGAACCATCCTGAGGTTACCGCATTCTTCTGCGCTTCCGATGTGATGGCGCTCGGTGTCCTTCAAGCCACGCGCGAACTCGGCTTGAATGTGCCAGAAGATCTATCAATTATCGGGTTCGATAACATCTTATTGTCCCAATATGTGTCCCCGCCCCTCACCACTGTCGGCCAACAGCCGTACGAGATGGGACGGAAGGCCGCTTCGATGGTCGTCCATATCGTCGAGGGACAAGACGTGCCGCACGAGGCGTTCGTCAATAATGAGCTGATTCTAAGAGAATCGGTCGCAAAAAATCGGCGATGATCACTCATCGCCGATTTTTCGTATCGTCATAAACGCAAAGATGCCGACGGTCGCCCAATATAAAACAGATAGCATCGGCACAGTGACCGGTAATAAAGCGATGACCGTTCGCACTAACAGCGGCGCCGTGATGCCATAAGCCGTAATCGTCCACGCCTCTTTGTAGCGAATCGGCACGAAGCGACGGAATCCGAGTCCTGCGAGGGCAAGGAAAGAAATGACGACGAGATGAATCAACACGTCCACGACGATCGCCCCATAAATGTAGAGCGGGTAGAACCATTTCAAATCCTCTAGAATTCGTGCGACATCTCGTTCCGTCAATTCCGCCTCGCCTAAAAAAACGAGCAAGCTACTGTATTCCTTCAACTCAGTCGAAACACCACTACGTTTGAATACCCAGCCCGAATCCACCAACAAGAGCGTCTGCAACGCATCCGTTTCACGCTCCTCTCCTACCATCACTGCCAAATCCAGCACTCCCATGTTAAACATGAACGGTTCTTCATAACGGATTCCTTGATCCGTGACCGTAAAAGCCGGCAAATCCGTCGCTATTTCGTTCGATTGGTTCACCCATTTCAAACCAAATACGAGCACATTCGCCAATAACACCGCGATGATCACATAGAAGATTGACTTCCAGATTGATTGTTTTCTCCACGCTTGTACCTTTTCGAATTGAAACCCAAGACTAGCAATCACCTGCTCCATGTCAAACCTCTTTTCTAAAACGTTTCTGACCCCATTTAATCACGTTTTCCAAGCTAAGAAAAGGAATTAAAATAAAATTGGTATTGAATATCCGAAACGTTTCGGATAGAATGGGGTCGAATCAAGAAAGCGCTTTATCATACAGGAGGTTACAAGGTGACGAATACACTGATGAACTATACGACTGGTACTGGAGAGTTACAACATTGGCTCGTCTCAGAGGACGGGTTCCGCACTAAATGGCTCGGTAAAGGGGAAGCCGTCTTTTCACTCGGAAACGGCTATATGGGACTTCGTTCGGTTACGGAGGAACACTATGCCAACGAGCAACGAAATTTATTCGTCGCTGGAACATTCAACAAATTTGCTGACAACGAAGTAACAGAACTGCCGAATGCGGCGGATGTGTTATGGATGGAGTTCACATTGAATGGAGTCCGCTTTGATTTGACGCAAGGTGAGATCCTCGCCTACCGCCGCACGTTAAATTTGAAACAAGCCGAGCTAGTTCGTGAAGTGACGTGGCAGAGTCCTGACGGTGGCGTCTATGATCTCGTCTTCCACCGTTTCGTATCGATGGCCAACTTGCATGTCATTGCCCAACGTGTCACCGTCACACCAAAGCAAGAGAGCGTGTTGACGATGACATCCGGGATCAATGGACAAATGACTAACAGTGGGGTCCAACACTTTTTAGAAGGCGACAAACGTCTCTATGACGGTCGATTCATGCAGCAGTTACAAACGACGACAGAATCCGGCATCGACTTTGCTTTCCATAGCGTCCACCGATTCAGTCAAAATGAATTATTCGAACCGAAATCCATCATCAAGATGGACCGTCGCCAAATCTTCTTCGACTATTCAAACATTGTCATCCCGGCGAACGAGACGCTGACAATCGAGAAATATTCGACTGTTTTCACTTCCCGTGATCAAGAATTGACAGTAGAAACGACAGCAGAACTTGCAAACTATGCTTTGAGTGTGACGCGTGAAGTCGAAGCACGTGGCTATGACCGTTTGTTTATCGATCACGTCAATGCTTGGGACAATCTCGTCTGGTCGCACGCACCGATCACTATCGACTCAGAAGAAATGTTCGATCAGTTGGCCGTTCGGTTCGCCCAATATCATTTGGCAGTCATGACACCGAAACATGACAATCGGATGAACGTCGCGGCGAAAGGTTTATCAGGTGAAGGTTATAAAGGGCATACGTTCTGGGACACAGAAATCTTTGTCTTACCTTACTACACGTACACAAACCCTAAAATCGCACGTAGTTTGCTCGAATATCGTTATCTCTCGTTGCCAGGAGCGCACCGAAAAGCGAAAGAGAACGGATATGAAGGCGCGATGTTCCCTTGGGAATCGGCATGGCTCGACGACGGTGAAGTCACACCGGTCTGGGGTGCAGCCGACATCGTGACAGGTGAAGCCACAAAAATATGGTCTGGTTTTATCGAGCAACATATCACGTCTGACATCGCGTTCGCGGCTTGGCAGTACTATCATGTCACTGGTGACCAAGACTTCATGGACAGTTACGGCTATGAATTGCTCATCGATACGGCTAAGTTCTGGGCGAGCCGACTTGAGTGGGATGAAGCGGAGGGTCGTTATGAGATCAATCAAGTCGTCGGTCCCGATGAATATAAGGAACATGTCGACAACAACGCGTTCACGAACTATACGGCGCACTGGAACATCCAAACAGCGATTGAATACGTGGAACTGCTCCGCAATGAGAAACCAGAGCTATTCCAGCGGTTGAACGAAAAGCTCGACCTTGAGACGGCTGTCGAACGGTTCCGCCACGTCCTTGATTTGATTTACTTACCGCAAGTCCGTGAAGACGGTGTCTTGCCACAAGATGATACGTATTTGCAGAAAGAAATCATCGATTTGACGAAATACAAAAATCAAGAAAACGTCGGCTCGATGTTCTACGACTACAATCTCGAGCAAGTGAATGAGATTCAGGTATCGAAACAAGCAGACGTCATGATTTTGATGTACTTGCTCGAAGACTTGTTCTCGACAGACGTCAAACGTGCCAACTGGGAGTACTATGAGCCGAAGACGCTACATGATTCGTCGCTCTCTCTGTCGACACACAGCGTCCTCGCCTCTGACCTCGGAGACCAAGAACTCGCTTACGACTTGTTCCGTCGCGCGTCTGAAATCGATCTCGGCCCGAACATGAAGACGTCTGACGCAGGAATCCACGCAGCGTCGCTCGGTGGGATTTGGCAAGCAGTCGTCAACGGATTCGGCGGTGTCCGGATGACAGGTGGAAACTTGCGCATCTCGCCAATGCTCCCGAAAGCGTGGAACGCCCTCACGTACTCGATTGATTGGAAAGGTGAGACGCTCAACGTTCAAGCGTCTCAAGATCAAGTCACAATCACGCGTCGCACGCCTTCGACCGAACCGCTCGTCATCGAAGTGTACGGAGAGACACGAGAAATCACGGATACGTTCACAAGCGAAGTGTTGTCCGTATGAGCTATCGTCCCCGTTACCATTTCGCTCCGCCCTTCGGTTGGATGAACGACCCGAACGGACTCTGTCAGTCCAACGGTGTCTATCATTTGTTTTATCAATATCATCCGTTCGGTGTGGAGTGGGACGATATGCACTGGGGACACGCCACATCGACCGACCTCTTTCATTGGGAGCACAAACCGATAGCGCTTCGGCCAGATCATGACTATGACCGTGACGGCGTCTTCTCCGGAAGCGCCTTGGTGAAAGACGGAGTCCTTCATCTCTACTATACCGGCAACACATGGCTCGACGAGAAGCGGGAGGCGCTACATCAAGTCCAGTGCCTCGCCACGTCCGTCGACGGCGTGACGTTTGACGTTTGAAAAGGCTGCGGAGAATCCGCTCATTTCTGAAATACCACAACAGGGAAACGCTCACGTCCGGGACCCGAAAGTATGGGAAGTAGATGGTCGTTTCTATATGGTGCTTGGCACACGTGACGCGACGGACGGGAAAGTCGTCTTGTACGACTCTGATGACGCTATCCATTGGTCTGAGCGCGGCGTCATTGCCGGCGAAACCGGACGCCACGGTTGGATGTGGGAATGCCCCGATCTCTTCTCGCTTGACGGTCAAGACGTCTTGCTTCTATCCCCCCAAGGAATGGAGCCCGACGGGGACCGGTATCACAATTTGCATCAATGCGGTTATTTCGTCGGCACGCTCGATCTCGAACTCCCGCGTTTCACGCACGGTCCGTTCACCGAGCTCGATTATGGCCATGACTTTTACGCGGCTCAAACATTTCTCGACAAGCGCGGCCGTCGAATATTAATCGGCTGGAACGCGATGTGGGAACGCGACTGGCCGGAACAAGCCGAGGGATGGACGAACCAGATGACGATTCCTCGTGAACCGTCACTTCGCGACGGTCATATATATATGACACCGATTGAAGAGATGATTTCGCTTCGACAACAGAGTCATGTGTTGGCTGGTCCGAAGTTCGAAGGAAATGCGTTCGAATTGTCGCTTTCGACACATGGCGATTTTCAATTCGACTGTTTTGGGAAAGCCGCTACTTTCTCGAAGACAGGCGATTGGCTCGAATTGACACGAGGCACAGATGTCCGTCGGCTACAGGCAATGGGCACGACGTTCCGAATCTTCGTCGACGCGTCTTCCATGGAGGTATTCGTGAACGATGGGGAATTCGTCTTCTCGAGTCGGGTCTATTCGACGTCCTCACGCACCCATCAACTACATGGCGACCTATCGGCAACCTTACACCGCTTCTAACCAATAACACCCGAGACCAGTGTCTCGGGTGTTATTTAGTGATGCGACCTTGATTGAAACCGCTCGACCTCGTCCGTCATGATGGCGTCGACACCGGTCGTGTCCGGCAGCTCGCTCGGGTCATTGATGGTGTACAGGCGAAGCAACCGATTTTGTTCGCGAATCATCGCCGCATCCCTCGTCCCGATAAATGCCGGCTGGGCATGGACCGCCTCGGCACCGACTCGTTCGACGAACTCGACGAGCTGTGGATGCCCGTCCCCGGTTAAGACGGCGATTCGCGCCTCGCGGGCGACGTCCCGTAACCGGACGAGCGTGTCCGGGTTGAACGACGAGAAGACGACGCGCTCTTCTAACTTGAACTCGGTGACGGCGAGCCACGTCAGATACTCGATTCCTTCATAATCAAATTGATCTGTCTTCAGCTCGATATTGAGCGTGACGTCGGACGGTTCAATCAAGACGAGTACTTCCTCGAGCGTCGGGATCCGTTCCCCGCTCTCCGTCCGGAGCAAGCGGAGCTGCCGAAGCGTCATATCTTTGACGAAGCCGCTTCCGTTCGTCGTCCGGTCGACCGTCTCGTCATGGATCACGACGAGGCGTCCGTCGCGCGTCAATTGGACATCGAGCTCAATGCCGTCGACGTGAGGAAACGCCGCCTTGAACGCGCTGATTGTGTTCTCCGGATACTTGGCGCTATAGCCGCGATGTGCGTAAATCAACATATCATTGTCCCAAGGTGGAAGTCGTCTCATCGGCCGCGCGCTTCAATGCCTCTTCGACCGATACGCCTTGGTATAGGCTCTCCATCGCGTTGACGACGCTTTGACGTGACTGCGGGAACGTCGAGATGAGGGCGCCTTGTGTCGCTGGCGAGGCTTTCGTCTCACTCAATTGATCGACCGTCACTTTCAGTTGCGGGTACTCGGCCCACATCTCTTTGACGATCGGCTCGTCATACGCCTCTGGGTTGATGGCGAAGTAGCCCGTCTCGACGTGCCATTTGGCCTGGGCTTCTTTCGATGCCGCATACTTCATGAACTCCCATGCGCCCTGCTTCGTCTCGTCGGCGATCCCGTCACCCATCCAGAGCGACGCCCCACCGATGATGACACCTTCACGATCGGCTTCGTTCGGCACCGGCAAATACGACGCCCCGACCTCGAAGTCAGCGTTGTCCGCCACGGTACGAATCCCAGCCGACGAGTCGAGATACATGGCAACTTTTCCGGATTGGAAAGCGGCACGCATGTCGTCCCAGTTTTGACCGACGTTCATGAACGTCTTCTCGTCATACATCTCTTTAATCAAGTTGAAGGCGTTCTGCCCTTCTTCCCCATCAAAGACAGCTTTCGTAGGTGCCCCGCTACGGCCGTTGTCGTTGTCGACATAGAGCCCGCCTTGCGCGGCGACAAGTTGCTCGAAGAACCAACCGTAGTTGAGCATCGTGAAGCCGGTCTGCCCGTCGGTCGTCAGTGCCTTCGCCGCTTGCTTCAGCTCGTCATACGTGCGCGGCGCTTTCTCTGGGTCGAGGCCTGCTTTTTCGAACGCGTCTTTGTTGTAGATGAGCACCGGTGTCGACGAGTTGAACGGCATCGAGTACTGCTTGCCGTCGACTTGGTAATAGCTCAAGATGTTCTCTTCCCAGACGCCCGTATCGAAGTCCTCTTTGTCGATGAACTCCTGGACCGGCGTGATTTTGTTCGAGTCGATCATATACTTCGTGCCGACCTCGAACGTCTGCATGATGGCCGGTGCGTCCGGTGACCCTGCGACGGCGTTGAACTTCGTGAGCGCCTCTTCATACGTGCCTTGGAACACCGGTTTCACTTCATAGTCGTCCTGTGACTCGTTGAAAGCGTCGACTTGGTTGTTGAGTGCGGTCTCTAAGTCCCCGCTCATCGCGTGCCAAAACACGACTTCTGTCTTCCCATCCGTCGTCGTGGTCGCCGCTGCCTCTTCCGCTTCTTGACTGCCACATGCCCCGAGCAATAATACCGAACTGGCCAACCCTGCGAATAATGCTTTCTTTTTCATGAACGTTTCCCCCTATTATTTGATCGCACCTTGCGTCAGACCTTCTTGTAACTGCTTTTGTCCTGCGAATAACAGCATCAGCGTCGGGATGATGATCATGATGACCGCCGCCATGACGACGCCCCAATCCGAGGCGACCTCGTTCGACTGCATCTGCTTAATCCCGATTTGCACCGTGCGCGCCTGCTCCGTGTTTGTCACGAGGAGCGGCCATAAGTACATGTTCCATGTCGTCAAAAAGCTGTATACCGACAACGTGACGAGCGGCGTCTTCGAGACCGGCAAGACGACGTTCCAAAAGAAACGGAAGCGGCTGATGCCGGCGATTTGTGACGCCTCGTACATCTCGTACGGAATCGTCTTGAACTGTTGTCTTAGCAAAAACGTTCCGAACGCGAGCGCGAAGAACGGCACCGACAGCCCCCACACCGAGTTGAGCCAGCCGAGCGACTGAATCGTCAAGAAGTTCGGTACCATCGTCGCTTCCCAGGGCACCATCATCGTCGCGAGGAAGAGCATGAAGATGAGCCCTTTCCCTTTGAAGTCGATGAAGACGAACGCGAAGGCGGCAAGACTCGACAAGACGACTTGACCGACCATGACGAGGAGTGCGACGACGAGACTGTTCCATAAGTACGTCATGAGCGGGATCCGCTCGAACGCGGCGACATAGTTGTCGAATGTGACGTCGCGTGGGATGAGGTTGCCTTTTAATACCTCACTCCCATCCATCAGGCTGATCGAGAACGCGTAGGCAATCGGGAATAGCATGACGACGGCGCTCAAGACGAGGAGCGTATACGTGACTACTTTCCGGAGCGTCATTGGTAATGCACCTTCCTTTCGACGAGTTTGAACTGGAGCCACGTCAATGCCAGCACCGCGAGAAACAAGAGCACGGCCTGCGCACTCGCCCCGCCGACGTTATAGTTGATGAACGCGTCCTTATAGATGGCGTAGACGATAACATTTGTCGAGTTCGTCGGCCCACCTTTCGTCAGCAAATCAATCTGCCCGAACGTCTGGAACGCATTGATGAGCGAGATGATGCCGACGAAGAAGAGGGTTGGTGACAGCATCGGGATGGTGATTGCTCGGAGCTGGGTCCAATACCCCGTCCCGGCGATGTCCGCACTCTCGTAAAGCGTCCGGTCGATGTTTTGCAGCCCGCCGAGAAGAATCAAGAACGTGAAGCCGATGTTCATCCAGACGGTCGCGAGCGACACGGATAGGAGCGCGTACTGCGGGTCGAGGAGCCACTGCACCCCGCTTGCCCCGACCGCTTCCAAGAAACGGTTGAAGATGCCGATGGACGGGTTGTACATGAACATCCAAATGACGGATGAGGCTGCGACGCTCATCCCCATCGTCGCCGAGAACGCAGTCCGGAAGATGTCAATGCCGCGCAGCTTCTCGTTGGCGAGGAGCGCCAGACCGAGCGCGATGATGATTGTGAGAGGGACGGTCAACAGAACGAAGCCGACCGTCGCCTGAATGCTCTGCCAAAACGAGGCGCTCGTGAACAGCTTGGCGTAATGCTCGCCGCCGACGTAACTGAGCGGCGTCCCTTGTGTGTCCGTTTGAAAGAAACTCAAGTAAATCGTCCGGAACAGCGGATAGACGAGGAAAATCCCGAACAGCGCGATCGACGGTGACAAGTAGAGGAGCCCGCTCGTCGCGTCCGATAATCGGGTCCGGACGCGTTGTCTCGGAAGGGCGACCGTCATTGGAACACCTCCAGCGCCTCGAACAGTTTCGGTTGCCGCGGTTCAATACGATTACCGTTCGTATCAAACAAAGATATCTGTTTCGGGTCGACGTAACAGGCGATTTTCTCCCCGATCGACAGCGGCCATTGTCCCGGCCATTTGGCGAGCCATTCGACGCCACCCATATCGAAGGCGAGAATCGTCTCCGTGCCGAGCACCTCGATGTTCTTCAGTTCGGCGTAGAACGTGACATCCTCTTTCGCCGGCGTGATTTGTTCCGGACGGATGCCGAGCGTCGCCGTATCTTCTCGCGTCAGCGTGTTCGGATGGAACAAACGTCCGTCCGAGGCGACCCAGCCCTTGTCACTCCGCTGCACCGGCGTCAAATTCATCGGTGGTGACCCGATGAACGAGGCGACGAACGTGTTCGCCGGCT
The DNA here is from genome assembly GCF_018618345.1 of Exiguobacterium sp. s36. NCBI lineage: Bacteria > Bacillati > Bacillota > Bacilli > Caryophanales > Exiguobacterium > Exiguobacterium sp. s36. The sequence continues at coordinate 924,919 of NZ_JACSLW010000001.1, forward strand.
TATTGTACAAATCGAGCGGTTGACCGACTTGTTGGACCTCACCATCGTTCAACAGCATCATCCGGTCGGCCATCGTCATCGCCTCGACTTGGTCGTGCGTAACGTAAATCATCGTCAGCTTGAGCTTGCGTTGCAGCTGTCGGATCTCCGAGCGCATTTTGGCCCGAAGTTTCGCGTCCAAGTTCGAGAGCGGCTCGTCCATGAGGCAGATCGGTGACTCGGTGACGATCGCCCGGGCTAAGGCGACCCGTTGCCGTTGTCCACCTGAGAGCTCGCGTGGCTTCCGCTTCAAATAGTCGGTCAGTCCGAGCGTCTCGGCCGCTGCTAGGCAGCGTTCGCGCTGCTCGAGCTTCGTCAGCCCTTTCGTATGTAACCCGAACGTGATGTTCTTCTCGACGGTCATATGCGGATAGAGCGCATAGTTTTGGAACACCATCGACAGTTGGCGTTCGCTCGGTTTCAAGTCGTTCGCGGCGACGCCGTCGATGCGGAGCGTCCCGCTCGTGATTGACTCGAGCCCGGCGATCATTCGGAGCATCGTGCTCTTGCCGCAACCCGACGGTCCGACGAGGGCGAAGAATTCACCGGCCTCGATTGTCACGTCGATGCCACGGATGACTTCCGTCTCGTCGTATGACTTTTTGATATTCTGCAGTTGAATCGATTTCATATGATATCCTCCTTCATTCCTTGCGACGCCCATAATCGCTCATCCCCGGTCGAGACGGCGAACGCCCCGTGGGACAAGGCTTCATGCACGTGAATCGGTTTTCGAATCATCCCACCCGTCACAATCGGCAACGAGACGTGTTCCGCGACGTGCTCGATGACACTCGGAATGAGACCCGGCATCAGTTCGAGCGCGTCCGGCTGTTGGTCTTTCGCCATCTTGATGCCTGACGAGATGGCGTCCGAGTCGACGAGGAATAGGCGCTGCACCGTCATCAGGCCGGCCCGTTTGGCATGTTGGATGACAGACGCCTTCGTCGTCACAATCCCGTCTGCGCCGACGCGTTTCGCCAAATAGTCGATGCCGTCACGGTCGAGACTGATGCCGTTGATGCGTTCGGCGTGCAGGAACACGGTCCGATTCTCGCGCTTCAAATGGGCGACGTAGCGATCGAGCGTGCTGAGCGTCCCCATCATGAGGAACGTCGTCGTCACGTCCGACTGCAGGAACTTCTCGAGTTGTTTCGGTGATTTGATGGAGGCAATCATCTTCTCTTGTCCGATCGTGCGAAGTGTTTCATTCACTTGAATCATCCTTCCCTAGAAAAAAGGACCAACAGAAACAGGACGTCATCGACGTACGGGCTTCTGTTGGTCTCTCGAATGTTCTACCGGTTGCTATTCACTTGGCATGAGGGGTCTCACAAGTCATATCGTAACGGATGAATGTAAAGCGGCCGTGAAGCAGATGCAAAAGTTTGTGAAGATGACGTAAAAAAACCGACTCATAAGGAGTCGGTTTCGTCGAGCGTCTGTCTCGCCTTCGCCAAAATGTCGGCTTTGACGGCATCGTCCCGCCCTTGCCAGTTACGGACCATCATCTTCATACGTTGGTTCTTCGCGAACCGCTCCTCGTGCTTGTCGATGAAGTGCCAATAGAGTGCATTGAACGGACAGGCGTCCTCTTCGGTCGTGTGTTTCGGATTATACTTGCAACCTTTACAGTAGTCGCTCATCTTGTCGATATATTTTCCCGAGGCGATATACGGCTTCGTCGCGAGGCGCCCGCCGTCGGCATGGAGCGCCATCCCGAGCACGTTCGGTAGCACGACCCAGTCGTAGGCATCGATATACATCTCGTTGAACCAGTCACTCGTCTGTTGTGGCGACACTTCGAACAGCGTCGCGAAGTTGCCGAGCACCATGAGCCGTTGGATGTGATGGTTATGGGCCCGCTCGATGACGGGTTTTACACTTTGATGGACGCAGTGCATGTCCGTCTCGGCGTCCCAGAAATAGCTCGGCAAGTCACGCTCATGTTTGAACGTGTTGACCGACTCGTAGCCCGGCATCGTCGCCACATAGACGGCGCGCATATATTCCCGCCAGCCGAGAATTTGACGAACGAATCCTTCGACCGAGGCGAGCGGCGCATCCGACGCAATGGCCGCTTGAACGACCTCGTCCGGTGTCAGTAGCCCGATGTTGATGGCCGCCGACAGCAGGCTATGCGACATGTCTTGATTGTCCGACAGCATCGCGTCCTGATACGGACCGAACGTCTCGAGACGTGCTTCGACGAAACGAGCGAGCGCCCGTTGTGCCTCACTGCGTGTCACCGGCCAGACGAACGGAGTGATGTCTCCTGGATGGTCGGCGAAGTCGGTCTCGATTTTTTGGATGACGTCTTTCGTGATGACGTCCGGTCGGAAATGGATCGGTGCCGGGAACGTCAGCCCGTCTTTCGGCGGCTGGCGGTTATCCGCATCGAACGACCATTTGCCACCGCGCGGCTTCCCGTCCTCGAGCAACACGTCGAACCGTTTCCGCATCTGGCGATAGAAACGATCCATCCGCCACGGCGCGTTGCCAATCGTGTCGACCGCTTTCTTCTTCGTTAAATAGAAGAGCGGCACGTCCGTATGTTCGACGAGCTTGTGCTTCTGACCGAACTGTTGCAACTTCTTCTCCATCGCGGCGTCGGTGACGGCTGTATAATGGATTTCTTCCGGTTCATATCGTGTGAAGTGGTCGTCCCATGCGTCTTGGAACGAGTCGGCCTCATGATAGTCGACCGTGTAGCCCTTTTCTCGTAGTTCCTCAGCGAAGTGGCGCATCGCCGAGAAGATGAGGACGAGTTTCTGTTTATGGTACGGCCGCCACGTCGCCCGTGATGTCGCTTCGATCATGACGATGACGTCATCCTCCTCGATATGATTGAATAGCTCGAGCTCATGAGACAGTTGATTGCCGAAAATCCAAAAGGAACGCATCGATTCAACTCCCCTCCCAAAATGGTTATGCTACACTCAATCTACATCTACTGGATACGGAAAGGAATGGTTCGATGCGCTTCATGCGTCTCCAAACATGGATTGACAGTCAATACGAGAATCCACGCGGCATCGTCGGGACGTATATCGGTGAGAAGATGGTCCGGCAACACCGGGTCGAAGTCGATTGGACGATTGAACAACTTCATATTCAGCCCGACCACCGCATCCTCGACCTCGGTTGCGGGGCCGGCGACGCGCTGGCGCAGATGCTGCGTGGCTTTGAGCACGTGCATGTGACCGGACTCGACCGTTCCCCGACCATCGTCCGCTCGGCGCTCCGACGAAATCGAACGGACGTGCAAGCCGGGCGAGCCGATGTCGTCGAAGGCGACCTCGGGACGCTCCCGTTTCCGAACGCACAGTTCGACCGTGTCTTCAGCATCCATACACTCTACTTTTGGGAAGACGTGCCTGCAGTGCTTGCCGAAATTGATCGCGTTCTCGTTCCGGGCGGGTCATTCGTCATCACCTACTGTGACGGGAAAGGTGACGTGACGTGGGATGGCATCGCGTCCATCATGCGGGAACAGTTCATCCCCGCCGCTTCCGCGCTCGGTCTGACCGATGTCGTCGAGACACGCGGTCCTGACTCGCGTGATTATCATACAGTAGCCGTGTCCGGACGAAAGCCCGTCTAACGTCAACTCCGACTCTTCCGTGTGACCGCTACCCCACCAAAGCCGCTGATGATGGCGATGTAGAAGCCCAAATCGTAGAACCAACCGGTGTTATTCACTTCATAGACGCGATACGTGTCATTGAACAATCCTAAAACGAGTGACACCGGTGCGATCCACCCGTGCCAGACGCCCCAAAAGAATCCGGCCGGGTCGGTCGTGTACGTCCCGTCGCCCGGCACACAGCCGCCGAGGACGAGCATCAAACTGAGCATGATGGCTAATAATCCGATTCGTTTCATAATGAATCCCTCCTGCTATGAGTATTCCCGGTTTTAAAGAATTCAGTACGGTTTAACGTGCGCCAGACGAACGAAAAACAAGCAGAGGCTCATGATGAGTCGCTGCTTGTTTTTCGTTACCGCCAAAGTTGGACCGTGTTCGCGAACTCGATGTCGGTCGCGATTTCCCCATCGAGGGCATGTAAATCAAAATCCTTACCATCGAGCCACTCCTGAAAATCAAAGATGACCGGGTCGCGGTCGCCACCGAGGGCGAACCACGTCTCGAGCGTCTCCGGGAAATAAGCCGCCGTGTGAATCGTGCCGGCCCAGCTCTTGTACAGCTCCGAGAAGACGCCTTTGTCCGAGTCGTTCATGAGCCGGAACGCACTCTCGGCGTCCTGGACGATATGTTGATACATCTTGATTTCCATCATCCGGCGTGTTGAATCATCAAGATGGTAACGGTTCTCGTGTTGGAGCAGTTCGAAATGGTTCGTGCAGATATTCGACTCGCGGACGCGAATGTCGCGCGGTGTCGCTTCGATGACGCGTGTCTTCGACGACTTGTCGTGGACGACATACGTGAACGAGCCGCGGTGCGGAATCTCTTGAAGCAGATCGACCGCCTCCTCGACCGTGGCGCACGTCTCGAGAATCATTCGGCCAATCATCTGGCAGACGAACCCATCCCCCGGGCGCCGGCGGTTGATGAAGTTATAACCCATGGCGAGCCCTTTCTCGTTCATCCCATCCATCCGGCCGGTGACACGTGAGACGGGACCGATGACGGCGTAACCCTCATCTGGCTGGAACACGTTATAGCGTCCATCGTACGTCATCGGGTGATAGTCATAGTTGCGGACGAGGAAGTTGTCCCCCGTCAAAATCGAACAGCCGCTGACCGGGTTATTGACCCGGAAATGACCGAAGTGAAGGAGCGTGTCGGCGAGCGTCAATTCGAGCTCATCCTGCAGGCCGAGCAGTTCTTCCCAAATCTTCGGAGCGAACCGGTCGAACGCCTGCTTCGCCTCGCGCTCGTCAATCTCAAAGCGCGGGACGCGGAGCTTCCACTGGTCGGTCCGGTTCTCGAGCAGTTTGCTGCGCTTGATGTATTGTCCTTGAAAGCGGCCAAAGTCATAGTGACTGCCGCGGAATTGTGTGAGTTCACTTGAGACGCGTTGCATGAAAAAACCTCCCTTGCGCCTAGTATAACGGACGCAACGGAGGTATGTCTGACTTGAGACTGTTTACAACTTGAACTGTCGGCTCATGCGTTGCATGTCCTCGGCCGTGTGCGACAAATCTTTAACGAGCCGGTTCATCGTCTCGCTCGTCGCCGACATCTGTTCGGTCGAGGCGGCCACTTCCTCGTTACCAGCCGTACTCTCTTCAGAAATCGACGCGATGTCAGAAAGACCACGTTTGATGTCGTCTTGGTTCGTCTTGACGCGTCCGAGCTGCCCTTGCATCGAGTTCGTCAGGCGCTGCATCTCCCGCACACTCTGTTCAATCTCATTGAAGGCGCGCTTCGTCTCCTCGAGCGTCCGCTTGCCGTCCTCGGCAGCGTACATGCTGTCCGTGAACGTCTCGCCGAGCGCGATCGAGTTTCGTTTGACGCTGCCAACGATTTCCGAAATCTCACTGACCGACCGCGCAACGCTGTCGGATAACTTGCGAATCTCAGAAGCGACGACGGCGAAGCCTTTTCCATGCTCCCCGGCACGAGCCGCCTCGATGGCCGCGTTCAAGGCGAGCAAGTTCGTCTGCTCAGAGATTTGACGGATCATCGTGACGAGCGCCGTCACTTCGTCCGCCTGTTGCTCGAAGTCCTTCACCTGGCCTTGCGACTCGCGCACTTGCAGATGGATGTTCGTCATCTTGCCGACGGCATCCTCCATCAGTTCGAGCCCTTCTGCCGTCACCCGACTGACGACTTCCGCTTGTTCGCTCACGCCGTTGCCGTCGTGCGCCGTCTGGTCGACAAGTCCCGAGAACTCATTCATATGTCCGTACAGTTTCATCGTGAGCACGCTCTGATTCTCGACACCGCCCGCGATTTCTTCCATCGTGAACGCGATTTGACGCGAGGCATCGTTCACTTCTTCCGAGATGCTCGCCACGTTGCCGCTCTCATCGCGCACCGTCTGAGCGGACGTTTGTAATCCGGAAATCAAGTCGCGGAGCATTTTCGTCATCTGATCCATCGAGGCGGTAAGCCGCTTGATCTCATCGTTCGCTTTCAACTGGATGTTGTCCATCTCACGAGCCGCCGTCGCCAAATCCCCGCTCGCGATATGGGTCGCGACACGCTCGAGCTCCCGGAGCGGACGAAGTTTCCAGCCAAGGTAGCGCCAGATGATGACCGAGGCAATCCCAAGCAAGACGACGAGTCCGATGAGAATCGGCGGCAAGCTCTCTTGCAACACGTCTTCCGTCACCGCTGCGACATCACTCGCCCCTTTGTCGATTCCAAGTACACCGATGACGTCCCCGCCTTGTTTGATCGGAACGAGCACCGTCATATAGTCCCCGTACTCTGGGTCCTCGACAATCGGTGTCGTGACGGTCCCCCCTTCAAACGCCGCTCTCGCGTCCGCAAACGATGTCGCCGTCGTCGGCGTTCCGATATCGACCGCGTCGGCCGCGCTCATACCATCGACGATGATTTGAAGCTCTTCGCCGTCGGCTGCGAGTGTGTACACATACATGGCCCCGATTTGCGTCCGATACGTGTCGAGCTGTTCCCGAAACTGCTCGAACCGTTCATCTTTCGCAGGGTTCTGTAAAAATGCCGCATACGCTTCCGCGTCGATCGCCTCGCTGATCCGGGCCCCGTCCGCCAACAGGACCGCTTGCATCGAGCTCTGTACCGTATGCTTCGTACTGACGTACTGCAACACGCCGAATGTGACGATGAGTAGCGTGATGAATGCCAACATCATCGCCAAAATCCGCGTCTGTAGCGATTGTGGTTTATTTCGTTTCATGTGATTCCCTCCATTCGTCCTTACTGTATGTATCGGACGATCTCCGAAAAAACTGCACAAAAAAACGGATGATTTTCGACAAAAATCATCCGTTCGTTCATTCATTTGTCGAATCTACAACCTCGAGCGGCATCGACACCTCAGCCTCGCCCTCTTCTCCGACATGGAAGAGAGGCAGCGTCTCGGTGACGAATAGATCGGGGTTCAAATCCGCTTGATAGACGTAAGTTCGCACATCCCCTTCGCGTTCCGCGACGAGTTCACCGAACGGAATCGGGACACGCGTGCCGTCGACTTCATAACTAATGATCGTCGTCGGATCGAGGCGACGGTCTTCGAGCATCCGAATCGTGAACAACATCGTTGAGCTGTTCGTCCGCTCGAGCGAGACCGCAATCGATTCCGATTGGCCGGCTCGCTTGTCGATCATCGCATCATCAACGTCCTGTTCAAACACGACGTTCTCCTCGACCGGATCATCTTGCACTTGTTGGCAACCGACGATGGTCGCCAATCCGAGAATCAAGGCAATCACCAATACGCGCATCTCGTTCTCTCCTCACTTCAAGGCGAAAGTGAGTTCCGCTTCACAAGCAACTTCTCCATCGACCGTCGCCACGGCGCGCCCTTTACCGATTGGTCCGCGCACTTTCAAAATCTCGACCTCGAGGCGCAATTGATCGCCCGGGACGACTTGACGTTTGAAGCGACATCCATCGATACCTGCGAAGAACGCGAGTTTGCCGCGGTTCGACTCCTGCTTGAGCATCGCGAAAGCGCCGACTTGCGCAAGCGCCTCGACGATCAACACGCCAGGCATGACGTTATAGTCTGGGAAATGTCCATTGAAGAACTCTTCGTTCGCCGTCACATTCTTTAATCCAACGGCCCGTGTGCCTTCTTCGACTTCAAGAATTCGGTCGATGAGCAAAAACGGGTACCGATGCGGGATCACTTCTTTAATCTGTTCAATCGTGTACATGGTTCCACCACCCTTATGATGTTAGCCAAAAATCGGTGATATGGCGCCACGTGTCGATGTTGAACACGTCCTTCCACTCGCCTCCGCCAATCACGCTGTACCCAATGATGGCCCCAATCGCAAGCATCACGAAAGCCAACAGCAGGACAACGATGACGCGTAACAAGATTGGGAAACGTCGATGGTTCGATAATCGCTTCCGCTCCGTCCGCTCTTTGGACTCGGTCTGTTCCGAGCCGTTCTGTTCTTCGTTCGCCACGTCCATACATCCTTTCAGCTGAATTAATCATAACATATTAGTACCTGGTATTAAAACTATTGCATGAGTTCTATATAAGTGTAACGTATCTACCATACGTCGAACAAGCGCCCGGCCTAGGGCAAGGGCGACGCTTCTGTGAAAAATTCCTGCCCGCTTCCACCTATGCTGTGCTATCGTAAGAGTATTCATCATTTAGGAGGGTTTATTTTTATGTGGAAAGAATTCAAAGAGTTTGCAATCAAAGGCAATGTGATTGACCTGGCCGTCGCCTTCATCCTCGGGGCCGCCTTCACGGCCATCGTCACGTCGCTCGTCAATGACATCTTCATGCCGTTCCTCGGCATCCTCATCGGCGGCATCGACTTCTCGACGCTCGCGGTGTCGGTGCTCGGCGTGAAGGTGACGTATGGCAACTTCCTGCAAGAAATCGTCAAGTTCTTCCTCGTCGCCTTCGCCTTGTTCATGATGGTCAAAGTGCTGAACCGTCTGAAGCGAGAAAAAGCGGTCGAAGAGACACCGGAGCCGGAACTGTCGCGTGAAGAACAGCTCCTCTCGGAGATTCGTGACCTATTAAAAGAACGCCCGTGACCAAAAGACGCCTGAACCGAAGTTGGTTCAGGCGTCTTTGTCGATTAACCGGAACGCTCGGCTGACGGCGTCCGTCAAGAGCGGTGCCGCTTGCTGCATCGCTTTCTCGAGCATCATCACCCGGGAAACAATCGGGAAGACGGCCTGAATCCCGACGTCCGGGACGGCAATCAGTTCCGATTGTCCGGCGAAGACAAGTGTCGGGACCCCGTGCGCGTTGGCGAGACGGGCCAATCCGTACGGCGCTTTCCCGTGAAGCGACTGCGCATCGAAGTGGCCTTCTCCGGTAATCAACCAGTCGGCCGTTTGCAACGTCTCCTCTAGATTCGACCAGCGCACGACGTCCTCGATTCCGCTCACATACACAGCCCCGAGCTGATAGAGCGCGAAACCGATGCCGCCGGCCGCACCCGCTCCCGGTTCTCCCGTCACATCACGCTCGAAACAACGGGCGTATGAGGAAAGTCCTTTCTCGTAGCTAACGACGTCTTGTGGGGCCAGTCCCTTCTGTGGTCCAAACACGGCCGCCGCCCCCTTTGGTCCGAGCAACGGGTTCGTCACGTCCGAGGCCATCCGCCACTCGACATGACGTGCTTCCGGGAGGAGTCCTGTCCAATCGACTTGAGCGACGTGCTCGAGTTGATGTGGGAACGGCCCAATGATTTGTCCAAACTCATCGAAGAATTGGACGCCGAGCGCCTCGAGCAGGCCTTTGCCTCCGTCGACGGTCGCACTCCCGCCGAGGCCGACGGTGATGCGTGTCGCCCCGCTCTCGAGCGCATGCCGAATTTGCAGCCCCGTCCCATAGGAGCTGTAGCGCCACGGGTCGAGTGTATCGACAAGTGTGAGCCCAGACGCCTCGGCGACTTCGATGACTGCTTCTCGCGTCAGTTCTAACCAACCGTACCGCGCTTGTCGCATCGTCCCGTCAAGCGACATGACGTCTTGCGTGATGGTCTCGGCATGTGGATGTGTCAGGAGCCACGCATCTAAAAATCCTTCGCCTCCGTCTGAAATCGGCACCTCGATGACATCGTGTCCAGCGAGTGCCCGACAAACCGCCCGATTCGCTTCCACGCTCGTCAACGACCCTTTGAACGAATCCATCGCCACGACAATCCGCATGTCCATCCCTCCTCGTATTCAGTGTAACGCAAAAACCGCTCTTCCGAGGAAGAACGGTCCGTGTTTAACGAAGCGACGTGACGAGTCCCATCATCTGGTCACTCATCGACAACGCCCGTGAATTCATCTGGTAGGCACGTTGCGTGATCGTCATGTCGGTCATCTCTTTCGTCAAATCGACGTTCGACGATTCGAGCGTCCCTTCGATCAACAGATTGCCGAGCGGACGGTCAACGTCCGCCGCCAAATCAGCCGCATAGACGTTGTTGCCGAGCGGTTGGAGCGCTGACGTGTTACGCACCTCGACGATATCGAGACGGCCGAACTCTTGCTCGGCCCCGTTCACGCTGGCGACGACCATCCCATCTTGACGGACGCGATGCGCCGTCGCCTCATTCGGCATGACGATCGGGTTCCCGTCCGCACCCAGGAGGGCGTTGCCGTTCACGTCGACGAGCGTCGTCGTCTCACCGACCGACAGCTGCATATTCCCGCTCCGAGTCAATCCGACACCATTCTCCGTCTCGACGGCGAAGAACTGGCGGCTCGCTTTCAAGAACACATCAAGGCCACGGTCAGTCTTGCGAATCTGACCGATATTGAACTGTTGGCTAATATCGGCGACGTGACCGCCAACGCCGATACGAATCCCGTTCGGCGTATCGCGCCCGACCTCGAGCTCGGCGCGTGGTTGATTGTCGTACGCCTGCGACAAGAGCGAGGCGAAGTGGGTCTGTTCCCGCTTATAGCCGGCCGTGTCAACGTTGGCAATGTTGTGACCGGTCACATCGAGCTGGCGCTGAAGCTGCGTGAGCGACGACACCGAGTTATAAATCGATTGCATGGGCTTCCTCCTTAACGAATCCGAGCGATTTCAATCGCCCGCTCGGCACTCTTGTCATATGCTTGGACAACTTTTTGGTTCGCCTCGAATTGACGGTACGTCGTCATCAAATCGGCCATCGTCCGATCGAGATCGACGTTTGCCTCTTCGATAAATCCTTGTTGGAACTGAACGTTCGCAGCAGGCGGTGCGTCTCCATTGACCCGATAGTCGTTCCCGACTTGCTCGAGTGTCGCCAAGTCATCGATTTGAACGGCACCGAGCGTCGCCACGTTCTGACCGAGTGACGTGATTTGCCCGTCACCTGACAACGTGAACTCACTTGACGGCAATTGAATCCGTTCGCCGGCGTCTGAGAGGATATACCCACCATCTGCCGAACGCAAGAAGCGTTCCTCATCGACCGCGAAGCGTCCGTTCGTCGTATAGAGCGTCTCACCGTTCTGTTCGACGGCGAACATAGCGGCACCTGTCGCGTCAGCCGGTACCTTCATATATACGTCGGTCGGGCTCCCCGTCTCGGAGATGCTTCCCGTCGAGAAACGTGGCATCGTCTCTTGCAAATACACGCCCGTCGACAACGTGCCAACCTCGCCTTGCACGCGTGAACCCGAATTTCCCGGGTGGCTCACTTGGGCGAGCAACATTTCTGGGAACGAGCGGACGACGCCGTTCGATGCCTTGAATCCAGGTGTCCGGACGTTTCCAAGGTTATTGCTCAAAATCTCTTGTTGACGTTGGAGCGCGTTCATCGCGCCCGCCGCCGTATATAATCCGCGTAACATGGTTCGTCTTCCTTTCATCGTTCAAAGTCTTCACTCTGTATATCGTACCAAACGAATGTTTCATTCACCGTTTTTTGAAAAAAACTAAAAAAAACCACTTCGCAATGTGAAGTGGTTTTCGTCAAGCGACAATCGGGAGTTCGACCGTCATGGTCGTCCCATTCCCAAGTTCAGAACGGACGCTGATTGTCCCGCCATGTGATTCGATAATCTCCTTACAGATCGCAAGCCCAAGGCCGGTGCCTCCAATATTGCGGCTCTGCTCGTTTTGGACACGGTAGAATTTCTCAAACAGTCGTTCGGCATCTGCGGGCGCCACCCCCATGCCTTCGTCTTCGATGGCGATCCGGATGACATCGTCATCGCACGAGACGTTGACGGCGATATTGCCGCCGTCGGGTGAATATTTAATGGCGTTATTCAAGATGTTCGAGAACACTTGACGCAGTTGCGCCGGGTCCCCGGAGACGCGAATCGTTTCATCACAATCGAAATGGAACGCATGCAACTCGGTCGAACCAGCATGAATCTCAAGAATATCGGACAATAGTTCGAACAAACTCTCGACTTTGAAGTCTTGCTGCGCGTTACCGGACTCTATCTTCTGCACGTCGAGCAGATTGCTGACGAGCCGCTCGAGCCGGGTCGTCTCGCTATGAATCATGCTCAAGTAGCGTTTTCGCTTCTCTTCGTCGACGTGACGATGTTCAAGCAGTTCGGTAAAACCGAGAATGGATGTGAGCGGGGTCCGAAGTTCGTGAGAGACCGTCGCGACAAGTTCCGTCTTCAAGCGATCAATCTCAATCTCTTTCGTAATGTCCCGCGACACAAACATCACGCCGAAACGTTCGTCCTGCAGTTCAATCGGTTCGGCGTACATCCGTATGATACGTCTTCCCCCTTGCATCGAATACGTAAACGTTTCATCGAAGATTCCACAGTTTTTAGCCCGGTGTGTGAAGCGATTGAGACCGTCCTGATCATCGATTTGGTCCATGAACGGCTCATAAAACGCGTCAATCGGATACAAGCTCTGACGGTCGCCGAACGGGAACGGCTGCTCATACAGTTCGAACAGCGCCTCATTGGCGAAGCGTTGGTTTGTGTCTACCTCGACAAAGACAATCGCGTCGCGCATCGTATGCAAAATGCGGGCCGTCTTCTCGCGCTCTTTCTCGAGTTCAGTATGTTGATGAATCAACGAGCTCGACATCTCCGTAAATGATTTCGATAGTTGACCGACCTCGTTTTTCATTGGATTGATCGGAATAAGCGTAGCATGCGGATCGACGGCCAGCCGTTCACTGTTCGTGATGAGCGCCTCAAGCTGTTTCGTCAACCGCACAATATATGGTTGTAGACTAACGAAGAGGATGAACAACGCGCCGAGCAAAATAAGTAGCCACATCCATTGAGCTTTAGCGAGCTGCTCCGACAGTTCTTCCCGGAGACCCGACTCTTGAAAGTCGAGCTCGGAGCGATAGTCCGTGAAGACCGATTCCATGTCGACGATGCTCGCACTCATATCGGCCGCACTATTTGAATTAAATTTGAATCGTGTCTGATTCGACGATGCATTTTTCGGCATAAGCTGGCCGACGGTCGCCATCTGTAAGAACGGCTCATCGACTTCCCCGTTCGCTTTGGCGACAACGTAACGTTCGAGACCAGGCATGACGCGCGTCGTATAGATGGTAAAGAGCAAACGCGCCTCTTCCGCGAACGTCGTCTCTTCGTTTGTCTCGGCGTTCTGTTCAAACCAGCTCGTCTGGTCATCGATGCGGGTCTGGGCTTGTTTCACTTCCGCCAACAGGGCATCTTCTCCGAGCAGGACGTGGCCGCGCATCTCGTACTGCATCGACTGCCACGTCTCGAACAAATCGGTTGCCCGGGCCCGCTGTTCACTGATCCGTTCGAGTTCGACCGTGGTTTCGCGGATCGCTTGCTGGGTATAAAAGTATGTGCCAAGTGACGTCAACGTGATTAAGGCGATCAATACGTAAAACACGGTGAGGACTTGGCGGCTAATTCGTTGTTCAATCCAGCGTTTCATATATAGCCTTCTTTCATATCGATGATTAATCGGATTGGGTAGTTTCGTATGTTCGGCTATTCAAAAAAGTCAGTTTCGTGTACGATAAGAAAACATTCGTCACTTTATACGTGAACGATTAGTGTCAGTATATCGTTCGTTTCTCACAAGAAACTCACAAATCACGAAGGGAATATGCAGATGACCCCTAAATCGATCGGGCTGGTCGTATTGATTATCATCTTCGCGCTCGCTGGCGGCTTCGCCTTGACGCGTGGACAGACGATCGACGACTCAGTCACCGTCACACAAGGAACGGCCGATTTGACCGACTCTCGTGTGACCGACCAACTCATGCGTCTCGATGGGACGTGGCGCTTTCAATCGAGCCTGCTCGAGCGAGTCGACCGCGAATCGTATCGACAACTCCCGCATGTGACGCCGCACAAGACGGCGACTTATGAAACCGACATCTCATTGCCCCCGGGACAATACGCTTTGCGTGTCCCGCGTAACCACCCACATGTCAACCTCCTCATTGATGGAGAAGCTGTCTCACCCGTCTACGCATCGACAGATCAAGACCCTAGACATGCCTATCTCGTTCTGTTAGATACGCAGACGCCGACGTTTCGTTTGACGATTCAAACGGCTGAGACAAATGAGCTCTCGACTGGTATTTCCGACAGTCTGCTCATCGGTCCAACGAGCAATATGATGACCTATCATAATCAATACTTCAGTTATGAGTTCGTGATCATCCTCATCTCGCTCCTCATTTTTTCTTTCTATGCGATCGTTTGGCTGTTCCATCGCAAAGAAACACTCTATCTATATGGAGCTGCTTTCTTTTTCCTCGTCAGCGTCTCGCTTATGACGAGTGATCAAATGATCATATTCGAAATCGTCCCTATGATGTCTTACGTTTTAGCCCATAAATTAAATATGATTACGGCATTACTGAGCGTCGCGATGTTAATCAACTTTGCGTTATGTCTTGAACGCGTCCCGTTTCGACACTTTTTGAAGTACGCGTCCTACCCGCTCTATGCGTTCAGCCTCATCGCCTTGGTGCTGTCTGAAGGTGCGCACGCGATATTCGACCAATTTCCTTGGGTGTATGTCCTGTTCATCACATTCTTCTGGACCGGACTGAACATCAATTGGCTGTTCGAACGAAAAGACGACGGCTATCCGTTCGAATTTCTCGTGTTCACGATTTCGCTCATCATCGGCTATGTTGGCCAGTTGATTAACGTTTTGATTGACCACCCGAACCAAGAACTGTATACGAGCGTCATGTCGCTCATTTACTTCCTGCTCATGTTCACGTTGCTCCCGATTCACTTGTCGACGGATAAACGAAAAAAGCGTGAAGTGCTGACGTTCGCCAATCAAAGTGAAATCTCATTTTTCAACGCCCAAATCAAGCCGCACTTCCTATACAACACATTCGGGAACGTGATTGCGCTCTGTTACACGGCACCGACTGAGGCAGCACGTTTGCTCAGCCATTTGAGCACATATGTCCGCTTCATCTTCGAGAATGGGCGGACCGAGAACGATATCTCGCTCAAGCAAGAACTCGACGTCATCGACTCGTATTTGATGATTGAGCAGACTCGCTTCAATGATGCGTTCACCATCACGAAAGATATCGACGAATCCGTCCTCAACGCCTCGATTCCACCGCTGTTATTGCAACCGCTCGTCGAGAACGCGGTACAGCATGGGTTGATGAAGCAACCAGGTATCAAACGGCTCATGTTGTCGATCCAGTCCTCAGATGATGCAATCGATATCCGGATTGCCGACAACGGCATCGGGTTCAATCCGACACCGCACTTGAGAAAATCGAATGGAATTGGTATCCCGAATGTCAAGAATCGGATCGACTTCATATCAGATGCCACATTTAAATTAAATTCTGAACCAGGGGTCGGAACGCATGTGCATATCCGACTCCCAAAACGAGAGAGGATGAACGAGCAACATGCGCACGATTTTGATTGAAGATGAGCACCATATTTTAAGGATGATGGAACGCCTCATCCAAGCTGAACCAAACTTGAAATGGATGGGGTCGTTCCACGATCCGTTCCAAGCACTTGAATTTTTAGCAAACCAGGAAATCGACCTCGTCTTTCTCGATATCGAGATGCCCCAGATGAACGGTCTCGATTTCGCCAAACGTTTGCCCGAGACGACTCAAGTCGTCTTCACGACGGCGCACAGCCAATACGCGGTCGATGCGTTCAACCTGCAAGCGACGCACTATCTGCTCAAACCGATTACCGAACAGATGATTCACGACCTCATTCCTCGCGTCGAGAAACGATACAAGGAGATAATGTCGACCGAGCATCACCGGACGTGTACGATTCAATGTCTCGACCACTTCTCGGTCAAGACGCAAGACGGCGACCTCGTCAAATGGCCGACACAAAAGACGGAGGAACTGTTCGCCTACTTGATTTTCCACCGCGATAAAGTCGTGAACAAATGGCTCATCGCCGAGACGCTTTATCCAGATATCGACGAGCCGCAGCGGGCGCTCCACAACGTCTATAACCTCGTCTACCGGTTGAAGAAGACGCTCGCCGAGTACGATTTGAGCATCACGGTTCAGACGATCAATAACGGCTACTCCCTTCACTTAGACGACGCCTGTCTTTGCGATTACCATGACTGGTTAGATGCGAAAGAAAAGCCGTTCCCGCAAACGGATTTGTCCACTCGACTCTTCGTCGACAAAGACTATACATGGCATTAAAAAGAGCTTCTCCCTTGAATTGGGAGAAGCTCTTTTTATCGTCCGACGAAGCCACCGTCGACGTGAAGATGTTGCCCGTTGACCCACGCCCCGTCCGGCCCCATGAGGAACGCGATATAGCGGGCCGTGTCCTCAGGTGTCCCGACGCGTCCATACGGGAACAGCGGTACGAGTTGTTCGCGGAGCGCATCATCAATCCAACCCGAATCGGTCGGGCCCGGGTCAAGCGCGTTCACAGAAATTCCGTACTGACCTGTCCCATTGGCCAGTGCCGGCGTGATGGCAATCAACATGCCCTTTGTGGCGATATAAGCCAAGTTGGACGCATCCGCCCCACCGGATACCATGAACAGGATGCGTCCGTCCGTATGCCCCGCTCGTTTGTATCGCTCGATGAAGGCGAACGTCAGACCAAGCGTTCCTTCGTTGTTGACGAGATAATGACGACGCAGCGTCTCGGTCGTGAACGTATCGACGCTCACGTGCCGCTCATACGTCGCATTGTTAACCAGACGGCTTGGAGCACCAATCGCCGACTCAACGCGATTGAGCAGCCCTTCTGCGTCTCCAGACGCCAAATCATACGCTTCATGTGCGACACGGGCCCCTAATGCCCGTAATTCGTTGACGAAGCCGTCAATGAAATTCGGTTCCGCTCCGACACCTTCCGTGCCGTCAAACGGACTCCAGTGCGTGAGATACAAGTCATGACCTGACGTAGCAAGTTTTCGCGCGATGGCTGCCCCGATGCCTTGCGTCCGGCTGACGCCGGTAATGAGTGTGAGTGGTCGTGTCATTTAATGATCCCCTTTAGCCCTTAATTTGGTGAGAAAATACGGTCCCCAGTCCGCTTCGTGCGGGATGACATACGTCCACGTGTAAGCCGGGTCGACGATATAGATGTCCGCATAGTCCATTGTTTCGACAATCAACTCTTTCCTGGCAAGTGGTTGTGCTTGCGTCAAGTCGAGTTCGAGCACATCGTTCGAGTGTTGAAAAAAAAGCATCGCTTTCCACTTCCCGGCTCGTTCGAACGCATGCTCAGCAGTCGTTCCGACGAGACAGCCTTCAGTCCCTGCCACGATATCCTCCCACAGGTAAGGGGAAAGACGTGTCCGTTGTTCCGGTCGTATGAAGTGCGCCACCCATGTCTGACGCGCTTCCTGGCCTCGGTCTTCAATTTTTGTGACCTCGACCCCTTTCGCCGTCAATCGCTCAATCAATGGATTCATCTGCACCCCTCCCCCTTTAGTCTATCCATTTACAGGAAATTCAGACAGTCTTGAATGCAAAAAAGGCACGACGCCTGCAGACGTCGTACCTCTATCTCGTATTACTTCAAACGATCTAAATGCTCGAGCATGATGCCCGTGCCGTGTGCGACGCTGAGCGTCGGCTCTTCGGCGATCATGACGGGCAATCCGACACGCTCGGCCACGAGCTGGTCGATGCCGTGGAGGAGCGAGCCGCCACCTGTCATGATGATGCCGCGGTCGATGATATCGGCCGCAAGTTCCGGAGGCGTCTGTTCGAGGACGCGCTTCGTTGCTTCGACGATCTCATTTGCCGATTCAGCCATCGCTTCACGGAGTTCTTCCGACGTGATGGTTACCGTACGCGGAAGCCCACGCACCATGTCACGACCTCGGATATCCATCGTCTCGTTACGTCCGCCTGGGAAGACCGTCGCAATCTCTTTCTTGATTTGCTCGGCCGTCCGCTCACCGATGACGAGCTTATGCTTGTCTTTGATGGCGCGGAGGATGTCCGTATCGAACCGATCCCCGGCGATTTTAATCGTTTCGCCGCAGACGATATCGCCCATCGAGAGGATGGCAACGTCTGTCGTCCCGCCACCGATGTCGACAATCATATGACCGACCGGCTTCCAGATGTCCATGCCTGAACCGACGGCTGCTGCTTTCGGTTCTACGGCGAGGAAGACTTCTTTCGCGCCGGCCTTCTCGGCCGCCTCACGGATGGCTTTCGCTTCTACCGGTGTCACGTTCGCCGGCGTACAGATGAGCATGCGGATGCCGCCAAAGAAACCGCGGACTTGAATCTTCTCGACGAAGTGACGAAGCATCTCTTCGGTTGTCGCGAAGTCGGCAATGACGCCGTCACGGAGTGGACGGATGGCGACGATGTCACCAGGTGTACGTCCGACCATCTGATACGCTTCTGTCCCGACAGCGAGTACTTTCCCGGTCGAACGCTTAATGGCAACGACCGATGGCTCGTCGAGGACAATGCCTCGACCTTTGACGTGGATGACGACGTTTGCTGTTCCTAAATCAATCCCGATATCTTTTGAAAACATGGTGTGTAGGTTCCTCCGTTCATTACTTCATTGAAAAGAGCGAGAAGAGTCTCTCCTCGCTCCTATGAGTCTATTAATTAGTTCTTAACCATCTCTTCGGCAACTTCAACGTTCCCTTGGATGCGCTCGATGTCAGCACCGAGAGCTTGCAATTTCTTGTGGAAGTCAACGTAGCCACGGTCGATGTGGTAGAGATCGCCCACGCGTGTCTCTTCGTCCGCGATGAGTCCAGCAAGGACGAGAGCAGCACCGGCACGAAGGTCAGTCGATACGACTTCAGCACCTTGGAGGCGAACGCCACCTTTGATGATGGCCGAACGGCCTTCGATTTTGATGTCTGCGTTCATGCGGCGGAACTCTTCCACGTGCATGAAGCGATTCTCAAACACTGTTTCGGTGATGACCGATGTGCCGCCTGCTTTCAAGACGAGCGCCATCATTTGGGCTTGGATATCTGTCGGGAAACCAGGGTGTGGCATCGTCTTCACGTCGACCGGCTTCAACTCATCCGGTGCGATGACACGCATGCCTTCAGCTGTATCTTCGAACTTGACGCCCATTTCTTCCATCTTCGAGATGAGCGGACGAAGGTGCTCGCGCTCAGCGCCGATGACTTCGATGTCGCCGCCTGTGATGGCTCCTGCGACAAGGAACGTACCGGCTTCGATACGGTCAGGAATGATTGAATGCTCGGCGCCATGAAGCTTATCGACACCTTCGATACGAATCGTTTCTGTACCGGCACCGCGGACGTGTGCGCCCATACCGTTCAAGAAGTTGGCGAGGTCAACGATTTCAGGCTCTTTGGCGACGTTCTCGATGATCGTCGTGCCTTCTGCGAGGACGGCAGCCATCATGATGTTCTCTGTCGCGCCGACAGATGGGAAGTCCAAGTAGATCTTCGCACCTTTCAAGCGACCGTCAACCGAAGCTTCGACGAAACCGTTGCCGATGACCGTCTTCGCACCCATCGCCTCGAAGCCTTTTAAGTGGAGGTCAATCGGACGTGAGCCGATCGAGCATCCGCCTGGCATCGCAACACGTGCGTGGCCAAGGCGAGCGAGAAGAGGACCCATGACGAGGATTGAAGCACGCATCTTACGGACGTACTCAAGTGGCGCCTCGTCTTTGATTGTGCCCGACGCATCGACAGTGACTTCATTACTCGCTTCGTCAAATGAAACCTCTGCACCGAGGTGGCGAAGCACTTTGTTAATCGTGTACACATCAGCGAGGCGTGGCACGTTTTGAAGTACCGACTTTCCTTCACCTGCTAATAGAGTGGCAACCAATGTTTTGAGTACGGCGTTTTTAGCTCCTTCAACACGCACAGTACCTGACAATTTACGTCCTCCACGGACTACAATCAAATCCTTCATATCTCTCTTTGTCCTCCAACTTCGTTGATTTTTTGTTTTATACGTCGATATCCGTTACCGGATGTGGTTGTGTCGATTACTATGATGGTTTGTATTACGTGACGCTTCATCAGAGAGAAAAATAATAATAAAAGCAACCATAAAATTCTGATGAAAAATTTCGTCATGTCAGACGAATTTATCCTATCACGATAAACATATACGATACGTTACAGCAGGATTACAGTTTAGTAATCATTTCCCTGCCTACTGTAATGGTGCGAGTGCCTGAGCCAATCGGATATACTCCAAAAAGAACTGGGCGATCAGTGAACCGAAGACGACGGCCACGAGGACGCGCAAGACAGCAGCTTGCGGACTCCTCACTTGATTGAGCAAGCGGTCCCATTTGACCGGCATGAGCGCCCACCAAGCGACGTAGATCGCTACGACGTAGATGACGAGCGATAATACGGTGTTCAGCATCGACGATTCCCCTCTTTTCAAAAATTCGTACCATTTTTAATCATAGCATGACGCGTCAGAGAAAAAAAGACTTAGCGTTCAAGTGAGTGGTTGAATGGGTTCATCCGATCAACTCGCTTTCCTCCATAAACCGCATACAAAAAAGGAACGTCAATCGGCGCATGGCCTTAGTACAGTAATTGACGTCCCTTCAACATTTCAAACATTATTCACTTCAGCATCATAAGTTTGGCTCCAACGGATAGCCTCGACATAGTAACGAGACAAGTCCGGCATCGTCTCATCGACGTCGACCGTCAACTGCTCATAGGCGAGCACCGTATCGAGCAAACCGCGCAACTCGTTGTCTTCCCCGAGAAGCGCCGCTTTGACAACGGGTTCGACCGGAAGCTCCGAGACGAGCGTATGCATCGTCTCGTCCAAGATGACGTCAAGCGACGAGAAGATACCCGTGATGAACGCGTCGAACGCCGTCACGTGCGGCAGCGTCTCGGCCGCAATCAGTTCCATCATCTTGCCGCGGATGACACTCTGTTTAATCAATTCTTTCGATTCGGACGTCTGCAACTCACGCAACAACATCAAGTAGGACCAACGCCGCATCTCATCGAGCCCGATGCGCGCCACAGCCTGTTCAATCGATTGAATCGTGTGACGTCCCTTTTGATACACCGTGTTGACCGAGCGCAACATCTTATACGACAAGTCGACGCTTCGTTCGATTTGGCTGGCGATGCGTCGGAAGTCCGGTTCCGGCTTATCGAGCTCCTTCAGCACTTCGACGAGCGTATGCCGGAGCGGATGGACCTCGGCGCCGTGGACGACCGTCGGCCGACTGAAGAAGTAGCCTTGGAACATGTGATAGCCGAGCTTCTTGGCAATCTCATATTCGAACGGTGTCTCGATTTTCTCCGCTAGAAATTCGACGCGATGGCCGAGGGCGTCGATGAGCCGCTTCTGTTGGTCGATCGGTGTCGCCTGGTAGTCGATTTTGATGATATCGGCGAGTCCGATGAGTGGCCGATACTTCTCTTCGAACACGAAGTCGTCGAGGGCGATCGTATAGCCTTTCCGACGTAACGAACGTAACGCCGCCAAGACTTTCTCCGTCGGTTCGACATGCTCGAGCACCTCGACGACGAGCGTCTGCCGCGGCAATAAAGCCGGTACCTCGCTCTCAATCAAGTTTTGCGGAAAGTTGATGAACGCTCTCGTCCCTTCCGTCAACTCCCGAAAGTTGAAGACGAGATAGGCGTTATGAATCACGTCGGCGGTCGCAAGTGCGTCATCGACATGTTCAAATATATTTTTCTCGCTGCGGCGATATAACAGTTCATAGCCACAGACGCGTAATTTTTGATCAAAGATCGGTTGGCGCGCAACATAAACTTTCATCCCATTGTCTCCTTTACCGTAGTTCCCACCTATATTATCGGATAAGAGATGTCTGTCTTCCACTATTTGGGCGTAAAACTTTTGATGCTTTGGACCTATATATATAGAAGGAACGTGATTCATTCGGTCCATCCACAAAAAAATCTCCCCTGCGGCTGCAGGAGAGATGTCGGTTATTCTTTGATATCGCGAATGCTCAAACGGTTAATCGCTTTTTTGAGCGCGAGCTCCGCACGACGGAATTCGAGGTCCGAGAGCTTCGTGTCTTGAAGACGACGCTCGGCACGAACTTTCGCCGCAGAAGCGCGGTCGTAGTCGATTTTATCCGCCATTTCGGCTGTTTCAGCTAAGATCGTCACCGTGTCGGGACGAACTTCCATGAAACCGCCGCTGAGTGCGATCAGCGTGCGTCCACCATCTTCGTGGCGCAGTTTGAGAACTGAGATATCGAGCGGTGTCACCATCGGGATGTGTTTCGGTAGGATACCGAGTTCACCGGTCACCGATTTGGCGACGACCATCCGTGCCTCGCCCTCATAGGCTGCACCATCCGGGGTGACGACGTTGACGTGAAGAGTATTCATCGTCTAGTTTCCCCCTTCCGTGTAGGTCTTAGACCAACGTCTTCGCTTTTTCGATGACGTCTTCGATTGGACCAACGAGACGGAATGCATCTTCTGGAAGATCGTCGTGTTTACCATCGAGGATCTCTTTGAAGCCGCGAACTGTCTCTTTAACTGGTACGTACGAACCTTTTTGGCCTGTGAACTGCTCAGCCACGTGGAAGTTTTGTGACAAGAAGAACTGAATACGACGGGCACGGTGAACCGTGAGCTTATCGTCTTCAGACAACTCGTCCATACCGAGGATTGCGATGATATCTTGAAGCTCTTTGTAACGCTGAAGCGTCTGCTGGACGTTACGGGCTACTTCGTAGTGCTCAGGTCCGACGATGTCAGGCGAGAGGGCACGTGAAGTCGATGCGAGCGGGTCAACGGCTGGGTAAATCCCCATCTCCGAAAGACGACGCTCCAAGTTAGTCGTTGCATCAAGGTGAGCGAACGTTGTCGCTGGAGCCGGGTCAGTATAGTCATCGGCTGGTACGTAAACCGCTTGAATCGATGTGACCGATCCTTTAGCTGTTGACGTGATTCGCTCTTGAAGCATACCCATTTCCGTTGCGAGTGTTGGCTGGTAACCTACGGCAGATGGCATCCGACCGAGAAGGGCCGAAACTTCCGAACCTGCCTGAGTGAAACGGAAGATGTTATCGACGAAGAGAAGAACGTCTTGTCCTTGCTCATCGCGGAAGTATTCTGCCATTGTGAGACCCGTCAAGGCTACGCGAAGACGCGCGCCCGGCGGCTCGTTCATCTGACCGAAGACCATCGCCGTTTGCTTGATAACGCCTGAGTCCGTCATCTCGTGGAACAAGTCATTTCCTTCACGCGTACGCTCACCGACTCCTGCAAATACAGAAATCCCGCTGTGCTCTTGCGCGATGTTGTTGATGAGTTCCTGGATGAGAACGGTTTTACCTACACCGGCACCACCGAAGAGGCCGATTTTACCACCTTTGATGTATGGTGCGAGAAGGTCGACGACTTTGATTCCTGTTTCCAAGATTTCAACTTTTGTCGACAACTCATCGAACGTCGGTGCTTGACGGTGAATCGGTGACCGACGGACAGTCGGTGACACTTCTTTATCGTCAATCGGGTTACCGAGTACGTTGAAGACACGACCGAGCGTCTCTTCTCCGACTGGTACTGAAATCGGTGAACCTAAGTCAAGTACTTCCATGCCGCGGCGAACGCCGTCCGTTGAGTCCATCGCAATCGTACGGACCGTGTCATCTCCAAGGTGAATCGCCACCTCGAGCGTCAAGTCGACACTGACATCTTGTGCCGATTCAGCCACGTGCGTGACTTTAAGGGCGTTATAGATGTTCGGTAAGTGGTTGTCGAACTTAACGTCGATAACTGGGCCCATGACTGCGACTACGCGGCCTTTCATGCCGTATTCGTTCATCGTGTTAGCCTCCTACAATCTAGAGGGCGTGCGCTTATTCAAGCGCAGCCGCACCTCCGACAATCTCTGTGATTTCTTGTGTGATCGCCGCTTGACGCGCGCGGTTGAACTTGAGCTTGAGTCCACGGATGAGTTCATCCGCGTTGTCTGTCGCGTTCGACATCGCCGTCATCCGAGCCGCGTGCTCCGATACTTTCGCATCGAGGAGCGCGCCGTAGATGAGTCCTTCCGCGTAACGCGGGAGAAGCGCTGCTAAGATCGTTTCTTCTTCTGGTTCGTATTCATACATCACATTAGATGCGGTCTGTTCGATATTCCCAAGCGGAAGCAATCGATCAATCTTCACTTCTTGGCTGATGACAGAGATGAATGAGTTGTAGCAGAGCTTCAATTCATCAATCTCGCCTTCACTGAACGCGCCGACCGTCTGTTTGACGATCTCTGCGACTTCAACGAATGATGGCTGGTCGTTCAATCCTGTCATGGCACTGTACACCGGAATGTTGCGTGCCTTGAAGAACTGAACGCCGACCTTCCCGATCACGTACAGACGGTACTCGTCTGTTGAACCGTGTTTGGCTTTCAACTCGCGATACACGTCACGAAGGACGCTGGCGTTGTATCCACCAGCAAGTCCGCGGTCTGACGTGATGACGATATAGCCGGTCCGTTTGACGGGACGGACTTGAAGCATCGGGTGTGTTGCGCCTGAAGTACCGCCGGCAATCGACGAGATGACTTCCTGCAACTTGGTCATGTACGGCTTGAAGTTGGCGTTGCTCCCTTGAGCGCGGTTCAATTTCGAGGCCGACACCATGTTCATCGCTTTCGTGATTTGCTTCGTGCTTTGGGTCGAGGTGATCCGCATCTGGATCTCACGTAATGATGCCATTTCGATTCACCACCTTAATAGACGCTCGTCACCGGATTAAACCGATGGCGAGAACGTCTTTTTGAATTCCGTAAGTGCATCGACCATCGCCTCGTCAGCAGGAAGGTTTCCTGTTTGACGGATTTCACGGCAGAGGTCCGCACGGTTTTGGTCGAGCCATGCGTTCATTTCTTTTTCGAAACGACGGATGTCTTCGACTGGGACGTCATCGAGATGACCTTTCGTGAGAGCGTAGATGATGATGACTTGCTTGTCGACCGAGAGCGGTGCGTTCAAGTCTTGTTTCAAGACTTCAACGGTACGTTGTCCACGGTTGAGCTTCGCTTGTGTCGCTTTGTCGAGGTCCGACCCGAACTGGGCGAACGCTTCGAGCTCACGATATGACGCGAGGTCAAGACGGAGCGTACCGGCAACTTTCTTCATCGCTTTCACTTGAGCCGAACCACCAACACGCGATACCGAGAGACCGGCGTTAATCGCAGGACGTACCCCTGAGAAGAAGAGGTCCGACTGAAGGAAGATTTGACCGTCTGTGATCGAGATAACGTTCGTCGGGATGTAAGCCGAGATATCCGACGCTTGTGTCTCGATGAACGGAAGTGCTGTCAATGAACCGCCGCCGAGTTCGTCGTTCAACTTCGCCGCACGCTCAAGAAGGCGTGAGTGGAGGTAGAAGACATCCCCTGGGTAGGCTTCGCGGCCTGGAGGACGACGGAGAAGAAGCGAGAGCTCACGATAAGCTGCCGCTTGTTTCGAGAGGTCATCATATACGACGAGGACGTGTTGTCCGCGGTCCATGAAGTACTCACCCATCGATACCCCAGCGAATGGTGCGAGGTAAAGAAGTGGGGCTGGCTGTGAAGCCGATGCCGAAACAACGATCGTGTAATCGAGGGCGCCGTTTTGACGGAGCGTCTCAACTACGCCACGGACAGTCGATTCTTTCTGACCGATTGCGACGTAGATACAGATCATGTTTTCTTCTTTTTGGTTGATGATCGCATCGATTGCGACCGAGGTCTTACCAGTTTGACGGTCACCGATGATGAGCTCACGCTGACCGCGACCGATTGGTACGAGGGCGTCAATCGCCTTAATTCCAGTTTGGAGCGGTTCGTGAACTGACTTACGGGCCATAACGCCGTAAGCTTTACGCTCGATCGGGTTGTATGTGTCCGTCACGATCGGTCCGAGACCGTCGATTGGTTGTCCGAGTGGGTTGACGACGCGTCCGAGGAGCGCTTCACCGACTGGAACTTCCATGATGCGGCCCGTACGTTTTACCGAGTCGCCTTCTTTGATGCCTTTGTAGTCGCCAAGGATGATAATCCCGACGTTACCTTCTTCTAAGTTTTGCGCCAAGCCCATTACGCCGTTAGAGAACTCTACGAGTTCCCCCGCCATAACGTTATCGAGTCCGTATGCACGAGCGATACCGTCACCTACTTGAATGACTGTACCTGTCTCACTGACTTCGATTTCAGAACCGTACGAAGCGATCCGCTCTTTTAGCAGGGCGCTGATTTCTTCAGCTTTGATCGTCATTGAATTCACCCCTATTTCTTACGCATTCAACAATTCACGCTCGAGGCGTGTTAGTTTGTTTTCGATTGTGTCATCATACGTCGTGTAGCCGATCTGGACACGGAGTCCACCGATGACGTCTTCATCGACGACGTTCTTCAATTGAAGCGTCTTGTTCATCTTCTGACCGAAGACGAGTTCGACTTCTTTCAACTCTGTTGCCGACAACGGGTAAGCACTCGTGACGAACCCTTCGGCGATGCCACGGTAGTCGTTGATGTAATCAAGGACGTAGCGCGACAAGCCGCGAACTTCGCTCGCACGGTCGTTTTCGACCATGACGAGAAGTGTGTTGAGCACGATATCTGTCATGTCACCAAAGCTATGTGTTAAAAGCTGTGCAAGCTCGCTGTCACTGATTGCCGGATTCGTTAAGAGATCCGTGAGTTCAGGAGTCGCGTGGAGCACTTCATCGAGCAGACGCACTTCCGCTTCGACTTGGTCGAGCGTGCCTTGTTCCCGCGCTAAGTCGAAGAGCGCTTTGGCATAGCGTTTTGCTAACGATGTGTTCATCAGTTAGCACCTTTCGCTTTAGACAGGAAGTCTGTAACGAGGGCACGTTGTTTCACTTCGTCGCCTTTAAGGTCTGACTGAAGGACGTGGCGTGCGGCCGAGAGCGCCTGTGTGACGACTTCGGTCTGGAGCGATTGTTTCGCGAGCTCACGCTCACGTTCGATCGCTTTACCCGCCTCGATCTTGATTTGTTCGGCTTCCAAACGCGCCTGCTCCACCAAGCGTGCTTGTTCCGCTTCTGCTTGACGACGGCTTGAATCAAGCATTTCTTTCGATTCTGTCCGTGCTGCGCTTAATGCGTCACGTTGTTCGACTACATATGTTTCCGCATCTTTGCGGCTCTTTTCAGCGAGCTCAATTTCGTTCGCTACATACTCTTCACGCTGTCTCATCATTCCAAGGAGTGGTCCCCAAGCAAATTTCTTCAACAGGGCCAAGAGTACGAGGAATGTGAAAAGTGTAAAGATCATATCCAGGATGCGGAGGCCTTCGCCACCAGCACTAGCTGCAATCATCATCGTATCCATGCATACCCTCCTCTTGACTAAATAAGTGAGGGAGACACGCTCCCTCTTACGTTGTTCTCGTTAACTCGTAATCAAGAGTTGAGGAGAAGGAAACCGACAGCCACACCGATGATCGGGAGGGCTTCAACCAAACCGATACCGATGAACATTGTTTGACGAAGTTCGTTTTTGAGTTCTGGCTGACGTGCTTGTCCTTGTACTGTTCCGTATACGATGAGACCGTTACCGATACCAGCCGCGAGTGCTCCAAGACCGATAACGAGTGCTGTTGCGAGAAGATTCATTTGTTCCATTGTGTATATTCCTCCTAAAAGTTAAGTAAATAGTTTTTTTGTTCAACGCTTTGGCGAGACCTGCCCGAATTAATGCTCGGCAGAAGCTTTATGCCCGATGTACACCATTGCAAGCGTCAGGAAAATGTAGGATTGGATAACCCCGATAAAGATTGAGAAGCCTTGCCATAAAATCATTGGGAGAATTGCGAACACAGCACCGAGTGGGTTAAGTGCCCCTTCTGCGGTAATTGCGAGTCCCAAGATGATGGTAATCATGATTTCACCGGCAAAGATGTTACCGTAAAGACGCAGACCGAGCGTCAAGGTGTTCGCGAACTCCTCGATGAGCTTGATCGGCAATAAGAACCAGACCGGCTTCACGAATTCCGCCGAGTAGTGCTTCAAACCGTGTAGCTTCACGCCGTAATAGTGCGACATTGCAACGACGAGTGTCGACAATGCTAACGTGACGTAAGGATCGGCCGTCGGTGAGTTGAACCATAGATAGTGACCAGAAATGACGTTAAACGGTAGACCCATCAAGTTCGAGAAGAGAATGAACAAAATCAACGTCATTCCAAACCCGATGAAACGGCCCCCAGTCTTCCAGTCCATCGCACTCGAGATAATCCCGCGTGTGAATTCTGCGAAGAATTCCATTAAGTTCTGCTTACCAGTCGGCTTCATAGCCAAGCGTCGCGTTCCCCAAACGGCAAACGTAAATACGAGTAGTGATGCGATCAGCACCGTAATGACGTTCGTCCAGCTCCCATATAACGTATAATCTCCGAGTTGTAGAGAATATGTGGGAAACTCATGACCCATTAGTATTCACCTCTTTTCCTGCTGAGCTGGGCAAGTGTGAACTCGCCAAATTGTATGATGTGGCCGGCGATTAGACCAGTTACCACCGCAATCAGCGATACTCGATCCTCATAAAAGAGACCGACTATCACGGCTAGTGCACCGACTGCCATTCTTGAAACAGTCCCGTGCGACTTTGGGCGTCGTCCATGTTCGATGACGTCAAACATACGAATGACGCTTCGATTCTGCATATGTAGAATAATGAGACTGGCGACCCCACCTAGGAACAAGCCGAGAAATATCGGTTTGTACATAGGGACGATGAGCGCTCCGATGAGGAGAATGGCGAACCATCCGGTAAACCACTTCGTATAGCGTTTCATCAACTGCTTTTGTGCTTTTCTGTCTGCTTGCACTTGTTGTAGTTCCGTTTGTTCTAGCTTCATTCGTCCTCTCCTGTCAGTAAACTTCGAAGGGTGAGAACAAGCGCCGTGATTCCGAGAGCCATCCCCAGAAACACCGACACATTCCAACCAAACGTGCCCCAAAACTCACGTCTCGCCCCGTATTGGCCAACGAGATAACCGATGACGATCGGTCCAGCGAGCGCGGTCGAAATTTGAGAGGCTAGCGAGGCGTAGGACAGGTAACGATTGTCTTTTTTCGTCATCCTGATCCTCCTTTCGAGCTGCCGAGCTTTCCGTCTTCTCCATCGAATTCACACTCGCGTGACCATCAAAAGTCACACAAGTTCAGAGTACTGGAAATGGCATAAGAAGTCAATGAATTTCACAATTATAAAAGCGCTTTAAATCAAGGTGTATCAAGGCTTTTACGCAGTTCACAAACTAAATTAAAATCGCTAAATTTTAAAAAAGTATGAAGAAACGGTGAAATAAAAATGTTAACTTTATAACATTTCACATTGCGAATCAGATGAAGAATAGTTCAGTTATACCTCCACGTTTTGGAAAACACAATGACAAACGGCTTACGTTCACAAAAGGTTTTGAAACGGACGTTGACCCGATTTTGAAATCGTTTTCATCGTCCTGTATCAGTATACCGATTATCTTTTTATCATGTCGAGGGGTTCTGACGAATTTGTAGTGATGAATCTCACAGGGCGATTTTTGTCGTCCACACGTCTGGAAATCCCTTCCCATCAAGCCGAAATGGGTGGACAATACCAGTTCGAATGGCTACGATTACGATGTAAGCGCTATCTAAAAATGTGTCGATTTTGTGACTTTCGAAACCGACGCCCGCATCATGAAAATTTTGATGCGTGTGAGGAGGAACTACCATGGACTGGATGAATCAATTACGTGAGGAAATCGGTGCCGACGTCGTCTTCACGGACCCGACGACCCGACTCGCCTATTCGTTTGACGCGACACCGAACTATCAGGCGATGCCCGACGCCATTGTCGCCCCTCGCTCGACCGAGCATGTACAGGCTGTGCTACGGCTGTGCCATACATACCGCATCCCGGTCGTCCCCCGTGGGTCGGCAACGAACCTTGCCGGCGGGACGACGCCGCTTTCTGGTGGTGTCGTCATGGATTTCCGCCATATGGACCGCATCCTCGAGATTGATGAGAAGAACTTGACGGTGACGGTCGAGCCGGGCTGCATCACTGCCCATCTAGCGCAAGCCGTCGAGGCGAAAGGACTGTTCTACCCGCCGGATCCGAGCTCGATGAAAATCTCGACGATTGGCGGCAACATCAGCGAGAACTCAGGTGGGTTACGCGGATTGAAATACGGTGTGACGGCCGATTACGTGCTCGCGCTCGAGGCGGTGCTCCCGAACGGGGATGTCCTCCATACGGGCGGCAAGCTCGCCAAGGACGTGGCCGGGTACGATTTGACGCGTCTCCTCGTCGGCTCGGAAGGGACACTCGCCGTCATTACGCAAGCGACGCTCAAGCTCATCCCGCTCCCCGAGACAAAACAGACGATGCTCGCTTATTTCGAGGACTTGGACAGCGCGGCCCGAACGGTGAGCCGCATCATCGAGAATCGCGTCATCCCGGCGACACTCGAGTTCATGGACAAGAAGACAATCGAGGTCGTCGAGGCGTACGCGAACATCGGATTGCCGACGGACGTCGGCGCTCTCCTTCTATTAGAACAGGACGGCCCGCGTGACGTCGTCCGACAAGATATCGAAGCGATGCATGCTGTCTGTTTAGAAGAAGGGGCCTTGTCGGTCGAAGTGGCCCGAGACGAGGCACATGCCGAGACGCTTCGCTACGCCCGGCGCATCGCCTTGTCCGCCCTCGCCCGACTCAGCCCGACGACGATTTTAGAGGATGCGACCGTGCCACGGAGCGAGATTGCCGAGATGGTCCGGCGCATCGAAGCGATCGGACGGGCGTATGACATTCAAATCGCCACGTTCGGTCATGCCGGGGACGGCAACCTGCATCCGACGGTCGCGACCGATGCCCGGAATCATGAGGAGATGGAACGTGTCGAGGCGGCGTTCGCCGATATTTTCGCCGCCGCGCTCGACCTCGGAGGGACGATCACCGGCGAGCATGGGGTCGGGGCGATGAAAGCACCGTATCTCGAATGGAAGCTCGGTCCGGCCGGGATAGACGTCATGAAAGGCATCAAGCTCGCCTTCGACCCGCACGGCATCATGAACCCGCAGAAGATGTTCGCCAAAGCGGCGAAAAAACGCATCGTCCAAGGAGGTAAATCATGAAGCAGACGCCCGAACTCGCCACCCGCATGACCGAGAAGCTCGACTATGAAGAGATGCTCGGCTGCATGCGTTGCGGCTTTTGCCTGCCGACGTGCCCGACGTATATCCGCTCGAAAGACGAGTCCGCCTCCCCGCGCGGTCGCATCGCCATCATGAAAGGTGTCGTCGACGGATTGATTGAACCGGACGAGGGCGTCGAAAAGACGCTCAACGAATGTCTCGGTTGTCTCGCCTGTGAGCCGGCATGTCCGGCCGGGGTACGCTATAGCGTCTTGCTCGAGGACGCACGCGCCGCCATCACCGAACATAAACGAGCGACGGGACAAATGCCGGTCCGCGAGCGGCTCGTCCGGAAAGTCGTCTTTGACGGGCTGTTCTTGAATAAGGCGAAGATGGAGACGGCGACAGGCTTTCTCCGCTTCTATCAACAGTCTGGCGTCCAGACGCTCACTCACAAGCTCCGCATCCTCGACTGGTTCCCGGACCAGCTCCAGAAGATGGAGACGATCCTACCGACGGTCCCGCCGAAGACGGAGCGACGTCGACGTCCGGAGCGAATCCCGGCGACGGGAGCGACAACGGCCCGTGTCGCCTTCTTCAGCGGCTGTTTGATGGACACGATGTTCTATGAGACGAATGCCAACACGATTAAACTGCTCCAAGCGGCGGGCTGCGACATCGTCATCCCGAAAACGCAACAGTGTTGCGGGGCCTTACATGGTCATGCCGGTGAACAGACGGGTGCCGTCACGCTCGCCAAGCAGAATATCGCAGCGTTCGAGGCCGAGGACGTCGATTACGTCATCACGAACGCCGGCGGTTGCGGTGCGTTCCTCGTCGGCTATGACCATCTGTTAAAGCACGACCCCGAATGGGCCGAACGCGCGGAACGGTTCACGGCCAAGATCAAAGACTTCGCCTCGATTTTGATTGAGGTCGGCTTTCTCGACCGCGTACCGCTCTCCCTACCGGAGCAGCTCATCACGTACCAAGACTCGTGCCACCTCCGCAACGTGCAAAAAGGGGCACTCGCCCCGCGGGTATTGCTCCAGGCAATCGAAGGCGCCGTCTATATCGAACAGAAGCATGCCGACCACTGCTGTGGCTCGGCCGGCGTCTACAATCTATTGCAACCGGTGATTGCGAACGACATCCTCGAGATGAAGATGGGGCACGTGAACGCCACGGCGGCACAAACGATTGTGACATCGAACCCGGGCTGTCACATGCAGATGCAACTCGGCATTCAAGAACATGGGACCGACTCGATGCGTGCTGTCCATTTGGCAGATTTACTCGTCGAGGCGATGGACAATCATGTAAACTAACGTATTGAGAGGAAGACACTGGCTACACGTGTCCTCCTCTCTTTTTCTTTTCGAATAAAAAGGATAATAATTATCCCCGCTTTACCAGAGGTTCAAACGCTTTTTTCGAAAAAAATGTTTACAATCATCTAACGACGGGCATATAAGGTTATGTGAAAATAATTACTGAAAAGGGTGACTGCATGATTGAGTTTAAACAAGTCAAGAAAACGTTCAAACAAACGACCGTCTTGAAAGAGATGAATCTCACGATCAACAAAGGTGAGCTCGTCGTCTTTATCGGCCCGTCCGGCTGTGGGAAGACGACCTCTTTGAAAATGATTAACCGCTTGATTGAGCCGACGGAAGGCACGATTATCGTCAACGGCCAAGACACACGCAAAATGGATCCGATTGAATTGCGGCGCCAGATGGGCTATGTCATTCAACAGACCGGCCTCTTTCCGCATATGACGATTCGCGAAAACATTCAATTGATTGCGAGCCTCGAAGGACATGCCGAACAAGACATGGACGCACGCACCGAACACCTTCTCCGTATGGTCGGTCTCGACCCGGACCAGTTCATCGATCGCTATCCGAGCGAATTGAGCGGTGGGCAACAACAACGCATCGGTTTCGCCCGTGCCCTCATGAATGACCCCGAAGTCATTTTGATGGATGAACCGTTCAGCGCCCTCGACCCTGTCACGCGAAACGATCTCCAAGAAGAGCTGTTCAACCTGCAAGAAGAAGTGAAAAAGACGATTGTATTCGTCACCCATGATATGGATGAGGCGATCAAGCTGGCCGATCGCATTTGTATCATGCGCGACGGGGAAATCGTCCAGTTCGATACCCCGGAACAAATCCTTCGGAACCCGAAAGACGAGTACGTCGAATCGTTCATCGGGAAAAATCGAATTTGGAACAGTCCTGAATTCATCAAAGCGAAAGATATCATGATCACCGATCCGGTATCCATCAGCGGGAAGCGGACGGTGCTTCAAGCGATTGAAATCATGCGCTCCCGCAAGGTCGACAGTTTGTTGATCACAGACCGTGATCGTGTCCTTCAAGGACTCATCAAATTGAAAGATGTCCACGGCATCCAAGACAAGACGAAGCGGCTCGAGGAAGTCATGAACACGAACTATGCTTTCGTCTCAATCGAGGACTCGCTCCTCGACATTTTAGACGTCATGAACACGAGCGACCAAGGGTATCTCCCGGTCGTCGACGGTTCGATGCTTCACGGTTTGATCACACGCAGCAGTTTGCTTTCCGTCCTCAGTGAGCAATTCATGCAAGAGGAGGAAACTATATGAATGCCATTCAATCATTTTTCGATTACTTCACGAGCAACACCGACCAAATCGGGACGCTCTTGCTCGAACACTTACAGCTGACGGTCTTTGCCGTCTCGCTCGCCGTCTTACTCGGGGTACCACTCGGGATTCTCATCTTACGGATCCCGCGTCTCGCGAAACCGATTCTCGGTCTGACGAGCGTCGTCCAAGCCGTACCGAGTTTAGCGCTCCTCGGATTTTTGATCCCGTTCATCGGAATCGGATCGACCCCGGCCATCATCATGGTCGTCTTGTACTCGCTCCTCCCGATCGTGAAAAACACGTATACGGGACTATCGAGCATCCCGGGCGATACGCTTGAGTCGGCCAAAGGGATCGGGCTCACCGACCGCCAGATTTTGAGTAAAATCCAGCTGCCGCTCGCACTCCCGATTATCATGGCCGGGATTCGCATCTCGGCGGTCACGGCCGTCGGGCTCATGACGATCTCGGCGTTCGTCGGAGCAGGTGGTCTCGGTTACCTCGTCTTCGCCGGAATCCAGACCGTCGACAACAATCAAATCCTCGCCGGTGCCATCCCGGCCGGTCTGCTCGCGCTGTTGATCGACTTCGTCGTCAGCCGCATCGAGTACAAGGTCGCACCGAATGGCATCGTCCTCGCGGATGGCCGGATGAAGAAAAAGACGCGTCGTTCGGCGAAGAAAGTCACGAAACCACTCATCGTCATCGCGACGGCGTTCGTCCTACTCCTCGCCGGTTCGATTTATGCCTTCACCCGTGAAGACGACACGATTGTCGTCGGATCGAAAAACTTTACCGAGCAATTGATTCTCGGGAACATGGTCGCCGACTTGATTGAAGACAAGACAGACCTCGATGTGAAACGTCAATTGAACCTCGGCGGGACCCAGGTCGCTTTCAGTGCCCTACGGACCGGTGAGATTGATACGTACGTCGAATATACGGGCACATTGTTCGTCGATGTATTGAAACAAGAAGTCGAGAACGACCCGGACGTCGTCTACGACAAAGTCGTGAAACAAGTGAACGAACGTTTCGATATCCGCACGCTCGACCCGATCGGTTTCAATAACACCTACGCCATCGCCGTCAAACAAGAAGACGTCGACAAATACGGTTTAAAGACCGTCTCAGATCTCGCTGCGGTGAGTGACGAGCTCGTCTTCGGTCCGACAATCGAGTTCTCGAACCGGGAAGACGGATACCTCGGCTTGAAAGAAGCGTATCCGTTCAACTTCCAGGACGTGAAACCGGTCGACGGCGGACTCCGCTATACGGCACTCATGAACAATGAGAGTAACGCCATCGACAGCTTCTCGACCGACGGCTTGCTTAAACGCTTTGATTTGACCGTCCTCGAGGACGACAAACAGTTCTTCCCGCCGTATTACGCGGTCCCAATCGTCAGCGAAGAGACGCTCGCCGAGCATCCTGAGCTCGCGGACGTATTGAACTTGCTGAGCGGGAAAATCACGGACGAGACGATGCAAGAGCTCAATTATCTTGCTGACGTCGAGAAACAACGTCCGGAGAAAGTCGCCCGCGACTTCCTTATCCAAAAAGGATTGATTGAACAATAAACCTATACGAAAGACGACCCTCCCGTTCGAATCGGGAAGGTCGTCTTTTTTTGTAGCCGATTTTAACCTACGTTCGTCGCCTGGCCGACCGAGACGCGGTTGCGCCCACTCTGTTTTGCTTGATAGAGGGCTTGGTCGGCCGCCTCAATCAAGTCGGTCTTATCACCACTTGGCGTTGGCGCATGTTCGGCGACGCCGATGCTGACACTCACTTTTCGCAACGGGGTGTACATTTCGTGCGCGATGTTCAGTTTGAGCACCGCCTGCCGAATCCGTTCCGCGATTTCTTTCGGTTGCCGCGCGTGGCGTGGCCGCAGGAGCACCGCGAACTCTTCGCCTCCATAGCGGGCCGTCATACCGTCTTCCCCGACCGCCTTGTCGATCGCGTTCGCCACCCGTTCGAGGCAAGCGTCTCCGGCCAAATGGCCGTATGTGTCGTTATACGTCTTGAACGCATCGATATCAAGCAAGAGGAGCGCAAGCACGTCTCCGGTATCGGTCGCTTCGTCCCACATTCGTTCTAACTTCTCGTCAAAAGCTCGACGATTCCAAATCCCGGTCAAGGCGTCATGGAGCGAGCGATGGATGAGCGCTTGTTTGCTGCGCTCGAGCCGGAACGTATGCATGAACGTCATCAACAGCAACAATGCGATGCCGACGACGATGAAGATGACCCATTTCGCTGAATTCGAGGCAGTTTCACTCCGAAGCGTGGCTTGTTGGATAATGTTGTCGATGTCTTCACGAAGGGCCGCATCGACGTCTCGGAACTGGTTGATATAATCGATGCCACTATAGCGACGCGCGTTCGCGGCGATGACGTCACCCGCCTCGATGAGTTCGATTTGCGACGCATGGAACGCCTCCATTTTTTGAATGAGCGGCAACGCCTCGTCTTGAATCAATTCCTGCATGATCGGATGACGCTCGTCGAGTTCACGAATAATACGAATCGTCTCCTCCAATGATTGTTTCGTCGCCTCATACTGTTCGAGCGACTGCGCGTCTTGGTTATATGTATAGCCCCGGACCGACAGCTCTTGGTCGAGCAGTAACCGAAACAGCTCCGAGGCGGCGTTCGAAATCGGGATGGCTTCCTCGACAATTCGTCGATTTTCCTGCTCGATGTCCTGAAACGCGCTATAGCTCCAGACGCTCGTTAAAAACAACGCCATCAAGGAGATGAGTAAGTATCTTTGCAGTAGCGAGAATTTAGTCTTCATCGTGTCTCTTCCCTTATCCCGACATCGGACCGACTTACGGTCTCTTCCTCTTCTACTATCGGCCGTCTCTTCGATCGTCTCAACTAATTTGAATCGATTGGTGCACATTCCCACAAAAAAGAGAGGATCACCAGGATCCTCTCATCGGGTTCATGCTTATTTTGTTCCGAACAGACGGTCACCTGCGTCACCGAGTCCTGGTACGATGTAGCCGTGGTCGTTCAACTTCTCGTCAAGTGCGGCGAGATAGATTTCGACGTCCGGGTGTTCGGCTTGAACACGTTCCACACCTTCAGGGGCTGCACAGAGGCAAGCGAGCTTGATCGACTTGGCACCGTGCTTTTTAAGCGCGGCAATCGCGTCGGCTGCTGAACCGCCTGTCGCGAGCATCGGGTCGACGACGATGAAGTCACGTTCTGTGACGTCCGTCGGCAACTTGAGATAGTATTCGTGCGGCTCGAGCGTCTCTGGGTCACGGTATAAACCGATGTGACCAACTTTGACGTTCGGCATCATTTTGAGGAAGCCATCCACCATGCCGAGGCCTGCCCGTAAAATTGGGACGATTCCCAATTTCTTGCCGGCAATCATCTTCTGTGTCGATACAGAGACCGGTGTCTCAATTTCCACATCAGTAAGCGGAAGGTCGCGTGTAATTTCATATGCCATGAGTGACGAAACCTCGTCTACGAGTTCACGGAACTGCTTCGTCCCCGTCTCTACTTTACGCATAATCGTCATCTTGTGCTGAATCAATGGGTGGTCATAAACGTGTACTTTGCCCATCATGCTTCACTCCTCTCTCAATCTCTCTTGAGCATTGTACCCTAACTTTTCTGAGAAAGGTAGGGTCAACTTCTGTTTTTTAAGAGGTCAGACGAAACCCGAAGGAACGAAATCGATCCCTCGGGGTTCAGGTGACACATGGTTTAGAATTTGAAGAAATTTAGGAAACCGGCCGTCTTGTGTTTCACTTTTCCGCACATGTTTCCTTTGGCGGCGTGATGGTCGTTAGACGAGCTGTGCTTGGCGGCATGCTTTTTAGCATGTTTTTTGGCATGCTTTTTCGCCTTCTTCTTCTCTTTTTTGTCTTTCTTCTCTTGCTTCCAGTCAGCTTTTGCTTTTTGTTTCGACTCGGTCGGTTTGTCCGTCGAGGCATCTGCTTTCGGAGCTGAGACTGGCTTTGTGACAGGCTTTGTCGCCGTTTCTGTTACAGGTTTCGCCGTTGTCGTCGCAGCCGGTTTCGTGGCTGTCGTTGTAGCTGGCTTCGTCGTTGTCGTCGTAGCCGGTTTCGTCGTTGTCGTCGTAGCTGGCTTCGTTGTTGTCGTTGTAGCCGGTTTCGTCGTTGTCGTCGTAGCTGGCTTCGTTGTTGTCGTTGTAGCCGGTTTCGTCGTTGTCGTTTCAGCTGGCTTTGTCGTTGTCGTCGTAGCCGGTTTCGTCGTTGTCGTTTCAGCTGGCTTCGTCGTTGTCGTCGTAGCTGGCTTCGTTGTTGTCGTTGTAGCCGGTTTCGTCGTTGTCGTTTCAGCTGGCTTTGTCGTTGTCGTCGT